>JBGOZF010000006.1:0-91028 GCA_041480065.1 Rhodocyclaceae bacterium
CCGTGCCAGGCCCGACGGTGATGCAGGCGCTGGCCGCAACGGATACCGTGGCCCTCGAACTCGATCTCCTGGACGCGGAGGTTCAAGCCGGGATGGCCAAGGGTCTGGCGGCGCTGCCGAACACCCCGCTGGCCGGGCCGTTGGCAAGGCGGGTTCGGCGGCAGGCGGAAGCGGCATGCGTTCCCTACGATTCCGTCGTCAAGCTGTCGCCCGAGATGCAGATCATGACTCTGACATTGACGGCCGGACGTTGGGATGGCCTCGACGTTTCCTTCGGTACCGACATCATTCTGGCGGCGGCGGGACATGCCGCCAAGAAGAACGTAGTCTCGCTCGAGACGCCCGACGCGCAACTGAGGGTGCTGCATATGCGGGATGCGCCGGAAGCGAAGTCTTTCGTCGAAGGCGCGCTCGACGATCTGGAAGCAGGCCGTGTGCGCAGGATGATGAGCCGCTTTGCCGGCATCTGGGCCGACGCGGACTACGAAGGCATGACGCACTATGAGGATTGGTGCGAATGCCTGAACACCCAGGTCGAGCGCGACGCCATGAAACGCGCGCTCGACGATCGCAATCCGGGCCTGGCCGACGGCATCGATGCGCTGCACGGCGCCGGCAAACAGGTGTTCGCCGCCGTCGGCAGCCTGCATATGTTCGGGCCGCTGGGCCTGCCCGTGCTGATGGCCCGGCGCGGCTACCGGGTGGACCGCGTCAGCCTCGAGATACGCTGAGCGCCCGATCAGCCGGCGTACTTGAACGACAGCGACACCCGCGCCCGGTAGGCCACCACCTTGCCGTCGCTGATCTTCATGTCGAGCTTGGTGATTTCGGCGATGCGCAGGTCGCGCAAGGTCTTGGCGGCAGCCTCGACGGCGGCGCGGGCGGCGGCTTCCCATGAGGTCGGGCTGGAGCCGACCACCTCGACGATCTTGTAGACGGCTTCTTCGGGTTTCCGCACTGACTTCTTGGCCATGGCAAGTCTCCTCGGTTGTTGATGTTGTGGCGACCCGGATCCTTCCGGATCGCTTTCGATCATAGACCCTTTGCCGGACGGCGGTCGCCTCGGCGTTTAATATCGCCTCTTTCGCGAGGAGGTCAATATGAGTTCGCCATTCAGGAGTTTCACGCCGCCATTCACGGCCAGCGGTCGGTCGGCTATGGTGCCGCCGCCGCCCTGGCACTACGCCGGCTGGCTGATCAACGTCGCCTTCGGCTACGACACCCGGCGCGGCGCCGAATTCGTGTCCGCAGCGCTGGGGCGCCCGACCGGCAAGGGCTGCCTGCATTTCGCCGACTGGCAGGCGACCACCGACGGCAGCGAACTGCTCGACCCGGTCTATGCGCAATACCGCGAAACCATCCTCGTCGTCGAGATCGAACGCGGCGACGGCAAGCTCTTCAACTTCTGCCCCTTCATCTGGGTCGACCAGGACATCTCGCTGATCCGCGGCCTGCTGCAAGGCTGGCCGAAGAAGTTCGGCACCACCCACATGACGCGAAGCCTGCCGCTCGCGCATCCCGCCGCGGCGCCGCTCGTGGCCGGCAGCCGGTTGGGGGCGACGCTGAGCGTGAAGGATCGCCGGCTGGTCGAGGCTGTGCTGACGCTCACCGGCAAGCCCGCCGCGCCGCTGGGTTTCCTTGCCAACAAGACGATAGGCACCGTCGGCTGGCCCGACCTCACGCAGCCGGGCAGCGGCCCCGAGCTGAAGTGGCTGCTGCCCGAGATCCGGGACAAGGTGGCCTCGGAGTGGCACGCCGCCGACGCCACGATCAAGGTGCTTGAGCATCCGCACGAAGAACTCTCGCTGCTCGGCGAACTGACAGTCGAGGCGGCCAGCGTCGGCTGGGCGGGCATCACCATCGTCGGCGCGCAGGCCGTGTCCGACTAGGACACGTCGCCGTCGACGTAGAGCCAGCAGCCGTCTTCGCGCACGAAGCGGCTGACCTCGTGCAGCCGGTGGGCGCGGCCATTCACCTCGTAGCGCGCCACGAACTCGACGATGGCGTGCTCATCGTCCTGCCGTTCGTGGCGTCTCACTTCCAGCCCCAGCCACTTGGCAGCGGCACCTTCGGCCAGGTCCAGCGAGACCGGGCGCGTGGAGGCGTGCCAGCTCGCCAGCAGGTAGGGCTCGCGCAGCAGCACGTAGGCCGTGTAGCGCGAGCGCATCAGCGCCTCGGCACTGGGCGCGATTTCGCCGCCATCCAGGTAGCGGCCGCAGCACCCGGCGTAAGCGCTCTTGCTGCCGCAGGGGCAGGGGTGGTTCGGCTGTGCCACGGCGGCGTTCCTCCTTCATTCGCGTTCTGCGCCGCATTATCGCCTGGCGCGATGCCGCCGGCGACGCCGGCCGGCTGGTAGACTCGAAGGCATGAAGACCATTCTCTGCGCTGTTCTCCTCTGCCTGGCCGCAGCCGGCGGGCCCGCCTGCGCCAAGACCCCCGGCGAGGTCGAAGTCGGCGGCGTGCTTCGCGAGGCCCAATTGCACGGGCTTGCCGGGCCTTCCCGAAAGCTGTCGGAATTCCGCGGCAAGCCGCTGATCATCAACGTCTGGGCCAGTTGGTGTGGCCCCTGCCGCGAGGAGATGGGCTCGCTGGAACGGCTGTCCCGGCGCCACGGCTGCAAGCGCCTCACCGTCATCGGCATCTCCACCGACGACTACGTCGAGCCGGCCGAAGTGGCGCTGCGCACATCCGGGGTCACCTTCCGCAATTTCATCGACAGCCGGCTGTTCATGGAAAACATGCTCGGCGCCGACAAGCTTCCCCTCACCCTGTTGATCGACGCCCAGGGCCGCGTGCTCGCCAAGTTCTACGGCGCGAAGGAGTGGGACAGCCCCGAGGCGATCCAACTCATCTGGATGTATCTGGGGATCAGTCTGTAGCGCGCCGGGCGCCTTCGCCGAGCCGGAATGCGGCCCAAACGGCCGACTGCGGTTGCGATCCGGCCCGGCTTGGGGCACCATGCGAAATGGGAATTCCGTCCCGGTGTCCGGCGTTCGAACTGCGGCTCGGCATGCGGAGGAGAACGGCCCCGTCGTTGCGTTACGGGAAGCGAGGAGAGTTCAATGCGTCGTTCGGTTCTGGCGGTTGCCTGTCTTTGTCTAGGCGGAGTCTGGACTGCACAGCCGTTGTCCGCGATTGCGGATGACGACGGGCGTGTCGTCGTTACTGCGGATGGCGGCCGCTATGTCGGTCCCATGGTCTCCGGAAAACGGCAGGGCCAAGGGCGGGTGGAATGGACCAACGGTGCCTACTACGAAGGCGAATTCGACGATGGGCTGTTTTCCGGCAAGGGTCGCATGCGTTTTCCCGCCGGCGACATCTACGAGGGCGAATTCGAGAAGGGAATGCCGTCGGGAAAGGGGCGCCTGACAATGAGTTATGGCGCAACCTATGTCGGCGACTTCCATGATGCTGTAATGGATGGGCAGGGGCGCTTCGACAACGGCAACGGCACCGTCTATGAAGGTGCCTTCAAGGCATCCCTGTATCACGGGCAAGGCCGCATGGTCGGGCCAACCGAGGAGTACAGCGGGGAATTCCGCCTCGGCGAAATGTGGGGCAAGGGCGAAGTAAGCAACAAGGACGGCCGCAAATACACCGGCGACTTCGTGCGCGGCCAGTTCGAAGGCAAGGGGCGCCTGGCATATCCTTCAGGCGCCACCTATGAAGGCGATTTCGTCGGCGGCGAGTTCACCGGTCAAGGCGTGGTGACCTGGCCGGGCGGCATGAAACACGAGGGGCGGTTTCGCAATTGGATGCCCGAAGGTCCGGGGACATTCAGCGACGGAAGCGGCAACACCTATGAAGGGGAATTCAAGGGTTGGGATCTCGTCGGAACTGCGCGCATCCAGGCCAAGGACGGCTCCCGTTATCAGGGCGAGGTCAAGAACAAGATGCCCCACGGAAAGGGGGAACTGCATCGGGCCAACGGCGATGTCTATAAGGGCGGGTTTCAATACGGCGAGTTCGACGGCGAAGGAACACTGACATACGCCAAGGCTCAGAGCGATGGCCGTACCCAGGACAGCGGTGTCTGGCAGTACGGACGCTTCAAGAAGATCGCGGAGGAGGAGAGGCGACAAACCAGGGCCAATGTCGAACTGGCGCTCTATAGCCAGGCCAATCTCCTGAGCGGCGTCGGCAACGAGCTGGCTCCGCGCGATCCCGGGTCGATCAACCTGTACCTGCTGGCCATAGCGGGCGACGGCTCACAGGAAGTCTTCCGCCGCGAAGTGGATTTCGTCCGCTCGCAATTCGACACCAGTTTCGACACCAAAGGCCACTCGCTGGTGCTGGCGAACAGCCGAAACACCGTCGGCACGGCGGCATTGGCGACCGTCACCAGCGTCCGCAAGGCGCTGGCGGCGCTTGCGGCGGCGATGGACAAGGAGCGGGATATCCTGTTCCTGTACATCACGAGCCACGGTTCCAAGGAAAAGGAGATCAGCCTGGGCCTGGCCGGCATGGAGCTGCCGGGCCTGAGCGCGCACGATCTGGGCGCCATGCTCAAAGAGTCGGGCATCCGCTGGAAGGTCGTCGTGATTTCCGCGTGCTACGCGGGCGGCTTCATAGACGAAGTCAAGGATCCGCATACGCTGTTCATCACCGCGTCCCGGCACGACCGGCGCTCGTTCGGTTGCGCCGACGAGAACGAGTTCACGTATTTTGGCCGTGCCTACTTCAAGGAAGCCCTGCCCACGGCGGATTCGTTCGAGGACGCCTTCCTGCGCGCTAGGACCTTGATCACCGAGTGGGAAGACAAGGACATCCAGAGGCACGCGGCGTCGGATTCGAAGGAAGCGTCGAAGGATGCGGATCCGCATTCCTTGCCGCAGATCGAGAATCCTCCGCAGGTTCGGGAATACCTGCAACGCTGGTGGGCGCAGCACATGGCCGCGCATCCGCGCGCCGATGGGCCGGCGCCGGCGTCCGGTGGCGATTCCCGGCCGGCGATCATCAAGATGTCGGCCGAGTAGCAGGGCGGGCGCTACTCCTGCTTGTGATTGGCGAGGAAATGCGAAACCAGATCCATCGGCAGGGGGAAGATGATGGTCGTGTTCTTGTCGGCGCCGATCACGGTCAGCGTCTCCAGATAGCGCAACTGGATCGACTGCGGCTCCTTCGCCAGTATCGACGCGGCCTGGAACAGCTTCTCGGCGGCCTGCAATTCGCCCTCGGCGTGGATCACCTTGGCGCGCCGCTCGCGTTCCGCTTCGGCCTGGCGGGCAATGGCGCGGATCATCGATTCGGTGAGGTCGATCTGCTTGATCTCGACGTTGGAGACCTTGATGCCCCACGAGTTGGTCTGCGCGTCGAGCGCCTGCTGCACGTCGGTGTTGAGCTTTTCGCGCTCGGCCAGCATGTCGTCCAACTGGTGCTTGCCGAGCACCGAGCGCAGGGTGGTCTGGGCGAGCTGGCTGGTCGCGTTGAAGTAGTTCTCGACCTCGATGATCGCATTGTGCGCATCGATGATGCGGAAGTAGATCACCGCGCTCACCTTCACCGACACGTTGTCGCGCGAGATCACGTCCTGCGTCGGCACTTCGAGCACCACGGTGCGCAGGTCCACGCGCACGACCCTCTGGATCGCGGGGATGATGAGCACCAGGCCCGGCCCGGCCACCTTCTGGAAGCGCCCCAGAAAGAACACCACGCCGCGTTCGTACTCGCGGAAGATCCAGATCGAGGCAGACAGCAACGCGAGCGCCAGCAACAACAAGATGCCGCCGAATTGAAAGAACATGATGGTCCTCCTCTCGAGGCAGGTGAGGCCGCCCAAGCACAATGGCGGGCGGTGGAGTGCTGAAGAGCTTACTACCCGGAATCGGAGAAAGATACCGGGCCAGGAGATGCGCGGGCTACCGCAGGGCTCAACTTGTCTCCAGCCAAGACCTGTCTAATCAGGTGGGGCCACCTTCAGCGCCCACATCCTGCTCAAGGCAATAGCGGCAGGTGCTGCAAATGGCGTTACAGCAGTCGCTGGCCGAAACGATCCAGGCGAGGGGCCCAGTTCCCCTTGATGTCCGCAGAGACGAGGATGCACAGCGCCCGTCCGATCAACAGGTTACGGGGTACGAACCCGATATAGCGGGAGTCGGCGCTGTTGTCGCGGTTGTCGCCGAGCATCAGGTAGCTGTCGGCTGGAACGGTGAGCGGGCCGAAGGTTCTCATCGCCGGTACGCCTTCTAGCCACTGCACGCGCCGCTGGTCGGCGCCGATCGTCTCGGTCTGGCGCAAGGCCCGGACAAGGCCGCCCAGTTCGCTCGGCTCTGCCAGCATTTCCGGCTCGCTGTAGTCGGCGGCCTTGCCGTTGACGAACAGGGCATCGTCGCGCATCTGCACGACGTCGCCGGGCAGGGCAACGATACGTTTGATCAGCCGGGTGCCGTCCTTGGGCGACGAGAAGGTGACGATGTCGCCGCGCTTCGGGTCGGCAATGTGCGTGACGACGATGTCCGTCAAGGGCAGCTTGAAATCGTAGGCCAGTCGGTCCACCAGCACGACGTCGCCTTCGAGCAGGTTCGGCCGCATCGAACCCGATGGGATCGGATTCCAGTCGGCGATGGCGGTGCGGAAGAAACCGAAGCAGACCAGAAAGACGAGGAAACCGCGATTCTCCTTGAACCAGTTCTTCATGTTGTTCCTATCGTTGAAATCGTGTCCAGGCGACCTGACGGCCCCCGCATGGTATTCGGCACAGCCTCGGACCTTTGCAGCAGACAACGGCCGGCCCGAAAACGTTCCCTTCGACACCGCGTATTTGTTGGGCCGCCGCCGTGATAGCCTGAAGAACCAAGCCCCACGGACTTTCGCTTGCCATCGACGGCCGAAACTCCGCGCCGCGGCGGCAATCGAACCCGCTGCGACAATCGAGACGCCCAACCGGAGAGTACGGCCATGATCATTGCCATCGACATCGTTTCCGACTTCGTCTGCCCATGGTGCTTCATCGGCACGCGCCGCCTGCGGGTGGCGGTGGCCCAGGTGCGCCGGGAACTGCCGGAACTTGAGATTCAGCCGCGCTGGCGGCCGTTCTTCCTCAACCCCGACACGCCGCCGGAAGGCGAGCCCTACCTGCCCTTCCTGGAGCAGAAGTTCGGCGGTCGCGCCCAGGTCGAGGCGATCTTCGACCGGGTGCGGGCGGCGGGGCGGCCCTATGGCGTCGAGTACGCGTTCGAGAAGATCCGACTGCGCGCCAATACACTGCAGGCGCATCGCCTGGCGCACTGGGCGCAGGAGCAGGGCCTGGCCGAAGCGCTGATCGACCGCATCTACGCCGGCCAGTTTCAGCGCGGCGAACATATCGGCGACCCGGCCGTGCTCGTCGCGATCGCTGCCGAGTGCGGCTACGACCCGGTGCAGGTGAAGGAGTACCTGGCGTCGGATCGCGACCAGACCATCGTCCTCGACCAGGAACGCAAGGTGCGAGTGATGGGCATCAACATGGTGCCCACCTTCATACTGCCGGGCAACCGGATCATCGTCGGCGCCGAGGATTCTTCGGTGCTTGCCGCCGGCATTCGCGACGCGCTGGAACGCGGTACGCGATAGCGGCCACGGCACCCGCCGGCATCCGTTCGGACCATTGCAAATCGATATGTTGTGAGAGTATTGTCTGCCGGCGGCGGCAGACCTTACCCACACACCAACCGCGAGGAGGAACACGATGGCACGGACAACCACGAAGAAGAAGACGAAAGCGGCGACGAAAAAGGCCGCTCCAGCCAAGGCGAAAGGCAATGCCAGTTGGACCATCATGGTCTACCTGGCCGGCGACAACAACCTCGACGGTGCCGGCGCGACCGATCTGCTCGAGATGAAGAAGGTCGGCTCCAACGCCGCGATCAACGTAGTCGCCCAGTTCGACCGGGCCGGCCACAAGGGAACCACCAAGCGCTACCTGCTGCGCAAGGGCACGACGCTACCGGCCGACGTGGTCGGCGATCTGGGCGAGACCAACACCGGCGATCCGGGCGTACTGAAGGACTTCCTCACCTGGGGCATCAAGACCTATCCGGCCCAGCATTACCTGGCCGTGCTTTGGAACCACGGCGCCGGCTGGGACGATTCCAACCTGTATGCCGGCGACTATTTCAGCGGCGAGGCGCCGCCGGCCGTGGTGCACAAGGGCTACACGCTCGACGCCAAGGGCAGCATAGCGACCCGTGCCGCGCCCGCGCGCAAGAAGAAGCAGGCGGCGGCAGTGCCCCTGGCACAGGTCCGGGCTGCCACCCGCCATGGCCACCGCGCCCTGTTCAGAACAACAGTCCACAAGATGGCGCAGTCGCGCGCCATCTGCTTTGACGATCAGGCCAAGGATTACCTGGACAACACCGAGATGAAGGGCGTCATGCTCGACATCAAGAAGCTGCTCAAGCGCAAGATCGATATCCTCGGCTTCGATGCCTGCCTGATGAGCATGCTCGAGGTCGGCTACCAAGTGAAGGGCGCGGCCGCCTATACCGTCGGCTCGCAGGAAGAGGAGCCGAACAACGGCTGGCCCTATGACCGCATTCTGACGGCACTGGCCAAGACCCCGGCCATGTCGCCGGCCGATCTGTCGAAGGTCGCCGTCACCCAGTACCTCGCTTCCTACGGCGCCAACTTCGGCGTCACCTTTGCCGCCACCGATCTTGGCAAGGTCGACGCGGTTGCCGCTGCCGTGAATAGCCTCGGCGCCGCGCTCGCCAAGGCGATAAAGGACCCGAAACTCTTCGGCGCCATTCAGTCGGTGCGCGCCGGCGTGCAGGAGTACACGTCGCCCTATGACGATTACGTCGACCTGGTCGACCTCTGCGACGGCCTGGCCAAGCTGGTCGGCAATGCCGATGTCACGGCCGCGTGTACGGCGGTGAAGGCGGCGACGGCGCAGATGGTGCTGCAATCGGGCTGGAAGGGCGCCAACATGGCGCACTCGCACGGCTCCTCGATCTACTTCCCGAAGAAGAAGGTTTGCAGTCTCTACCCGAAGCTCGACTTCGCGAAGAAGAACGCCTGGGCGAAATTCATCAACGGCTACGTCGCCGGGCTCGGCGGGCGCGCCTGGGGCTGAGGCATCGGCGGAGCCGCCATCACGACGCCCGATCCCTGGCGAGAGCACGCCGATCGCGCCCGTGCGACGGGCGAGGTCGGCGATCTGCTGCTGCTTGCCGACGAGGCACCGTCTATGGAGCTTCGAGCCGGGGCCTGGATCGACGCCGCGGAGCTGCTGCGCGCGGCCGGGCAATGCGACTTTGCGCTCGAACTGCTCGAGCGCGCCCTCTCCCTCGACACCGGCAATGCCAAGGGTCTGAGCGAGCAGACGCTCTGCCGGCAATGGGCCGCGCTGCCGGATCGCGATGCCGCACTCCGGCAGCCGCGGCAGGTACTGCTGTTCAGCGGCCACATGGTGGACGCGCCCAATCGGCCGACGCCGCGCTTCCCCGCCGACAAGGTGCCGGCGGCGGCGCAAAGAATCGGCGAAGCGCTCGAGGGACTACACGCCAGCCCCGAGGACCTTGCCCTGACCCAGGGCGCATGTGGCGGCGACCTGCTGTTCACCGAGGCCTGCCGGCAGCGCGGCGTGAAGGTGTTTTGGCTGCAACCCTTCGCCGAACCCGAGTTCATCAAGGCCTCGGTCCTCAACGGTGGTGCGGACTGGCATCGCCGCTACCTGGAGTCGAGAGCGGCTTTGGCGGTGCCTCCGCGTGCCGCACCCGAGGCGCTGGGTCCGCCGCCTCGCGGCCGTGGCGAGAACTATCCCTACGAGCGCTGCAACCTCTGGCTGCTCTATGGCGCGCTGGCGCGGGGTGCCGACAAGCTGAGACTCATCTGCCTGTGGAACGGCCGCGGCGGCGACGGCTCCGGCGGCACCGCCCACTTGGTCGCGGAAGTGAAGCGCCGCAAGGGCCGCGTCGACTGGATCGACACCAGGACGCTCTGACACCTTTCTCCCCTTGTGTGACAAAGGCATTACGGCCTAGTACTTACGTATCATTGACCGCGGCCGCAGGCGCCGCTAGATTACAGGCGCGGCGCGGATGAATGGCAAATACAAGCCAGCCCCGGGGAGGAGTCCATCATGGCAACAGGAACACTGCGCACTGGCATCGACGACCACACCGATGGCCCGAGCAATCGATCCGGCCGTGTCGATGACGCGTGGTTCACACTGAACTCGATCCGCCGCCTGTCCGGCAAGTCACCGCTCCATCCTCAGGTCTGCGCCGGCACACGCGTGTGGCGCTCCGCAATGCTCACCTGATCGCGCCGACGGCGCGATCGCCGCCCTCTGATTCTCAGCTCCAGGAGAGAAACATGTCCGTATTCAGCTTCGATCTCCACCAGACCCTCACCGGCGTTCCCGGCGCCGCGCTCCGCAAGGGCAGGGCAAGAGCCCGCGGCCCGGTGCTGCCAGGGGAAGACGGCTTCGCCGCCGCCTTCGTGCGCGACGACGGCGTCGCCGCCTCGGCGGACGACATGAAGGACCAGTTCGTCGTCTTCCAGCTCAACGACTCCATGGACGGCCCGGCCATCCTGAACGCCGAAGCGGTGAAGCCCAAGCTGGCGGGGTCGGACGACGAGCCCGACGTGCTGACCAAGCTGAACCTGATCTCGTTTCACGTCGGCGCCGACGAAAGGATCGACAAGAACACCCGCGCCACCATGCGCATCAACTTCGGCAAGGACGCCAGCTCCACCGATCGCATGTTCGACACAGCCTTCTGGGCTGTCGCTGCCGGGCTCAAGCTCTACAACGACAGCACCGGCCAGCCGGCGCAGACCAAGGACCTGTCGGCCGACATGAACCAGGCCTTCGGCAACCGGCCGATCGAGATTCCCGGCGGCCTCGGCAACTTGAGCTTCGAGGTCGTCAAGCACGATGAGCCGAAGTGGTGGCAGAACGTGTTCAGCTTCCTGCGCGGCGGTACCGGCACCGCACTGACCTCGGTGCTCGGCTTCCCCGCCGTCACGCAGGCCGCCATCGGCATCATCGACGAGCTGGTCGGTCGCCTGGCGGATCAGGAACCCGAGGTGCTGTTCAAGAGCAAGCCGATGCGCCTGGCGCTTACCGGCAAGGCGCACGACGAATTCACCGGCGGCAGCCCGCGCGTGCGCCTGGGCTCGCTCAACAACGGCTACTGCGTGCTGGCGCGCTACGGTGATTACAACGACATCGCCGGCTCCAACGCCGTGTTCTACCCGACGCACGGCCTGCTGGCGCCGGCCGACGCCGACCCCGCCAACTACGCCAGCCTGACCACGAAGAACCCGCTGCACGGTCTCACCTACGCCATCTTCCGCGTGCGCATGAAGACCACGGTGCTCGATCCGAACTTCAGTTTCCGGTGAACTTGGCAGGAGACCCACCATGACCAGGAAAGCGCTCTGCATCGGCATCAACAACTATCCCGGCACCCACATGGACTTGCAGGGCTGCGTCAACGACGCCAACGACTGGACCCAGACCCTGCAAGGGCGCGGCTTTGCCGTCACCACCCTGATCGACGCCCAGGCCACCAAGGCTGCGATGGTCGCTGCGATGACCGGCCTGATCGGCGGTGCCGCGAGCGGCGACAGCGTGGTGATCACCTTCTCCGGCCACGGCACCTACCAGCCCGACACGGACGGCGACGAGGCCGACGGCCTCGACGAGGCCCTCTGCCCCTATGACATACAGACCAACGGCGCCGCACTGATCGACGACGAGATCCACGCCATCTTCGCCGCCCGCAAGCCCGGCGTGCGGCTGCTGTTGATCTCCGACAGTTGCCACTCCGGTACCGTCACGCGCGCTGCGCCCAGCGAACCAGAGGTCGATGCGCCGCGCCCGCGCTTCATGCCCATGGGCAACTGGCTGCCGGAAGCGCAACTGCCGCGCGCCCGCTCCGGCAAGCCGGCTGCCCACGTCGCCGCCACGCCGAGCGTGGTGTCGCCCTTCGTTGGCGCCATGGCCAGGCAGCAGGGCGACCTGCTGCTGTCCGGCTGCAAGGAAGGCCCCAACAACTTCAGCTACGACGCCCGCATCAGCGGCCGCCCCAACGGCGCCTTCACCTACTACGCCCTGAAGACCCTGAAGGGTCTGTCGGCCAGCGCCACCTACGGCGACTGGCACAAAGCCATCGCCGACTACCTGCCCTCGTCCGCCTACCCGCAGAGCCCGCAGATCGTCGGCAGCGCCGCGGCGCGCATGCAGAAGATCTTTGCCTGACGGATGCCGACCGCCGCCGCAGGTATGCACATCAGCCGATCCAGTCCCGAACCGGGAGGAACCGCGTCATGACCAAGCCGAAAACGAAGTCTCTCAAGCCGACGACCAGCGCGAGCCGGACAACGACCTCCGGCGCGAAAGGCCAGCAAGCGCCCGCGGAGATTGCGCCTGGCCAAGGAACCGAATCAAAACGAGGAACACCCACCATGACCCGCAGTTACCGTATTCGTGGCATCGAACAGGCGACGGCCAGCCAGCCGGCCACCGGCGAGTCTGCCGTCATTACCAGTGCCCGCCGCGTGGTACCCGGTTCGGCACGCGAGGCAGGCGTCGGCGAGATCGAGGCCCACGGCGACGAAGTCGTGAAAGTCGAGCTTGAAAACGGCTTCGTGCTGTGGACGCGTGCCGACGACCTGATCCGGGAGCGGGGACGCAGGTCGGTGCGCCGCGACGGCGGCGATGCCTGGGAAATCGAGCTCAAGCCGCCGGCACGCGGGGCAGCCAGCGCCCGCGGCCAGCGCGGCTGGCTCGGCCTGGGCATCAAGGTGCTCGAATTCTTCGGCGTGGACCTGAAGGCGAAGGTGGCCGAAGGCATCGGCGAGGCGTTCGAAAAGAAGATGCTCAAAGGCAGGGCGCCCGGCCTCTACCGCCTTTCGCTCGGCGACACCATGGAGTTGGCGCCGACCGCCGAAAACCAGCGCCTGCCGGCGGCCGACAAGCCGCTGCTGGTCTTCCTGCACGGCACCGCGTCGTCTTGCGAGGGCAGCTTCGGCAAGCTGTGGAGCGGCGCCGCCGGCGCCGCGGCGCGCTGCGCGCTGGCCGACAAGTATGGCGACCGGATGTTTGCCTGGGAGCATCGCAGCCTGACGCAAAGCCCGATCGGGAATGCGCTGGAATTGGTGCAGCTTCTGCCGAAGGGCGTCGAAATCCACATGGTCAGCCATTCGCGCGGCGGCCTGGTCGGCGAACTGCTGTGCCTTGCCCAGCGCGACCGCGGCAACGACCCACTGCGGCCCGAGCTGCTGCAGAAGCTCTTTGCCGCCGATCGCACGATCGCGCAGCAACTGGACCTCGCGCCGCTCGACGCCGGCGCCGAGAAGGACCGCAACGAGGCCTACGAGGCCGACCGCGAGGCGCTTGCCCAACTAGTGACGGAACTCGACGACCGCAAACTCAAGGTCGGCCGCTTCGTGCGCGTGGCCTGCCCTGCACGCGGCACCACGCTGGCCTCGGGACGACTCGATCGCTGGTTGTCCGTGCTCGATTACCTGACTGGCAACGGCCTGATTGCCGACGTCGCCGACTTCATGCTGGCGGTGGTGAAGGAGCGCACCGATCCGCGCACCCTGCCCGGACTCGAGGCCATGATGCCGGGCTCGGCGCTGACCCGTCTGCTGCAGCACCCGGCGCTGGTGACGAGCGCCGATCTCTCCGTCATCGCCGGCGATATCGAGGGCGACGGCCTGTGGAGCCAGATCAAGCTGCTGGCCACGGACTGGTTCTACGGTGCCGATCACGATCTGGTGGTGAACACCGGCTCGATGTACGGCGGGCTGCGACGTCCGGACAAGGGCGCCCGTTTCCTGTTCGACAAGGGCGCCAACGTCAGCCACTTCAACTATTTCGCCAATGACAAGAGCGTGCGCTGGCTGGCGGCCGGACTTACCCGCCCCGATGGCGGCGACGGCGGCTTCCAGCCCATGCAGGAAGCGAAACAGGAAGAGCCGCGCTGGCGCGAGGCGGTGCGCCGCAGTCGGGCGGCGGCGACGCCGCGGCCGCTGGCGGTGGTGTTGCCGGGGACCATGGGCAGCGCCCTGAACGTTCAGGGCAAGGGCGTCTGGCTGCACTACTGGAACCTCATGTGGGGTGGGCTGGAGAAGATCCACATGGGCGCGGCCGACGTCGAGCCGGTCGACCTGCTCGACGATTTCTACGGACCGTTGCTGGAATTCCTTGCCCGCAGCCATCGCGTCGAGATCTTCCCCTACGACTGGCGGCTGTCGGTGCGCGATGCAGCGGGCAAGCTGGCCGACAAGCTCGAAATCCTGCTGCCCGAGGCGGAGCGCACCAAACAGCCCGTGCACATCGTTGCCCACTCGATGGGCGGCCTGGTCACGCGCGCCATGATCGCCGACGGCGGCAAGGGTGCGGCGCTGTGGCGGCGCGTCCAGGCGCTGCCGAACAGCCGCTTCATGATGCTGGGCACGCCCAACCTGGGCTCCTATGAAGCGGTGCGCTGGCTCACCGGCTACAACGCGACCCAGGCGAAACTGAGCCTGCTCGACGTTACGCAAGGCACGGACGAGATCATCGACCTGGTAAGGGGATTTCCGGGACTGCTGGAACTGCTTCCTTTCGACGACAGCGGTCTGAAGTTCGCCCAGCGCAAGCTGTGGCAGGACCTCAAGAATGCGCTCGCGGGCCGCTGGCAGGCGGCCGACGAGGAGGCGCTGCGCCAGGCGCGCGACACCTGGACATTGCTGAAGCAAGCGCCGGCCGATCCGCGATGCATGGTTTACGTGGCCGGCTGCCAGGACGCGACGGTGATCGACTATCAGTTGGCCGACTACGAGAATTCGATCGTCACGGGCCGCAAGCGGCTTGAGTTCCTGGGCACACGGCGCGGCGATGGCACGGTGAGCTGGAGCTCCGGCTTCTTGCCGGGCGTGCCGGTCTGGTACGTCGAGAATACGGCGCACGACGCCCTGTGCAGCCAGAAGCGTGCCCTGCCTGGTTACCTCGACCTGCTGATGACCGGCAAGACCACGCTGCTGCCCGCCGCGCCACCCGCCGGCGCGCGCGCGGCGACCGTGGAGGCCGAGAGGTTCGTGATGCCGGCGCTGCCGCCGACCGACGGCATTCCCGATCAGCGTGGCCTGCGCGGCATGGGCCTCGGCCCCAGTCCCGCCGCCGAAGAGGATTTCGACCGGCCGGCGATACCGGTGGTCCAGGTCCGCGTCGTGCATGGCGATCTTGCCTACGCCAAGTATCCGGTGATGGTCGGACATTACCTGGGCGACGTCATCGTCAACGCCGAGGCGGCCCTCGATAACAGGCTGAAGCATGCCCTGAGCAAGCGCCTGGAGCTTGGCTTGTATCCGGGCCAGCCGGGAAGCCATGCCGTGTTCATCAACGAGAATCCGGACGGCAAGCCCAGTGGTGCCATCGTCATCGGTCTCGGGCAGGTCGGCGATCTGTCCACCACGGTTCTTCAGACCACGGTGTGCTCGGCGCTTCTCCACTACGCATTGCAGGTCGCCCAGTGGCCCGACGAGCGCTTCGGCAAGAACGGCGGTGTGCGTTCGGCGGCGGTTTCCTGCCTGCTGGTGGGTTCGGGCCAGGGCGGCACCAGCGTGCGCGATTCCATGGAGGCCCTGCTGCGCGGCGCCGTGACTGCCAATGAGCGGTTGGCGAAGGCCGAGCTGAACGACAAGGTATTGATCGACACCATCGAATTCCTCGACGTCTACCAGGATGCCGCGCTTGCCGCCGCCAAAGCATTGAAGGAACTCCTGGCGGACGGCCAGTTGGCGAACTCGGTGGCCTGGAACAGCGGTGTGGTCGACGATGGCCAGGGTGGCTGGCGACGGGTGCGCTATGACGATGCCCCGGGCTGGTGGAACAGGCTGGAGATCATCGAGGAGAAAGGCGGCGGCGGCCTGCGCTTCATCGCCTCAACCAATCGGGCCCGCGCCGAGATTACGCACGCCACGGGCCAGTTGCGGCTCGCCGAGCGCTTCATACGCCAGGCGTCGCGCTCGCCGGCCACCAATTCCGAAGTGGCCAAGACCCTGTTCGAGATGCTGCTGCCCAATCGGCTCAAGGAACTGGCGCCGGAACAGACGGACATGATCCTGCTGGTGGACGACGTCTCTGCGCGCTATCCGTGGGAACTGATCGAGGATCGCTGGAGCCAGAGCGGACGCCCGCCGGCAGTGGTGGCCGGGCTGGTCCGCCAGCTCAAGACGCCCCGATTCCGGCCCAATCCGGTCCACGGGACGGCGCCGACGGCCTACGTGGTGGGCAATCCCAATCTCGACGGCTGGCGCGACTTCCCCGATTTACCCGGTGCCCGCGACGAGGCGCAGAAGGTCGCCGATCTTCTCGGTCGGCGCGGTTTCCGCGTCAGGGACTGCATCGACGGCAACTCCGACGACATCGTGGATGGCCTGCACCGGGATGCCTGGCGCATCCTGCACCTGGCCGGTCACGGCGAGCACGAATTCGTGCTGAAGGAGGATGCCGATTCCGGCCAGGGCGATGGCGAACAGCCGGCACAAGGCCAGCCGGCGAACCAGAAACCCCCCGTGCGCGTATCCGGCATGGTCATCGGCAAGAAGACCTTCCTGACCCCGGGCGATGTCGAGCAGATGCGCTGGGTGCCGGAACTCGTGTTCATCAACTGCTGCCATCTCGGCAAGACGCAGGCCGAAGGACACGGCAGGTACAGTGCGCTGGCGGCGAACCTGGGCGTACAGTTCATCAACATGGGCGTCAAGGCGGTGGTGGCTGCAGGGTGGGCGGTGGACGACGGTGCCGCGAGCGCGTTCGCCGAGAGTTTCTACTCTCATATGCTCGCCGGCGAGACCTTCGGCAGGGCCGTACGCGCGGCCCGCGAGGATACCTGGGTCCGCTTCCCCGACGTCAACACCTGGGGCGCGTACCAGTGCTACGGCGATCCCGCATACCGCATGCACGGCGACGGTTCGTCGAGGCCGTGGCAGCCGAGTTACCAGGCGCCGGCCGAGCTGGTGGCTTATCTCGACAACCATCGCGAGTGGGTCCGCATGCAGATCAAGGAGAAAGCCGACGACGAAGAGAAGCTCGCGCGCATGCGCGGCACGATTACCGATCTGCTGGCGGGCGTTCCCGAAGCGCAACGCGAAGCATGGTTCGCGCGCGCCGACGTTGCGGCCGCCGCCGGCTTTGCCTGGGGCGAGACCGGCGCCTATGCCGAAGGCAGCGAATGGCTGGAGCGGGCATTGCATGCCGGCAGCGGCGATTGCCCGGTACGCGCTGTCGAGCAGTGCGCCAACTTCAAGGTTCGCCTGTCCGGCCAGCGCTGGCAGGAGATGCGCGTCGGCAAGGGCGGCGCTGCCGAGAGCGATCGCCGCAGCCTGATCGACGATATCGAGCAAGCGATCAGGGAACTGGACCTGATCTGCCAGCGTGCGCCGACGGTCGAGCGGCTCAATCTCCTCGGCAGCGCCTGCAAGCGTCTGGCCTGGGTTTGCGACGACGAGGCGCCGCGTCTCGAGGCGCTCGTCAATATGGCCAATTACTACCACCAGGCGTTCGATCTGGAGAAGAAAGAGAACCCCTACCCGTTCTCGAACTGGGCGGTCGCCACGGCGTTCGTCGCGGCGCTCGACCGCACGCGCAGCGACGACTGGCGGCGGATTCTCGACGAGCAATGCCGGCACATGGCCGCCGTTGCCAAGGCCCGCAGCGAGGCAAACCCGAATTTCTGGGATGCGGTCGGCGAAGCCGACTGCCAACTGGTGCTCATGATGCTGCAAACATCGAAGTCGGCGAAGCAGTCGGCGGACGGGATCGTCGCGCTCTACCGGGCCGCGGCCCAACGCGGCGCCAGCCCGCGCGAGTATGCGTCGGTGGTGGAACACCTGGACTTCGTGGCCGAACTCGCCGATTCGTTGTCCTTGCCGGCGGCCGCAACCGCGAAGACCATCCGTGCGGCGCTCTGAGACGAACCGAGGATACCGACATGACCGACCGATCGACCGCGCCGCTCGCCAGCTTCAAGCTCGAGGGCCTCGACCCGCAAGACCTCGTCGCTCCGAACTTCCGAGCCTACGAACTCACCAGGTCAGAGGTTGCCAGCCGACTGCGCATCGACAATTCGTTTTCGCGCGATGCGGAGTTGGCGGCGGCGGTTTACCTGGCGCGCAATGTCCTGCAGGTATTGCGCAACCAGTTCGGCAGCTTCACGCCCAACAGCGTCTTCCGCAGCCAGGCGACGGAGCGCGCGCTGAAGGGCAAGCCGGCCGGCTGGATCAGCACCAGCCAGCACACCCAGGGCTGCGCCTGCGATGTCGAAATTGCCGGCAAGAGCACGCTGGAACTTGCGCAATGGGCGAGCGACAAGCTGGCCGACTTCGACCAGATCATCTGCGAATGCTTCGATCCGCGCGAGGGCCCCAACTCGGGATGGGTACATATTTCGGTAAAGGCTCCGGAGCAAGGCGCCAACCGGCGCCAGTTGCTGAGCTACATTCGCGATCCCGGCAGCGGGCACTGGATCTACGTGCCGGGGCTGAAGCAGGCAGTCGCCTGATTTGATTCACCTGAAAGCCGCAATTTGTTTCCCGCAGAAGGCGCAAAGGACGCAGAGGAAGGCCAGATCGAGGACAAATCGCATATCGCCCGCAGGGTGAGTCCATGACGAAAGCCAATCACTTGCTTTCCTTTGCGGTAGAACTGCCTCTTCTAGGTTCAAGAGCGTGATCGCGCCTGGAGACACCTGAGATGGGAATTCAAAGCGGCCAGGTCTTCGTCGCCCTGATCTTGGGCGTATTGCTCGCCGCCAGCCTGGCCTGGGTGGTGGCCGGTCTTTACCGGCGGCGCATGGTTGCTCTGATGCGTGGCGGCGCAGCGGCGGTTGCCGCCGGCGCCGGCGTCGCGGAGGTATTGGCGGCACCGCCGCGGACCCCGCCGCAACTGGACCGCGCGGCGAATCGGCGCGTGACCATGCGGCTGCTGACGGCGCTGACCGGGGTGTGCCTGCTGGTGGCGCTGACCCAGTCGTGGTTCGCCCTGAGCGTCCAGTTTCAGGTCAAGGGCAATGAGGCCTCGATGGGCCGCCTGCTGGTGCTCGGAGCGGTCTATGCCTGGCCCATGGTGCTCGCCTGGGGCCTTGCCTTGCGCTGGCCCTGGAGCCGCGTGCTGGCCGGTATCGCGCTCTACATCGTGGCCATGATCGTGCTGGTGATGCTGCGTTCCAACGCCCAGCAATCGCTGCCCGGGGTCGTCGGCTGGCTGGCCACGGAGGTGGGTGTGCCGCTCGCCGTCACGCTGATCATCAGCGCCAGCGGTCGTATCCGTGCCGTGGCGCCCTATTTGCTGCCGCCGGCGCTGGTCCTTTCCAGCGCTTCCATTCTTGCGCTCCAGGCGCTCAGTGCCGACGTTGCCGGTGACCATCTCGTCGCGCCGCTGGTCGGAATCTTCGGTGCCACGGGCACGATCGTGTTCTGCGCCCTGGCGCCCTGGCTGGTGCTGGCCTGGCCGGTCTATGCGCTGGGCCGCGTCATGGCCGGCGCCTATCGCAACAAGCGCTTCTCGGATCTCGGCTATCTCTTCGCCGTCTACTGGTTCGTCATCCTGATGTGCAATGCCGTGCCTGCCTTCGCCGGCGTCGGCGTCGGCGGTTTCACGCTGCTGCTGCCGTGGCTGTGGATTCCGGTCGGCTGGTGGCTACTGACGGTCTGGCGGGCACCGGCGCAAGACCCACCCAATCTGCTGGTGCTGCGGGTGTTTCAGCATGACGCGCAGGTCGGGGCGCTGTTCGACCAGGTGATCGAGCGCTGGCGCTTCACCGGCAACACGCTGCTGATCGCCGGCACCGATCTCGTCAGCCGCACCCTCGACCCGGACGACTTGTTCACCTTCCTCGACGGCCAACTCTGCCGGCGTTTCATC
This sequence comes from Rhodocyclaceae bacterium, assembly GCA_041480065.1. Taxonomy (GTDB): domain Bacteria; phylum Pseudomonadota; class Gammaproteobacteria; order Burkholderiales; family Rhodocyclaceae; genus Fen-999. The sequence goes on from JBGOZF010000006.1 coordinate 19,847, forward strand.
GACAGCGAAAGCGACGTGCCCAAGCGCCTGGCCGAGTTCGACCTCAGGCCCGATCCTGACGGCCGCTATCGCGTTAACGAATGCTATTGCCGCGACACCACCTGGCAGGCGGCGCTGACGGCGCTGGTGAATCGCTGCGACGTGGTGTTGATGGACCTGCGCGGCTTCCAGGCGCAGAACCGCGGTTGCCGGCACGAACTGGGCGTGCTGGCCAAGGCGGCGAATCTGCGCCGCGTGGTCGTGCTCTACGACGGCCGAACCGACCGCGGGACCGCCGAAGCCGATATCGGTACGGCGCCGCCCGGCCGCTTCCTGTGGCTCGACGCCGGCCGCATGAACGTCGCCAAGGCGCGCGAGGTGCTTTCGGCGCTGTTCAGCATTGCGCCGGGCGCAACTTGACGCGAGTTTTGCTCCGCCACCCGGCTCGGCCCCTGCGCAGCGGGAGTCGGCGCGGATTTCGTGCGACGCCGAATGCCGACGGTTTACATTGAAATATTCCGCAGGTAGCATGGACTTGCGTTGTATGTCGTTCTCAGGGTGCATAACAATACTAAAGGCATAGCCCTAACTTCCGCGTCCGCGACTGCACGGCCGCCGGCGTCCGCGGAAGCCGCCTCAACTTCGACAGGATGGTGTCAATGGATCTGGCGAATGCGCCTTGGCAACCGAACGCGGCTGCCCGTGAGCGGGTCGGGATGCTGATCGCACGCTATCGCGACAGCGCCCGCGAAATACTCTACCCGCTGGTGCTCGGCCATTATCCCGCCATGCTGGCGGATGACGCCATCGAATACCGCAAGATGATCGAGCTGTCGACCAAGATGATGGTGGTCGGCAACGCCTGCACGGAGATACTCGGCGCCGCTTACGACCGGCGCCGACAGATGATTGCCGGCCTGTACGGCGGCTGTTGTTTTGTCGCCGACAGCTTTCTCGACGACTTCGGCGAGGACGTGGCGCTGGACTACGTCGGCCGTTTCGGCGAGTTGCTGGCGACCGGCTGGTTCGAGTTGAGGACGGATCGTGAGCGCCTGTTCTACGCCATCGTCGCCCGCCTGTTCACCGAGCGCGACATCCTCGATCCGGTCGCCCGCCAGGCCGTCGCGCTCCTGCATCGGGCCCAGGCCGAGGACGTGGCGATGCGGTCGGAATGTGGCGCTGCAGCAGCGCCCGGCCGCCTCGCCAGCCTCAAGGTCTGTGCGCGCAATCGCAGCGGCCATGCCATCCTGGTGCTGTGCGCTTTTCTGGTGCCGCAGCTTCCACTCGAGCGCCTGAGCACGCTTTTTGCCGCCGGCGCGCTGGTGATGTACATCGACGATCATGGCGACAGCTTCGCCGATCTGACTGATCGCCGGGTCACCTTCATGAACCAGGTGACGCGGCCCGAGCGGACGCTGCATCGCCTGTTTCTTGCCCATATAGGCCGGCTGTACCGGGAGTTGCCGGCGGGCGACGGCCGCGATCTGCTGATCGCCTTTCTGACCCGCTATTACGTCACACGGGTGGAAAAGAACCGCCAGCAGCGCCGCCAGGCGGGATTGGCGTGGGCGGTGTATGAATAGCGGCGACGGCAAGAATGGCCCGGCACTGGTCGACTTCGTCGCGCAGACGATACAGACGCTGCACAGCGACCGCCGGCTGCGCCAGGAACAGCCGCTGTTGCGCATCGACAATCTGGAGGATGCAGCGCAGGCGCCCTTTCAGTTTGACGCCGCCGCAGGCCGCCTGCATCGCCGCGGCTGCCGGTCGATACCGGCGCGATCGCGGCTGGCGCTTTACGGCGTCTGGCGCATCGGCCCGGAAGAACGTAGATTAGCCTGCCCACGCTGCAAGCCGGTACCAATGGAAAAAGAACCAGAAAATCGCACTGAAGCCACCGACATGCTGTTCGGACTGATCTCGCTTATCGACCAGTTTGGCAGCGTGCTGCGCGAGCGCGGCCAGGAATATCGCAAGAGCGAGGACGGCCACCAATTGAGCCACCAGTTCGAAGGCCTGTTTCAGCGCCTGGACCGGCGCGAGCAGGACTTCCTTTCCACGCTCCTTACTTCGATGGATGGCCTGATCAAGACCGTCCGCGACATCGACGACAGGTTGAACAACAGCAACGGCGAGGACAAAGCCAATGGTCACGACAAAGAAGCCGACAAAGCCGATCAAACCGACTCGGCCGACGAAGCCTGACGCGGCGGGCCACGAGGAGGAGCACGGCGGGGATGCCAACATCACGCTGACGATCCGGCTCGGGCCGATGGTGAGCTTCCAGGTCGAGGGGCGCAACTGCACCGAGATCAATGCCGCGCTGCGCGGCTTCGAGCAGCTTAACCGTACCGTGGACGCGATGTTCAGCGACCTCGCCAAGCGCGTCTATCCCGAAGGCAGCCATTCCGGCAAAGCAGCCGGCGAGGGGGGATGATCATGGCTTTCTCGACACATCTGGGCATTTCCGGAAATCCCGAATTCGAGGTCGACGTCAAGGCGGCGCCGCTCGATTTCCAACTCGGCGGCGAGGCATCGCTGGCGCTCAGCAGCGGGCCGATCAGCGCCCACGTCGAGCAGATTCCGATCCGGGTGCGCGTGCCATTCCTGAAAGCCGATCACGGCTACGTGGTGGCCGCCTCGATCGGGCCCTTCGGCGTGCATCTGCACGAGATCAATGCCACGGTACGCGCCTTCGGCGTCGAGGTCGGCGGCGTCATCGGCAAGGAAGGCATCGACTGCGACCTGGCCGGCGTCGTGCGCTGCCGCATGGAGGTCGACGTCAACGGCAAGCTGCCGGCCAAGCTGGTGGAAGCGGCGATCAAGGCGGTGATCGAGGAATGAGCGCGCATTGGGGATATCCACGGTGAAACCCGGCTGTCGCGTGGACGTGGTCCACCACATCACCTGCCGGCATCAGGTCGAGGTGGAAGTGTCGCCGCCGCGCGCCGAACTCTATTTCGGCGACGAGCGCTGGACGGACCTGATGGATACGCAGATCCGCTTCGAAGCCACTGTCTTCAATTCCGATCTGGGGGTTCGTTGGCAGGTGTATGACGCCGCCGGCGGTCCCGGCGCCGGTACCATCGATGCCACCGGGCTCTACCAGGCGCCGGACAAGGGCAGCCTGACGAGCGGCCACACCGAGGTCGTCGTCGCCACCTCGGTCGAGGATCCGCTGCGCAAGGCCTACGCCTGGATCACCCTGATCGGCCTGGGTCCGCTGCCGGCTCCGGAACCGCGCATCGAGATCTGGCCGAAGCGGGCCAATCTTTACTATCACGATCCGGGGTCTAACATCCACAACAACTACATCGACGACAGCAACAAGATCCAGTTGTTTCAGGCGGCGATCTGGAACAGCAGTATCCAGACGGTGGCCTGGCAGGTCCATATCGGTGCCGGCGCGATCGACGCCAATGGCCTCTACCGGGCACCGAATTCCGGCGCCGACCACCAGTTGGTCACGGTTCGCGGGTATATCGGCGCAACGACGGTCTACGACGAAGCCAGGATCGTGCTGCTCAATTACGTCTGGCCCGGTCTTCAATAGGCCGGAGCAACGGAGAAACGCCATGTCCGACCTAAGCATCGATATCAACAAGGTTGCCGGCATCGACCCGGTCAATATCGCGTCGGTCCAGAACATCGCGCCGGTCACCATCGAGACGATCAAGAGAGTCGAGAAGATCGCGCCGGCGGCGGTCCATATCAAGGAACTGAACAATATCGACCCGCTGACGGTCGAGTCGCTCCGGGTCGACAGCGTGCGCAATCTCGACCCGATCAACGTCGACACCTTGAACGTCACCCGCCTGCCGATGGTCAATCTATCGATGGCGCGCATGCCGACGATGGACTTGAATATCCGCCGCATGCCGCCGCTGGCGATCGGCCTGCACCAGGAATTCGAACTGCCTTCCGAATACACCATCCATACCCGCCTGCTCGGCTTCGAGATCATGCGCTTCGACATCCACGGCAGCAGCCGCCTGGTGCCGCGCGAGAAGGCGCGGCGCGAGCAGTCGCACAACCATGAGCGCAGCTTCCCGGACGTCGCGGCGGTCGGCAATCCGGCGATTCCCAACCGCTGCCGCGAGACCGGTGCCGAGGCGGTAGTTCGGCCCGAGCCGCCGCTCTGCGCCGGTCCCGCGCCGGCCAGAGGTGCGCCGCGCGGCGGGTTATCGGTGGCGGCGCCGCAATTCAGTTTCAGTCTTTCCGGCGCCGGCCGCGTCGGCAACGGAGGATAAGGACATGAACCGCGTGCGCATCGAACTCGTCCCCGCGATCGGGCGCAGCCTCGTTGGCCTGGGCGTCTCGGCCGTGTTCGGCGGCGCCCATGGCCTGCGCCGGCTGGTCGAAGGATTCGTTTGGGGCGATCCGCGGAGCCACGGTTGCCACGGCGAAAGCTGCGGCGCCTGCCCGCAGGTCCATCACCATTATCGCTACAACTGCCAGCCGCGCTGTTACGACTGCCGGCGCTGAGCCCGGAATCCGCATCGAGGAAACGACGAAATGACCGAAGCAAAACAGGGCAGCAGACAGGAACGCAAGACGGCAGGCGAGAAGCAGGCCGCCGGTGCGCAGCACCAGGAAGCGGCGGCCGACGATCCCGCCGGTGGGCTGCGCGGCCGCGTCGATCAGATGGGCGCCCTGCTCTCGAAGGGGTTGGATCTGGCCGAGGCCGGGCTCGGGCTCGGCGTTACGCTGGTCAACCGGGTCGGTGTCGCCGCCCAGCAGCAGATTCTCGAGCGTTTCATGACCCAGGCAGCCGGCACCGCCGATCCGGCGATGGCGGCGGCCGCAGCGGCGCCGCCGTCACCAGACATGGCGCCATCGCCATCGGCGGCCGCCGCGCCCGAAGCCGAAAGCTATGGCATCAGCAACCGCCTGCCGCTGCAGCCGGGCGGCGAGGTGAAGGTCAGCTTCTCGATCAACAACGATTCGATGGAAGCGCCGAAGAAGGTTGCTCTCAGCCTGGAGGGATTCGTCGGCGATGCCAGCGGCCGCCGGCTCAACGTCGCCGGCTTCAGCGTCAAGCCGGCGAAGAAGACCATTGCGCCGATGGACTTCGAAAAGTTCGTACTCGAAGGCGCGCTGCCGCCGAAGGCGCCGCCCGACGTCTATCGCGGTTGGGTCATCGTCAGTTCCGACACCGAGCTGAGAATCCCGGTCTGGCTGGTGGTCTCTTCGCTCTAAGGCCAATCGACCGTGACACGCAAATCCGCGCCCGCAATGAACCCGACTCTGCACGACGTTATTGTCGTCGGCGCCGGGCCGGGCGGCAGCACGGCGGCGAATCTGCTGGCGCGCCAGGGCATTTCGACGCTGCTGCTCGACAAGTCGGACTTCCCGCGCGACAAGGTCTGCGGCGACGGCCTGACGCCGCAGGCGATTCATTGGCTCGACCGGCTCGGCTGCGTGGACGAGGTGCTGGCGGCGACCAACGCCTGCATCAAGGAGTGCGATCTCCACATCAACGGCCGTCACCTGCTGACGGCCGGTTTTCCCGACAACACGATCTACCCGGACTTCGCGGTCCTGCTCGACCGCCGCCGCTTCGACGATATCCTGCTGAAGAACGCCGTCGCCAAGGGGGCGCGCTTCGAACCGGACACCACGGTCCGCGGCATCGAGGTCGATGAGGATTGCGTGCGGGTATCGGGGATGCGCGACGGCAAGCCGGTCGAATATCGCGGCCGCATCGTCATCGGCGCCGACGGCGTCAGTTCGGTGGTGTCGCGGGCGATCGGCAACAGCCTCAAGAACGGCGCCACTGCGGTGTCGTTGCGCGCCTATTACCGCGACGTCGATTGTCCGGGCGCCCGCATCAAGGTCTATTTCGATCGCGAGTACTTCCCGGGCTACGGCTGGGCCTTCGTCGATGACGACGGCTACGCCAATATTGGTCTCGGCTATGCCTTCGACAATAACTTTCCGCTGCCGTCCGGGTTGAACAAGGCATTCGACAACTTCCTCGCGACCGACCTCAAGGGCATGCTGCGCCGGGCCACGCGCTGCGGCAAGGTCGCCGGCGGCGCGGTGGCCTTCTACCGGCCGCGCCGCATCGTCGCCGATCGCGTGATGCTGGTCGGCGATGCCGCCAATCAGGCCGATCCGCTGAACGGCGCCGGCATACACAAGGCGATGGAGGGCGCTTTCCTCGCTGCCGACACCGCGGCGCATGCCTTGACGGTGGGCGAGTTTTCGGTGCAGACATTGAGCGCCTACGAGGATCTGTGGCGGGCAGAGGTCGAACAGGACTGGCTGACGGCGGAGATGTTTCTCGCCTTTGCCAAGAATCCGAACCTGAGCGAGTTCTGTCTCAATCTGCTGACGCAGATTGCCGCGCTGACGCGCGCCGATCCGCGTTTCCAGGCGTTCTGCAGCGGCGTGTTCAGTGGTGTCGTGGCCCAGGGTTCGATCCTGTCGCCGCGCGTGCTGTATGACGCGTTTCCGAAGCATGCCGGTATCTGGCTCGCTTACCTGCGCAGCCAGGGCGGCGTCGCGGCGGGGACGCTGCGGGTGGCCGGCGGTACCGCGATCGGCCTGATGCGCGCCGGCGTCGGCGCGCTGCGCGATCCGCTGGCGAACACGCGTTGGGGCCTGGAGGTGGCAAGCAAGGCGGTACACCTTGCAAACAGGCAGTTTTCCGGAGCGCTTGCCCGGGCGGGCGCGTGAATCGTGAGAGGAGTAGTCTTATGGCATCGTTCTTGGGGCCGATAGGCCAGTTGATCTACAGTACCGCAAGCACCTTGATCGACAACCAGGTCACGACTCGGCTGTCGTCGACCGTGAACGAGCTCGTCACGACGGGCTTCAAGGTCGTCGAGGAGGTCTTGAAGGTGGCTCAGGACTTGACCGCGCCGGAGCCGGCGCAACCATCGCAACCGCAACAGGGCGAGCAGCCCTGAAGGAGGAAGCATCATGATGTGGCCCATGCATCACCACTGTTCGCCGCCAGCGCCCGGCTGCTGCATGCCGCAGCCCGGCTGGATCTTCTATCCCGTGTATGTTCCCGTCCATTGTCCGCAGCCTGCGCAGGAATGCTGCGAAGAAGAGTGCGAATGCGAGTGCGACGAATTGACCGTGCCCGAGCAGATCGACGCCAACGGCGACAAGAAGTCCGACGCCTTGGTCGGCGGCCACGACGACGCCCACCTGACCCTGGAATATCTGGTGGAAGCGGGTGCCGCCGACACGACGGTCGCCGTCACGGCGGTGCAGCCCGACGGCACCAGCTCGACCTGGACGGATACCGGCGCCGGCGTCGGCTTCCATGTCCAGGAGAAGTTCCTGGTCGTCAAGCCGGGTACCAAGCTAACGCTGGAGGTCAAGGACATCAAGGTCACCGCGCGTCTGCGCTGGTGCGAAACGATTTGCTGCTGAGCCATTGCCCAAGGAGAAGACCGTGCATTCGTCCTGTACCGAACGTCCCACTTACACCGGCGCACGGGCATTCCCGTTTGTGCCGCCGTTCGCCGGCCCGATAATGGGCCATCACCCCCACCCGGAACCCCATGGCTTCTGCCACAGTTGCTGCCATCCGCGCAGCCACTGCATGTGCCATCGGCGCGAATGCCGCAAGGAGGCCAAGGAACTGGTGGTCAACTCCGACACCGCCACGACGACGGATACGACGGGTGCTGCGACAGGTGCGCTCAACCTCCTGAAGGCGAAGGCGGAGAGTCTGGCCACCAATCTTGGCACCCTGGAAGGGGCCACCATCAACCGCAAGGGTGTCGTTGCAGGCACGGCCTTCATCGGTGGCGGTTGCTGCGTACACCTTTCGGTCGAATACATCGCAAACGATCCGACCAAAGGGAGCGCGGTCGAGATCCTGGTCGAGGACAGCGAAGGGACCTTCCTGGGCTGGGGACGGCTGGAGCCCGCAGGCACACCCTACCGGATCAAGGAGGGCATCGTCACCACCAAGCCCGGCGCCAAGTTGATAGTGGCCGTCATCAATGCCACCGCCCGTGTGCGTTGGTGCGAGGTTTTCAGTTGCTGAGCGGCGGACCCCAAGGAGAACATCATGGCTGAACCCAGGAAACCCCGCCAGGCGGCCCGCGCATCGGCCGCCGGCAAGGCGCAAAGCAAAACAGCGGTTGCCGGCAAGGCGGAAAGCAAGGCGGCTGCCGAGTTCCGGCGCTTCAAGGAGGCTCGCGCGGCCACGCCCGCGACCGAAGGCGACGACGCTGCGCCTTCTGTACCCGCCGCCGGTTCACCACCGCCGATGATGGCCCTGCCGCCCTGGGCGATGCCGCCTTCGTTCTCGCTGCCGCAACCACCGCAGGGCTGGGGGGGCATGTTGCCGCAACCCGGCACGGTGCAACCGGCGCCCCTGGCCGTCGGCCCCCTCGGAGACCGGCTCGGCTCGACGCTGCGGCTTGGTATCGATGTCATCAACATGGCGCTGGCAGGCAGTTTGCGGTTGCTCGGCGGCATGGGTTACAGCGGTCATGAGCCCGGCTACGGCGACCACTGTGGCTGCGGCGGTCACCCCTTTGCGGAACACCATGGCGGCTACAGTTGCTGCTGCGTGTTCGAACACGACGACTGTTGCACCCCCAGCGTAGGCAACTGCTGCGACTGACGGCTCTATTTCGGCCTTGACCGGGCTTTGCAAGCCCGACATGGCCGGTCGGCCGTGGGTGTGCTCGCCGCTGCGAGCGCTTGCTCCTTGTCCCGTCGGATGGCTGGTGGGCTGGTTCTTGGGGTATTCTTGCGCAGGCTACGTCAAGGACGAGGAACCGAGCGGTGTTCGATGCAAATGCAATGTTGAGGAATTTCTCGGGCCACCGCAGCATCGCGGTGGCCATGCTGGAGAGTCTTCTGACCGATCTGCCCGAACGCGTCGAGGCGCTGTCGTCGGGGTTCGCTGACGGTGACCTGGACACCGCCGAACGCGAGGCACACACCATCAAGGGTCTTGCCGGCAACGGTGGCGCACCCCTGCTGCGCGATCTGGCGCTTGAGATCGAGAGTTGCTGTCGCGACGGGTTTCTGGAAGAAGCAAGGCGAAAATTTCCCGATCTCGGCGCCGAAGCCGATTGCGTCCTGGCCGAGTGGGGTGCCTTTCTAGCCAGCACCGGCTGAAGGGGTTTCGGGAACTGGCGGAAGGCCGCGCTCGTAAGCGTCGCCCGAACTAGCCCTTGCCGGTCGTCGCAGCCAGACTTGTCCGCGGCCGTACTATGGGTATAGCATTTGCTCACGCCCAACACTGGATCTGCCCTTGTCATGCCCACGCGTGTATCCAAGAGTCTCCAGGTCCGAGTCACACTCGCCATCGTGCTGCTTATTCTCGCCGGACTGGCGGCATTGGCGGTGTTCGTTGCCGGCAGGCAGGAGCAACGGCTGAAGGAACTGTTGTCCGGCCAGCAGTTCTCCACGGTCGGATATGTCGCCGAGGACATCGATGCCAAGATCAGGCTGCGTGTCGACAGCCTGGTCCGGATTGCCCTGCGCATGGCGGAGGTTCCGCTCAATGACGAACTGCGCCTCGAGAGATTCCTGGCCGAACGACAGACGATCTACGACCTGTTCGAACTTGGCCTCGTCGTCGTAAGACCCGACCTCAGCGGCGCCTTCGCGGACTTTCCGGCGTTGCCCGGACGTCGCAGCAGTCACTTTCGGCTCTCGCCGTTCAGCGATGTGGCACGCGACTTGGTGCCGGCAATCGGGCCGCCCGGCAAAGCGCGCCATGCCAACCGGCCGGTGGTGGTGATGGCGGTGCCGGTCAAGGACCGCGAGGGACGGCTGATCGCCATCCTGGCCGGTGTTACTACCATCGACGCCTCCAACTTCCTGGATCTGGTCGCCAAGCAAAGGCTGGGCCGCAGCAGCGATTTCCTGGTGATCGCCCCGCGCCACGGCATGATCGTTACCGGCACCGAGCCTGACAGCGTGCTCAAGCCCTTGCCAGCGCCGGGGATGGACAGGCTGCTCGACCGTTTTGCCGCGGGTTTCGAGGGTTCCGACGTCGGCATCAGCGCCGAGGGGATAGAGGAACTGGCATCGGCGCGCAGGATTCCATCGGCCGGCTGGTCGGTGGTTGCGATGATGCCGACGTCGGAGGCGTTTGCGCCGGTGCGCGAATTCAACCGGCTGGCAATCGGGGGCGCGGCCGGACTTTCCGTTCTGGTCGGTCTCATCGCGGCATTGTTCCTGCGCCGGGCCTTGGCGCCCCTGAAGAGAGCTGCGCTTTCGCTCGACAACATGACCCGCGGCAACGAACCGCTGCGTGCGCTGCCGATCGAGCGCGAGGACGAGGTCGGCCGCCTGGTCGAGAGCTTCAACCGCCTGCAACAAAGCCTCAACCGGGAGCAAAGTGCGCTCAGGGAAAGCGAAGAGAAGTTGCGTAGCCTGCTGCAGGCGATTCCCGACTCGGTGCAGTTCAAGGATCACGACGGCAACTGGCTGGAGTACAACATCGGTGCCCAGCGCGCCTTCGGCCTGGAAGGCATCGATTGCCACGGCAAGAACGAACAGAAGTTGGCCGAAAGTGCGCCGCCGGCCGCGCGCAAGGCGCTGCTGCAATGCCACCTGACCGATGAGATCGCCTGGCGCGCCGGCCAGTCGTGCCGGGTCGACGAGGTCGTTCATCTGCCCGACGGCACCACCCGGGTCTTCGATGTGATCAAGGTGCCCTTGTTTCACGATGACGGTCGGCGCAAGGGCATCGTGGTCATCGGCCGCGACATCACCGAAAACAGACGCGCATCCGAGGCGCTCAAGCGCAGCCTGAAGGAATTCAATCAACTGGTCGAGCGCATTCCGGTCGGCGTTTACAAACTCCGCATGTGCCCCGACGGCAGCGAGCGCTTCGACTATGTCAGTCCGCGCTGGTGCGAGTTGGTCGGCATTTCCGCCGAAGAGGTCTATCGGGACGCCAACGCGGCGTCGGCAAGGATTCATCCGGATGACCGCGAGTCCATGCGCGAACGCAATCAGCGAGCCCGGGAAACCCTGGACCCCTTCCAGTGGGAAGGGCGCGTCGGCAACGACAAGGACGGCGTCCGCTGGCTGCACATCGAATCGACGCCGACGGTGCTGTCGAACGGCGACATCCTCTGGGAGGGCATCCAGTACGACGTCAGCGAACGCCGGCGCGCCGAGCAGAGCCTGCAACTGGTGGCCAGCGTGTTCCGCCACGCCCGCGAGGGCATCTGCATCACCGATGCCGGCGAGCACATCGTCGACGTCAATCCCACCTTCTGCGAGATGACCGGCTACAGCCGGGAGGAAGTCGTCGGCAAGACGCCGCGGATGCTGAAGTCCGGGCACCACAGCCGCCAGTTCTACGCCGCCATGTGGGAAACGATCGGGCGGCGCGGTTTCTGGCGCGGCGAGATCTGGAACCGGCATCACGCCGGCGGTTTGCGGGTCCAGTTGCTGACGATCTCCGCCGTTCGCGGCGAAGGCGGCGCGGTCAGCCACTACCTGGGCGTGTTTTCCGACATCACGCAGATCAAGGAAAACGAGAAACAACTCGAGCGACTGGCGCACTACGACGCGCTGACCGGGATTCCCAACCGCCTGCTACTGGCCGACCGCCTGCAGCAGGCCATCGCCCAGGCTCGCCGCAGCGGTACGGTGCTGGCCGTCTGTTACCTGGACCTCGACGAATTCAAGCAGGTTAACGATGCCTTCGGCCACGAGGCCGGTGACCGCCTGCTGGTCGAAGTCGCGCGCCGCTTGCAACGAGCGGTCAGAACCGGCGACACCGTGGCGCGCCTGGGCGGGGACGAGTTCGTCTTCCTGTTGCCCGGTCTCGATCAGCTCAGCGAGTGCGAGACCATCGTCGAGCGCCTGATTGTCGACTTGACCCAGCCCTACAGCATTTCCGGTCGCTCGGTCAGCGTGCTTGCCAGCGTCGGAATTGCACTCTTCCCGAAAGACGGTATCGAAGCGGAAACGCTGATGCGCCACGCCGACGAAGCAATGTACGTGGCCAAGAATGCCGGCGGCAATGGCTACGGCTTCTACGACCCGGCGGATCGGGCTCGGGATTGAGGTCAGGTCCGCTCGATCGTTCCTTCGCCTGTCTCCAGCACTTCGACCCAGCCTAGCTGCTGGTTCAGCACCGCGGCATCGGCCTCCGAGGCATCGCCGGCCCGGGCCGACAACCGACGCCGCAGTTCGTCCGCCGGTGCCTCGCAGGCAAGTATGGCGTAGGGGACGTCCATCGATTGCGCGAGATCGCGAAACGCGCTTCGCTCGGCGCGCCTGAGAAATGCGGCGTCGACGATCACCGAAAAGCCGTCGGCAAGCGCACCGCGGGCCAGTTCGGCCAGCCGGCCATAGGTGCGGACGCTTGCTTCGGCACCGTATATTGTGCCGCCGCTCTCGGCGTCGGGCGCGAGACCGAACAGGCGCTTTCGTTCCACGTCGGAGCGCAGGCGGATCGTCGCCGCGTGCCCGTCGGCAAGCAGCCGGGCGCCCGATACCGTGGTCTTGCCCGAACCCGACAGCCCGAAGGTGATGGTCAGGCGCGGTGATGGCGGTCTCGTCAAGTCCTCGCCCATCGTCAGATACTCGGCGGCCTCGCCGACCTGGCCGCGAATGGCGGCCACCTTGGCCCGCACCATGGCCCGATAGACGGCATAGAAGCGCAACACCGAGAGCGCCGAGAAGTCGCCGCTCCAGATCAGCCACTCGTTGAGCAGCCAGCAGGCAAGCCCGGGCTTGTCATGGTCGAGCAGGTCGACATAGGTGAAGGCAAGCTCGCTGGCGACGTCGACCCAGCGGAACGCATCATTGAACTCGATGCAGTCGAACGGGGTGGGTTTGCCGTTGAGCAGCACTAGATTGCCCAGGTGCAGATCGCCATGGCATTCGCGCACCCTGCCTTCCTGCCGGCGCGCGGCGATGGTCGTGCGGCGGCGTTCGAATTCGCTCCCAGTCCAGGCGCGGAGCCTGGCGAGACGCGGCGCGTCACCGGGCATCAGGGTCTCGAGTTCGTCGAAATTCTCCAGCGCAGGGGCCAGCACCTGTTCGGGCGTGCCGAACGATGAATCCTGCGGCGCCGCTTCGGCGGCGGCGTGAAAGGCGGCGATCGTGCGCGCAAGATCGGTCAGGTGCGCGGGCGTCAGTTCGCCGCGCCGGCTCACGTGGTCGAGCCGGGCCGCCTCGTCGAAGCGGCGCATCTTCACCGCCGGCTCGCCGTCGAAGTCGACCACATCGAGATACAGGTCGCGCGCGTAGCGCCGGTTCAGACGCAGTTCGGCCTCGCAACAGGCCCGACGGTTCTCGACGGTGCCGTAGTCCAGAAACGGCAGGGTCACCGGCTTCTTCAGCTTGTAGGCGAACTCTCCGGCTAGCAACACCCAGGAGATGTGCGTTTCCAGCAGCTCGACCTGCGCTACCGGATGCGGGTAGCGGCGCGGGTCGAGCAGGGCCTCGATCAGCGGCGGCTGGCTCATGACGGCGCGACTCGCGGTACTCTCGGGGGCAACCCGGCGGCCAGCCTGCGGATGGCACCGCGGTGGTCGACGGCGATCCACAGACGCCAGGCCGCAAAAGCCGTGGGCACGACGACGATCGCGAGCAGCCAGCGCGGTGCGAACGCGAGCAAGGCGAAGAACACGAAGCTGGCACCGTAGGCGACATGTTCGTTGCGCCAGAGCTCACTGATACGGTGCGCGCTTTCCCACTCGTCAAGGCGGTCGCGCATGCCCAGCACCAGCGGTTCGGCGCGCGCCACCGCGCGCAGGGCCGGCTCGCCGCGCGGGCCGGCGCCGGCGATCAGGGCTCGCGCCTCGCGGCCCAAGGCCAGGAACTCCTCCAGGCGCACGACCAGGCGCTGCCGGCTTTCCGCACCCTGGACGATCGCCAGACCGGTGCTCGCTTCCCTGAGTCCGGCCAGGGTTTCATTGACGCGCATGACCAGGCGTTCGAGTTCATCGGCCCTTTCTTCTTTGCGCGCGGCGATGCGGCGATGGCCGTCCTCGCTGGCCTTTTTCGCCTGGGGCAGCAAATGCAGCACCGCAACCAGGGCGGCGACCCCGCGGAGATCCTCGGCCTGCGCTTGGCGGCACAAGTCTTCCAGCCAGGGGCTGTGCTCGAAATGGGCGGCGGCCTCGGCCAGCGTCGCGGTGCGCAATTGGCGCGCGTAATCCGGCCGGTGAAGCGCCAGCAGCAGCGGGCCGTGAATCAGTCCCGGCGCTGGGCGTCGCAGGCCGCCGTCGATCCCGAACATCAGAGTGTCGATATCGACGACCACTTCGCCACTGTCTACCTGACTCTGCCGCCACTTGCCGAGCGCCTGGTCGGCCGCCCGCCAGGCATCGACAAAGCCGCTCCAGGCCTCGCTCCAGAGCGGGGCCAGCTTCGCCAGTGCCGGCGACTCGTCCGCCGAAACAAGTTCCAGCACATGCTGGGAGAACAGCGATTCCAGCCACTCGGCCGCGTCCCTGTCCCGTTCGGCCGCGCGCGCCGCAGCGGCGAATATGGCGTCCTCGCTCAGGCTTTGGCCGCGCCAGGCGAGAGGGATGGTCGGCGCGAGATGGCGGATGAGCTCGAACAGCAGCAAATCGGCGTCGCCGCCGCGATCCTTCAGGTCGTGCAGGTAGCGCACGAGGTTGTGGTCCTTCAACTGCTCGCGCACCCACGCCTCGAAGTAGCCGCGCGTCAGGTCCTTGCGCGCCGCTTCCCAGTGGCGGGAGAAGGCCAGGGCGAGTTCCGTGGTGCTGCGGCATTCCTGGTCGGCGACCTGATAAGGGTGGAGCAGGGTTGTTCCGGAATCCTCGGGCTCGGGTAGCGTGTCGTCGCCGGCCAGCCAGCGGCGGATCTCGGCGATGCCCCAGCGCCGCGCCGGGTCGCGCTGCAGCAGGCCGCGGCAGAGGCGGCGCCAGCTCGGGTCGCGAATGTCGGCGGTGTCGACGCTGCCGGTGGCCAGGCGGTGCGCGATGACGGGATCGGACAGGCCGGCGAATGGGTGCTCGCCCAGGAGCATCTCGACCAGCATCATGCCCAGCGACCAGTAGTCTGCCGACTGGTCGAGAATGCCGGTCATCGCTTCGGGCGCGGCGTAGCGCGCCGTACGCGCGGTGCCGGTGAAGAGCTGCGTCGCGTCCTGCAGCGAGGCGATGCCGAAGTCGGTGAGCACAAGGTCGAGCGGCTCGAGGCGCCGGACCAGCACGTTCTCGGGCTTCAGATCGCGATGCACGACCCGGCACTCGTGCAGTGCGGCCAGCGCCTCGGCCAGTTCGGCGAGGATGCTGCGCACCCGCTCAGGGGCCACCGCGCCGTCGCCCATCAGGTCGCGCAGCGAGCCGCCGGTGCAGTACTCCATGACCTCGTAGGCGACGCCGTCGGAAACGCCATGGGCCAGCGTTCTGACGACGTGCGCATGGGCAACTCGGCCTACCTGCTCGAGCACTTCGCCCTTGGGTGCGATACCTGGGCGGTAGAGCTTCGCCATCACCTGCACACCGGTCTTGAGGCCCTTGAGCAGCATCAGCTCGGCTTCGGCGCCGCCGGCGGGCAGCACGCGCTCGATGGCGAAATTGACGCTCAATGCGGTGGGCAGGTTGTACAGGCCGGCCGCCGGCATCGGTGTCGATTCGGCGGCAAGCGACCGCCCACAATAGAGGCATTGCGCGCTGCCGGGCGGATTGGGGGCGCCGCAATCGGCATGGGGACAGGGAATCGACGGCGCCGCCGGTGCCGTCTTCGACTCTGTCGGCACGATCGCCGGCTGGCCGCGCAGGCTGAGGTCGACGCCGATCAACAGCGTGCCGCAAACGCACTGGTTCACCGTCGGCGCATGCTCGGCGCCGCAAACCGGACAGACGCGGATGTAATCCCCGCTCATCGCCAGGAGACCTCGTTCATGGTGAGGCCGCGGCTGCGGCAGAGTTCGGCCAGCGCCGCCATGTCACCGCGATGGGGAATGCCGATGAACCATAGGCGCTGGCCGTCGACTGCGACCTGCATGCGCTTGCCCTCGGCGGCGGGCGCCTCCAGGTGCGGGTTGTAGCGCGCTTCGCCGAGGGCGGACAGCGGCACCAGCGGCTGGTTGGCCGAGCCTCGCCAGACGTGCGCTAGCGGCAGGCCGTCGACGTAGGGCTCGGGAATGATGGCATCGAGCAAGGCCAGGATCTCACCATGCTTGCGTTGCAGCGTGCTGAGCGGGTAGCCGCTGTAGCAGAGGAGGTCGCACTCGCGGCCCGCCGTCTTGCGCCAGCGATGCAGGCCCTTCAGCAAGGCGGCCAGTCCCTTGGGCTGGTCGAAGGGTTCGCCGCCGCTGATGGTGACGCCGTCGGCGCCATCCGGGGCGACGCGTCGGCACCAGGCGAGCAGCGCTTCGACGTCCATTTCGCGTGCCGGGTCGCGCGCCCAGGTGTCCTGTGACACGCACCCCGGGCAGTGGATGGAACAACCCTGCATCCAGATGCCGATGCGCCGGCCAGGGCCGAGCACGGTCACCGGAAAGTGGGCTTTGTTGACCGCGATTCTCATCGCCCAGCGGGTCGCTGCGGGAGCCTCGCAAAGCAGGGTACCTGCTGGCCGCTGTCGAGGTGAGTCTTCCAGACTGGATCGTGAATGGCGACCTTGCCGCCGCCCCACGCCAGCGCTATCGTCACCAGGCCGGCGACGGTGAGGCGCGTTCGGAATCCGCGGCGATTGTAGAAACGGACCAAGACCCAAATCAGGCCAGCTAGTCCGGGCAGCGACGCGCTGAGTCCAGCGATCCATATCCAGGCGTCCCTTCCGGTCAGGACTCTTGCGTATTCGTCGGCCCCCCGGCAGCTCTTGATGTAACCCCAGCGCAGAAACTCGGTCAGTTCGCTGATGGATATGCCCATCAGGAAAAGCGGAATGAGGCCGGCCACGACGACCACGAAGACCGTCCAGCCCTTGTTCCAGACATGCGGAACCGGTTCGTCGACCGCCACCTTGGCCACTTCTTCAGCGGTGAGTTCTTGCAACGACTTCGCGATCTCGACGGCTTCATCGAGAATTGCGGGCCACTTGGCGACACGCGGGCGACTGCCGACCTTGGCAAGGTAGAGGTGACCGGCGTCGGCGTACGCCAGCATTCCGCGCGGTCGTCGGGTGAGGCGCCAACCCGCCGCCCCGCGCGGCAGCACGATGATGAAGAACGTCGTCGTTTTGTACCCGCTGTCGTTCCACAGGCTGGTACTCGTGTGCGCAAGGTCGGCGACCATGTAGGAATGCCCATTCCGTTGTCCTTCGACCAGCGAAGTGAAGCCACCCATGATGTAGTTGAGGCCGATCCGTCGCCAAAGCGGATCGGAGAACTGCTGCTCAAAGTCGCGGGGCGGGCGGATGCGTTCTGCCATGAGTTGCATCGGGTATCAGAGAAGATCGCGCAGATCGCGCTCGTCGCTCGCGCGGCGTTCCAGTTCGAGGTACTGAAGGAGGGCCAGGATCGCGGCCAGAAGGGCCTCCCACAACGGGAGCTGGCCACGGCTGAGCCCCATGACGGCGAAGAATCCGGCAATGATGGCGACGCGCGGGCCGGGTGCATCGATCCGCGGCAGCACGACGGAAAGGACCACGCTGACGATTGCGAATGCCAGTATGTAATAGAAGGGCCCCATGAACAGCAGCGCAAGGCGCTCGCCGCTCCGGCTGCTCGTCCAGAAGTGGGCGATCGGCCAAGTCCCGGCAAGCGAGGCGGTTGCGGTAACCCAGGCGCGCCACATCGGTTCCAGCGGCGGCGGTCGGTTGAATTTCCAGGCCATCGACGATGATCTCCCCAAGTGCCGAGAGCTCTCGGCTAGTTGAGCACCACGCTGAACACCTTGTCCTGCTCGGCCACGTCCGTCACCGTCACCCGTTCGCGGCCTTCGAGGTCGAGCACGAAGAGCGCGCGGGCGAGTGGGTTGATGAACACCGATTCGAGCGCATTGCCGATGCCGCGGCCGCCGTTCGAGAGATCGCGGGTACACAGCGACAACAGGCGCTCGCGCACGGGGACGGGAATCTCCAGTGCGACATGGTGTTCTTCCTGCATGCGCTTGACAACGTTCTTCAGCATGCCGTCGAAGATCTGCGTCGCGACTTCCGGGGCGATGAAGTTGAAGACGACGATGTTGTCGCCGATGCGGTTGAGTATCTCGGGCCGCGACAGGCGAAACTTGAAGTGGTCGCCGATGGCGCCGCGTACGCGTGCCTCCACCACCTCGTAGGGATCGCCGGGGCGCACGTTCTGCACGCGCTGGCCGCTGGCATCCTCGACGTAGATGCCGAGGTTGGAGGTGAACACGATGATGGCTTCCGAGAAGTAGGCCGTGTCGCCGCGGCCGTCGGTGAGACGGCCGTCTTCGAGGATCTGGAGGAACTTGTCGAGGATGCGCGGGTGCGCCTTCTCGATCTCGTCGAACAGCAGCAGCGAGAATGGCCGTTCGCGCACGGCGTCGGTCAGCTCGCCGCCGGCGTCGAAGCCGATGTAGCCGGGCGGCGCGCCCAGCAGCCTTGCCCCCGTGTGTTCCTCGGCGAATTCGCTCATGTCGAAGCGGATGTAGGCGCGCTCGTCGCCGAAGATCAACTGGGTCAGCGTCTTCGCCAGTTCGGTCTTGCCGACGCCCGTGGGGCCGGCGAAGAACAGCACCCCGCGCGGCCGGCCGCTGCCGCTGCGCGCCTGGGCGCCGGTGAGGCCCATCACCGAGCGCATCAGGATGTCCACCGCCTTGGTGGTGGCCTGGTGCTGGCCCTTGACGCGGTCTTCCAGCGTGGCGCGCGCGCGGCGGATCTTGTCGCGCAGATAGTCGCGGCGCCACGGGTTGTCGAGCGCGCCGACCTTGTAGCAGCGCACCGCATCCTCGACGGCGGTGAGGCCTATGTTCTGGCGCCGGGCGAGTTGCGCCACGTCGGCCATCGCCGTCAGCGTCAGGCCGTCGGTGCTGTCGGCGAAGCGGCGGACGAACTCGGTACGCGCAGCTTCCGCCGCATCGGCATGACCGGGAAACAGCATCGCCAATTGGCCCGCGGCCTCGGCGCGCAGCTCATAATCGGGCCGGCCGACGACGAGGCTGGCGATGCGTTCGGAATCGAGCGCGAACCAGGAGGGCAGGTCCTGCGGCCGATTTACCAGCCAGAGGATCGGGTTGAACAGCGGCGAGCCGTTGGCGGCCTGCCCTTCTTCCTTCGGCACCACCGGATTGGCAGTCAGAGAGAGCTTCTCGGCGCCGACGAAGAAGCGGTGCTCGTTGGCATCCAGGTGATCGGCGGCGCGGGCGATGCGCGAGGCGAAATCGAGAACGAGCGCACAGCGCGCGTCGCGGCAGCCGGCGAGCCGCTCCATGAGCGCAGCGAGAGACTCCAGGCCGATCGGCATCACCCCATCCTGTAGCTTGAGGTCGAACAACCGTTGCGCGAGTTCGCTCGCCGCCGGCTCGTTGGGATAGACGCGTAGCCCGTCGGCGGGGTCATAGACCAGCACGAAGCGGTAGCCCAGGCGTTTGAGCTGCTCCCACAGTCCGCGCAGCAGCGGCACCAGCGTCGCGCCGCCCTCGGCCAGCGGCACCAGGATGCTGTCGCGAATGTTGCCGGAGACGACAAATTGCGAGCGGATCGGCAGCAGCCGTTGCAGATCCTTGAGCCAGCGGGGTGTGGTGTCGGTCATGGTCTGTGCATTTCCCTGAGGGCGGTAGCGGGGCGTTGGTCTTCCTCGCTGGCGAATTGCGGCAACTGGGCGGCATCGACGACCTGTACCGGCACCTCGCCGGCACCGAGCTGGCGCGTGACATCGATGCGCAGACCGCGCGCGGTGAGCGTCGCCTGCAGGCGCGGGAATCCGGCGCACCATCGCTCCTCGGCCAGCATATCCTCGTGCTTTCGATCCTCGCCAGGCGTACCTGCGCGGACGACGTTGAAGTTGATGGCGCGGCGCAGCGCGTCGACCCGCAGGCGGACGTGGTAGTCGCGCCAGCCGGGTTTCTGGAAATGGGCGATGCCGCCTTCGACGAACAGGGTTTCGCCTATGCCGTCGACCTCGTAACCGAGGTCGCGCAGGGACTGCTCGAGGACCAGGGCGGCGTTGGCGGCGGTGGCGCTCTCGTTGTGTCGGGCGACGCGCAGGCGCAGCTCCGTCGCCAAGGCTTCGGCGCGCTCAGTGGAGGGCGTGCGCATGATTTCGTTGGCCAGGGTTTCCAATTCCTCGGGTAGCCCGGCATCGGCCGCGATGACGGCGCGGGCAAGGATGCGCTCCACTTGGGCGCGACGCTCGGCGGCGATGGCCGGCGGCACCTGGCCAGACAGGCGTGCCTGCACCTCGAAGGCCGCCAGTTGTTCGGCCATGGTCGGTGCGGCCGCGATCAACGCCGCCAGATCGGGGGCGGGCAGGGACCGGGCGCTGCGAGCGGACAGGTCGCCGACCATGCCTGAGAGGATTTCGGTCTGCGTGCGTATCGCTTCGAGGTAAGGAGCCAGCGCCGACAGATCGTTGTCCGCGGGGCGGGCGGGTAGCGTGACCGGTTCCGCCGCCGGCTCGCCAAGCTGCGAGGCGAGAAGGTCGCGCGCCGAAAGCAGCCGACGCAACCTGGCCTCCTCGCGGGCGATCTCTTCGGCAATGGCACGCCGTGCCGCCAGCGAAACCTCGCGCCGACCGGCGGCCTCGCCCTGGCGGTGTGCCTGCAACTCGGTCTGGCGTTCGCGTTCGGCCGCATAACCTTCAGCGATGATCATGGCGCCGCGGATCGCCTCGGCGGCGGCCGCGATCAATGCGCCTTCCAGCGTGAATATTCCTGCGGTAGGGCCGCTCATGGCCGGAGCCGGAGAAAAGGACAGGTGGATTCTAATCGAAGGACCGTGCCGCGGCCGGGCGTCGATCGGCGGCGCCGGATTACTGCTCGACCCGGACTTCTCTTCGGTAGTGCAGCAGTCGCCCCCGGTAGGCGCTGCCGTCGTGGAGCGGCGCCTCGATGGGGGTTTCGCCGAGCGCAAAGCCCAACAGGGCCATGCAGCCGTTGAAAGCACTGCGGTTGCTGCGGTTGGGATCGATGATCAGCACCTCGGCGCAGGGCGCCGCGTGCAATTGCAGAAACGCCGCCAGTTGCTCGGGGTGGCTGCGTTCGTAAAGGACGTCGCTGCCGATGATGAGGTCGAACTCGCCCAGCATCGGGTTGTCGCGTCCCCAGTTGCCGGTGCGGTATCTGAGCGTCGGCAGGTGGTTCAGGAGCAGGTTGGCGTGCAGGAAGGCCTCGGTCAGCGGATGGCAGTCGCTGGCCGTGATATTGCCCCGACGACGATGGAGCACCAGGCTCGCCAGCGCCAGGCCGCAGCCGATCTCCAGCACGCGGCGGGTGCCGATTTCCCACGTTTGCATCAGATCGGCGAGCTTCTGCGCCGAGGGCCAGAGTTGGCCGAACAACGGCCAGCACGCGGGGGAGATGCCGGCGGCCTCGGCTTCGCCGAGCGGATCGGTGTATTGCTGGCGGTCGAGCAGGGAGCGAATTTCCAGGTTGGCGGCGCCGGCTACGGCGACCTGCTGGAATTTCACTTCATAGCCGGGCACGAGGCCGATTAGTGCCGGCGCCGTGGCGGCGAAGCAGGCGAGCGGCCTTCGATATGGCGGAAGGTGATGCGTCCTTTGCTCAAGTCGTAGGGGGAAAGTTCGAGCGAAACCTTGTCGCCGGCGAGGATGCGGATGTGGTGCTTGCGCATCTTGCCTGCCGTGTAGGCCACCAGATCGTGGCCGTTGTCGAGCGTGACGCGAAAACGGGAGTCGGGCAGGACTTCCATCACCACGCCATTCATTTCGAGAAGTTCTTCCTTGGCCATGGCCACGTCTCCCGGGGAATGTCGGAAAAGAAAAAGCCCGGCAACGGCCGGGCTTATCCGGTAGGGCAACGGCCTGAACGTCCAGTCCAGGTCCGCGACCCCCTGTAAGGCGGCGGCATGGCAGTCTTGCCATGCCGGCCAGGGTCAATCAGTCGACCCCGCGGATGTTCGATGCCTGCTGGCCCTTGGGGCCGGCGGTAACGTCGAAACTGACGCGCTGGCCTTCCTTGAGGGTCTTGAAACCCTGGCCTTGAATTGCGGAGAAATGGGCGAAGAGATCGTCGCCGCCGTTTTCCGGCGTGATGAATCCGAAACCCTTGGAATCGTTAAACCACTTCACAGTACCTGTAGCCATGTCTTGAATATCCTGAAAAAAAAGAAAACGGGGATGGCCCCCATGGGGCGAAGCTCAAGACGGCAGGGTGGTGAAGGGAGGAATACCGCAGGACGCGGATACTGAACCAGACAACAATGACACTTCTTGAAGATCGCAGGGCGGCACTATGCACGGTATCGGGGGGAATTGCAAACGAAATATTCCAGTGTCGGCAGTCCGACATGACGAGGAGCTGCCGTACTTCGTTTAGGGTTACTTGGGGTAAACTGTCAAATCAAGGGGCGGGCGAATGTGGCGGATTGAGAGTTGGGCGGATTGTCGGGTTCGCTGCGATGCCATTGGAATGTGTAGGTGATTGCCCGGGGTTGCGCATTTGGCGCGCGTTATGCTAACTAAATCAAGGGAACGGAAATGAAGACTCTTCTCCTAGGCGCGGCGGCGGTCGCGCTGGTTGCTGGTTGTGCTCAGATGGAGGTGGGTAGCTCGGAGGCCAAGACGGCTGCCACCGGCTCGGCGGGCGGCGCGACCTCCGAGAACGCCAACAAGTCGCTCGAACGTTGCTCGGCGACGCTCGGCACCATCGCAGTCGAGGAGGATCAAACGCAGCCGTGGTTCTTCTCGCTTCAGCAGCACCAGCTCGGCCCGACCACGCCGGTCTTGAAGCTGCTGCTGCAGCAGTCGAATTGCTTCGTGGTCGTCGAGCGCGGCAAGGCCATGCGCAACATGCAGCAGGAGCGTGAGTTGGCGGCGGCGGGCGAACTGCGCAGCACTTCCAAGATGCACAAGGGCCAGATGGTCGCGGCCGACTACATCCTGAGTCCCTCGGTGACCTTCTCCAACAACAATGCCGGCGGGCTCGGCGGCGTCATTGGTGGCACCTTCGGCGGCTCACTGGGTGCCGTCATCGGCGGTTCGATGTCCGCCAAGGAAGCCAGCACCATGCTCACCCTGGTTGATTCGCGCTCGGGTGTTCAGCTCGCGGCGGCGGAAGGCTCAGCCCGCAACATGGACTTCGGCGCCATCGGTGGCCTGTTCGGCGCGCACGGCGGCGGCGTCGGCGGCGGCTACACCAACACTGCCCAGGGCAAGGTGGTCGTGGCGGCGTTCACCGATTCCCTCAACAACCTGATCAAGGCAGTCAGGGCCTACAAGGCCCAGGAAGTGAAGGGTGGCCTCGGTGCCGGCGGCCGCCTGAAGGTCAACTGATCAAACGCTCGACGCGAGCGTTCAATTTGCCGTGAGTGCGGGCGAGACGATGTTCTCGCCCGCGTCCGGCGCCGATCAACTCCCCTGCAGCACCAGCCCGGCGTGTTCGCGCATCGGGTGGAACTTGATCTTCGGCCAGCGCTCCTGCGTGAGTTCGAGGTCGTAGCGCGAGGACATCAGATAGGCATGGGTGTCGGCGGCGTCTAGCGCCATGCGGCCGACGTTGGCGTCGAGAAAGCGGCGCAGTTCTGCGGGGTCGTCGGCGGTGACCCAGCGGGCGCCGGCGTAATTGGACGACGACATGCGCACATCGACGCCGTACTCGGTCTTCAGCCGGTGCGCCACCACTTCGAACTGTAGCTGGCCGACCGCGCCGAGCAGCATCAGGCTGGCCGCAACGGGCCGGAAGACCTGGATCGCGCCTTCCTCGCCCAACTCCTGCAGGCCCTGGCGCAACTGCTTGCTGCGCATGGGGTCGGCGAGTTCGACGGTACGGAAGAGCTCCGGCGCGAAGAACGGCAGGCCGGTGTATTGCAGGAGTTCGCCGCCGGTAACCGTGTCACCCAGTTGCAATCCGCCGTGGGTGACGATGCCGATGATGTCGCCGGCGAAGGCCTCTTCGACCCGGTCGCGCCGCTGCGACAGGAAGGTGACGACGCCGGTCGGGCGCAGCTCCTTGCCGGTGCGGCGCACCTTGAGGCGCATGCCGCGCTCGAAGCGGCCCGAGCAGACGCGCACGAAGGCGACGCGGTCGCGGTGGGACGGGTCCATGTTGGCCTGGATCTTGAAGACGACGCCCGAGAAGGCGTCTTCCTCGGGATGCACTTCGCGGGAGACAGCCTGGCGTGGGGACGGCGCAGGCGCCAGATCGACCAGCGCATCGAGCACTTCGCGCACGCCGAAGTTGTTGATGGCCGAGCCGAAAAATACCGGCGTCTGGTGCGCGGCCAGGAAGTCGGCGCGGTTGAAGGGATGGGCCGCGTGGCGCACCAGGTCGATCTCGTGGTGCGCGGTCTCGTACTCGGCACCGAAGCGCGATGCCAGTTCGTTCGTGTCGGTGACGATCTCGTCGTCCTCGCCGATGCGGTCGGCACCGGGGCGGAACACGCGCATGCGGTCTGTGCGCAGGTCGTAGATGCCGTGGAAGTTCTTGCCCTGGCCGATCGGCCAGGTCAGCGGCGCGCAGGGCATGCCCAGGGTGCGCTCGATCTCGTCGAGCAGGTCGAGCGGCTCGCGCACCTCGCGGTCGAGCTTGTTGATGAAGGTGAGGATGGGCGTGTTGCGGGCGCGGCAGACCTCGATCAGCCGCAGCGTCTGCGCTTCGACGCCGTTGGCGGCGTCGATGACCATCAGCGCGGCGTCGACGGCTGTCAGCACGCGGTAGGTGTCTTCGGAGAAGTCCTGGTGGCCGGGGGTGTCGAGCAGGTTGATGACGCAGTCGCGGTACTCCATCTGCATCACCGAGCTTGCCACCGAGATGCCGCGCTGCTTCTCGATCTCCATCCAGTCCGAGGTGGCGTGCCGCGAAGCCTTGCGCGCCTTGACGCTGCCGGCGATCTGGATCGCGCCGGCGAACAGCAGCAGCTTTTCCGTCAGCGTGGTCTTGCCGGCGTCGGGGTGGGAAATGATGGCGAAAGTA
Organism: Rhodocyclaceae bacterium; assembly: GCA_041480065.1. Taxonomy (GTDB): domain Bacteria; phylum Pseudomonadota; class Gammaproteobacteria; order Burkholderiales; family Rhodocyclaceae; genus Fen-999. Next base: position 44,761 of record JBGOZF010000006.1, read on the forward strand.
CGCCGACGGGCGACTTCGCCGGCGAGCGGGGTGGGCAGCGACAAGGGGGACTCCGAGGGGGAACTGCGAAAGGGCGCGATTATCCCCCTGACCGGGGCGCTGGGGCAAGCGCGGACTTGGCTCCTCAGCCGAGCTGGCCGGCGGCGCCAGCCAACCAGGTGACCAACGTCAGCAATGCGAGCCAGATCAGCGTGGCGCCGATGGCGCGCAGACGGTTCAGGGCAAAGGCTTGGCCAAACGCGCCCCAGGCGCCGATCACCCATATCGCGGCGATGAGCCAGACCAGCGACGCGACGACAGTCATGGCGATCGCCGGACCTTCCAGGGTGCTGTTCAGCAGCGTCTGAGCCCACAGCAGGCGGTCGTCGAGTCGGAAGGGCAGCCGGAAGATGGCCAGGTATCGGCTGAACACCTCGGCGTCGACGACCTGCATGCCCATCACGACGAAGAGTGTGCCGGCACAGAAACCCAGCCAGGCGCCGCCGTAGATGTAGGCGAAGATCAGTGTCACCTGCCGGAAATCGGTGCGTGCGCCACACAGCCGCCAGGCCAGCGTCAGCGGCACCGACAACAGCGTGATCATGATCAGGCCGAACAGCACGCCGACCAGAAGCCAGGAGATCGGCCGCGGCAGCCCGAGGCCGACGACCAAGGCCAGGTTCCCGAGCGCCACGCAGGCCAGCAGGAACAGGAAGGCGCGGACGTGGTCGAGCGCGTGGCCGGTCTGGCGCCGCGCGATCAGGCGCCGCGGATGGGTGCCAAGTTCCAGCATGTCGAGGGCGAAGCGGGCGAAGACATTCATGGTTTCGCCGCCGTCCCTGTCCAGCGCCGGCTGCTCGGACTCGATGGCGAACTGCGCCTGCAGACTCGCGATCAGGCGGTCGGCATCGTCGCGCCAGCGTGCCTCTGTCAACTCCACCGCCTGACAGCGCGAGAAAGCCTGCAGCGATGTCGGTAGCGACTCGGCCGGCGGCATTCTCGCCCCTTCGACCAGCACGGGAATTACCGGCACTTCGGCACGAAAGGCGGATTCGATCTCGAGGCGCACGAAATCGCCCGGCTCGTCCAGCCGACGTCGGCCCTGCTCATTGCGCGCATTCGCCCAGCCTGGCCCGACAACGGCGAGCACCACCGTCGATACGCCGATGGCGCGGTCGATCGTAGCGGCGAAATCGGCGCCGGCGACGATCGAGTCGTAGTCGCGAAACACCCGCTGCGGGCCGAAGTGTTGTTCGAGCCGGTCCGCGAGCCGGCCGGTGGCGCTCAAGGTGTCCTGCCGGCGGTAGGAGAGAAAGATGTCGGACATGTCGAAGCCGTGGCCTCCAAACGCTGCGACGATACAATGAATATAGCATTGCAGTCACCTGTTTCGCGCCACAGTTTCGGCGTATGCTTTCCTCGATCTGCTTGGCGTTATGCCGTCGTAGTGACAATGCCGGTGTCCTTTGCCACCAGACAAGGAGACAGCCATGATGGTCTGCAACTCTGGGCTCCGCCGCGGGGCTACGCCGTCTATGCGCCAGCGCCGCGACTTGGCGAGCATCTCGGCCGTTGCTGCTATATTTGACCCAGCAAAATCGAAGTCTGTCCGACCATGACACTCACGGATCTCAAGTACATCGTCGCCCTTGCCCGCGAGCGCCACTTCGGGCGCGCCGCCGACAAGTGCTTCGTTTCCCAGCCGACCCTGTCGGTGGCGGTGAAGAAGCTCGAAGAGGAACTGGGCGTGATTCTGTTCGAGCGCTCGCCGCAGGAAGTGCGGGTGACGCCGATCGGCGAGCGCATCGTCGCCCAGGCCGAGAAGGTGCTGGCCGAGACGGCGCAACTGGCCGAGATCGCCGCCGCCGGCAAGAACCCGCTTGCCGGGCCGCTGCGCCTGGGCGTTATCTACACCATTGGCCCATGGCTGCTGCCGAAGCTGGTGCCGCTGTTGCGCGAGCGGGCGCCGGACATGCCGCTGCTGCTGGAAGAGAACTACACCCACCGCTTGCTGGAGCGGCTGAAGACCACTGAGCTGGATGTGGCGATCCTGGCACTGCCCATCGACGAGCCTGGGCTCGTCGCCCAGCCCGTGTATGACGAACTCTTCCGCGTCCTGGTGCCGGCGAGTCACGCCTGGACCAAGGAGAGGACGATCAAGCCGGCGAGCCTGCTCGACCAGCCGCTGCTGATGCTCGGCCGCGGCAACTGCTTCCGCGACCAGGTGCTGGATCTGTGCGCTGCGGCCGGCCGCGGCGGGCCTCAGGTCATGGAAGGCAGCTCGCTGGAAACCATCCGCCACATGGTGGCCTCCGGCGTCGGTATCACCGTCATGCCGGCTGCTGCGGTCGATGGCATTCCGAAGAACGATCCGCTGCTGCGCGTGCGCAACTTCGCCCAGCCCGAGCCGTCGCGTCGCGTCGGCATGGTCTGGCGCGCGAGCTTCCCGCGCCATCAGGCGATCGACTTGCTGCGGCGTTGTCTGCTCGATTGCCATCTTCCCGGCACGAAAGCCGTCTCGACGAGATAGCTCCTCCCTATCGCAAGGCAGGGGAATGCAATTTCTCCTCTCCAGGGCAGATGCTGAGGCGTTGCTGGTGGCGGATCTGGTTTGAAGTCCGTCGATTGCGTACGGCTATCTATCGTATTGCGTAAAGTCATTGGAATAGCCTATCGCGACTCCCTACCATGTGAAGCGTAAACCGACATTCATCAACCTGCTCAAGGAGACGCAACATGGCTGTGAAACCAGAATCCGTGACCATCAAGAACCTGGAAGCCGCTTTTGCCGGCGAGTCGATGGCCCACATCAAGTACCGCTACTTCGCCAAACTCTGCCGCGCCGCCGGCGACGAAGCCAGCGCCCGCACCTTTGAAGAAACCGCCGACCAGGAAGTGGCGCACGCCTTCGGCCACCTCGACCTGCTCTTCCCCGCCGGCGACATGACGCCGGCCAAGTGCCTGCAATACGCCATCGACGGCGAGACCTACGAGTACACCGAGATGTATCCGCAGTTCCGCCACGCCGCCGAAGCCGAAGGCCGCTCTGACGCCGTCGCCGAAATCGATCACCAGATCGAGGAATCGAAGGAACACGCGGCCCGTTTCGCGCAGACCCTGGCCAAGGCGGCCAAGCGTTTCGCGGCGCTGGCCAAGGTGGAAGAACGTCACGCCGGCCACTACGCGGCCCGGCTTGCTCAAGTGAATGCCTGACCCCCAATCGAGAATAGGAGAATCAAAATGCGTACCTGGCTCTGTGTGGTTTGTGGTTTCATCTATGACGAAACGGCCGGCGATCCGGAACACGGCATCGCCCCAGGAACCCGCTGGGACGATGTGCCTGCGAACTGGTCCTGCCCGGATTGCGGCGTGGCCAAGGCCGATTTCGAAATGGTTGCGGTGTAGATCATGAGCACGCCCGTCGTCATTCTCGGCAGCGGTCTTGCGGGTATCAGTGTCGCCCGCGAGCTGCGCAAGTTCGACGCGGCCGTGGCGATCACCCTCGTCACGGCCGACGACGGCACCTTCTACTCGAAGCCCATGCTTTCCAACGCGCTGGCAGCAGGAAAGACGCCGGCCCAATTGGCGATGACGCCGGCCGTGACTCTTGCGGCCCAGTTGAAGGCGGAGATCCGGCCGCATACGCGGGTGACGGCGATCGCCACCGACCGGCGCGTCGTCGTCACGGACGCGGGCGAGATCGGCTACGACAAGCTGGTGATCGCTCTCGGCGGCGAGCCCATCCGTCTGCCGCTGGAAGGCAACGGCGCGGCCGACGTGCTGTTCGTCAACAGTCTTGCCGACTACGCCCCGTTCCGCGAGCGGCTCAATGGGTGCCGCCGGGTGGCGATCCTCGGTGCGGGACTGATCGGTTGCGAGTTCGCCAACGATCTCGTGACGACCGGTTTCGAAGTGGATGTCTTCGACATCGCGCCGCAACCCCTGGGCCGATTGCTGCCTGCGCAGACGGCGGAGTTCTTCCGCCGCAGGCTGGAGCAGGCGGGCGTGCGATTTCATTTCGGTTCGAGCATCGTCCGCGTCGAGCGGCAAGGCGAGTCCTACGCCCTGTGGGAAGCCAGGGGCGACCGCCACGACGCGGACCTGGTGCTCTCCGCCATCGGCCTCAAACCCCGGGTCGCGCTCGCCCAGGCGGCGGGGCTGAAGGTCAATCGCGGCATCGTCGCCGATCATCGGCTGACTACATCAGTAGCGGACATCTACGCCGTCGGCGACTGCGCCGAAGTGGCGGGCCTCAATCTCCCCTTCGTGCTACCGATCATGCAGCAGGCGCGGGCGCTGGCGAAGACGCTGGCCGGAACAGCGACCGAGGTCAGCTATCCGGCGATGCCGGTGGTGGTGAAGACACCAGCCTGCGCGACGGTTGTCTGTCCGGCACCCGTGGGCGCACAGGGTCAATGGAACGAGGATGCAACGGCCGATGGGTCGAGGGCGCTTTTCGAGGACGCGGCCGGCATACCGATAGGCTTCGCCCTGGTGGGTGCGGCAAGTGCGGAAAAGCAGGCGTTGGTCAATGGAATGCCGGTCTGGTTGTAAGATGACAGTGGCTTTGATCCAATCACAGCAAAGGAGAAGACCATGAAAGCGAAGAAGGCCCCCTCAATCGACATCGGCATCTCCAACACCGACCGCGCGAGGATCGCGAAGGGACTGTCGGCCTTCCTCGCCGACAGCTACACGCTCTACCTGATGACGCACAACTACCACTGGAACGTCACCGGGCCGATGTTCAACACCTTGCACCTGATGTTCATGGGCCAATATACCGAGCAGTGGACCGCGCTCGACCTCATCGCCGAACGCATCCGCGCACTCGGCCATCCGGCGCCCGGCACCTACAAGGAGTTCGTCAAACTCGCCTCGATCAAGGAAGGCGAGGGCGTGCCGAAGGCGACCGACATGATCCGCAACCTGGTGGCCGCGCAGGAAGCGACGGCGCGCACCGCGCGCAGCCTCTTCCCGCTCGTCGACAAGGCCAATGATCAACCGACCATGGACCTGCTGACGCAGCGGCTGGAGATACACGAGAAGACCGCGTGGATGTTGCGCAGCCTGCTGGAAGAGTGATGTTGGTTCAGTGCCACTCGACCAGGGAGATGCCGAGGCCGAAGTAGTTGGCGTGGTGGTTGTAGTCGATCAGGCTCTCGGCGTAGCCGCTGAACCACTGGACATGGCCGCGCAGATGCTCGTCGATCGGGAAGGCCCAGTCCAGGCGCAGCGAGCCGTGGCTGTGGCTGCCACCACGCAGCGAATGGCGGGCTTCGGCCGAGAACACGTGGCCGCCGAGTACCCGGGTGAGCAGCAACTCACCGCGCCCGGCGTAATCGGCGACATCCGGATTGTCGTCGTTGGCGCCGCGATCGGGCAGCCGCCACCAGGGCCGCAGGGTCAGCGTCCAGTCGCCGCTTTCCAGCCCGACGGCGGCGATCGCGCGGTTCCAGCCACGCGACAGCGCACCGCCCTGGCCGTTCGATTGATGGTTGATGCCCAGGCTGGCATAGCGCGCGCTCATGCCCAGCAGGTCGAAGTTCGTGCGCCAGACGAACATGGCTTCCGGCTCGTAATTGGTTTCGCGGAACGGACGCGAATAGGCGCTGCTATAGACCTGCCAGCGCGAGGACTGCGTGTAGCCGATCCACAGGTCGCCGTTGTCGTTGAAGAGATCATCGGCGACCTTGGTCTTGAAACTGATCTGGAACTTCGCCTCGTTGTTGTCCGGCTTGCCCAATGTCGCTGCCGTGCCCCGCGTCGGGCTGTATGGCGTCGGATTGACCTGGCTGGCATGGAAGACCGGCAGGAGATACACCGGCTTGTAGCGACGAACGCGGAAGAGTTCCGACTTGTCTTCGAGTTCCCAGGCCTCGTTGAGCAGCGACCGCGCAGGCGGCACGGAATCGGCCGCCTGCGCGACGGGCACCGCTTTGGCGGCTGCGCGACCGGACAAGCGGTCGTAGCAGGCGAGCCGGGCATCGTCGGCTTCGATCGTAGCGCAATCGGCGAGATTCTCGACGGCATGCGCCGACACGTTGATGGCCAGGAGTGCAGCCGCAAAGGCGAAATCCGGAAGCGTTGGTCTTGGCATGGCCGTTCCTTGGTGATGCCCGATAGGTATCCCGGTCGGAGAGGCGCAAGTGTATCGCTGCCGCCGCCGGGCGGGCAACGGCACATTGGCCTTGACCCTGCCCGAGCCGTCGCGAATAATTCTCAACAGCGATTCCGCCGGTCGGCGGAAACCCAATTCCCTGCGGACACCGTCTCATGCACGCACACGAAGACCTGAAAAGCGCCGGCCTCAAAGTGACCCTGCCGCGGATCAAGGTGCTGGAAATCTTCCGCACCGCGGAGACTCGGCACCTGAGCGCGGAGGACGTATATCATCGCCTGGCCGGCCAGCAGGCCGACATCGGTCTGGCGACCGTCTATCGCGTGCTGACGCAACTGGAAGAGGCCGGCATGCTGGCGCGCAACAGCTTCAATGCCGGCAAGGCAGTCTACGAGCTCGACGAAGGCAAGCACCACGACCACCTGATCTGCCTCGGCTGCGGCCGTACCGAGGAATTCATCGACCAGACGATCGAGAAACGGCAGAAAGCCGTCGCCGAGTCCTTCGGCTACACCCTGCGCGACCACCAGATGGCGCTCTACGGCTACTGCCCGGACTGCGCGGCCAAGCGCGCCAAGGGCTGATCCCGCACACCGACATTGACACGCTGACCGCAGCCCCGCCTCGTCGCAGTTGACAACGCGAATGCGAATCGGTATCGTTCGCATACACGACGACGGGAGGGCTCATGAAAGATATTGCTGTTGGACTTGCGATCGCGTTGATCGCCTTGATGAGTTGCCAGGCCGCCTTTGCGGCCGATCATGAGGTTGAACTTGCGATCAGGAACAACCGCTTCGAACCGGCCGAGCTCCGGGTGCCGGCCGGGCAGAAGGTCCGCCTGGTGGTCCGGAACCACGATACAGCCGCGGAGGAGTTCGAAAGCCACGAACTCAACCGCGAAAAGGTCATCGCGGCAGGCGCCAGCGCCACGATCTACATCGGGCCGCTGAGCGCCGGGCGCTATCCTTTCTTCGGCGAGTTCCACGAGAGCACGGCGCGCGGCGCCGTGGTTGCGGAGTAGATCATGTTTGGTGCCGCGATCATTGTCTTCCGGGAAGTGCTCGAAGCCGCGTTGATCATCGGCATCGTCGCGGCGGCGACGCGCGGCCAGCCGGGGCGCAGCCGCTGGCTGCTGGCCGGTGTCGTCGCCGGCATTGCCGCGTCGGCCGTCGTTGCGTCCTTGACCGGCCAATTGGCCAACCTTGCCGACGGTGCCGGCCAGGAACTCTTCAATGCCGGCGTGCTGGGGCTGGCGGTTGTCATGCTCGCCTGGCACAACATCTGGATGAGCCGCCACGGCCGGGAACTCGCGCGCGACGCAAAGCAGTTGGGTACGGATGTCGCCAGCGGCCGGCGCGCGATGTCGGCGATGACCCTGGTGGTGTCCCTGGCGGTTCTCCGCGAAGGCTCGGAAACGGCACTCTTCCTCTACGGCCTGTTCATCGGCGGCGACAACGCCAGGCTGGCGATACCGATCGGCGCCACGCTGGGCCTCGGTTTGGGAGCGTTCGCAGGATTCGCCTTGTACCAGGGCGTGCTGCGCATTCCCGCCAAATGGTTCTTTTCGGCCACCAGCGGAATGATTCTGTTGCTGGCCGCCGCCATGGCCAGCCAGTTTGCGCGCCTGCTCATCCAGGCCGACCTGCTGCCGAGCCTCGCGAGCCCGCTCTGGGACACTTCGTGGCTGCTCTCGAATGTGTCACCGCTCGGCAGCCTGCTGCACGTACTGATCGGCTATGACGCGGCGCCGGCCGGCATGCAGGTCGCGTTCTACGCGGCAACGATGATCCTGATCGCGACAGGCATGCGCCAGGCCAGGACCCTTCAAGCTTCGTCCTCCTGAAAGGAAGTCCCTTGAAAGCAAATGCGCTGCTGTTGGCCGCAGGGGCTATGCTGACCTCGACTTATGCCGTCGCCGAACCGGCCGACTACGTCTATCAGCCTATGGTCGAATACGGCGAACGCGAGATCGATTTCAAGTTCGGCACCGCCGGCAAAGGCGACGCCCCGCGCGAGTCGGCCGCAAGTATCGGCTTCGGGTATGGCGCCAGAGAGTGGTGGTTCACCGAGTTCTACCTCAAGTACAAACGCCAGAACGGCCAAGCCACCAAGTTCGATGCCGTCGAATGGGAGAACAAGTTCCAGCTCACGGAAACGGGCAAGTATCCGGTCGACGTCGGCTTCCTGCTCGAAATCGAGCATCCGCAGGATCGAACGGAAGGCTGGGAAGTGAAGTGGGGGCCGCTATTCCAGACCGAGTTCGGCAAGATCCAGTTGAACTTCAATCCGCTCCTGCAGCGCAGCTATCGCAGCGACGTGCCTGCCGAAACCGAATTCAAGTACCAGTGGCAGGCGAAGTATCGATGGAAGAGGGAGCTCGAATTCGGCGTCCAGGGCTTCGGTGAAACGGGGGAATGGAACCACTGGGCGGCGCGGGAAGAACGGAACCACCGTGTCGGCCCGGCGGTCTTCGGCAAGCTTCCGCTTGGCGGCAGACAGGCAATCCAATACAACGCGGCCTGGTTGCTGGGCGCATCGAAAGCAGCACCCGACCATACGCTACGCATGCAGATCGAATACGAGTTCTGACGATGTGCGGCCGCTACTCGTCCAGCGGACCCAACAGGTACTTCTGGAGCGCCTTCGTGTCGGCACCGCTCTTGTCCCGGTAGTCGACGACGAGGCCCAGGGTGACATCCCTGTCGTGGTGTTCGGAACGCGTCTTCTTCGCCGACGAATAGTAGTACTGGCCCGGGGTCGGCGAGTAGTCGGGCTCACCGATCAGGCGCTCGACTTCGTCGCGCGGCAAGCCGGCCGACAGATGCCGCGTCACGATCTCAAGGCTCTCGTAGTCGCGATGCTGCCGATAGCTCGCGCCGGCCTCTTCCAGGGGCGAAGGGCTCGTGGTACAGGCCATCAGTACCACCGCCAGCAGCGCCGTCAACCAGGCGCGCACCATTGCGATCCCAGGCTCCATGCCTGCTGCACATGTCGCGGTCATGGGTTTGCGAACGAGAAGCCCAACTGTTTCAGGAAGTCGATGAAGGCCTGGAGGTCCGCCGCGGTCTCCTTTTGGACATGCATCAAGACATTGAGCATAGCCTTGCCCTTGAGGCTCGCGCTGCTCAGCTGACGCTTGACGTTATCGAGCTTGGCCGGACCGACGCCCCGCGGATTCTTCCAATCCTCGGTGTCGACATCCCAGTTCTGGATCTGGAGTCCCAGGCGCCCGGCTACCGCGGACAACTCGGGATCGAGCTTCCCCGGCCATCCACCGTTGCCCCCAGGCGGCCTCACCTTGTCCGGCCTGGCTCCCGTCTTCTCCAAGATCACCTTCTGCGTCTTCTCGAGATCTTCCTGGACTACCTGTTCGGGCGCGGTGGCAAGATTGTCGTGCTTCCACGAGTGGTTCTGGATCTTGTGTCCTTGGGCCGCGATCTGGGCCGCAGCAACGCCGCTCCGATCAACCTCGCTTCCAAGCACATAGAACTCGGCCTTGATGCGATTGGTCGCGAGCACGCCCAAAATCTGACGCAATGCGTCGGTCGGTTCCGGGCCATCGTCGAATGAAAGAAGCAGCTTCCTGTTCTCCGCCATTGCCTATTCCTCCAGCCCAGTGGCCATGACCCGGAATCGGAGCAATCCAACAACCGATCCGAGTTCTGACAATCCAGTCAGCATATGCGCCAAGACGCTCCGGCGTCAATACGACGGAAGGCATACCCGGTGGCCAGGCGTCGCTGCGGCAGTGATAGACCACCCGACCTCGACACGACGCAGCGCTATCGATTCTTCGGCAACGACGACCAGTTCTACGTCACCTTCGAGCCGGCGACACGCTGACCGGAACGGCATCGACGCCTGGCGGCCAGACGCCCTTGTCCGTCGCGCGCGGACCGTCGAAGACCAGCCAGCTCTGCTTGCCGTAGTGCGGCAGCGGGCGCTCCAGTGCCTTGAGCGCGGCGACGTCCGCCACCGAGATGACCGCGTAGGGCCGGCCGTTGCGGTCGCGCCCCGCCCAAACCTGGGCGCTGCCGGCCGTCACTGCGAGCGGTCGCGGCGGCAGGCCCTGCGCGGCCAGCCAGGTGTCGAGTTCCTGTGTCTTGCCGAGGATCAGCACCGGGCCGCTTGCCGGCAGGGTCGCGCCGATGGCATCCGGCCGGGCATCGAGCAGCCGCGCAGAGAGCGCCAGTGCCGCCGCGCGCAGTTCGCCATCCTCGCCGGCCAGCACCACGCCGGCGTTCGGCGCGATGAAGACTTCGCGCAGGATGGGCGGCAGCAGCGCCGGATCGACGCGCCGCCAGAGCCGGTAGTCGGGGTCGAGTTCGACGCTGCGCACCTCGCCGGCGACCTTCAGTACCAGCGTCGATTCGCCGGCCTTCAGACTAGCGGTGCGCATCTCGCTGCGGTCGGCGAGATTGAGCCTTAGCGGCAGTCCGAGCGCGTAGTCGCCTGCCCCGGCCAGGTGCAGCGTCAGCGCGTCGCTACGTTGCTCTGCCGACTTGAGCCGCAGCTCAGGCGCACCCGGGCGCTCGACCCATTGCCTGAAGAAGGCCGCCAGCGGCCGGCCGGCCGCTTCGGAGAACGCGGCCGCGAGATCGTTCCAGGCAGCGGCGCGGAAGCGATGGCGCTGCCAGAACAGGCGCAGGCCGCGTTTGAAGGCGGCGCGGCCGATCTCGTCCTCCAGCATCAGGAACACCATCGCCGACTTGTTGTAGCCGACGATGGACGAGATGCCGTGGCGGCGCGCGGTGAAGTCCTTGAGGGCAGTGTCCTCCGCAACCGGCACGGCGGCCAGATCGCGCAGCCACGACAGGCGCATTTCGCGCGCCGCGTCGGCGCCTTCGTCTTGCTTGTAGGCGTAGTCGGCGAGGAAGGTGGTCAGCCCCTCCGACCAGTTGCCGTGCGGCCAGTCGGGATAGACGCCGTTGCCCCACCAGTTGTGCAGCACCTCGTGGCCGAGCGAAGTGCCGCGGATGAACGGCAGGCGCAGCACGTCGCGGCCGAGGTAGGTGAGCCCGGGCATGCCGAAGCCGGTCGGCGTCGGGCTCGAGACGACGCTGAACATGGCAAACGGGTAGTCGCCGATCAGTCGGCTGTAGCGCTCGATGTAGCGCGCGGAGTCGTCGAGGTAGCCGGGCGCGAGCTCGGCGATGTCGGGATGGAACCAGGTGCGCACGCGAATGTCGCGACCGCCGGGCAGCTTCAGCGTACGCTCGGCGACGGCGTAGGGGCCGGCCATGAGGTCGATACCCTCGGCCGGGTCGGGGAAGTCGAACTCGGCCCGGTAGCCGTCGGCGCCGTCCTTCTCCTTGAGCAGCGCACCGGGCACCAGGCCCTTCTGGCCCGCGGGCAGCGTCAGCGCGAGGCGATAGCTGAACAGCCGGCCGACGTCCGGATACCAGCCCGATGCGGCCGGCAGGAAACTGCCGTCCGCGCCTGCCGTGGCCGAGCGGTCACCGAGTGCCTGGCGATGGTCAAGCGTGGCGAGGGCTTTCAGCGTCGCGCGATAGCGGATCTCGACCTCCCGGCTGCCGGCCGGCAGCGCATGACCGGTGTGGCCGGGATGCTGCGATGGCTTGGCCGCACGGCCGTTCACGGTCAGGGCGGTGATCTCGAAGTTCGGCGCGAGATCGAAGCCGCCGATGCCGTTCTTGTCGATGATGCGTGCGGTGGCGGCGAACTCGCGCGTCGCGGGGTCGAGGCGGACGTCGAGATCGAGATGCGTCATTGCCGCGGCGCTCCAGGGCAGCGCCAGCCACAACAGGCAGAAGCACAGGCGCCTCATGCTCCGGCCGGGAAGCGGGCGACGATCTCCAGTTCCGCCGTACCGCGCCGGATCTTCATCGGCAGCCAGGTGCCCGGCGCCTGCCGCTGCACCGCTGCACGCACGGTCATGAAATCCTTGACCGGCTGGCCGGCGATTTCCAGCAGCACGTCGTCGGCCCTGAGTCCGGCCTGCTCGGCGATGCTGCCCGCAACGACGGTGGCGATGCGCACGCCCTCCTTGCCGTTGCCGGCCTCGTCGGTGGCGATGCCCAGCCGCGGCGGATTCTGCTTGGGCGGCTCGACGATTTGCACGGCATCGGCCAGGCCCTTGGCAATGTGCGCGCACGGGTCGGCATGATCCCAGGTAAGCAGGGTGCCGACACGCTCGATGCCGAGATCGTGCAACTGATGCGCGACGCCGCGGCCGTGGCGCACATGCCCCGCGCCGAGTATGCCGACCACCAGCGTCTTCGGGTGCCCGGTCAGGTGCTGGGCAATTCCTTGCGCCATGGCGCGGTCCCAGAGCGTCTGCGCTTCGACGAAATGCGGGAAGGCCGCCTCGCCCTTGGCCGGATGCTGGTCGAAGGCCATGCGCAGGTCTTTCAGATAGTCCTCGCCCGGCGCCGCCGGCCGGCTCACGCCTTCCTTCTGTGCCTCGGGCACCGCATCCCAGCCGACTTTGCCGACCGCCTCGGGCAAGCTGCGCTCGACATTCGCGGCCAGCATCGGCAGGCGATTCATGCGCGCGAAATGGAACAGCGGCAGGTAGTCGCGGGCGTCGAAGCCCCAGACCTTGGCCCATTCCGACCGGGCCAGGAACTCCTGCTCCGAGAGCGCACCGGCGACCCACTGGTCGAGCACCGGCTGAACGCGGCGCGGAAACATTTCGAAGGCGATGGCGACTTGCGGCTGGCGTGCATACAGTTGCGTCAGCGTCTCCAACTGCCAGCGATGGTCTTCCGCGCTGTCATGCGTTTCGCCGAGCAGCACCACCTGCTGGCCAGCCATGCGGTCCAGCAGCGCCCCGGCCGGGAGCGGCGCTGCGGAAGCATTGGCCGCATCGAGCCACTGCCCCGCCTGGCCGCAACTGACGGGCGCGGGCGGCGAGCCCGAACAGGAAGCCGAGAGCGAGGCAGCGAGCAGAAAGGCGGCGAGCGTGATTGTGCGCATGCGCGAAGATTAGCAATGAATGCCGACTCTGGATATACAGCAGCCCGAAGAATGCGTCAGTCTTGCCGCAAGCCCGGAGACCTAATGGCAACGGCAATCGGCGCGGCGACGGTGGTCCGATCCGCGTGTCAGTTCCAAGGAGGCTGAAATCGGCAACGGCCACTCGGGGGCGGTTCTTATGAGGCCACTGAACGGCCGATAGTCGTCAGGTACGCGCCATTCGCCGATATTGTCGCGTGGCCGCTGTGCGGCCCAAGCGGGAAACTCAGCCAGTGGCGTGTTGGCCCGGTTCTACCGAGAGCTTCATGCCGACCGCTCTAAGCACCGCCAAGAGCGTCTTGAGTGTTGGGTTGCCCTTGGCCGACAAAGTGCGATACAACGATTCCCTGCTAATGCCTGCCTCGGCTGCGACGGCCCCGAGTCCCCCGTAGGCTTCGGCAACAGTTCGCAAGGCCAACAGACCGGCAGCGCGGTCATCCGGATCATCTAGCGATTCCATCGCCGCCTTCAGGTATTCCACAGCCAATTCGCGGTCTGCACGAAGCTCGGCGACCTCGCGATCGTGATGAGAAACCGCTGCGGCGACTTTCCTGTTCATACATGCTCCCGCAGTTCCAGCACGCCATCGCCGACCGACTCGCAATCGCCGAACATTTCTACCTCCAGGCGCTTCAGGCGTGCCCGGACCTTAGCTTGAGCCTGCTTGTCGCGCATGGCCACCAGCCAGTCGGTGACCGGCTCTTGGCCGTCGGCAGTTTGGTATCGAAAGACCTCGATCACGCGATCAATGTAGCTTGCAAGCTACACGCTTGCAAGCAATTCGGATGGGTGACATCGGCCAGGACCTGCTGTTCGCTGCCCGGAAGACTTGGCTTTCTGAGCGGCCGCTTCCTCGCATATTGCCGTCATCGACCGCGTCCAAAGCAGTGACTCGAGGAACGCCTCGGCGGCAGAGTTCTGGACAGGGTGGATGTGCGCCGCGCTGCGTACCTCCGCCAGACTGTTGTTCGTCGCATCCGTGTATCCTATCCTTTCTCGTCCCGATGCAAGGAGCGACACGCGCGATGACTTCGAATCGTGGGGAAATGTCACGCGCCCTCCCGAACTCGCGCCGCCCGGGCCCGCTAAGCCGCGCCGCAGCGCTGGCCGTGCTCCTCGCGTTGGCCGTGCTCCTCGCGTTGGCCCCGGCGGTCGCCCGTGCCGGGTCCCAGGTTCACGGGCGCGACAGCGTCCTCGTCCTCCACTCCTACAGCCCGGACTTCGTGTGGACGCGTTCGCAGCAGGATGGCATCGACGCCGTCTTCGGGCCTCTCGCCGCCTCGTACGACATGCGCATCGAGTACCTGGACGCGCTGCACCACCCGGAGCTGCGGAAGGGGCCGCTCGTCCTCGACCTCCTCCGCACCAAGCTCGCGGACCAGCGGTTCCGGGTGGTGCTGACATCAGACAACGCCGCCTTCGACTTCGCCCGCGCGCACCGCGTCGAGCTCTTCCCGGGCGTGCCCATCGTGTTCATGGGCTTGAACGGCTACGAGGACTCGATGCTCCGCAGCGAGAGCGGCATCACCGGGGTGTCCGAGGACCCCGACCTGCGCGGCACGCTGCAGGTGCTGCTGCAGCTCGTGCCGCAGACGAAGCGCATCGTCTTCCCCGGGATGGCGGACGACCTCACCTACCGCGCCATCCGCGCTACGGTCGCCCAGGACCTGTCGGCGCTCTCCCCGCAGGTCGCGACCGAGTTCCCCGAGTATCCCGACGTGGACGCGGCCCTCGACGCCCTCCGAACGCTTCCGCCCGACTCGGCGATCGTCGTCATGTCCAACATGCGCACGCGCGACGGTGAGGGGATCAGCAGCCAGCGCGTCGTCGAGCTCGTCTCGGCGGCCGCGCCCGTCCCCGTCTTCACGAACTGGGACTTCGTGGTCGGCCACGGTGCCGTGGGGGGGAGCGTCATCACCGGCGTCGAGCAGGGGCGCCTGGCGGCGGAGATCGCGGTGCGGGTCCTCCGCGGCGAGCATCCGGAGTCCATCCCGGTGCGTCGCGGGGCGGGGAAGACCTTCCTCTTCGACCACCGGCAGCTGGCCCGCTTCGGGATCCTGGCGTCGCGGCTGCCGCCGGGGGCCGTGGTCCTGTTCTCGCCGGAGCGCACCCTCCGGATCTCGCCCGAGGTGGCCTGGACCGTGGGAGTGTCGTTTGCGTTGCTGCTCGGCGTGACCGCGTCGCTGGTCCGCTCGGTGCGGCGGCGCCGGCGCACCGAGGAGCAGGTCCGCACGCTCAACCAGGAGCTGGAGGGGCGCGTCCGGGAACGGACCGCCCAGTTGGAAGCCGCCAACAAGGAACTCGAAGAGTTCTCCTATTCGATGTCCCACGACCTGCGCACGCCCTTGCGAGCGCTCGACGGCTTCTCGAAGATTCTGCTGGAGAAGCACAGTGCCGGTCTCGACGACGAGGGCAGGCGCTTGCTGATGGTGCTGCGCGACAGCGCGCGGCGCGAGGGACGACTGGTCGACGACATTCTGCACTTCCTGGCCCTGGGACGGCAGAGAATGAAGCACAGCGCGATCGACATCGCCGAACTGGCATCGGAGATCTTCGCGGAGTTTCAGGCTACTGCGCCAGCGCGCCGAATGCGTCTGGAATTCGGCACATTACCTCCGGCCTGGGGCGACCCCGGCATGATCCGCCTCGCACTGCAAAATCTGCTGTCGAATGCCATCAAGTATTCGCCGGTGGATCGCGAGGCGCTCATCAAGATAGGTGGCGTGGCCGCAGAACAAGAGAATGTCTACTCGGTAACGGATCACGGCGTCGGATTCGACATGCGCTATGCGGACAAGCTGTTCAGAGTGTTCCAGCGCGTGCACCCTACGGGTCAATATGAGGGTTCCGGGGTCGGCCTGGCCATCGTCAAGCGCATCGTCGAGCGTCACGGGGGCAGGGTGTGGGCCGAAGGCAGGATGGACGAAGGGGCGACTTTCCATTTCGCCTTGCCGCATGGAAAGACTTGAAAACGGCCATTGTGGCCGACGACCTGCCTCTTACTTGATCTTTACTACCGTCTCATCAGTATCACCAAGCGGCCATTTATGTGCCGTGTGTCATATGGCTCTTATGGGCACGGAAGACTCAGTCGAATTTCTTGAGAGCAGCCGTTCGATTTCGCTACGCCGAGCACGCCGTCATTCATCCGCGAATGTTGCTCATGGTCGACTTGCCGCCAAGCCTACTTATCGCCGCCTCTAGCCAACGGCAATTGGAGCAACCAAGCCGATGCGGCTGCGGCGAGTTGGATCTGGAGGCTCATGGCTGGCGGCCACTTTGGCGCAAGCTGCATCCCTTTCGGTAAGCTATTGGCGAGCGGGCTGAAAGAATCTGCCCGATCCGGCAGGCACCTGGGCGAGAAGACTTCGGAGAGACGGCAACCGATCGATGGACATTGTTTCGCACGGCCTTTGGGGCGGCGTGGCGTTCGGACGGGCGTCGCGAAAGGCCTTCTGGGCGGCCTTCGCATTCGGCGTGGCGCCCGATCTTCTCGCTTTCGGCCCGCATTTCCTGGCGTCGATTTGGGATTCGCTTTCCGGAAACGGAGGGCCGCCCATAGGGCCTCGGCACGGCTACGCGAATATTCCGAGCTATATCTTCGGTATCTACAACGTCACCCATAGCCTGGTGGTGTTCCTGGTCGCCTTCTCGCTCGCGTGGGCCGTGCGCAAGCGGCCGTGGTGGCCCATGGGCGCCTGGGGCCTGCATGTCCTGATGGACATCCCGACCCACAGCACGCGCTTTTTTCCGACGCCGTTTCTCTGGCCCCTGTCGGATTTCAGGGTGGATGGCATTTCCTGGGGGCGGCCGGTCATCCTGGTTCCGGACCTCGTCCTTCTGTTCGGGCTGTACCTTTGGTACTTCGGCATCTACCGGCGGCGATCTCGGAAGAGCAAGGCAGAAAAGCTGCCGGGACCGCCCACCGAATAGCCGGGAGCGCTGCCCTGCGATCATTTTGCGGCGAGGCGGCGGGTAATGCCGACGCTATTCGATTGATCGGCGGGCCCGGGTTCCGATAGATTTCCAGGTACCCACAATCTCCCTCCGTGAGCTAGCCGTGTCCTCTGCGATCAGACGTTCGACGCGCCGCCTCGTGTTGATGCTGCTCTTCGTGCCGCTGCTGGTCTGCGTGCTGGGCGGCCTGTACATGCTGGGCATGACCTACCTGGAAGGCAGCCCGCGCAGCTTCGTGCGCAGCCTCGAATGGGCCGCGGAAACCCTGACGACGACGGGCTACGGCTCCGATTCGAGCTGGCAGCATCCGCTCATGAACCTGCTCGTGATCGGCACGCAGCTGTTCGGCATGTCGATCTACGTGCTGGTCTTTCCGCTCTACGTGCTGCCCTACCTGGAGGAGCAGTTCGAGGCCAGGCTGCAGCGGACGCTGCCGCCCATGCAGGGCAAGGTGCTGATCCAGGGCTACAGCCCCGCCGTCGACTCGCTGGTCCAGGAGTTGCGCCGCGAAAGTGTCGGCCTGGTCATCCTGGAGCAGGACGACGCAGCGGCGCGCACCCTGCGCGACCGCGGCTACGAGGTGGTGGCGGGCAATCTCGAAGAGCGGGCCGATCTGCTGGCCGGCGTGGCCGTGGCGCGGGCCCTGGTCACCAACGGCGACGATCACACCGGTGCGAGCTTCATCATGATCGCGCGGGAATACGGCTTCCGTGGCCCCATGCTGGCGCTCTGCGCCGATCCGCTGCACCGCGTGCCCATGGAGCAGATCGGCGCCACTGCCGTATTCACGCCCTCGCACGTTCTCGCGGCGGCGCTCGCCGCGCGCGCCAGCACGCGCATCAGCCCGCGCCACGAAGGACTGCGCCTGGTCGGCGACTATCTGGACCTCGGCGAGTTCCGCGTGCGCGCCGAGAGCCCGTTCGCCGGCAGGCAGCTCGGCGAGCTGGAGTTGCGCGAACGCTACGCGGTTACCCTGCTCGGTCAATATGTCGGCGGCCGTTTCATGCAGGTCGAGGGGCCGGCGACGCGCATCGAGCCGGGAGCGATCCTGGTCGCGGTGGGGTCACAGGAAAGCCTGCAGCGGATCGAGCAACTGGCCACGCCGATCAACCGCGTCGGTCCCATCGTCGTCGCCGGCTACGGCGCCGTCGGCCAGAAAGTGGTAGAGATGCTGCGCGATGCCGGCGAGGACACGGTGGTAATCGACGAGGTAATGCACGAGGGCGTCGACGTGGTGGGCAATGTACTCGAGCGGACCACGCTCGCGCGCGCCGGCGTCAGCACCGCCAAGGCCATGATTTTGGCATTGAGCAACGACAGCGCGGGCGTCTTCGCGGCCGCGGTGGTGCGCGACTACGACGGCAACGTGCCGCTGATCGCGCGCGTGAACCGGGGCCCCAACGTGGCGCGGCTATACACGGTCGGCGCCGACTTTGCGTTGTCCATCGGCGACGTCGCCGGACAGATCATCGCCCACCAGGTGCTGGATCGGGCCGACGTGGTGCTCGAGGACCAGCTCAAGTTCGTCCGTGTCGCCCCCGGGCGGCTGGTCGGCATGCATCCCTGGCAGGCGCAGGCGCGCGAGAAGACCGGCGCCGCCATCGTTGCTGTTCAGCGCGGCAGCGAAGTGGTGGTCAATTTCAAGGCCGGCTTTGTCGTTGCCGCGGACGACATCGTGTTCATCTGCGGTTCCACGCCTTCTCTGGAAAGGTACTTCGACGAGTTCGATACCGAGGCCGTGGCGGCGCCGTTGCAGTACTGACGCGCAACGCCTCCCTCGGCGATCGTCAGCAGCTTGAGCGCAAGCACGAGCGCGATCTCGCGGCCAAGCCTCTCTTACTTGCCGGCTGCGATCACCCGTGGCAGTCGCATGAGTGCCCGGAATCGTCTTGGGCGTCTTCGCCCAGGTCGCTGTGGTCGTGATTGCAGGCTTCGCTGGCCGACAGCACGCGTCCGGCGAAGAAGGCCTCGACCGCGCGCAGCGGGTCGGTCTCCGGTGTGGCGACGACCATGACGCCGCGGGCGGCGAGGTGGCGCACGAAGCCTTCGCCGGCGCCGCCGGTGATCAGCACTTGCATGCTGTCGAGCGGATGGGCGGCCTGGTGGTTGTAGCCGTGGATGGTCATGTCGTTGTCGAGATCGAGCCGCTCGATTTCGCGCGGCGCTTCGCGGCCGTCAGCCTCGAAGACGATGAAACGACGAGCCCGGCCGGCATGGCCGGTGACGGTGCGAAAGTTCTGGCTGGTGACGGCGATGCGCATGACTGTCTCCTCGTTGGGGGGCGGAAGCGACGGCACCGATACCGTTTTGGGGGGGTGACTACGGCCGAGTGGTGGGGGGACCTTCGTCCAAGTCCGGCAGCATCAACGCCGCCGCTTCCACTGGTAGATACATCAAACACCGTGCCAGCGCTATCACCAAAAGCCTAAGAGCGAGCGTTTGTCGGCCTTGCGCGACCGTGCTGCGACGCAAGGTCGCAGGCGTCGGCGGGGGCCGAAGGCAGGGAAAGCCTGTCACACTGGCAGAGATGCTGCCAGCCTGGCAGCGACGACTACAAGTCGAGATTCCTTTAAGCGGCGGTAGAGCGTGCGTTCGCTGATGCCGAGTTCCGCGGCCAGCGCCTTGCGACTGCCGCGATGATGCGCGAGCCGCGTCTCCAGGGTCTGGCGTTCGAGCTCCTTCAGGCTGGCGGGTGTATCGACCCTGACCTGTAGCCTCGCCTCGCCGCTGCGAATCTCCTCGGGAAGATGCGCCGGCTGGATCGTGTCACCGTCGCACAGCAGGCTTGCCCGTTCGAGGATGTTGCGCAGTTCGCGGACATTGCCCGGGTAGTCGTGGTGGCAGAGGATGGCCAGCGCGGCCTCGGACAGCCGAAGCTTGCGATCAGGCGCCACGCGCGCCAGCAGCGATTCGGCGAGCAGCGGAATGTCGGTCGTCCGTTCGCGCAGCGCCGGCAGATCGACCGGAAAGGTGTTGAGGCGGAAGTAGAGATCCTGGCGAAAGCCGCCGGCTTCGACCATCGTCCGCAGCGCGCGGTGGGTCGCCGACAGCAGCCGGATGTCGGCCTTGCGCGGCTCGGTGGAGCCGACGCGCCGGTAGGTGCCGGTCTCCAGCAGGCGCAGCAGCTTGACCTGCATGGCCAGCGGGATGTCGCCCACCTCGTCGAGAAAGAGCGTGCCGCCGCTGGCCGCCTCGACGAGCCCGACGCGGCGCGCCGTGGCGCCGGTGAAGGCGCCACGCTCGTGGCCGAACAGCTCGCTCTCGAACAGCGTCTCGGTGAGGCCCGAACAATCCACCGCGACGAAGGGCTTGTCGGCGCGGCGGCTGGCATCGTGGATGGCCTTGGCCACGAGCTCCTTGCCGGTGCCGGACTCGCCGAGCAGCAGTACGGTGGCATCGGACGGCGCCACCCGGGCGATCATTTCCAGCATGCGCTGGAAGACAGGCGCGCGCCCGACCAGGCCCTGGGCGTTGGAAAGCCCGCGCGCCATGGCGACCGGCTCCATCTTCTCGATGAAATAGGCGATGTTGCCCGCGCCATCGCGTAGCGGCGAGAGTTCGATGTTGACGTAGGCCTCGCCCTGCGGCGTCTGGTGCAGATGCAGAACGCGCTCGCGCTGGCCGGAGCGCAGGCTTTGCTGCAGCGGGCAGGTTTCCCCGGCCTGGTCGCAGGGGAGATTGAAGCGATGGGAAATGTCGTAGCAGGTGCGGCCGGCGAAGACCTGGTTCTCGCCGAAGCTGCGTCGATAGGCCGAGTTGGCGGCGAGTACGCGGTACTGCCGATCGCAGAGGATATGCGGCTCCGGCAGCGAGTCGATAAAGGAAACGAGTTCTGGCAGCAGGGGTGATTTCATGGCGGCCGGGTGGGTCGGCGTGCAGTGACAACTCTGCCATGATGGCAGTACCGCCACTGACAGGCAAGCGGCCACGCGGCGGCGCTCGTCCCAATTACCTGAATCTCCGAGGAGTCCTTGGCCGGTTGGATGGCCCGGATCCTGCATCCCACTGCCGGTCTTCAGGCGGAATCAGGATTCGATGATGCTGTTTCAGCAGATCAGGAGCACCCCTACCGGGGCCTACAGTTACCTGCTCGGCGACGCCGAGCAACGTGCCGCGCTGGCAATCGACCCGGTGGATGAGAATCTCGATGTCCTGCTGGCGCTGGTCGGCGACCTCGGCCTGGATTTGCGTTTCATCCTGCTTACGCATGTTCATCCCGGGACCGGGCGCTGCGCGGCCGCGCTGCGCGGCCGGACCGGCGCCGGCATCGTGGCCAGCGCTGCATGCGGGCTCCTGGCCGTCCAACGCCCGGTCGAACACGGCGAGCACCTTGTCTTCGGCGATGAAGTGATTCATGTCATCGCGACGCCGGGGCACACCCAGTGCAGCGTCTGCTATCGCTGGCGCGACAGGCTATTCACAGGCGACACGCTGTTGGCCGGCAGTTGCGGCGATACCGCGTCGCCGGGTGCCGACGCCGGCCGGCTGTTCGACAGCGTGACCGGCCGGCTGTTCGTGCTGCCGCCGCAGACACTGGTGTTTCCCGCCTTCGACGCGCAGGGGCGCACGGTGTCCACCATTGCCGAGGAAAAGGCGACCAATCCACTGTTCAGCGGCCGCACGCGCGACGCCTTCGTGACGCAGATGGCCGAGCTACCGGCAGCGTCACCACCTTGCGCACCACGACGGCAATTTGCCGGCAGAAGATGATTGAATACTGGCGCGGGCGGGAGTTCCGGCTGCCGCCCACAATCCGAATCCACGCGGTGAGTACGAGTGCCCGCCTGACGCGAGAGAAGACACGATGACCGAAGCGCCAAGTTCCCGCCTGAAGAATTTCCCCATCTCGTGGTTCGCCATGATCATGGGCATGTCCGGTTTCACCCTCGCCTGGGGCCGCGCCGAGCAGCTGTTCGGCCTCGGATTCGCGATCAGTCCGCTCCTGGCGCCGGCGTCGGCGGGGTTGTTCGTTCTCCTGGCGCTGGTGTTCGCCGCCAAGCTGGTCAAGTACCCGCAGGACGTGCTCGCCGAGATCCGGCATCCGGTCAAGCTGGCCTTCGTGCCGACGTTTTCGATCGCCCTGATCCTGCTCTCGGTGGTATTCCTGCACGGCAACCCGGAGCTCTCGTTCTGGCTGTGGCTCGCAGGTGCCGGCCTGCACTTGATGCTGACGATCTACGTCCTTTCGTCCTGGATACACCACACCAAGTACGAGATTGCGCATCTCAATCCGGCCTGGTTCATCCCCGTGGTCGGCAACATCCTGGTGCCCATCGCCGGCGTTTACCACGCCTCGGTGGAGATCTCATGGTTCTTCTTCGGGCTCGGACTCTTCTTCTGGCCGGTGCTGACGGCGATCATCTTCTATCGGCTGATCTTTCACGGCAGCCTGCCGGAGCGCTTCATGCCAACGCTGTTCATCTTCATCGCGCCGCCGGCCGTCGGTTTCATTTCCTACTTCAATCTCGTCGGTGCGATCGATGCCTTCGCGCACGTGCTCTACGGCGTTGCCTTGTTCTTCACCCTGCTGCTGCTTGCGCAGGCCGGCCGTTTTGTCCGACTGAAGTTCTTCCTGTCCTGGTGGGCGTATTCGTTTCCGCTGGCCGCGATCACCATCGCCACGCTGATCATGGCCAGGGAAACGGGATTCGGGCTCTATTTCTGGCTCGGTGGCGGCCTGCTGGCCATTCTCAGCGCGGTGATCCTGGTATTGCTGCTGCGCACCGGGCTCGCCGTGTTACGACGCGAGATCTGCGTCGAGGGACATTGAGGCGAAAGTCGTCAGCCCCGCCGCGCCCCGGCTTGGCGGAGATCGAGCTCCTTCAGCTTTCTGAACAGCGTCCGTTCGCTCACGCCCATCCGGCGTGCCAGCGACAGGCGGTCGCCCTGGTGGTTGGCCAGCGCCCAGGCAAGATAGCGGTGCTCGCGCTCGTCCAGCGTCAGCCACTCGGCCTCGAAGCCGGGGCTCGCCGTGGCGTTCGGCGGGATTTCCATATCGTCGAGCAAATGGCGCGGCTCGATATCGTCGCCATCGGCCAGCAGGCTGGCCCGTTCGAGCAGGTTGCGCAGTTCGCGGATGTTGCCCTCGAACGGCAATGAAGAAAGCATCTCGAGCGCCGCGGGTGTCAGGCACAGCTTGCGGCCGGGCGCGACGCGGGCGATCAGGGATTCCGCCAGCATGGGCAGATCCTCCAGCCTTTCGCGCAGCGACGGCGTGTGCACCGGGAAGGTGTTGATGCGGAAGTACAGGTCGCGCCGGAAGGTCTCGGTTTTCATCATCGCGGCGAGATCGCGGTGGGTGGCGGAGACCAGGCGGAAGTCCGCCGGCAGCGTCTCGATACCGCCGACGCGCCGGTAGGTGCCCGTCTCCAGTAACCGCAGCAACTTCACCTGCAATGAAGGCGGCAGCTCGCCGATTTCGTCCAGGAACAGGGTGCCGCCCGACGCGGCCTCGACAAGGCCCTGCTTGCGGTGCGTGGCCCCGGTGAAAGCGCCTTTCTCGTAGCCGAACAGCTCGCTTTCGAACAAGGTCTCGGTCAGGCCCGAACAGTCGACGGCGACGAAGGGGCCCTCCGAGCGCGAACTGGCCTCGTGGATCACCCGTGCCACCAGTTCCTTGCCGGTGCCGGTCTCGCCGAGCAGCATGACCGCCGCCTCCGATGGGGCGACGCGCATGACGCGGGCCAGCATGCGCGAGAAGGCCGGCGAGCGGCCGACCAGGCCTTGCGAGGCCGACCGGCCGCTGGCATGGCGCACCACGCGCATGGCTTCGACGAAATAGGCGATGCGGCCCGACTCGTCGCGCACCGGGATGGTCGCCACCTCCACGTGTTCCTCGCCGCGCGGCGTGTGGTGCAGGTGCAGTACGCGCTGGCTTTGGCCGGCCAGGCGGCTGTTCTGGAGCGGGCAGGATTCCCCCGCGTGGTCGCAGGGAACGGTGAACTGGTGCGAGACCTCATAGCACAGCCTTCCGACCACCGGCCGGCCGGCGCCGAACTCGCGCGCATACGCCTGGTTGGCCGCGACGATGCGGTAGTCGGCGTCCATGACGATGTGCGGCGCCGACAGGCCGTCGAGGAAGGAAACGAGCTCGGGCAGGTTGCGTGTCGATTGCATGTGCTTTCCTCGGTTCGGTCGGGTGCCATAACCGGCACCCGTTGAATTGCGACTGCCGCCATTATTGGCTCTCCCGGCGCTCGACTCAAGCTGTCGACAGACGCTTTCCATATAAATCAGCCAGTTAGCAAGCCGATCAAACGCTGTTTGCGGCTGGCATGGTCCTTGATCTATATGGTCCGAACGCGGTCGCGGAATCGGGCCTGCGGCATCTGGCAGTCGTCCAGGCCCACGTTTGGCCGCGTTCATTCGAGTCCGCCTTTCGCTTGGGGGAGCTGCTCCGCGGACGCCCCGAACCCCGTGACGAAAGGAAACGAACATGACGACCCTGACCGCCCTGCCGATCGACGAACCGATGGATCCCAAGCGCCGCCAGTTGCTGATCGCGACCAGCGTCGCTGGTGCGGCGGCCGGCGCCGGTATCGCCATTCCGCTGATTTCCAGCATGGCGCCGTCAGAGCGGGCCAGGGCGGCCGGCGCACCGGTGGAAGTCGATATCGCCAAGCTGGCGCCGGGCGAGATGATGACGATCGAATGGCGCGGCAAGCCCGTCTGGATCATCCACCGCACGCCCGAGATGCTCGCCGCCCTCAAGGCCGCAGAGCCTTACCTCGTCGACCCGGAATCGGCGCGCAAGCAGCAACCCGACTACGCCACCAACGCACACCGCTCGATCCGGCCGGAGATCATGGTCGCCATCGGCATCTGCACCCATCTCGGCTGCTCGCCGAAGGACAAGTTCAAGGCCGGTACCGAGCAGGGCATGGCCGCCGACTGGCCGGGTGGTTTCTTCTGCCCCTGCCATGCCTCGAAGTTCGATCTTGCCGGTCGCGTGTTCAAGAACGTGCCGGCGCCGACCAATCTCGAGGTTCCGCCGCACCAGTACCTGACCGACATGCGGCTGAAGATCGGCGAGGACAAGTCGTCGGCCTGAGCGCCGCCGACGGGCATATGTCAGGGGGATTACGGAGCGTGCATTTCAGGCAATTCTGCGACGTTGCCACTGATACGTTCTCGTATCTGTTCGGCTGCGAGCGCAAGGGCGAAGCGATCCTGCTGGATCCGGTGGCGAGCAATGTGTCGCTTTACCTCGGCATGCTCGACGAGCTCGGCCTGAAACTGGCCTGGGTGCTCGAGACGCATCTGCATGCGGAGCACATCACCGCCGCCGAAGCGCTGCGCGACCGCCTTGGTGCCCGCATTGCGGTTGGTCGCAAGGCAGGCATCGAGGCGGCGGATCGTCTGCTGGATCAGGGCGACGAGATCGTCGTCGGCGATCTGTCACTGGCGGTGCTGGAGACGCCGGGGCACACGCCCGGTTGCCTCAGCTACCGCTGGCAGGACCGGGTGTACACGGGCGACAGCCTGTTGATCGGCGGTTGCGGTCGCATCGACGAGCCCGGCGGCAACGGCGCGCTGCTGTTCGACAGCGTGACGCGCCACCTGCTGTCGCTGCCGGATGAGACGCTCGTCTATCCGGGCCATAGCCTGGGCGGCCGCTGGGTCAGCTGCGTCGGCGAGGAGCGCCGCAACAACCCGCTCTTCCACGGTGCCAGCCGGGACAGCTTCGTCGCCATGACGAGCGAGATGCACGAGCCGCTGCCGGCCCTGATGGCGGCGGTGCGGGCGGCGAACAGGCGTTGCGGACGCATGACGGCGGCGGATCTGCCGAATGCCGGTCGCGTGGAAGCGGCGCGCCGGAAACGAAAAAACTAGATTTGCCCCGGACCACGGGGCGAGAAGTCGTATCAATCCTTTGAGGAGGGGGTAATGCTGAAAGCAATAGGTGGTCTTATCGTGGGCGTGCTCGGCACGCTGGCGGTTGTCTGGAACATGGCGGGCAACCTCGTCTTCAACGAGCAGGAGAGTCCGTACACGGTCGAGGAGACCGTCGCCCGCATCCAGCAGAACATCCAGGCGGCCGGCAACGGCTGGTCGTTGATGGGACTGCGCAATCCGATCAAGCCGATCCAGGCCGACGGCGGCGATGCGCTGCCGGCGCTGATGATCGAAGCGTGCAGCAGCAAGTACTCGGGGCCGATCCTGAAGGACGACAAGATCCGCTTCCTGTCGATCCTGATGCCCTGCAAGATATCCGTGTACAAGAAGAGCAACGGCAAGGTCTACATCGGCACCATGAACGCCGGCCTCATCGGCAGCATGTTCGGGCCGCTAGTGGGTGACATCATGAAGAACGTCGTTGCCGACCAGCAGAAATTCCTCGTCATGGACCCGACCAAGCCGGCGCCACCGATCGTCCTGCCGAAAACCGGTGGTGAAGGCGGTTCCGGCGGCGGCTCCGCAGGCGGTTGCTGAGTGCGCGCGGAGGAGACGACATGAACCAGAAAATAGATCTGCTGGCGGCCACCCTGTTGGCCGTCGCCTTGGCGTTCGGCAATGCCTGGGCCGCCGCACCGGCGGCGGCGAAGAAGAGCACCGCCGACCACGCCAAGTTCAAGGAACTGCAAAAGGCGTTTACCACTGGCCCCGATGTGACCAAGGCCTGCCTGTCCTGCCACACGGAGGCGGCCGAGCAGGTGCAGCACACCAAGCACTGGACCTGGGAATACACGGATCCGAAGACCGGGCAGAAGCTGGGCAAGCGCGCCATCATCAACAACTACTGCACGACGACGATTTCCAACGAGAAGGACTGCATGGCCTGCCATGCCGGCTACGGCTGGAAGGACGCCAGCTTCGACTTCAAGGCGGTGGAGAACGTCGACTGCCTCGTCTGCCACGACAGCACGGGCACCTACCGCAAGCTGCCCGGCTTCGCCGGCCACCCGGTCTATGAGCGCACGGAATTTCCCAAGGGCTCGGGCAAGTTCGTCGAGGCAGTCGACCTGCAGAAGGTGGCGCAGAAAGTGGCGCTGCCGAGCCGGGCGAACTGTGGCGCCTGCCACTTCTTCGGTGCCGGCGGCGATGGCACCAAGCACGGCGATCTCGACAGCGCGCTGAAGAATCCGCCGAAGGCGCTTGATGTGCACATGGACGCCAAGGGCTTGAACTTCAGTTGCGTCAAATGCCATTCGACGTCCGGCCACGAGGTCTCCGGCAGTCGCTACGAGATGGCGGCGGCGCTGAAGGGCCATGCCCGGGTGCGCGGCGAAGCCGATGACGAGCCGGCCTCTTGCCAGTCCTGCCACGGCGACAAGCCGCACCACGAGAATCCGCTGTTCGTCGAGCGGCTCAACGCGCACACCGACAAGCTCGCCTGCCAGACCTGCCACATTCCCGAGTATGCGCGCGACGGGGTCGGCACCGAGAAGTCCTGGGACTGGTCCACCGCGACCAGGATGGGACCGGAAGGCAAGCCGGTGCTGGTCAAGGACAGCGCCGGGCGGCGTGCCTTCGATTCGAAGAAGGGCAACTTCGCCTGGGACTCGTATCTCGTTCCCGAGTACCGCTGGTTCAACGGTCAGGTCACCTACAAGGTCAAAGGCGACAAGATCGATTCGAGCAAGATTGTCGAGATCAACCACCTGGAAGGCAAGGTGAACGATCCGGACTCGCGTATCTGGCCGTTCAAGGTGCATCGCGGCAAGCAGGTCTACGACACGGAGAACAACATCCTCATCGTCGCGCATACCGCCGGCGAGGACGAGTCGGCGCTGTGGCAAAGCTTCGACTGGCAGAAGGCGATCACCGCCGGCATGAAGACCGCCGGCCTGCCCTACAGCGGCAAGTACGGCTTCGTCAGCACCGAGATGAGCTGGCCCATCACCCACATGGTGGCGCCGAAGGGCGACGCGCTGCGCTGCGCGCAATGCCATGGCGGCGAGAGCCGGCTCGCTGGTATCGGCGGCCTCTACCTGCCCGGCTTCAACGGCAATCGGCTGGTGGAGTCGATCGGCTGGGGCGCGGTTGCCCTCGCTCTGATCGGCGTGCTTATCCACGGCTTCACGCGAATCTGTTTCTTCTGCAACAAGAAACCCAAGGAGACGGCACAATGACCACGGTCACCCGCACATTCCTCTACAAGCGCTATGAGCGCTTCTGGCACTGGTCGCAAGCGGCGCTGGTGATCTTCATGATGCTCACCGGCTTCGAGATCCATGGCGCCTACCAGGTATTCGGCTTCCATCGCGCTGCCGACTATCACGTTCTGGCGGCCTGGACGCTGCTGGTGCTCTGGGCCTTCACCATCTTCTGGCAATTCACGACTGGCGAGTGGACGCAGTACATCCCGACCCTGAAGAAGGTGGATGCGATGGTCCGCTACTACTTGGTCGGGATCTTCACCCACGCGCCCAACCCGTTCCGCAAGACGGCGACGAAGAAGCACAACCCGCTGCAGCGCATCGCTTACCTGGCGCTGCTGGCGATGGTGTCACCCATCATCTGGGGCTCGGGACTGCTGTACCTGTTCTTCGCCTACTGGAAGGCGCTGGGCGCCGACGCCTGGCTGTCGCTGGAAGGCGTGGCGCTCACCCACACGGCCGGTGCCTTCATGATGCTGGTGTTCTTTATCGTGCATGTTTACCTGACGACGACCGGCCACACGCCGTTCGCGCACATCAAGACGATGATCACCGGCTGGGAGGAAGAGCCTCAAGAGTGAGGAAGCCACGACGCCCCGGTTCACCGGGGCGCGACCTGGAGTAGACCCGGATCCGCTATTTGAGCAGCAAGCGCGACATGTAGTCGGACAAGGCCATCAAGTCGGCGTCGCTGTAGTCCTTGATGATCCTGACCATCTTCGGATTGGCGTTGCGCCGGTCGCCATCGCGGATGGCAAGGGCTTCGCGCAGCAGGTACTTGTAATGCTGTCCGGAAACGCGCGGATAGAACTTGAGGGGGTCGCCTTCCCCGTTCTTGCCATGGCAACTCACGCAGTTTGCGTCATACATCTCCTTGGCCTGGTCGAGCCTCTCGCCCGGTCCCTTGCCGTTGGTAGGCGGTACCGGCAGGCTTTGAAGATATAGCGCAATATCTGCAATGTCCTGGGGGCCGATCACATGCTCGTCGGCGAAAGGGTACATCTTGGGGTTGTCGCGACGGCCGGCGCGGACGTCCGTCAACTGCTTGATCAGCACCGTCGCATGCTGCCCGGCCAGGCGCGGATAGCTGCCGTCGACGCGCCCCAGGGCGCCGGTGCGATGGCAACCCTGGCAGACCTCGAAGGTGATCTGGCCGCGCTGCACATCGCCCTTGGCCTTCAGCGCCTGCAGCTTCTCCGGATACATCTCGTTCCAGACGTAATTCCTGGCCTCGATCCCTTCTTCGCGAGGTTGCCGGACCTCGGCCATCAGCGACGAGGCAAAGCCTGCCGCCAGTACCAACGAGACGATGGATAGCCTGTTCACGACGTGCTCCTGCCGACTCGAGGGCGCTAGATTACATCCCCGCAATGTACTCGGCGACCGCCCTCACTTCCTGCGCGCTCATACGCTCGGCCACCGCGCGCATGATCCTGCCCTTGTCATTGGCGCGAACGCCGTTCTTGAAGTCGGCCATCTGCTGCTGGGTGTAGGTCTGATGCTGGCCGGCCAGTCGGGGGAAGCGCTCGTTGCCCTCGCCGTTCGGCTGGTGGCAGCCCATGCAGGCGGGCACGCCGGTGCTCGTGTTGCCGTCGGCATACAGCTTCCTGCCGGCCCTGGCAAGCGTCTTGTCTTCGACTACACCGGGCGCCGACTTCTGGGCGGCAAAGTAGCTGGCGAGGCCGGGAATGTCGTCCTTCCTGATGTTAGGCAGAGAAGCGGCCATGACTTCGTTCTTGCGTTTGCCGGCGACGAACTCGACCAACTGTTTCTCCAGATAGGCAGCTTGCTGCCCCGCCAGCTTCGGAAAGCTCGGTGCGACGCTCTTGCCGTCAGCGCCGTGGCAGACGACGCAGATGGTTGCGGCGACCCGGCCGGCATTGTCTGCCAGGGCCGGCATCGCCGTGAACAAGGAGAGCACCGCGACGCAGGCCACCTGAGCCGCGGTGCCCCAAGCGCAGGAATATGCGCCTGAGAAAAACCTGTTCTTCACTCGGCACGTGAGCGAATTCATTTTGCCCAAATCCGGGCAAAGCATCCCAGCAAACATCCCCAGTGCTAGCGGGAGCCATATCGACCGCGTCGCCGACGGCCACTGCCGTCGGCGACGGAGCCGCCCCTCCTCCATTTGTTACTGGCCGCTGTCGCCGATTCTTGTCAGAGTCGGTCGCAGCAATTCTCTTGTCTGCACCTTGATCCGTAGCCCACAATAGCCATGTGGGCTTAGTTTCCGATTAAGCTGTTGTTGGTATTCTTAGCGTTCGTTAATTTGCCGGAGGGGGGGGTCTGTCCGGGCTGCGTTGCCAGCGCAGACTTGGAAGAACACGCAGTGCGCCTGTAACAGCGATCGAAACTGGGGGGGGAACGATGCGTATTTTGCTTGCCGAAGATGACCCATTGTTGGGCGACGGCCTGCGTGCCGCGCTGGATAAAGCGGGCTTCAAGGTCGTCTGGGTCAAGGACGGCGGCATGGCGCTCAACATGCTGCGCACACAGGACTATGCCGCCATGGTGCTGGATATCGGCCTGCCTGCGGTCGACGGAATGGAGGTGCTGCGGCAACTGCGCGCAGACGGCAATCGCTTGCCGGTTCTCATCCTGACCGCCCGGGATACCACCCGTGACAAGGTTATCGCCCTCGATCGCGGTGCCGACGACTACCTGGTCAAGACGGCCGAAATGGAGGAGTTGATCGCCCGTGTGCGTGCGCTCGTCCGTCGTTCCGCCAACGGGCGCGTCGGCTCGCTGGTGGTCGGCAACCTCAGCCTGAACCTGACGACACATACCATCAGCATCAACGATCAGCCGATCTGCCTCTCGACGTGCGAGTTCGCCGTCCTGCGTGCGCTGCTCGAGGCATCCGGCCGGGTGTTGACCCGCAGTCAGTTGGAGGAGGTCCTGTATGGCTGGAAGAAGAACGTCGACAGCAATGCACTCGAGGTGCACATCCACCACCTGCGCCAGAAGCTGGGTCAGGACGTCATCAAGACGGTACGTGGCATCGGCTACACCATTGCCAGGTCGCCGTCGTGATCTCCATCCGCGATCTGTCGCTCAGCCAGCGTCTGCTCGTTGGACTGCTCATCGTCACATTCGCGTTCTGGGCGGTGATTGCGGCACTGACCATTCGCGACAGCATCAACGACACGAATGAGGTGTTCGATGCCCACCTGACGCAGACCGCCGTTGCCCTTCTGTCCGTGGCCGGCCCGGACGAGGGCAAACCGCTTATGAGCCCGGGCGCCGGGGAGCAGCCGTCCCCGCGCGGGATCCTTGACACCAGGTCCGGCCCATCCGTACGCGTCGCCCGATCCGCTCATCCGGGCGGAAGCGGGAGCTTGTCGGGCCAGGACAACGCCGTTCAGGCAGGCGGGTGGACGGACAGGCAGACACTGCCGTCGCTGCATCTCGAGTATGCAAAGTTGCTGCGCTACCAGATCTGGAGCGGCGACGGCAGGCTGTTGTTGCGGTCCGCCAATGCCCCGGAGTCGGTCATGGCCGAACATGACGGGTTCTCCGAAACCACGGACGGGGATGGCCGGAGCTGGCGGCATTTCAGCATCTGGGACCCGCGTCTCGTCTATCGCGTCCAGGTATCCGACGCCGACGATGTCCGCAACCGGATGGTGCGCAACGTCACCCTTCATGTGGTCACTCCGCTGGTGCTCGGGCTGCCGGTTCTGGTGTTTCTGCTCTGGTTCTCGGTCAGCCGGGGGCTCGATCCCCTGGGCCGCCTGACGCATCAGATCGAGGAAAAGAAACCTGACAACCTGCTGCCGTTGGAACTGCAGGGCATACCGAAGGAACTGCGCCCCGTCGTCCTGGCCCTCAACAGGCTGCTGGTGCGCGTGGCCCATGCGCTCGACAGCGAGCGGCGGCTGACCGCCAATGCCGCACACGAGCTGCGTACGCCGCTGGCGGCGATTCAGGCGCATCTGCATGCGGCACGCGATGCCGATGATCGGGCGGTGCGCCAGGGCGCCCTGAATCAACTGCAGCGCAGCGTGGAGAGGGGTATACGACTGGTTCGCCAACTGCTGGCCCTGGCCAGACTGGATCCCGAACAGAAGCTGCCGGATCCCGAACAGGTCGATATCGCCGCGGTCGCGCAAGCGGTGGGTGCAGAGCTGGCGCCTCTCGCCCTGGCACGGGAGCAGACATTGGAGCTTCACGTCGAGCGTGGACTGCCATCGGTACCGGGCAACCCGGACCTGCTGTCCATTCTGCTCGCCAACCTCGTGGACAACGCCATCCGCTACACGCAACGCAGCGGCCATATCGACGTCGACATCCGGCGCTGGGAGTCAGGCGTGCAGATTGGGGTCAGCGACGATGGGCCAGGTATTCCGGAGGCGCAACGGGAAGCGGTGTTCGAGCGCTTCTATCGAATCGCAGGCCAGGACCAGCCTGGCAGCGGTCTCGGACTCGCCATCGCGCGCCGGGTCGTCGAACTTCATGACGCCAGGATCACGATCGGCAACGGCCCCGGCAATCGCGGGCTGACGGTCACCATCTTCCTGTACAGCGACCTTGTACGGCAGGTCTGACGCCGGCGCGCGCCCGGCCCATTAGCCCGGACTGTCGTCGGTTTGTCGCGTTCCCGCGGCTACTTGCCGGCGGCGCGCTTGCGCGGAGCGGCCTTTTTCGGTTCCGGAGCCGGTTTGGCGGTCGCCTCTTCCTTGGGCGCTGCCTTGGCTTTCGGCTGTCGCACTTCGAACTCGAAACCAACTTTGCCGTCGCCGCCGCGGGTGAGATAAGCGGAAAACTTCTTGCGCGTGCGGTTGGAAACGAAGCCCTTCATCAGGCTGGTCTTGCCGGTTTCGAGCAATCTCGTCATCTCCGCTCGCGAGACTTCCTGCTGGAGAATAATCTTGCCGGAACGGAAATCGCAGGACTTCGCAGCGCCGACTGCCTTCTCGCAGACGTAGGCCATGCCGTGCTCGAAGACCGGAGCGCCGCACTTGGGACAGGTACCGAGGCTCTCCTGGCCTGAAAAATCGACTTCCTCGCCTTCGCCCTCCGCGCCCGCCTGGCCGAAGTCGAACTCGGGCATGTGCTCGTCATTGAGCTTGATCATGGCGGCGAACGCGCGCCCCATCTTGCTGCGGAACCCCTGCAGGGGGCCGATGACGCGGTCCTTCAGCAGGGTCTCGATTTCCTCGGGTTCCCACTGGCGGCTGGCGACCACCTTCCAAAGCTTGTAGTCGCACTTCTCGCACTCGAAGCGCTTGTAGGTCTCGCGTATCGTGCCGCCGCAGCGCGGGCAGGGCGTCTTCAGGTTGCCGAAGGTGCCTTCGGGCAGTTCGCCTTTCTTGATGCGTTCGACCATCACCTGAGCCTGGGTGACGATGTGGCCCATGAATTCGTCGCGCTTCAGGCGGCCGAGTTCGATTTCCTTGAGTTTCCACTCCCACAGGCCGGTGAGTTCCGGCGAGCGAATTTCGTCGATGCCGAGTTTCTCGAGCGCGAACAGCAGCGAGAAGGCCTTGGCCGTCGGTTGCAGTTCGCGGCCGTTGCGATGGACGTATTCTTCGAGGATCAGGCCCTCGATGATCGCGGCGCGTGTCGCCGGCGTGCCCAGGCCGCGTTCCGACATGGCCTCGCGCAGTTCTTCGTCTTCCACCAGCTTGCCGGCGCCTTCCATGGCCGACAGCAACGTCGCTTCGTTGAAGCGCGGCGGCGGCTGGGTTGCCTTGGCTTTGACCTCGACGTCGTTGGCCCAGACGCGCTCCTTCGGCTGCAAGGGCGGCAGGTTCGGGTTGTCGCCGCCTTCGCCTTCCTTCGATTGCGCTTCCTTGCCGTAGATGGCCAGCCAGCCCGCGGTCACCAGCACCTTGCCTTCCGTCTTGAAGGCCTCCTTCTCGACGCGAGTGATTCGGGTAGTGACGTTGTATTCGGCGGCCGGGAAGAAGACGGCCAGGAAGCGCTTGGTCACCAGGTCGTAGATCTTCTGCTCGGCTTCCGAGAGGTGCTTCGGCTCGGTACCGGTCGGGATGATGGCGAAGTGGTCCGAGACCTTGGCGTTGTTGAAAATCCGCTTGTTGGGATGCACCCAGCCGCTGGCGAGGATTTCGTCGGCAAACCCGCCGTAATGAGTGTCGGACAGACTCTTCAACGTGTCTTTGACCGTAGCGAGATAATCCTCAGGCAGGTTGCGGGAATCCGTACGCGGATAGGTCAGTGCCTTGTGCTTCTCGTAGAGGGCCTGGGCGATTTGCAGGGTGGTCCGCGCCGAGAAGCCGAAACGGCCGTTGGCATCGCGCTGCAATGAGGTCAGGTCGAACAGCAGCGGCGACAATTCCGTCTTCGGCTTGGATTCTTCCTCGACCGTGCCGTGCTTGCCGAGACACTTCTGGCGGATCGCCTCCGCCTTGGCCTGCTCCCAGATGCGCTCGGCCTTGGCGTGCTCGTCGTCGGCCTTCTTGAATTTCTCGTCGAACCAGCGGCCGCGGTAAGTGCCGGCGGCCACCTGAAATTCGGCTTCCACTTCCCAGTAGTCGCGCGACTGGAAACTGCGGATGCGGCTTTCGCGCTCGACCAGGATCGCCAGCGTCGGTGTCTGCACGCGGCCGACCGTGGTCTTGTAAAAGCCGCCTTCCTGGGAGTTGAAGGCCGTCATGGCGCGTGTGCCGTTGATGCCGATCAGCCAGTCGGCCTCGGAGCGGCAGCGGGCGGCGTCGGCCAGCGGCAGCATCTCAGGATCGGAGCGCAGACGGGCGAAGCCATCGCGGATGGCGGTCGCCGTCATCGATTGCAGCCACAGCCGGCGGATCGGCTTGGCGGTCCGCTTTTCGTCACTGAGGCCGAGGGCGTGCTGGACAACGTAGCGGAATATCAATTCGCCTTCGCGTCCCGCGTCACAGGCGTTTACCAGTCCGGTGACATCCTTGCGCTTGATAAGCCGCGTCAGCAGCTTGAGCCGGTCGGCGGTCCTTTCGATCGGATTAAGGGTGAAATGCGGCGGAATCACCGGTAAGTGGGTGAAGGTCCACTTGCCGCGCTTGACCTCGTATTCCTCGGGCACCGCCAGTTCCAGCAGGTGGCCGATGGCTGAGGAGAGGACGTATTCGTCGCTCTCGAAGTACTCGCCCTCGCGTGTGAAGCCGCCCAGGGCCTTGGCGATGTCCTGGGCGACAGAGGGTTTCTCGGCGATGATGAGTTGCTTGCTCATGGCTGACGGCTGACTCCTTAGAGCGCCGGATCATAAGCGCCTGCCATGGCCGCTGGCAAGTCAGTGCATTAGCGGCAGTTCGACTTCGTCGTCTTCGACCAGCAGATCCTCGAAGATCAGGCTGTCCAGGGAAAGCTGGCGGCGCCACATCACCATCAGGACGATGACCTTGAATTTGCCAAGGTGAACCACGGTGTTATCGACCGCCATGGCGCGTTCCAGGATCATCTCCCTGGCGGTCGGATCGATCGCCCCTTGCTGCTCCAGGAAGGCCAGGAAGCCGCGGCAATCGGCCGGCAGTTTGGCCAATTCCGGCTCGCTGTAGACGCGGATGCCGCCCGGTTGCGCCCTCAGCCCGCCGTCTTCCTGGGCCTGTTCCAGCCCTGCCAGCCAATGCAGCGCCTCAGAGATGGCGTCTTCCTCGAAGCCGGCCGCCGACAAGCGCTGAGCCAGCGCATCGGGTTCGGGGCAGGCGTCGGGCAGGTAGTTCTCGAATACGTAGACGAGGATGTCGAACATAAGGTCAGCAAAGTCGTTGATAGCGGCCGCCCGGCAGTTGGCTGATGCGGCCGTCCAGTTCCAGCGGCAACAGCATTGCAAGCAGTTGCTCCGCCGTCAAGCCGGTCCGTCCGGCCAGGGTTTCCAAGTCGACCGGATCATACCCGATGGCCTCGATCAGGCGTGCATTGTCTGCGTCGTCGGCGTTGGCTTGATCGGGGACCGGAGCTACGACGGCTTCCCAGCGCAGTTCCTCGAGAATGTCCTGGGCCGACTCGACCAGTTTGGCGCCCTGTTTGATGAGCTTGTGGCAGCCCTTGGAAAGCGGCGAATGAATCGATCCGGGAATGGCAAACACGTCGAGACCGATATCGGCGGCCAGCCTGGCGGTGATGAGCGAGCCGCTGCGTTCCGCGGCTTCCACCACCAGGCAGCCCCGGCTCAAGCCGGCGATCAGGCGGTTACGGCGTGGGAAGTTTGCTGCCAACGGCGGCGTGCCGAGAGGAAACTCGCTGACTATCGCTCCCCGGTCCGCGATCTGCCGCGCCAGGGCCTCATTGGTGGCAGGGTAAATGCGGTCCGCGCCGGTGCCGATGATGGCGACGGTCGAGCCCTTTGCGGCCAGACCGCCGCGATGCGCGGCCGCGTCGATGCCCAGAGCCAATCCGCTGACGATGGTCAGCCCGGCAGCGGACAGCGCCGTGGCGAAGGCTTCGGCATTGATCTCGCCCTGCCTGCTCGCATTGCGGCTACCGACGATGGCGAACCCCGGCCGATTCAACAGCCCGGCATCGCCCTTGACGTACAGCAGCACCGGCGGGTCGACCGTCGCAAGCAGAGCCTTGGGATAGTCGCCGTCGGCGAGAGTGATGACACGGTTGCCGGGCTGGTCGGCCCATTCGAGCGCCGTGGCGATCTGGGCATCGCAGTCCTGCCCGAGCAGCTGCTCTGCCAACGGGGTGCCGATGGCAGCGTGCAATGCGGACGCTCCGGCGGAGAAGATCGCGTCGGGAAGACCGAAAGTGTTCAGGAGATGGCGTCGGGTTTCGCCCCCGACGCCGGGGACCAGCGTCAGCCGCAGCCAGTTCCGCAACTCACTACCGGCCACGCGTCAGGGCGTCTGGACTTTATCGCCGGGTACCACGGCGCGCGAGGTCTCCATCACCAGGGCGTAGGACACGCGGTCGAATACCCGGAAGACGAACAGCAGGCCGTAGCGCTCGTCGGGCATTTTGACGGTTTCCGGCGTTTCGGGCTGGAAGCGGTTGGTCACGAATTCGCCGGTCCGATAGATGGCCAGCACGTGGCCCTGCTCGACACCGTCCCACTTCCCCTTGGAGAGGGTCACGATCGAATAGCGGCCGGCTTCGCCGACGCCGCCGTAGATGCTGATGATCTTGCCGTTGATGGTCGTGCCCGGCGCGTGCGGGACATAGCTCAAGATCTCCGGGCGTCCCGCCGGCATCAGGCTATCGCCGCGGCTGACTTCCATCTTCGTGGAAACCACCTCGAGTGTGGACGGTTCGCTGGTGCCGACGATGAATTTCGGGCCGTGCTGGATCTCGTTGAGTTCGGTTTCTCCAGGTGTGTTCGCGTGCTTGGGACTGAGGAGGGACTCTTCCGCCGGCTTGCCTCCGACCAGGAATCTCGCGCTGCCGACGAAGATGGCCTCGTGACCGAGGACTTCCTTGGTGTCGGGATCCTTGAGTTCGAGGCCGGGACGGTAGATATTCCACATTTTGGTATTCGTGTCGCCAAGGTCCTTGACGTAAATCTTGCTGCTGGCGCCGACACTGACATGGTTTTCCTCGGTGGCGACGATGCGCGGGGCGGAATCGAGAGCGCCTTCCTCGACCATCAGCGGCTCGGTCAGGAAGGGCTCGATGATCTGCTGGGGAATCGCCGGAATCTCGCGTTTCTGGTCTTCCGAATAGACCTTCGGTTCCAGCCTGCCGTCGCCGCCGACCATCTTGCCCAGCTTCAGCCGTGGCTGGCCGCTGCTGGTGTCGAGATATACAACCTGGCCGGGATAGATGCGGTGCGGATTCTTGATCTGTTCGGTGTTGAGCTGCCAGACTTCCGGCCACCGGTAAGGATCCTTGAGGAACATCTTGGAGATGCCCCAGAGCGTGTCTCCGCGCACGACGACATGGTGGTCAGGCGCGTCTGGCGCGAGCTCGATCGGCTTGGCGTTCTGGGCCAGCACCGCGGCAGTCGAAAAACAGAGGAACAGCGCAGATATAATGTGTCGCATGGCCTAGGTCCTTGTTTGTCCCGGCGAATTCGGCGGAATTAGTCGCTGATTTTGCCCCGAAATTCTTCTGGCATCAACAACATCAGGCGGTTAATTATGGCTTTATTGCCCATTTTGCGCTATCCCGACCCGAGGTTGCACAAGAAGGCGACCCCCGTGGCGGTGGTAGACGACGCTGTTCGCAAGCTGGCGGCGGACATGGCCGAGACCATGTACGCCGCGCCGGGCATTGGCCTGGCCGCAACGCAGGTCGACGTACACAGGCAGGTGATCGTGATGGACGTATCCGAGGACAAATCCAGTCTGTTGACGCTCATCAATCCGGAATTGCTGGCGCGCGAGGGCGAATGCGAGGGAGAGGAGGGCTGCCTGTCGGTGCCCGGCATCTACGAGAAGGTCAAACGGGCGCAGAAGGTGCGTATCAGGGCGTTGGGCCCAGATGGCAAACCCTTCGAGATGGAGGCCGTCGACATGCTGGCGGTCTGTATCCAGCACGAGATGGATCACCTGCAGGGCAAGGTCTTTGTCGAATATCTCTCGCAACTGAAGCAGACCCGGATCAAGAACAAACTGGCCAAACAGGCCAGGATCACTGCGTGAGCTCGGCCCGCCCCCCTCAGTCCCCCCTCCCGGGGGGAGGCCTACTTGCTCGCTACGCTCGCCAGTTACGGGGTACTCCGAGCAGATGTCGTAACGGATGTTCGCTCCGCGAACGGGCAGTCCTACCTCCTCCCACGGGGATTTCTTTCGGTCCGGACGGCCGAGCGGCGAGACTGCGCTGCTGGAGGGCTCGATGAAGGTTGCTTTCGCCGGGACGCCTGAATTTGCTCGATCCGCTCTCGAGGCGATTCTGGCCGCTGGGTTCGAGGTGCCGCTGGTTCTCACGCAGCCGGACCGGCCGTCCGGGCGTGGGCAGAAGATGCATGCGAGTCCGGTGAAGGAACTGGCCCTCGAGCGCGGCATCGCCGTGCATCAGCCGGAGCGGCTCAAGGATCCGGTGACGCATGAACCGCTGCGGGCGGCGATGGTCGATGTCATGGTGGTGGCAGCCTATGGCCTCATCCTGCCGCAGGCTGTGCTGGACATTCCGCGCCGCGGTTGCCTCAATATCCACGCTTCGCTGTTGCCGCGCTGGCGCGGCGCGGCGCCGATTCAACGCGCCATCGAAGCCGGCGATTCGGAAACCGGCGTCACCATCATGCGCATGGAAGCGGGCCTCGATACCGGCCCCATGCTGCTCAAGGAAGCAATCGCCATCGCGGCCGACGACAGTGCGTCCAGTCTCCATGACAGGCTTGCGGCCCTCGGCGCGCGCATGATCGTCGAGGCCTTGCGCGGCCTCGATCGCCTGGTGGCAACAGCGCAGCCGGCCGAAGGTGTGACCTACGCCAGCAAGATCGACAAGGCGGAGGCGATGCTCGACTTCGGGGGGCCGGCGGCGGAACTTGCCCGCCGCATACGCGCCTTCGATCCGTTCCCCGGTGCGAGCGCCGTACTTGACGGCACGACCGTCAAGCTCTGGCGTGCGCAGAGCGAAGGTGGCGCCGGGACGCCCGGCACGGTTCTGTCCGTCGATAATCGGGGCATCGTAGTGGCCTGCGGCGACGGTGCGCTGCGCTTGCTCGAATTGCAAAAGCCCGGGGGCAAGCGACTGCCCGCAGGCGACTTCCTGCGCGGCACGGCCGTTCGGCCGGGCGATTGCTTCGTACCGTAAATTGTCCGCCGCGCCGCTTGCCACGGCACTCTTCGCCGCCGCCCACGTGATCGCCGACGTCATCGGCGGCCGGGCGCTCGACGATGCTCTGTCTGCCGCCTCGCTCGATGGCGCGCTGCGTCCGGCCGTTCAGGATCTTGCCTATGGCGCGCTCAGGCGCTATGGCCGCGGCGACTTCTATCTGTCCCGATTGATGACGCGGCCGCTCGCCGATACGGCCGTGCGCGGATTGCTGCTGGCGGCGCTCTATCGGCTCGCTGCCCGGCCCGATGACGCCCATACGACGGTGGATCAGGCGGTCACTGCGGCGGCGACGCTTGCCCGGGGCAAGTACAAGGCGCTGGTCAACGGTGTGTTGCGCAATGCCTTGCGCCGCGCCGACGAGCTCGACATTGGCGCACAAGGCACGCTGGAAGCGCATTGGCAGCATCCGCGCTGGTGGCTGGAGAAACTGCGTGCCGCCTATCCGGATTCATGGCAGGCCATTGCCGCGGCCGGCAACGAGCGTCCGCCGATGACGCTGCGCGTGAACTGCCGGCAAACAGACAGCAATGCCTATCTCACGGAACTGGCGGCAGCCGGAATTGCAGGTCGGGTTCTCGACGCTGCCGCGATCAAACTCGACAAACCGGTTGCCGTCGACAAGCTTCCCGACTTCGAAACCGGCCGGGTATCGGTCCAGGACTGGGGCGCGCAGCGGGCGGCACCGCTGCTCGATGCCCGATCCGGCCTGCGGGTGCTCGATGCCTGCGCTGCCCCCGGCGGCAAGACGGCGCATCTGCTCGAGTTGGCCGATCTGGAACTGGTTGCCCTCGATGCCGACGCCGATCGGGCGTCGCGGGTGACGGCCAACCTGACGCGGCTCGGATTGTCGGCAACCGTGATCAGTGCGGACTGCCGCGACTTGCCTGCCTGGTGGGATGGCTGCCCGTTCGATCGCATTCTGGCCGACGTGCCATGCTCGGCGTCGGGCGTCGTGCGCCGCCACCCGGATATCAAATGGTTGCGGCGTCCGGGCGACATCGGCAGCTTTGCGCGCAGCCAGCGGGATATCATCGATGCTTTGTGGCGGGTCTTGGCGCCGGGTGGCAAAATGCTCTACGCAAGCTGCTCGCTGTTCCCGGAGGAAAACGCGGCGCAGGTCGACGCCTTCGTCGCCCGCCACGAGGACGCGCAACGATTGCCGACGAACGACAAGAAGGAAGAATGGCAGCTGATGCCGAATGCCGACCAAGATGGCTTCTACTATGCGTTGCTGGCGAAGCGCCCGTAGCCTCGGTCTGGCATTGCTGCTTGCCGTCTGGGTCTTGCCGTGCCTGGCGGGCGGAATCGAGCCGGTGCGGGCCAGCCTGTCCCCGGTCGAAGATGGCTACGCGCTCTCGGCGGATTTCACCATCGACCTCGGACCCCGGCTGGAGGAGGCGGTGTCCCGGGGCGTGCCGCTTGCCTTCAACCTGGAGTTCACGCTCAGCCGCGACCGCTGGTATTGGCTCGACGAGCATGTCGCCGGACTCTTTGTCACCTACCGGCTCGGCTACAACGCACTGACCCGTCAGTACCGGCTTTCCGTCGGGGGCTTGCACCAGAGTTTCAATTCGCTTGGCGACGCCCTGCAGGTGCTGGGCCATGTCGCGGCCCTGCCGATTGCCGACAAGTCCGCGCTCAAACCGGGTCAAACCTACCTTGCCGCCCTGCGCCTGGCTCTGGACAAGAGCCAGTTGCCCAAGCCCTTCCAGGTCGATGCCATCGCCAACCGCGACTGGATGGTCGAGGCCAAGGTGCTGCGCTGGCAATTCACACCGGGCGGCGACAGCAAATGAAAATCGCCCTCGCCGTCATTGCTGTGCTCGGCGCGATCCTGCTGTTCCTGCTGGCGACGGCGAGTGCCAACACGGAACTGTTTGCCAGCCACTATCCGCTGCTGCTCGGTGTCAATGCCGTCGCCGCCCTGGCGCTGCTGGTGCTGGTCGGTATCCAGTTGCGCGCTTTGCGCCGCGAGTATCGCCAGCGTGTCTTCGGCTCGCGGCTGAAGTCGCGGCTGGTGCTGATGCTGGTGTTGATGGCCGTTGTCCCCGGTGCTCTGGTGTATGGCGTATCGATCCAGTTCGCGGTCAGGAGCATCGAATCGTGGTTCGACGTCCGCGTGGACAGTGCGCTCGAAGGCGGTCTGAGTCTCGGCCGCAACGTGATCGACACGCTGGAAGCCGAACTGCTCACCAAGGCGCGCGACATGGCCTTCAATCTGTCCGACGGCGGGGCGCCCGGACCGGCGCTGCTCAACCGCCTGCGCGAACAAGCGAGCGTCGAGACCGCGACCCTGATGACCGCGAGCGGCCACGTGCTCGTCAACAGCACCAGCGAGGTCGCCGGCCTGTTGCCCGCGGTGCCGTCGTCGACGCAATTACGCCAGGCGCGACAAAGCCGTGGCATCACCAGCATCGAGGGCGAACCCGCCACCGGACTGACCTTGAAGGCGCTGGTCCCCGTGGGCGGCTTCGCCATGGAGCCCATGGTGCTGCAACTGAGCCAAGCCGTGCCGGAGAGCATCACCAAGAGCGCCGACTCGGTCGAGGCAGCCCATCGCGAGTACCAGGGGCTGCAGCTGGCCCGGGCGGGCTTGAAGCGCATCTACATGCTGACGCTGACCTTCACGCTGATGGTGGCCCTGTTCGCGGCGGTATCGCTGGCCTTCTTCCTCGCCGAGCACCTTGCGCGGCCGCTGCTGATCCTGGCGGAAGGGACACAAGCCGTGGCCGCCGGCGATTTCACGCCACGCGCGGCGCTGCCGACGTCGGACGAGCTGGGCGTGCTGACGCAGTCCTTCAACGCCATGACCCGGCAACTCGACGAGGCGCGCAGTGAGGCCGATCGACACCGCGCCTACCTGGAGAGCGTGCTCGCCAACCTTTCCGCTGGCGTACTGGTATTCGATGACGACTTCGCATTGAAGGCAGCGAATCGTGGCGCACGCACCATCCTTGGCGACGACCTGGCACCGCTGCTGGGTATCCCGCTGGCCGATTGGCCACGCCATCAGGCGCT
Source organism: Rhodocyclaceae bacterium (assembly GCA_041480065.1). GTDB lineage: Bacteria > Pseudomonadota > Gammaproteobacteria > Burkholderiales > Rhodocyclaceae > Fen-999. Next base: position 87,577 of record JBGOZF010000006.1, read on the forward strand.
GGCCGAGGCGATTCGGGCCGGATTCCACGAACGCGGCCACGAGTGGCAGCGTCAGCTCGAAATGGAAGGGCAGGGCGGCGCACCGCAGACGCTGCTGCTGCGCGGGTCGACGCTGCCGGAGGCCGGCGGCGGCTACGTATCGGTGTTCGACGACATCACGCAATTGATCTCGGCGCAACGCTCGATCGCCTGGGGCGAGGTGGCGCGCCGGCTTGCCCACGAAATCAAGAACCCGCTGACGCCGATCCAGCTTTCCGCTGAGCGCCTGCAGAAGAAGCTGTCCGAGCAACTGGACGATTCGGGCCGCGAAGTTCTGAAGAAGTCGATCACCACCATCGTCAATCAGGTCGAGGCGATGAAGCACATGGTCAACGACTTTCGCGACTACGCGCGGACGCCGCCACCGACACTGGTTTCGTTGGACCTCAACGAACTGGTGCGGGAGATGTTGCAACTGTACGAAGCGGATCAGGTGACGGTGCGCGCCGAACTGGCCGAGCGCTTGCCGCCGGTCCTTGCCGATGGCAGCCAGTTGCGCCAGATCCTGCACAATCTGATCAAGAACGCCAAGGAAGCCATGGTCGATCATCCGTCGGCCGGGGCAGAACCGGTCGTTACCGTGAGCACGCGCCGCGACGAGAGGCAGGTCGTGATCGCCGTTTCCGACAACGGGCCGGGCTTCGAGCCGCCGATGCTCGCCTGCGCCTGCGAGCCGTATGCGACCACCAAGGCCAAGGGCACGGGGCTTGGCCTGGCGATCGTCAAGAAGATCGTGGACGAACACAAGGGAGAGCTTCACATCGCCAATCGGGAGACTGGCGGTGCGGAGGTAACGATATGGCTGCCGCTGGCGGTCTAGAATAGGCTAAAGGCATATGGCACAGATACTCATCGTTGACGACGAAGTAGGCATCCGCGAACTGCTGTCGGAAATCCTCACCGACGAGGGTCATGACGTGCGGGTGGCAGACAATGCTGCCGGCGCGCGCGCGGCGCGCACTGCGGCACGACCTGATCTCGTTCTGCTCGACATCTGGATGCCCGATACCGATGGCATTACGCTGCTCAAGGAATGGGCAGCCGGCGGCCAGCTGTCGATGCCGGTGATCATGATGTCGGGCCACGGCACCATCGATACCGCGGTCGAGGCGACCCGGATCGGCGCCATCGAATTCCTCGAAAAACCCATCGGCATGCAGAAACTGATGGCCGCCGTCACTCGTGCGCTGGAGTATGGCCAGAAGCGGGCCAGCGGCAACCTCTCGCTGGCGGCATTTCCGCGTTCGGCGCCGCTCAGGGATTTGAAGAAGCGGCTCGAACAAGTCTCGGCAAAGAGCCGGGCGCTGCTGCTGCGCTCGGCACAGGGTGGCATCGTCGAGTTGGCGGCGCGTACCTTGGAGGTGGCGGGCAAGCCCTGGCTGGACCTAGCAGCAATTCCCGAGCCCTTGAGCGTCGAGATGCTATCGGCCGCGTCAGGCGGCGTTCTCTATTGCGAGGAACTGGCGCGGCTGACGCGTCTGCAGCAGAAGAACCTGCTGTTTGCCATGGACAAGCTGGAGAGGCACAACCTGCGCCTGGTCGCCGCGACCAGCCAGGAGCCGGGCGCGCTGATACAGTCCGGCTGGGACGAGGCGGGCCTGCACCGTCTGCTCGAAGTCTGGCTCGTACTGCCCTCGCTGGCGGATCTGCGCGACGAGATTCCGGACCTTGCCAGCCACCTGCTGGCCCAGTTGGCCGAGGGCGGCGACACGCCGCTGCGCCATTTCTCCACCGGCGCCCTCAACGCCCTGCGCCAGCACTCCTGGCCGGGCGGCTACGGTGAACTGAAGAGCGCGGTCCGCTCGCTGGCGCTGGCGGCCCTCGGCGACGACATCGACGCCGAGGAAATCGGTCAACTGCTATTCCCCGACGCAGCCGTTGCGGCGGCTTCGGTGCCGGCCCTTTCCGCCGAGGTGATGGACCTGCCGCTGCGGGAGGCGCGCGAGATCTTCGAACGCATGTATTTCGAGCATCACATCAGGCTCGATGGCGGCAATATGACGCGGCTGGCGGAAAAGACCGGCCTTGAACGTACGCACCTGTATCGCAAGCTGAAGGATCTGGGCTTGCGCACCAGCCGGCGCGAAGAGGATACCGGTTCGTGAGGATAGTAATCCTGGGCGCCGGGCAGGTCGGCGCCTCGGTGGCGGAAGCGCTCGCTTCCGAGGCGAACGACATCACGGTGGTCGATCAGGACAGGGACCGGCTGGCCAAGCTGGCCGAGCGCCTGGATATCCGAACGGTCGTCGGCAATGCCGCCTATCCGTCGATATTGCGCGAGGCCGGCGTCGAAGAGGCTGACATGCTGGTCGCCGTCACGCAATCCGACCAGACCAACCTGGTCGCGTGCAAGATCGCGCGCAACCTCTTCCATGTGCCGACGCGCCTGGCGCGGCTGCGCTCGGCCGATTTTCTCGAGGACGCGCAGTTGCTGTCGGACGAGAACTTCGCCGTCGACTACGCCATCTGCCCCGAGCAGGAGATCACCGACTACATCGCCAAGCTGATCCGGTTTCCCGAAGCCTTGCAGGTGCTCGAGTTTGCCGACGGCCGCGTCACGCTGGTCTGCGTGCGCGCGGTGGAGGGTGGTCTGCTGGTCGGCAAGGCGATCCGGGAGATGAAGAACCACGTGTCGCCGATGACCGGAGCGCGCATCGCCGCCGTGTTTCGCGAGCACCAGTCGGTTGAGGTCGACGGCGACACCGTCATCGAAGCCGGCGACGAGGTATTTCTGCTCGCCGCCACCGAGCACATTCGCGGCGTGATGCGCGAGCTGCTGCGCATGCTGGAGCCCGTGCGCTCCGTCATGATCGCCGGCGGCGGCCACATCGGCGCCAAGGTGGCCGCCGTGCTTGAGCGCGACCACCACGTGCGCGTCATCGAAAACAACCGGGCGCGCGCCGAACAGATCGCCGGCGAGCTCGGCAATACGGTGGTGCTGTGCGGTGACGCCACCGACGAGAATCTGCTCGAGCACGAGAACATCCATGAGATGGACATGTTCCTGGCGCTGACCAACGACGACGAGAACAACATCATGGCGGCCTCGCTGGCCAAACGGCTCGGCTGCAAGCGCGTGCTGGCGCTGATCAATCGGCGGGCCTATGCGGACATGGTGCAGGGCGGTCCGATCGACATCGGTATTTCACCGGCGCAAGTCTCCATCGGGCCGTTGCTCACCTATGTCCGCCGTGGCGACGTGGCACGGGTTCACTCCTTGCGCCGCGGTGCTGCCGAAGCGCTCGAGCTGGTCGCTCACGGCGACCGCGCCAATTCGAAGATCGTCGGCCGGCGTATCGACGAATTGCCGGCGCTGAAGGGCGCGCGCATCGCCGCCATCGTGCGCCACGGCGGCGAAAGCGTGCTGGTTGCCAGCCATGGCGTGCCGACGGAGATATTCCCCAGGCAGGTGA
>JBGOZF010000007.1:0-90668 GCA_041480065.1 Rhodocyclaceae bacterium
GATGATCGAGCGCAGCGAGCTGACCAGTAGCCTCCCCGCGAGGGGAGGATGGGAGGGGCGGGCGCATTTGCCAGCTTGAGGCGCTACGAAGTCAGCGTATTTCATGATGCGGGGTGGTCCATCGGAGCCATGAGCGTTAGGGCCGCAGAGCGGCCCTCAAAACAGTCGCACCCGCCTTGAGGCGGGGGTTGGGGGGGTGGTGGGTCATCAGGTCCAGCCCTTGATATCGTCTGAGCCAAGGGCTCAGACGATATCAAGATGCTGAATCCCCGCCGTCAGGTCGCGGTCCTTGGACTCCTTGCCGTACAGCTTGATCTGCAAGCGCAGGTCGTTCACCGAGTCGGCATTGCGCAAGGCATCCTCGTAGCTGATCTCGCCGCCCTCGTAGAGCTCGAATAGCGACTGATCGAAGGTCTGCATGCCCAGTTCGCGCGACTTCTTCATGATTTCCTTGATCTCGCCGACCTCGCCCTTGAAGATGAGGTCAGAGATCAGCGGCGAATTGAGCATGATTTCCTGTGCCGGGACGCGGCCCTTGCCGTCGCGCTTGGGAATCAGCCGCTGCGAGACGAAGGCGCGGACATTGAGCGACAGGTCCATCAGGAGTTGCGGCCGCTTCTCCTCGGGGAAGAAGTTCACGATGCGGTCGAGCGCCTGGTTGGTCGAGTTCGCGTGCAGCGTGCCCAGGCATAGGTGGCCGGTTTCGGCGAAGGCGATGGCATGCTCCATGGTTTCGCGGGTGCGGATTTCGCCGATCAGGATCACGTCCGGCGCCTGGCGCAAGGTGTTCTTCAACGCCGTTTCCCAGTCCTCGGTATCGACGCCCACTTCGCGCTGGGTGACGATGCAGTTCTTGTGTTCATGCACGAACTCGACCGGATCCTCGATGGTGATGATGTGGCCGTAGCTGTTCTCGTTGCGATAGCCGACCATCGCCGCCAGCGACGTGGTCTTGCCGCAGCCGGTACCGCCGACGAACAGCACCAGGCCCCGCTTGGTCATGGCGACGTCCTTGAGGACCGGCGACAGGTGGAGTTCCTCGAAACTCGGGATCTTGGCGTTGATGGTACGCAGGACCAGACCGGTGCGGCCCTGTTCGACGAAGGCGTTGGCACGGAAGCGGCCGATTCCCGACGGCGCGATGGCGAAGTTGCACTCCTTGGTGGCCTCGAACTCCGCGGCCTGCTTGTCGTTCATGATCGAGCGGGCCAGTTCCATCGTGTGCTGGGCGGTCAGCACCTGCGTCGTGGCGGGCGTCACCCGGCCGTCGATCTTGATGGCGGGCGGGAAGCCGGCGGTGATGAACAAGTCGGAGCCCTTCTTCTGGACCATCATGGCCAGAAGCTGATGCATGAACTTCAGTCCTTCGTCTCTTTCCATGACTTACCTCATCCCGGGAAAATGTCCTTGTTGGCCGCCCTGATCCGCGCCTCGGCCACCGAAACGATATTCCGGCGCACCAGATCCTGCAGGTTCTGGTCGAGCGTCTGCATGCCGACGCTTTGGCCGGTTTGAATGGCGGAATACATCTGGGCAACCTTGTTCTCGCGGATCAGGTTGCGAATGGCCGGGGTGCCGATCATGATTTCATGGGCGGCGATACGGCCGGTGCCGTCCTTGGTCTTGAGCAGCGTTTGCGAGATTACCGCCCGCAGCGACTCGGAGAGCATGGAACGCACCATCTCCTTTTCCGCCGCCGGAAAGACGTCGACGATCCGGTCCACCGTCTTGGCGGCCGACGAGGTATGCAGGGTGGCGAAGACCAAGTGACCGGTTTCGGCGGCGGTCATGGCCAGGCGGATGGTTTCGAGGTCGCGCATTTCGCCGACCAGGATCACGTCCGGGTCTTCGCGCAGAGCCGAGCGCAGGGCGTTGGAGAACGAGAGCGTGTGCGGTCCGACCTCGCGCTGATTGATCAGGCACTTCTTCGCCTCGTGCACGAATTCGATCGGGTCCTCGACGGAGAGGATGTGGGCGTACTCGGTCTCGTTGACCTCGTCCATCATGGCCGCCAGCGTGGTGGATTTGCCGGAGCCCGTGGGCCCCGTCACCAGGACCAGGCCGCGCGGCTGGTGGGAGATGTCCTTGAAGATCTTCGGCGCGTTAAGCTGCTCGAGCGTCAGTACCTTGGTCGGAATGGTACGGAAGACCGCGGCGGCGCCGCGGATCTGGACGAAGGCATTGACGCGGAAACGGGCCAGGTTGGGCACGGCGAACGAGAAGTCGCACTCCAGCGTTTCCTCGTAGTGTTTGCGCTGGCTGTCGCTCATGATGTCGTACACCATCGCGTGCACATCCTTGTGCTCCATGGGCGGCAAATTGACACGGCGTACGTCGCCGTGCACACGGATCATGGGCGGCAGGCCGGAGGATAAATGAAGGTCGGAAGCCTTGTTCTTGACTGCAAACGCGAGAAGTTCGGTAATGTCCATGAGCGGGAGGTTCCGTGGGAGGCGATGGTCGGCTTCGGTATACTGGGCCCAAACCCATATATGACAACAATCCCCGCAAACTTGCAAGCCGTCAAGGCACGCATCGAAGCGGCCTGCGCCGCGGCCGGGCGCGATTGCGCCGAAGTTGCGCTACTGGCCGTGTCCAAGACCTGGCCCGCGGAACTCGTTCGCGAGGCTTCGGCTTGCGGCCAGCGGGCGTTCGGCGAAAGCTACGTTCAGGAAGGGGCGGTCAAGATCCAGGCCCTGGCAGGGCTGAACCTGGAGTGGCATTTCATCGGGCCCTTGCAGAGTAACAAGACACGGGCCGTGGCCGAGAACTTTTCCTGGGTGCATGGCATCGACCGCCTGAAGATCGCTAAGCGCCTCTCGGACCAGCGACCGGCCGGCTTGTCGCCGTTGCAAGTGTGTGTGCAGGTCAATGTCAGCGGCGAAGCGAGCAAGAGCGGCGTGGCTCCCGAGGAGGCGCCGGAACTGTGCCGGGCCGTCGTAAGCCTGCCCAATCTGCGTCTGCGCGGTCTGATGGCGATTCCCGAGCCGACGTCGGACCAGGCCCTCGCCCGGTCCCGATTCGGTGCCCTGCGAGAGTTGCGCAAGCGCCTCAACGCCGCCGGATTCAGCCTCGACACTCTTTCCATGGGGATGTCGGATGACCTGGAGGCGGCGATAATGGAGGGCGCGACCATCGTTCGGATCGGCACCGCGCTATTTGGAGAAAGGCAGATTACCTTGAGGTCTTCGCAATGAAAATCACATTCATCGGTGGCGGCAACATGGCTGTCGCGCTCATCGGCGGTTTGAAAAAGCGCGGGTTTTCGGCCGCCGGCATTCAGGTGGTCGAGCCGATCGCGGAGTCGCGCGAACGGCTGACCAACAGCTTCGGCGTCCGCTGTGCATCGGCCGTGGATGCCGCAGCCCTCAACTGCGAGGTGCTGGTGCTGGCGGTGAAGCCGCAGCACATGCGCGACGCCTTGGCGCCCTTTCGTGAGCAGTTCGCCGGCAAGCTGCAAGGGCAACTGGTGGTCAGCATTGCGGCCGGATTGAGGCTGGCCGATATCAGCCGCTGGCTGGGTGGGCACCGACGACTGGTACGGACGATGCCCAATACGCCGGCTTTGATCGGCGCCGGCATCACCGGGCTGTACGCCGATCCCAGCGTCGACCACGAAGGCCGCGAAACGGCGGAGAAGATCCTTGCCGCCGTCGGCCGCACCGTCTGGATCGACAACGAAGTGCAGATGGATGCCGTCACGGCGATATCCGGCAGCGGCCCGGCCTACGTGTTCTTTTTCATCGAGGCCATCGACCAGGCGGCGCGTAAGCTCGGCTTCTCCGCCGACGCGGCGCGCCTGCTGGCGGTCGAAACCTTTCTCGGCGCGGCGCGGCTTGCCGAGAGCAGCAGCGATCCGGTCGCCTTGCTGCGCGAGCGGGTGACCTCCAAGGGGGGCACCACCGAAGCAGCGCTGAAGTCGTTCGATTCGGACCGTCTGCGCGAAGCCATCGAGCGCGGCGTGCGCGCAGCCGCCGATCGTGGCCGCGAACTCGGCGACATTCTGGGCAAGGACTGACATGTTCGCACAACTGGTCAACCTTATCCTCGGATCGCTGTGCGATTTCCTCTCCTTCGCTTTTCTCGCCCGCTTCGTCATGCAATGGGCCCAGGTGTCCTTCCGCAATCCGGTCGGGCGCTTCGTCATCGCCGTCACCGACTGGGCGGTGCGGCCAGCGCGCAAGCTGGTGCCCGGCCTGTTCGGCCTCGACTTGGCGAGCTTTTTGCTCGCCTGGCTCGTGCAGGCGGTCTATATCAGCCTGGTGATCGGGATTACCGGCATCTACGGCGGCGCCACGGCGGCGGCGCTGGGCGTGGCCGTCGCAGTGGCGCTCCTCGAGACGGTAAGGCTCGGCGTCTATCTCGCGATGGGCGTGGTCATCGTGACCGCGCTGTTGTCGTGGATCAATCCCTATGCACCCCTGGCGCCGCTGTTCAATCAACTGGCGGCGCCGCTGCTGCGGCCGGCTCAGCGCATCATTCCCCCGGTCGGTGGCCTGGACCTGTCACCGCTGGTGGTGCTGCTGATCCTGCAGGCGCTACTGATCGTGCTCGGGCATTTGCGGGCTTCGATGCTGCCATTTTACGCATCGTGACCGCGCCTTGGCTGCGCCAGGCCGGCGATGATGTGCTGTTGACCCTGCATGTCCAACCGGGTGCCAAGAAGACCGAGGTCGCTGGCCAGCACGGCGAGGCCCTGAAGATCCGCCTGGCAGCACCGCCGGTCGACGGCAAGGCCAACGACTGCCTGATCGCTTTTCTCGCCGAACGCCTGGGCATCGCCAAGTCGCGGCTGGAGCTGGTCTCCGGGACGTCCAGCCGCGCCAAGCGCGTGCGGGTCGCCGCAATCGCCATCGACGTTGTAGCGGGCAAGCTGGTCTTCGCCTGACACGACAGCAAGCTATCCCGTCTCGACAGCATCCCGCTGCCCTGCCTCGGCTGTTCCCTCCAGGTGGGCGATGGCGTTGGCGTAATAGGCCAGGGCATGCATTTCGTCCGCGGCAGGGCGATAGAAGCCGTCCTCCTCGACGACCAGATGCCGCAGCGTCAGCATGCGCAATCCGACGCCGAAGGCGTAGTCCTGATCCTGGCGCGGAATGTAGAGGTGGGCGCCCCGTGCTTCCAGCGCGGTCATGCGGGCAAGCGCGGCGGCTTTGAGCTCCAGTTCGGTCCACCGGCGTTGCGGCTCGCCGACCATGATGCCGGCCACCAGCGAAACCGGCAGCACAGGAATCACGCGTCCGATCTCGATCATCAGCTTCTTCGCGATCAGCGCTACCTCGGCATGGCGCGATTCGTCGTCCATGGTTGCCAGGTGAAGGTTTCGCTGACCGACATACTCGCGCATCGACAACGGCTGGCCGAAATTGACGCAGGCGTAACCGAAGCGATGCCAGCGGCCGCTGAGCATCAGGCCCAGGTGTTCGAGACCGAAGCGGGCCGCGACAGTCAGGCTATGCGCGCTGCCGGGTCGGGCGCGGCGGTCGTCGAGTTTCAGCAACTGGCTGCGGTCTTCCAGGACGCGGTAATAGTTGAGGCCGACGGGAATGAACACCAGGTCGCGTTCGGCATTCTCGTCGAAGCCTTTGAGCATGTAGTCGAGCAGGCCGAAGCGCGGCGCCCGCAGGCGGCCGTCTATAGTCAGACCGCCTTCCGGAAACACGGCCTGGGTGACGCCGGCCTCCGATGCCATCTGCACGTAGCGGGCGAGCACCGTGCGGTAGAGGGCGTCGCCGGAGTTCCGGCGCACGAAATAGGCGCCCATGGCACGCACCAGTTGCTGCAGCGGCCAGATGCGCACCCACTCGCCGACTGCGTATGAGAGCGCGGTGCGCTCGGCGGCCAGGAACGCCACCAGGACATAGTCCATGTTGCTGCGGTGGTTGATGACGAAGACGATGGTGGACTTGGGGTCTACCCGAGCCAGGGCCGCTTCGTCGACATAGCCGATGCGAACCCGGTAGAGCGTGCGGGCGATGGCGCGCGCCAGCGCGTAGCCGACGCGAAAGTACAGATAAGCGTTGAAAGCCGGCACGATTTCGCGCGCGTAGCGATCGACCCGTCGCCGCGTCTCGGCGAGGCTCTCGCCGCTTTCGCGGGCGTGCCGCGCGGCGGCGGCCTGCACCCTGCCGTCGTGGAACAGCCGGTCGATCAACACCTGGCGCCGCGTCAGCTTGAACAAGGGCAGTTCCACCTGCAACCGCTGACCGATCTGGCCCAGCACGACATTGATGCGCCGGCGCAGGAACCAGCGTACTCCGGGAACGAACAAATGTGCGAGCAGAGCCCAGGTGGATAGCACCACCATTGTCGCGAGCACCCACAACGGCAAGGCAACCGGCTCGTTCATGGAACCGTCTCCTCCAGGTCCCGGCCGAAGTCGGCCGTTTTTCTGCCATGATACAGCCATGACCTTATCGCATCGCCAGTCGCTGGCCGCCGCCGGCGCGGGCATCGCCGGCCTGGTGGCTTGGCGGGCCTGGCCGGAGCAGGGCATTTTCAATCCCTGCCTCGGGCCCTTGCCGCCGGAACTGGCCAGTCATCCGCTGGTGGCGTCAGCGTGGTCAGGCCTGGACCCGACGCGGGTGTGGGATGCCCACGCGCATCTGCTCGGCATCGGCGACGGTAGACAGCCGCAGGGTGCCGGCTTCACGAAGGTGCGCAGCGGCTTGATCGGGCTGCTGGCCCGCGTGCAACGGCGCTTCTTTCTCAATGCGGCCGGTTGCGAGCACGGCCCGGTGGACGCGAACTATGTGGCGCGATTGCTGGCGCTGGCGGCGGCGATGCCGCCCGGCCACAAGCTGCTGCTGCTGGCGCTGGATGGCCGCTACGATGGCGAAGGCCGGCGCGACGAAGAACATACTCACGCCTGGACCAGCAACGAATACTGCCAGGCGGTGGCCGCCGGCAACCCGGATCGCCTCGAGTGGGCCGCGTCCGTCCATCCCTACCGGCCGGACGCGATCGCGGCCATCGAAAAGGCCAGGGCCGGCGGCGCGCGCGCCCTGAAGTGGATTCCTTCGGCCCAGGGCATCGACCCGGCGTCGCAGCGCTGCGATGAGGTTTATCGCCAGCTGGCGCGCCTGGACCTGCCGTTGATCGTGCACGCCGGCGAGGAGCGGGCGGCTCCCGGCGACGACGAACTGGGCAATCCCCTGCGCCTGCGCCGGGCTCTGGAGCAGGGCGTGCGGGTGGTTGTCGCGCACTGCGCGTCGATGGGCAGATGCCGCGATCTCGACGCTGGCGGACACGGTTCGTCCATCGACTGTTTCAGTCTCTTCGAGCGCATGATGGCTGAAGCCGCACACGTCGGCCGGCTGTTCGGCGACATTTCGGCGCTGACCCAACGCGCCCGGGCCGGCCGGCCCTTGCGGCGCGTCCTCGAGCGCGGTGCCGACGGCGGCGCCTGGGTCGGCCGTCTTCTCAACGGCAGCGACTATCCGATACCGGCGCTGATGCCGCTCTATTCGCTCGGGCGTCTGGCAAGGGACGGATTGCTCGACGCGGCGGCGATCGCGCCGCTGACGGCCATCCGCCGCCACAACTCATTGCTGTTCGACTTCGCTCTCAAGCGCCACCTGCGCCTGAACGGGCGCGGGCTGGCATCTTCGGTGTTCGAGACGCGCGACTTCTTCGAGTCAGGCCTTGCGGTGAAATAGTCGCTTGGCCCAGGCGTGCACGTCGTCCACGTAGGTGAACACGACCGGGATGACCAGCAGGCTTAGGAAGGTGGAGGTGATCAGGCCGCCGATGACGACGATGGCCATCGGCGCGCGGAAGCTCGGATCGGTACCGAGGCCGATGGCGACGGGCGTCATGCCGGCGCCCATGGCGACGGTGGTCATGACGATCGGACGCGCGCGCTTGCGGCAGGCGTCGACGATCGCGTCCCAGCGGTCGAGGCCGTGGTCCCGGCGAGCGAGAATCACGTAATCGATGAGCAGGATTGAGTTCTTGGTCGCGATGCCCATCAGCATCACCAAGCCGATCATTGACGGCATCGACAGGGCAGTGCCCGTCACGAACAGCGCCAGGAAGGCGCCAGGTATCGACAGCAGCAGCGCCACGAGAATGGTGGCCGGCTGCACGAAATCGCGGAACAGAAGCACCAGCACGATGTAGATGCACATGACACCCGTGAGCATGGCGACGCCGAAGCCGGCGAACAGCTCGTTCATCGCTTCGGCGTCGCCCACCGCGGCGTGAATAATGCCCGCCGGCGGGCTCGCCAGGTTCGGCAGGGCGAAGGCCTGCTTCTGGACCTCGCCCAGGGGCTGGCCGTTGAGTTCGATGTCGAAGACCACGTCGCGCAGGCGGTCGTAGCGGCTGATGGCGGCCGGCCCGCCGTCCAGCGACAGGGTGGCGATGTTGCCGACCATCACCGGGCCGCTCCTGCCCGGCACCGTCAGGCGTTCGAGGAGCGACAGGTCCTGGCGCGCGGCCGGCGGCAGGCGGACGACGATAGGCACCTGCCGCTGGGAGAGGTTGAGCTTGGCCAGCCCCTGGTCGTAGTCGCCGGCGGTGGCGATGCGCAGCGTGTCGGCGATCGCCGCCGACGTCACGCCCAGGTCAGCAGCTCGGGCGAAATCCGGCCGGATCACCAGTTCCGGGCGCACCAGGCTGGCGCTGCTGGTGACGCTGCCGATGCCCGGGATCGTCCGCAGCTCGCGCTCTACCACCTGCGCGTGCTGGTCGAGGGTCTCGCCGTTTTCGCTGGCCAACACCAATTGGTATTTCTCGGACGACGAGCCGCCGAAGGCCACTTTGATGCGGGCGCCGGGAATGACCGCCAGGGCCTCGCGCAGTTGCGCTTCGACAGCCTGCTTGGTGACGCCGCCCCGTTCGGAGCGGTGGATCATGTTGATGGTGAGCGTGGCCTTGCGCACCTCGCTGGCGGCCGGCGCGAAGGGATCGGCGCCGGTGGCGCCGCCGCCGACGGCCGTGTACACCATCTTCACGTATTGATTCTTCTCGACGATGGCGCGGGCTTGCTCAGCGACGGCGAAGGTGTCGCGGAAGGTGGCGCCGGGCGGCAGCGAGATGTAGACCTGCGTCTGCGAAAGGTCGTCGGGCGGCAGGAAGCCCGCCGGCAGTTGCGTCACAAGCCCGAAGGCACCGATACAGAACGCGACCCCAGCGACGGTCGTCGCGAGTCGGTGGCGAAGGCACCACTGCGCCCATTCCAAGTAGCGCTCCATCCAGCGCGGCTGGCCGTGGCCTGAGCGCGGCGCCTTCAGCAGGTAGGCTGCCATCATCGGCGTCAGCAGGCGCGCGACGACCAGGGAGAAGAAAACGGCAATCGCCGCGCTCCAGCCGAACTGGACGAAGAACTTGCCGACGACGCCGCCCATGAAGGCCGTCGGCAGGAAGACGGCGATGAGGGTGAAGGAGGTGGCGATGACCGCCAAGCCGATCTCGTCGGCCGCCTCCATGGCCGCCTGGTAGGGTGTCTTGCCCATGCGCAGGTGGCGTGTGATGTTCTCGATCTCGACGATGGCGTCGTCCACCAGCACGCCCACCACCAACGACAGGCTGAGCAGGGTGACGACGTTGAGCGAGAAATCGAGGATGTACATGGCCGCGAAGGTCGGCACGATCGACAGCGGCAGCGCGGTGGCGGAAACGACGGTGGCGCGCCAATCGCGCAGGAACAGCCAGACCACCAGCACGGCGAGCAAGGCGCCTTCGATCAGCAGCGACATGGAGCCCCGGTAGTTCTCCGTCACCGGGTCGACGAAATTGAAGGCTTCCGTGACCGTGATGTCGGGGTGCTCCGCCTTCAGCCGCTCCAGCTCGGCGCGCACGCCCTCGGCCACGGAGATTTCGCTGGTGCCGCGGCCGCGCGTGATCTCGAAGCCGACCACCGGCTTGCCGTTCAGGAGCGCCGCCTGGCGCTGCTCGGCGACCGTGTCGGCGACGGTGGCGACTTGGTCGAGGCGGACATGGCGGCCGTCCGAGAGCGGCACGTCGAGGGCCGCCAGTTCGGCGGCGGACTGGACAGTGGCCAGCGTACGCACCGACTGTTCGGCGCCGCCGACGTCGGCGCGGCCACCCGAGGCCTCCTGCTGCACCTGACGCAGGCGCCGCGAGATGTCGGCGGCGGTGGCGTTCATGGCCAGCATGCGCACCGGGTCGAGCTCGACCTGCACTTCGCGCGTGGCGCCGCCGACGCGAGAGACGGCACCGACGCCGCGCACGCTGAGCAGGCGCTTGGCGATGGTGTTGTCGACGAACCAGGACAGGGCCTCGTCGTCCATGCGGCTCGAGGCGACCGTGTAGGTGAGTATCGGCGAACCGGCGAGGTTCACCTTCGACACCACCGGGTCATTGAGGTCGCCAGGCAGGTCGGAGCGGATGCGCGACACCGCGTCGCGTACGTCGTCCAGGGCTTCCTGGGTCGGCTTCTCCAGGCGGAACTCCGTCGTCACGATCGCTGTGCCGTCCTGGCTCTGCGAGTAGATGTGCTTTACGCCTTGCAGGGTGGCGATGGAGTTCTCGATCTTGCGCGCGACCTCGGTTTCCATCTGGGACGGTGCCGCGCCTGGCAGCGTTGCCGTGACGACGACCATGGGCAGGTCGACATCCATGAACTGCTGGATGCGCATGGCGCGGAAGGAGAATGTGCCCAGCAGCGTGAGCATCGCGAACAGCAGGATCGCCGGGGTCGGGTTCCTGATCGACCAGGAGGAGACATTGATCATCGCCACGGCGACGGCTTATTGGGCTGAATTCGCGGCTACCACGCGAACGGTGTCGCCATCGGCCAGGAAGCCGGCGCCGCTGGCAACGACGCGGGCGTCGGCCTCGAGGCCGGCGCTGATCTCGATGCGGTCGCCGACACGCCGGCCGACCACGACCTTGGTCTGGCTGACCTTGTCGTTGGCGGTCAGTCGGAAGACGTAGGAGAAGCCGTCGCGCAATACCACCGCGCTCTGCGGCAAGGTACGCGCCGTCGCGCGGCCGAGTTCGAACTGGCCGCGGGCGAACATGCCGGCCCGCGCGCCGTCGTCGTTCGATGATTGCGGCAGGTCGACATAGACCAGGGCATTGCGGGTGGCCGGATCCAGCGTCGGTGCGAGTGTGCGTATCCGCCCCTTCACGACGGCGCCGGCCGGCGTGGTGATCGTGGCAGTCATGCCCGGTTGCAGCCTGCCGAGCTCGGCGGCGGTCACTTCGGCCCGCCATTCCAGCCGGCCGCCGCGGATCAGGCGGAACAACTCCTGGCCGGACTGCGTCAGGGAGCCCACGGTGGCGGTACGCGCGGAGATGATGCCGGCATCGGGCGCGCGGACCTGGGTTTGCGCCATGCGCAAGTCATCGGTTTGTTTGCGGGCACGCGCGGCGTTCAGGCGCGCCAGCGCGGTCTGCTCATTGGTCAGCGATTGCTGGGCCTGCTGCGGACTGTAGAAGCCGGCCGCTCGCAACTGGCGGGCACGTTCGGCATTGAACCTGGCCTCGGCGAGGTTGGCCTCCGCCTCGGCAACCGAGGCCGTCGATTGCGCCAGATCGGCCGCCACGTTGTCGTCGGCAATGCGCGCCAGCACCTGTCCCTTGGCTACCTTGTCGCCGACATTGCCCAGGACCGCATTCAGGCGGTAGTTGCTTATCTCGGCGCCGATGACGGCTTCCTGCCAGGCGGTGATGCTGCCGTTGGCGGCCAGCACTACCGGCCATTCGACGACCTGAGGCGTGATGATGCTGACCGTCAATGCGGGCTTGATGGCAGGCGCGGTGCCGGCCGGTGTGGACGACCTGCCGGCGCCTGAGAAGGCCCAGATGGCAGCCGCGCCGAGCAGGACCGTCAGTACGACGGCTGCGAGCCGGAAACGGGATGGCATTGTTGGAGTTTGGAAACCCATCATGATGTTGGCAGACCGGTCAAATGGGCCTGAGGCCGCGGCGCTGTCCGCACCGGGTTGGCGGTGACTTGCGCCAAGGGCTAGATCATCTCGTCGTGATAGGCGAGGTGCCCCTCGATCAGGGTGCAGCGCACCTTGCCTGTCAAATCGCGGCCAAGGAAGGGCGTGTTCTTGCCCTGGCTCTTCAAATGATCGCGGCTGACGCGGAATCGCGCTTTCGGGTCGAACACGCAGATGTCCGCAGCAACACCCGGAGACAGTGTGCCGGTTTGCAAGCCGAGTATCTTTGCCGGATTGCTGGTTACGCGCGCTAGCGCCTTGAGGAGCGGAATGTTCATCTCCGCAGCCCATTTCAAGGTCAATGGCAAGAGGAGTTCGAGGCCGGTGGCGCCGACTTCGGCATCGGCGAAGGGAAGCTGCTTGGCGTCGTCGTCGACCGGCGTGTGATCGGAGCAAAGGGCGTCGATGGTACCGTCAGCCAGGCTTCTGCGCAGGGCATCGCGGTCCGTCTGGCTGCGCAGCGGTGGGTCCAGCCGGCAATGCGGGTCGAACCAGCCGATGTCGGCTTCCGACAGGTGCAGGTGATGTGCGGCGACGTCGCAGGTGACCGAAATGCCGGCGATGCGGGCGGCGTGGACCATATCGAGCCCCGCGGCGCTGGAGATGCGGGTGAGGTGCAGTCGGACGCCGGTTTCGCGCGCAAGGTGCAGCAAGGTGGCCAGGGCGATGGTCTCTGCCACCACCGGAATGCCGGTAAGGCCGAGACGGGCGGAGACGGCGCCATCGTGGGCGACGCCGCCCTTGGCCAGGTAGGCGTCCTGGGCCTGCAGCCAGACGGAGAAATCGAAGGTGGCGGCGTACTGCATGGCCCGCAACAGCACCTGTGTATCCAGCAAGGGCGTATTGGCCTGCCCGAAGGCCATGCAACCGGCTTCGGCCAACTCGGCCATCTCGGTCAGACGCTGGCCGGCGAGGCCGACGGTGAGGGCACCGACTGGATAGACGTGGGCGAACTCGGGCAGCCGCGCCCGGTGTTTGAGCATCTCGACGAGCCCGGGCTCGTCCAGGGGTGGGTCGGTATCGGGTGGGCAGGCAAGGCTGGTGACGCCGCCGGCCGCGGCGGCGGCCATTTCCGATTCCAGGGTCGCACGGTATTCGAAGCCCGGCTCCCGCAACCGGGCGGAGAGGTCCACCAGGCCCGGACAGACGATGCAGCCGGTCGCGTCGATGGTGCCTTCGGCCTCGAAACCGGCAGGCGCGTTGCCGACGGCGACGATGCAGCCATCGGCAACGAAAAGGTCGCCGGCGCGGTCGATGCCGTTGGCGGGGTCGATGACGTTGCCGTTCTTGATCTGGATGCGCATGGTCAGGCTCCGGCAAGCATGGACATGACGGCCATCCGCACGGCGATGCCGAAGGTGACCTGTGGCAGGATCACCGCCTGCCGGCCGTCGGCCACCGCCGAGTCTATCTCGACGCCGCGGTTCATCGGCCCGGGATGCATGACGATGGCGTCGGGTTTGGCCAGCGCCAGCTTCTCGGGCGTCAGGCCGTAGGACTTGAAGTATTCCTGCGGGCTGGGCAGGAGTGCGCCTTGCATGCGCTCGTTCTGGAGGCGCAGCATCATGACCACGTCGGCGCCCTTCAAACCTTCGCGCAGGTCATGGAAGACATGCACGCGAGAAGCCATTTGTGCGACGCCCGTGGGCAGCAGGGTCTTGGGACCGACGACGCGGATCTCCGGAACACCGAGGGTATCCAACGCGTGGATTTGGGAACGGGCGACGCGCGAGTGCAGCACGTCGCCGACGATGGCGACCGTGAGTCCGGTGAAGTCGCGTTTGTAGTGCCGGATGGTGTACATGTCCAGCAGCCCCTGGGTCGGGTGGGCATGGCGGCCGTCGCCGGCATTGACGACGTGGATGTGCTCACGTCCGGTGGCCGCGAGGTGCTGGGCGATGAGGCAGGGAGCGCCGCTGCTGGCGTGGCGGACGATGAACATGTCGGCCTGCATGGCCGCCAGGTTATCCGCCGTATCGAGCAGGGTCTCGCCCTTGGTGGTGCTGGAGGTGTTGATATTGAGGTTGATGACGTCGGCCGCCAGCCGTTTGGCGGCGATCTCGAAGGTGGTGCGCGTGCGCGTCGAGTTCTCGAAGAACAGGTTGAATACGCTCTTGCCGCGCAGCAGCGGCACTTTCTTGACTTCGCGTTCGGCGATTTCGGTGAAGGGCTCGGCGCGGTCCAGGATGCCGGCAATGATCTCCCTGGGCAGCCCCTCGAGGGTAATCAGGTGGATGAGTTCGCCGTTGGCGTTGAGTTGCGGATTGCGCGCGCTCATGATGCCTCCGGAGGCATCATGACAGCAATATGGAAGCCGCGCAGCGGCTGAACCAACGTCACCCCTTTCCTTGGGAAAGGGGTCGGGGGATAGGTCGTCATTTCTCCGTTATCCTGAACATGAGTTTGCCGTCATCGCCGCGGGTGAGGTCCAGCGACTGGCTGGCCGGCAGACTGATCGATCCGGCACACCACGTCGCCGCCACGGGTAACTCGCGGCCGCCGCGGTCGACCAGCACGGCAAGGTCGATCTTCGCCGGCCGCCCGTAATCGAACAGTTCGTTCATCGCCGCGCGGATGGTGCGCCCGGTGTAAAGCACGTCATCGACGATGACGATATGCGCGCCCTCGACGTCGAACGGCAAGTGCGAGGCGCGTCCGCCCGATCGACCGCCGCCAAGATGATGGTCATCGCGGTGGTAGGAGACATCGATGCTGCTGAGTTGGGACGACAGGCCCAGCGTCTTGTGCAGCCATTCGGCGATCCAGACGCCGCCGGTATGGATGCCCACCAGCACCGTCGCGGAGGTGACGTGGGGACGCATGGCGTCGGCGAGTCGGTTCAGGAGTTCAGCGGCGGGAGGTGGCGAGTTCATGTCGGTGTTCGTCAAAATAGTTTTGCAGGAGTATGGCGGCGGCCTCGGCGTCGAGCCGGCTCTTGCGCGCCCGCCAGTCGAGGCCTCGCTCACGCAACTGCTCCTCGGCGGTGGCGGAACTGAGGCGTTCGTCGATCATGGTCACCGGCAACCGATAGCGGCCTTCGAGCCGCCGGGCAAAGCGCCGGCAGCGATCGGTCATCTCGCCTTCCTCGCCGTCGAGTGAGCGCGGCAGGCCGACCACCAGCAGGGCCGGCAGCCATTCGGCGATCAGTTTGGCGATGGCGGAGAAGCGGGCATCGTTGGTGGCAACGTCGAGCGTGGTGAGCGGTCGCGCCTGACCGAGCATCATTTCGCCGACAGCGACGCCGATGCGCCGGGTGCCGAAATCGAAGGCCAATACGACGCCATCAGGCATGCCCGGCGGTATCGGACAGGTTGGCGAAATCGATGCCCAGGAGCTGCATGGCCGCGGGCAGCCGTTCTTCCGACGGCAGATCGAAAATGATTTGCGGTTTTGCCGCCACGGTGAGCCAGGCGTTCTGCGACAGCTCCCACTCAAGCTGGCCGGCCGACCAGCCGGCATAACCGAGCGTGACCAGCACCTCATGGGGCTCGCCGGTTTCGCCCATAGTCTGCAGGATGTCGCGCGAACTGGTCAGGCCGATGTCGTCGGTAACCTTCAGGGTCGATTGCCACTGCCCGGAGGGGCGATGCAAAACGAAGCCACGATCCGTCTGCACCGGGCCGCCGAAATACACTGGCATAGCCCTGAAGTTGCTGACAGCCTCGCCGGGTTCCATCGGGATATTGACCCGCTCGAACAGCGTCGCCAGATCCATGTCGATCGGGCGATTGACGATGATGCCGAGGGCGCCCTCGCCATTGTGTTCGCAGACGTAAGTCAGCGTGCGGGCAAAGTTCGGATCCGCCATGGCGGGCATGGCGATCAGGAAATGATGGGCGAGACTGACGTTTTCCATAGGGGGCACAGGCATTGTAATCCGAATGGATCGGGCTGCCAGTGCCCCGGGCGCGCGGATCAGAGGCCGGCCGCCTTCAGGAACTGCTCGTAGCGTTCCTCGCTGTAGCCGGCCATCTTGCTGCTGCCGGCCAGCGTCAATGGCACTCCCTTGCCGCCGAGGGCGCGGAATTCATCGCGGTAGCCAGGGCTGTCCTGAATGTCCTTCTCCAGAAAAGGAATGCCCTTGAGCCGCATGTGCTCCTTGGCGCGGCGGCAGTAGCCGCAGCGTGGCGTGGTGTAGATCCACACTTCCCCTTGGTTCGGCATCGGGGCCGCGGCGCGCCGGTTCTTCGCCGGCGGACCCTTGAGGAACTCGTGAACCACGGTCATGCCGTCGGCAACGGATACCGTGCCGCGCAGCTCCGATGTCTTCACATCCTTGCCCGCCGGCGGGCGGTCACCGTAATGAACCCGCCCTTGATCGTCGATCCACTTGTGGACCTGGGCCGCCGCGGGCAGCGCGATACAGGCTGCGAGCAGTAGGGCCGCGAGCCTCACCGGTGGCCGACGTACCCGGCGATCAGGTGCAGCAGTTCGTCTTCGTCGTAGGGCTTGCCGAGATAGTGCTCGACCCCGATTTCCTTCGCGTAGTTGCGGTGCTTGTCGCCGATGCGCGAGGTGATCATGATGATCGGGATGCTCCGCAGGCGCTCGTCGGCACGCACGTTGCGCGTCAGATCGAAGCCGTCCATGCGCGGCATCTCGATGTCGACCAGCATTACGTCCGGCTTGACGTCGAGCAGTTGTTCGAGCGCATCGACCCCGTCCTTGGCGGTCAGCACGTGGTAGCCCTCGCGCGCCAGCAGGCGGCCGGTGATCTTGCGCACGGTCAGCGAATCGTCGACCACCATGACAATGCCGGCGGTCGATACGGCAGCAGCCTTGGCCTCGACTTCCGGCACCATTGGTGCCGGTGCCGCGGCCAGTTGTGCGGCGCGCCCGGTCAGCGCGATCGGATTGAGGATCAGCGCGATTTCGCCATTGCCGAGCACTGTGGCGCCGGCGATTCCGACGACCCGCGCCAACTGCGGACCAATGTTCTTGACGACGATTTCCTGGTTGCCCAAAAGGCCGTCCACTTCGACGGCGACGTGCTGGTTGCCGGTACGCAACAGCAGCAGCCAATAGCGGCGCGCGGCCGGCATTGGCTGCGCCGCGGTGTCGCCGAGCAGGTGGGGCAGGTAATGCCAGGGATAGCGGTCGCCCAGCCAGACCGTGGCACCTTCGGCGCGGATGGCGGCGATCGCTTCAGGCTTCATTTCGCTGACTTGGGCCACCATCGACGAGGGTACGGCGTAGTGGCGGTTGCCCAAGCGGACCAGCACTGCTTGCGTGATAGCCAGCGTCAACGGCAGGTAGACGCGGAAACGCGTACCCTTGCCGGCGGTGGAGTCGACCTCGATACGGCCGCCCAGGCTGGCCGTTTCGCTCTTCACGACATCCATGCCGATGCCACGACCGGCAACTGCCGTCAGTTCGTCGGCAGTGGAAAAGCCGGACTTGAATATCAACTGCGTCAGTTGTTCGTGGGTGGTCGGCTCGTCCGGCGAAAGCAGGCCGTGGGCGATGCCATGGGCGCGAATGCGCTCGTAATCGAGACCGGCGCCGTCGTCGGTCAGTTCGATGACAATTTCGTTGCCTTCCTGGGCGACGCGCAGGGCGATTTCGCCGATTTCGGCCTTGCCGGCGGCAGCCCGCTGGTCGGGTCTTTCCAGGCCGTGGGCGATGGCGTTGCGCAACAGGTGTTCCAGAGCTCCGGTCATCTTCTCCAGCACCGACCGGTCGAGTTCGGTCTGCCCACCGCGAATGTCGAGGTTGGCGCGCTTGGCCATTTCCTTGGCGGTCTGGCGCACGATCCGGTACAGCCGGTCGGCCAGCGTGTTGAACGGCACCATGCGCACGCCCATCAGGGCCTGCGACAACTCGCGATTCAGCCGTGCCTGGGCGGTGATGGCGGCGTCGGCATGATCGAGGTTCTGCAGCAGGGCGTGCTGGGAGGTGGCGACGTCGTTCACACTCTCGGCCATCATCCGCGTCAGTTCCTGGAAGCGGGTGAAGCGGTCGAATTCGAGCGGATCGAAATGGAGATCCTGTTCCGTCGCCAGCGCCTGGCGCGACTGCATCTGGGATTCGGCCTGGATTTCGACTTCGCGCAGTTGGTTGCGCAGACGGATGACGTTTTCGGTCAGGTCCAGCAGCGAAGCCTTGAGCGAGCGCATTTCGCCTTCGATGCGGCCGCGCGCGATGGCGATTTCGCCCGCCTCGTTGACCAGCTTGTCGACGATGTCCGCGCGTACCCGCAGCATGGCGCGCGCGGCGGCCTCGACCTCGCCCACTTCGGGACGGAAGTCGACAACTGCGGCTGCCGGCGCGGCGGCCTTCGGAACTGCCTGGATTGCGGCCGCCTCCGGGGCGGCGGTAACGGGAGCGGGAGCGACTGCCTCTGCTTCCGCCGGTGCCGCCGTTCCGCCCTGGAGCGCTTCCATCAGGGTCGAGACGCGATCGAGCGAAGTGTCCAACGCATCGAGGAAGGCGGGCGTTACCGCGTTGGCGGCGAAGGCCTGCTCGACGCGCGATTCCATGCTATGCACCAGCTCGCCTATGCCCATGGCACCGGCCATGCGGGCACTGCCCTTGAACGTGTGCAAGGCCCGCTTCAACTGATCGCCAGCCCGGGTATCGCTCGGGTGTTCCCGCCAGGAGCGCAGCTCGACGCCGATGTCGCGCATCAGGTCGACGGCTTCTTCGAGGAAGATCGGTAGCAACTGCGGGTCGAGTTCGTCCTGAAGCCGCAAGTGACGCCGATCCTCCTCGGTTTCGACCGGCGCCGGCGCTTGCGCTGGCATCTCGCCGGCCAGGGACACTTCGGTTACCTCGGGCGTCTGGGCTTCGGGTGCCGCGGCAAGGATGGTGTCCAGAGCCTGCGGTTCGACGGTGAGGACATCGAGTTCGGCGGCCAGCGCTTCTTCGTTGCGCGGCAGGCGCCGTTCGGCGATGGCGCCGACCATTCCCTCCAGCGCGCCGACGGCGCGCGCCATCTGGAGCTGCTGGTTCTCGGTCGGACCGACGTTGGCGATCGCCAGCCGGTTCAGGGCGTTTTCGAGCGCGTGGGCCAGGTGGTTGACGGCGGCAAGGCCCGTGGTCGCCGAGATTCCCGCCAGCGTATGGGCGGCGCGGATCAGGGCATGGCGAGGCGGACCGGCGAGCGACAACTCATGGCTGAGCGTTGCCACATGTCCCTGGGCCTCATTGACATAAAGATCGTAGAGCGTCGGCGAGAGCACCAGATCGCCGATCAAGACTCCTTCCGGAATGGGCGGGACGAGGCGCAGTTCGGCCGCGGCCCGCTGCACCGGGGCCGGCGCGGGCTCGGGCGCGGCAGCGGGTTCAGGCTCCGGCGTCGGCTCGGGTTGCGGCTCGGCCATGGCCTCGAGTTCCGTCGGCACTTCCAGCGCCGGCTCGGCCGTAGTTTCGGGTTCGAAGGCGGCGATCTCGATCTCTGGTCCCACCTCGGGTGCTGATACGACTTCCTCGGCCTCTGCGACAGGTTCCACGACCGGTTCCGCAGGCGATTCGATTTCCGGAACGATGGCCTCGACGATGGCGGGGACCACCTTGGGCGGCGCGGAGGGCAGCAGGCCCTTGAGAGCTTCGCAGTCGGCAATCAGGCCGCTGGCATCGCGATGGATGCCGGCGCCGGCTTCCATCTGGGCCACCCAGCCGGTGAACAGCTGGTGGGCTTGTTCGACCATCGCCAGCAGCGGCGGCGTGGCTTCCTGTTCCTGCTGCAACCAGCGGTTGAGAACCTGCTCGACCGACCAGGCGGCCTCGCCGAGTTCGGACAGACCGACCATACGGCCGCTGCCTTTCAGCGTATGGAAGCCGCGGCGGATCGTGGTCAGTGCGTCCCGATCGTGCGGATGGCCGATCAGATGCGGCAACAGGCTGGCGATCGTGGCCAACACGTCGTGCGCTTCCTCAATGAAGATGGACAACAACTCGGCGTCGATTTCCTCGCTGCTGGCTTCGACCAGGCGGGCCGCTTCGGGCGACGGCGTGGTGGGCGCCATCTCGGTGGGCGCCATTTGGGCGACGGCTTCGGCAATCTCGGGCTGGCTCTGGGCCGTTTCGATGGCGACGATGGCCGCATTGGCCTGCTCGGCCAGGGCCGTGTCGTCAATCAGTTGCGCGTTCTCGCGCAGGACCTCTAGGCTCTGCTTGATCTCGCCGCGCAACGCGGCATCTTCCGGCTGGATACGGAGCGCGCCGACCAGCGTCCGCGTCAGCCGCTTGGCGGCTTCGAGTTCCGCTTCGATACTCGTCGACGGCCCTTCCTCGCCGACGGCCGACGGCGGCGGGGGATTGAGGATGGCGTCTATGTCCGCCGGGCCGTGCTGAAGCTGCTCGACGAAGAAACCGAGAGCGGACAACTTCGAGGCGACATCCTCGAAATCGGCGTGACGCGGTTCGTAACCTTCGCCACTGAAGCCGCTGATGACGCCTTCGCATTCCTGCAGTAGCGCAAGGGCGCGCTCCTGGCCGAGCACGGCCAGTGTGCCTTCGATCTGCTTGATCGACTTGTCGAGACCGGCGAGTTCCGCCGTCTTCGACTGATCGCGGAAGAACGCGTCGAGGGCCTGCTCGACAGTGCCCAGATTGGCCAGGATCTCCTTGACCACCTGGCTCATCAGCAGCCGTTCCTGGGCCTGGCGCGACATCCGATCCAGATGCGGCAGTTCCATCGCCGTCAGTGGTTCGCCGTTCTGGGCGGCGATCAGGCGATTGGCGACGACGGTGACCTGTTCGGCGAACTCGTTGTTCAGCCGCTGGAAGCCGTCGATGGCGTTGTCCATCAGCAGCAAGGCGGTGGCCAGCTCGAGGGCAATGGATTCGTTGTGGCTTAGCGGCGCCTTGCGCAAGTGGTCGGCAGTACCGATGATGACCGTCGCCAAACGGGTCAGGTCGGTATGGTGAAGCTCCGCGATCTGGACGGCGACCTGGCGGATGCGGTCGTGGAACTGCGGCAAGGCGGCGGCAGTGCCGGCGCAGAAGCGGTTCCAGTCGTCCATCGTCGCAGCCAACTGCTCGCGACAGGAGCGCAATAGCGGTCGCAACGGTTCGATGTCGCCGGCCGCGCTCGGCGCCGGCACCAGGTCGGCCAGACGATAGGCGGCGCGTACGCATTCGGCGTGATCGCCGGCCGGACCGGCGACGGCGACGTAGTAGAGCGTGTCGCGCATCAGGCGTTCGGCGACAGTGCGCGAGCCCTCGATCAACTTCTTGATCTGGGTGTCGATGCGTGCGCACAGCCGGCGCAAGGTGAAGTCGACCGGTATGGTCCCGGCGGCGAGGGCGTCGAGGAAGGCAAGCGCCGACCACCAGAAGGCGCGCGCCGACGGCTGGGTCTGCGTCATCTCGATGGCGGCCAGCGACTCGTGCATCTCGGGGATGCCGTGGCCATCCTCGCGCAGCCATTTCAGCAGACCGCGCTGGAAACTCGCACGCGAGGCCTTGAGCCGGAAGCGCAGTTCATCGCCGGCGATCGGCTCCGGCTCGTGCTCGCGCCGCGGCGGCCGTAGCGAGAGATCGGGGAAGAACAGTTCCGACGGCGTCGGCCGCGGCAGACCGCGAGCCTCCGCCAGGGCCTGATAGGCGGTCAGGAGCCGCAGCGGCTGATTCGGCTGACCGACGATCAGATCGTCGAGGAAGTGCCGGATCGTGGCGATGCCCAGGCGGGCCGCGCTGGCAACCCGCGGCCCATAGGTGACCTCGCCGTCTTCAACGGCTTCCAGGAGTTGCTCAAGCGCTTCGGAGAAACGGGTGACGCCATCGAGGCCGACGATCGAGAGGGCGCCATGTGCCTGGTGCAGGTGCGTGCGCGCCGATTGGAGATGAGCGGAGTCGGCGCTCTCGACGCCATGGCGATCCAGTGCTTCTACGGCCCTTTCCAGGGCAAGGTCGATTTCGCCCTTGACCCAGGTCAGCGGGCCGATATCGAGTTCGGCGGCGGTTGTCATGGCTTCTGGCCTTTGGCGTTTGGCATTCGGGCTTGGTAGGCTCGAATTCAGAGGATCGAGGTCCGATACTCGAAACGGCTGCTCATACCTTGAAACCGGCGACGGATCCCTTCAGCTCAACGGCCAGTTCGGCCAACTCGCCGATCGACTCGGCCGTCTGCTTGGTGCCGATGGTCGTCTGCTCGGTTACCTGCAGGATGTTCTGCATGGTCGCTGCCACCCGGGTGGCGATCGATGCCTGCGACTGCGTGTCGCTGGAGATGTGCTCGATCAGACCGGCGAGGCTCGTCGATACGCTCGAGATTTCCGTCAGCGCCTGACCGGTGGCGTCTGACAGCTTGGTGCCTTCGACCACGTTCTGCGTCGAGTTCTCCATGGCCGAGACCGCGTCGGAAGTGTCGGCCTGAATCGTCTTGACGATGGCTGCGATCTGTTTGGTCGCCTCGCCGGAACGTTCGGCCAGCCGCTGCACTTCTTCCGCCACGACCGAGAAGCCCCGGCCTGCTTCGCCGGCGGACGCAGCCTGGATGGCGGCGTTCAGGGCCAGCACGTTGGTTTGTTCGGTAATGTCCGAGATCAGTTCGACGATTTCGCCGATCTCCTGTGACGATTCGCCCAGGCGCTTGATCCGCTTGGAAGTCTCCTGGATCTGCTGGCGGATGTCGTTCATGCCGGAGATCGAATTCTCCACCGCGCGGGCGCCTTTCTGCGCGGCCTCCAGGGACTGGCGGGCCACCTGCGCGGACTCGGTGGCGCGCCGGGAAACCTCTTCCATGCTGTGCGCCATATCGAGTACCTGGCCGCCGGCTTCGCGAATCTCCCCGGACTGTCGTTCGCTTGCGGCCAGCAGCTCATTGGAAGTCTTCTGGGCTGCTTCGGAGGCCGCGGTCAGGCGGATCGCCGCGTCGTTGATTCGCTTTACCAGCACCGAGAGCTCTTCGATCGTGTAATTCACCGAGTCGGCGATGGCGCCGGTAACGTCCTCGGTCACCGTTGCCCGGATGGTCAGGTCGCCGTCGGCGAGGTCGCCCATCTCGTTCATCAGCCGGAGAATGGCTTCCTGGGTGGCATCCTTCGCGGACTCGGCCTCACGCCACTGCCGTTCGGCGATATTCCGGCGTTCTTCCGCATCGTCGTTGAAGACCTTGACGATCAGCAGCAGCGCGATCAGCGCAGCGACGCCGAAGCCGACGGCAATCGCCTTGTAGAGGTTCGAGCCGGCGGTGTCCTGCGCATTGGCCTTGAACAACTCGTCGGCGGCGTTTAGCAGCTTGGCATTGTCGGCCAGCAGCCGTCCGCCTGCCTGCTTGGCACCCACGAGCTTCTGAAGGCTGCCGAGAATGCCGGCAATGGCATCGTGGTGAACCTTGAACTCCTTGTCGAGGGCATCCAGCTTCGCCTTCGCGGCGGGGTCCGCAGTCTGCTTCAGGGAGGCAAGCTGATCCCGGAAGGCGTTGATGTCCTTGTCCAACTGGAAGGCAACTTCCGGGCGGATGCCTTCGACGGCCAGCAGCGTATTGGCGTTCTTGGCGATACGCTGGGTCAGCATCACCAACTGGCTGGCAGTGGCAACTCCGCCGGTGTTCCCGGCGAGCCGGGCCGACAGGACATCGTCGGCGAGGCCCTGGAGCGCGCTGTTCTTGGCGTTCAGGGTCTCGACCGCCTTGCCCAGCGCGGTCAGGTTGGCTTCCTGGTCGAGAATCTCGGCGGCGTTCTTTGCGGTCTTGTTCCACTCCGCGACGGTGGCATCGAGCATCGGGCGCGTGGGATCCGGAGTCGCGGGCACGGACAGCCCATCGGCCTCGCCACCGATCGACAGGGCCTGGATCAACTTCGAGAAGCGGTCCTTGGTCGAGCGCAGTTCCTTGAACGCATCGGCGTTGCCCTGGAGGGCCAGCGGCACCGTCTTTGCGATCTGCTGCGACAGGGTACGCACCTGGCCGGAGGCGGCTGCCAGCGCCGCGCTGGTTCTGGCCTGCTGGAAGTCGAGCAGCGTCGCGACGGCGGCGACCAGCAGGGCGATCGCGAAAATGAAGCCGAACAGGCGCAGTTGCTGGGCGACCGGTTTGCTGCCGATTAGTGGCAGCCCTGCGCGGGCGCCCGCCGGCGACGGCTGGATGGTGCTCCCGGCCACGTCCAGGACCGTGCTGAAGGCAGGACCGCCTTTACGGCGCTTCTTGCCGAACAGGGGCAGATTGATGGGCAGTTTGAATGCCATGAGAGTCTCCCAACTAGCTTGGCAGCATGTTCATAAGCCGACGTCGAGAAATGACGGGTCGGCGAAAAGTTCCCTGAGGTTCAGCAAGGTCCACTTATGCCCCTGGGCATCCTGGTGACGGCTTCCGGCCCAGATCGGACCATCAGCCGGCTCGGCCGGCTCGAGGTCGTCCAGATTCTTGAGTCCGAGTGTCTGGTCGACGAGCAGTGCGCTGTTGATGCCATGGCGTGCGCCAACCAGCAGCAGGCGTGCGTTGGCGTTGCGTCGCGTCGCTTCGCCGCCGCGGAAGGCGGAGAAGTCCACGACGCTGTAGAGCGTGCCGCGAACATTGGCAATGCCGGCGAACCACGGTCTTGTCAGCGGCACGGTCGTCAATGTCGGCAGCGGTACCACCTCGCCGGAATCGGAGAGGTCGAGCAGCCAGAGGTCGGCCCCGGAAGCCACACCCAGGAGCGCACGCCTCGTCTCGCCGCGCTGGGCGGAAGTAAGGCGCTGCGCCAAGCTCTGCTGGAACTCCCTGAGACTGATCCTTTTGGCCATGTTTGTTGTTGAATCAGCCTAGGCAATGGCGGCGATCTTCGCCAGCAAGGCGTTGGCATCGATCGGTTTGACCACGTAGTCGTGCGCGCCTTGCCGCATGCCCCAGATGCGGTCGGTTTCCTGACCCTTGCTGGTGCACATGATGACGGGAATATGCCGCGTCGCCTCGTCGCGGGTGATGGTGCGGGTGGCTTGGTAGCCGTTCATGCCCGGCATGACGACGTCCATCAGGATCAGGTCGGGCATCTGCTCGCGGGCGACGGCGATGGCTTGCTCGCCGCTTTCGGCGATGATGGTCGAGTAGCCGGCCTTGTTCAGCATCTCGGTCAGCACGTGGCGTTCGGTCGGCGAATCATCCACGACAAGTACTTTCTTCACGGGCATTGCAATTTCCTCACGGCTGTTGGCGGCGGGCCATGTGGGCGGCCACGGTCTTCAATAGGCTGTCCTTCGTGAAAGGCTTGGTCAGGTACTCGTCCGAGCCGACCATGCGGCCGCGGGCGCGGTCGAACAGCCCGTCCTTGGATGAAAGCATGATCACCGGCGTCCCGGCCAGGCGCTGGTTCTTCTTGATCAACGCACAGGTCTGATAGCCGTCGAGCCGCGGCATCAGGATGTCACAGAAGATGACATCCGGTTGGTGGTCGGCGATTTTCGCCAGCGCATCGAATCCATCTTCGGCCAGCACCACCTGGTAGCCGGCCTGAACCAGAAAGATTTCCGCGCTCTTGCGGATGGTGTTCGAGTCGTCGATCACCATCACCTTGACGCTGCTCGGATCGCTCATGTCACCCACGCAGTGTTTCTCCTCCCTTGGGGGAACCCCGTTTGGTCACCCCGCGCAGAGGCATACTATACCAAAGTGCTGACAAGGCAAGGCATTGCACGTGGAATTTGAGGGGGAATCGAGATTTTGTTGCGCCCGGGCTGCGCTGACTGGTCGCCGCCGCGGCCAGCGGGGAGCGGAAAACGGATTCGGTTAGAATTATCAATTCTGATCCAGTTGCACAGTCGATGCCCGCCGAAACCGACCTTCTGCCGCCCATTGTGCTCACTTTTGCCGCTTCCGACCCGACCGGTGGCGCTGGCGTGCAGGCCGACATCATGACGCTGGCAAGCATGGGCTGCCATCCGCTGTCGGTGGTGACGGCCCTGACGGTGCAGGACACCACGGGTGTCGAGGCCATGCTGGCGATCGACGCCGGCTGGGTCGCCGATCAGGCGCGTGCGCTGCTGGAGGACATCCCGGTCGCGGCCTTCAAGTTCGGCATGCTCGGCAGCGTCGAAGCGATCGCCGCCATTGCCGAGATCGTGGCCGACTACCCCGACGTACCGCTGGTATTCGATCCGGTGCTGGCCTCCGGACGCGGCGACCAGCTTGCCGACGAAGAAATGGTCGATGCCATGATCGGGCTGCTGCTGCCCCGTACGACCATCCTGACGCCCAACAGCCTCGAGGCTCGGCGCCTCGCGCTGGACGAGGAAGCCGAGGACGACGATCCGACCTTGTCGGAGTGCGCCCGGCGGCTGGTCAGTGCCGGCGCCGAGTATGTCCTGGTGACCGGCACGCACGAGAATACGCCGCAGGTGGTCAATACGCTTTATGGCGCGCGCGGCCAGATCCGCGCCGACAAATGGGATCGCTTGCCCGGCAGCTACCACGGTTCCGGTTGCACGCTGGCCGCGGCAATCGCCGCCAATCTGGCCAATGGCCTGGACATGGAAGACGCGGTGCGCGACGCCCAGGAATATACCTGGCAGGCGTTGGCGGCCGGTTTCCGGCCCGGCATGGGCCAGTACATTCCGGACCGGTTCTTCTGGGCGCGGCAGGAGGGCGAGCCGGATGAGGAGTGAGCTGCGCGGCCTCTACGCCGTGACCCCCGACGACCGGCTGCTGGCACGCTTGTCCGCCCTGGTCGAGGCTGCGCTCGAAGGTGGCGCACGGCTGATCCAATACCGCAACAAGCAGGCACCGCCGCCGCTGCGACGGGCTCAGGCAGCAGAGTTGCTGCGCATTTGCCGTGCCTACGGGGGCAAGCTGATTATCAACGACGACGTCTGGCTGGCGATCGAGATCGGCGCCGACGGCGCCCACGTCGGACAGGGCGATCTACCCGGGGGCGAGTTGGCAACGGCGCGCGAGGCGCTCGGACCGAAGCGCCTGCTGGGCGTTTCCTGCTACAACGATCTCGGTCGCGTTGAAGCGGCCGTGAACGCCGGCGCCGACTACATCGGTATCGGCAGCATGTTTCCCTCCGCGACCAAGCCGACCGCCGCGCGTGCTACGCTGGAAATCTTGACCGAGGCCAGGCATCGCTTCGATCTGCCGGTGGCGGCCATCGGCGGCATTAACATAGGCAACGCGTCACAGGTGATCCGCGCCGGCGCGGATATGCTGGCCGTGGTGAGCGATCTTTTCAACGCCATGGACATCCGGCGCCGGGCGGGGGAATTCCAGAAACTGTTCGAGCGATCGAGGTTGTCATGACCCGCAACGAAGAACTTTTTGCCCGTGCCCAGAAGACCATTCCCGGTGGGGTCAATTCGCCGGTGCGCGCCTTCCGTTCCGTCGGCGGCACGCCGCGCTTCTTCACGCGCGGCGAAGGCTCCTCGGTCTGGGACGCCGATGGCAAACGCTATCTCGACTACGTCGGCTCCTGGGGCCCGCTGATCCTCGGCCACGCCGATCCGGACGTCGTGGCGGCCGTGCAGCAGGCGGCGGCCAAGGGCTTGTCTTTCGGCGCGCCGACCGAGGGCGAGGTCGAACTGGCCGAGTTGCTGGTCAGACTGGTGCCGAGCATGGACATGGTGCGGCTGGTTTCCTCGGGCACCGAGGCGACCATGAGCGCGATCCGGCTCGCGCGCGGCTTCACCGGCCGCGACCTGATCGTGAAGTTCGAGGGCTGCTACCACGGCCATGCCGACAGTCTGCTGGTCAAGGCCGGCTCGGGTGCGCTCACTTTCGGCAATCCTTCGTCGGAGGGCGTGCCGCCGGATCTGGCCCGGGACACCCTGGTGCTCGGCTACAACGAGCCCCACGAACTGGCGCGCGTTTTCCATGAGCGCGGGCGCGACATCGCCTGCATCATCGTTGAGCCGGTCGCCGGAAATATGAACCTGATCGCGCCGCGCCCGGAGTTTCTGACCGCGCTGCGCAAGCTCTGCGACCAGCATGGCGCGCTGCTGATTTTCGACGAGGTGATGACGGGTTTCCGGGTCGCCCTGGAGAGTGCCCAAGGCCTTTACGGCATCACGCCGGACCTGTCGACCTTCGGCAAGGTGGTCGGTGGCGGCATGCCGCTGGGCGCGTTTGGCGGCCGGCGCGAGATCATGGCCAAGATTGCACCCCTGGGCCCCGTCTATCAGGCGGGTACGCTTTCGGGCAATCCGCTTTCGGTCGCCGCTGGCTTGGCGACGCTGAAGAAGATCCAGGCCAAGGGATTCTACGAGTCGCTTGCCGCCAAGACCCGGGCGCTGACCTCCGGGCTGGTTGCCGCTGCGGCACGAAAGGGCATCACGTTTTCGGCCCAGTCCGTCGGCGGCATGTTCGGCCTCTACTTTGCCGCCGAGTGCCCCTC
Source organism: Rhodocyclaceae bacterium (assembly GCA_041480065.1). Taxonomy (GTDB): domain Bacteria; phylum Pseudomonadota; class Gammaproteobacteria; order Burkholderiales; family Rhodocyclaceae; genus Fen-999. The sequence goes on from JBGOZF010000007.1 coordinate 28,169, forward strand.
GACCTATGCCGAAGTCATGGCTGCGGACAAGGCGGCCTTCAATCGATTTTTCCATGCGATGTTGGAAAAGGGCGTCTATCTTGCGCCATCGGCCTTCGAGGCCGGTTTCGTTTCAATTGCGCATAGCGAAGCCGACATCGCCGCAACAGTGGCGGCGGCCGAAGCCGTATTCGGCGAGATGTCCGCCTAGCGCATACTCGACAGGAAGTCGGCGACGGCCTTGATGTCCTCGTTCTTGAGGGCTGCCGTCATGGCCAGCATCTCGGGTTCCATGCGGGTGCCGGTGCGGTCGCGGTAGCGCGTCAGCGACTTGATCAGGTAGGTATTCTGCTGGCCGGCCAGGCGCGGGAAGCGCTCGCTGCCGCGTCCCTGATCACCGTGGCAGCGGAAGCAAACCCGCTGATACAGAGCACGTCCGGCTTCGTTCGGCGGCGCCGAACTCGACGGGGTCACCTGCATCGACGAGTAATAAACGACAACGTTCACGCGATCACTGTCGCTCAGGAGCTTGATCGCGGGCTCCATCCAAGGGTCCTTCCGTTCGCCGGTGTAGAACTTGTGCACCTGGTTGAGCAGATAGATGGGATTCTGTCCGGCCAGATTGGGCACTTCGGCCTGCTTGCTGTTGCCATCGGGGCCATGGCAGTTGGCGCAGAAGGAAGCGATCTTCCTGCCCGCTTCAGCGGCCGATGAACGGGCCGCCGTATCGGCCAATGTGGCCTTCAGGCGATCAACCGATTGCGCCCAGACCATCGGCGCGGCGCAAGCGAAGAGCACGGAGACCAATATCCCCTTCGCCCCGGCGTTCAATGTCATGTTCATTTTCCGATCCCCTGAATATTCAGCGGTGCCGTTAACTTTACCAAATTGGGCCAACCACTTGCTAACGATTGTTGCAGTTATGTCGAACTTTACTGTTGAGAAAACCACAGTTTTGCTGCCGCAATCATCCTCTTCTACGAAAGATACACAAGGGAACGACGGCCGACACGGCCATGAAGGGGGGCGAAAATGCTGCCCTGCGGAAGGAAGAGGATTCGCGGTGCTCAAGCCGACTTCATCGAGCCCTTGACTTCAAGGGCTCGTTTGGCCTCCCGGGCCTCGAAGAACTTCAGGACATGGTAGGTCGCCCAGCCGATGACTCCGGATGCGATCAGGAAGCCGCCGTAGGCGACGGGCCAGTCGATATCGAAAGTTCCTTTGGTCATCATCGAGAACTCGGACATGCCGCCGATGCCGGCGAGGATGTTGATCGGCATGAAGATGACGCTGAGGCTGGTCAGCTTCGACACGCGCTTGTTCTGGTTGATGTTGATGAAGCCTACCGTGGCATCCATCAGGAAGTTGATCTTGCCGAACAGGAAGGTGGTGTGGCCGTCAAGGGACTCTATGTCGCGCATGATCTGGCGCGCTTCGTCCTGTTGCTGGACGGACAGGGACTTGCCTCGCATCAGAAATGAAAGCGCGCGCCGGGTGTCGAGGACATTGCGACGGATGCGTCCGTTCAGGTCTTCGCCGCGGGCGATTTCGGACAGGATCTGTGCCGCCGCGTCGTCGGTCACGCGCGGATTCAGCACGCTCCTGCCGACAGTCTCGAGATCGGCGTACACGTCCTCCAGCGCGTCGGCGGAGTATTCGGCGTCGGCGGCGTAAAGGTCGAGCAGGACGTCCTTGCCTTCGGTGACGTAGCCCGGCTGGGTGCGCGCGCGCAGCCGTTGCAGGCGGAAGACCGGCAGTTCCTCCTGGCGCACCGAGAACAGGATGTCATTGTGCAGGATGAAGGCCACTGCGACGTTGCGCGCCTCGTCGTCGGTGTCGAGCAGGAAGTCGGAATGCAGGTGGATTTCGCCGTTGTCCTCGACATAGAAGCGGGCACTGGCTTCGAGGTCGGTGAGGCTGTCCGGGTCGGGCAGTTCGAGACCGAAGAATTCGCCGACCCAGTAGCGCATTTCCGCGGACGGCGCCACCAGGTCTACCCAGATCGGTTTGATATTGGCCAGACCGGCCCTGTTCGCCACCTGCACCTGGCGCAAGCGGCCGTTGTGGAGTTCGAAGGCATTGAGCGAAGCCTTGTCGGTCGGGCGCCGGGTGGCGTTGACCAGTTCCTCGCGAATATCGTCCAGCAGCAGCAGGAGGATGGCGTCGTGGCGGTTTTCGCTGACTTCATTCCAGGCCAGCAGGCGATCCTCGGGCGACAGGGCCTTGAGTATGCGAGCGATATCGACTGCGTCGAGGCGGCCTAGCAGCTTGGCCAGTTCGGCGAGATTCTGCTTGTGCACCAGATTCTCGATCAGCCCGTGCTTGGGCATCTCCTGGCGATTCACCAGGCTTTCCACAAGCCGGTTGCGGGACAGGAGGCGCTGCACCTCGTTGAGATGCTCGGTCAACCGGTCGAATTCCGGAGTGGGTGCCTGGCTCACATCTTCCTCGCCGCCTGTATAGCCGCACAATTGTAATCGATCACGGCACCTCGGCGTCTTGCATCCGTGCCAGGATCAGGCGCGTGCGGCCATTGACGTAGGCCGAATACGGGTTCTTCTCGTAGCGGCGGGGTGCCGGCAACATGACGGCGAGGCGGGCGGCCTGTTCGGCCGACAAACTGCCGGCGCCAATGTTGTAGTAGCGCCGGGCGGCCGCTTCCGCCCCGAAAATGCCCTCGCCCCACTCGACCGAATTCAGATAGACCTCGAGGATGCGGCGCTTGTCCCAAACCAGTTCCAGCCAGACCGTGATGACCGCCTCCTGGGCCTTGCGCCAGGGTGTCTTGCTGGCCGAGAGGAAGAGATTCTTTGCCAGTTGCTGGGAAATCGTCGAGCCGCCCGCTACCACCTTGCCTTTCTTCTGGTTCTTCTCGATGGCCTTCTGCATGCCTTCCCAGTCGAAGCCCTCGTGGTCGACGAACTTGTCGTCTTCGGCCGCGACCACCGCGCGCTTGAGTTGCAGGGAGACGCGGTCATAGGCCACCCAGTTGTGCTTCAGCATCGCCTCCGGGTTCCTTTCCCGGAGTTGTTGCAGGCGATGGTTCATGAACGCGGTCATGTCCGGGTCGAAATAGCGCCACCAGACGACCCAGGCGAAATACCAGCCCTGCCACAGAATGCCGAGCAACAGCAGCGCGAGCAGCACGCGCCGCAACAGCGTTCCTGCCCGGCTCATGCCCGCCGCAATTCCGCAAGAACCGGCCCGGTTTCCGGCCGGATGCCGCGCCAAACGAAGAAAGCCTCGGCGGCCTGCTCGACCAGCATGCCGAGACCATCGGCGGCAATTGCGCCGGCTGCCTGCGCCTGCGCAATGAATGGGGTGTTCCTGCCGTACACCATGTCGTAGGCGAGGCAGCCCGGGGCGAAGATGCCGTCCGGCAGTGGCAAGCGAGCATCGTCAAGACCCGCCGAGGTGGCATTGACGACCAGATCGAAGGGTTGTCCGGCCAGCGCCGCGAAGCCGCTGCCGGTGGTGCCAGCGAATGCGGCCGCGAGTCGCGACGCCTTTTCCGTCGTCCGATTCGCAATGACGAGACGCTCGGGCGATTCATTCAACAGCGGCAGGACGACGCCTCGGGCAGCACCGCCAGCGCCCAGCAGCAGCACCCGTCGTCCGCGAATCGAGATCCCGAGATTGGCGACGAGATCGTGCACCAGCCCGGCGCCGTCCGTGTTGTCGCCCTGAATGCCGTGCCGGTCGAAGCTGAGGGTGTTGACTGCTCCGGCCGCCTGCGCCCGGGCGGAGAGCTGCGTCGCGAGCGCGAAGGCTTCCTCCTTGAACGGTACCGTCACGTTGGCCCCGCGGCCGCCAGAGGCGGCAAAGGCGCCGACGGCTGCCGCGAACCCGTCGAACGGCGTCAGCAGTGCCTCATAGCTCATGTCCTGCCCGGTCTGGGCCGCAAACAGGGCGTGGATCCGCGGTGACCTGGAGTGGGCGACCGGATTCCCGAACACCGCGTAGCGGTCGGTCACTTTGGCGCCTGTGGCGGGATCATTCACGAACCTCAATCGGCCTGTAGCCGGTCCGAGGTCGTGAAGGACCAGGTGCGTGTGATTTCGAGGACGTCGGTGTCACGGCGTACCGCTTCCGGAAAGGCCGAGTAGGGCGCCGCCATCTCGACGATGCGGCGGGCCGCGTCATCAAGCACTTTCTGTCCGGAGGAGCGATTCAGTTCGACCCGGTCGAGGCTGCCGTCGCTCTTGATGATCACCGTCAGCACCAGGTTGCCGTAATGCCTGCCCTTGGCGGCCTCGGGGTAGTTGAGGTTGCCGATGCGCTCGACCTTCTGGCGCCAGTCCTCGACATACTGCGCGAACCGGTATTCCTCGACGCGGGCGCCGATGAACTTCTTGCGCGGCCGGCGGTTGTACTCCTCAACGTTGCGGGCGATCTGCCCTTCCAGGCGCGCGAGGTTGATGGCTGCGGTGGCCATGTCCAGGCCGGACGTGGTCGAGATCGTCGTCGGCGTCGTCTCGTTGCTGCGCGAGTCGGCACCGAGCGACTTCCTGCTCGTTAGGGAAGTCAGAATCTGCTGCTGCCGCACCTCCAGTTCGGCGACGCGCTTCTGGGCTTCGAGCAGATCCGTGCCTTCCTGGGTTCTTGGCGATACGGGTAACGGCGTCTTCAGCCGCCGATCCTCGTCGGTGTTGCCACCGCCGTCAAGGTTGGTCTGGGCCTTGGCTTGCGCGTGCTCGGGCCTGTGGGCGCTCTTGCTGTTGACCAGGATGACGTCGAGCGCGCGTTCCGTTGCCCTGCCGAGGGCCTCGGGCAGCTTGAAATGAATCGACAGCACGATCGCATGAATTGCCAGTGACAACGCCAGCGCAATCGTCAGATTGCGCTGAGAAGGCGCCATCTCGGCAAGATCGGCGGACGAAGCCAGGGCAGGCATAACAGCCAATTTTACTCCCCGGTTTCCTCATCACCGAAAGCGTCGTCAGACGCCTCAAGGGGCAGCAGTTCGACGTATCGGGCTCGGCACTCGGCGGCCAGCAGATCGACCTCCTCGATCACCAGCCGTACCCGCGCGCCGCGATCGAGGGCGGGCAGCGAGGGCACCCTCAATACCAGCGGCAACCGCTCCAGGCGGACCAGACTCTCGCGCAGCACCCGGGCCGCCGTCGTCGTCTCGGCTTCCTGGCGCAGCCAGCGCAGGCACCAATAGCGCTCCATGCCGCGCTGGAACTCGGCGTAAGCGGCATAGGTCAGTTCGAAATCGCGCAGCGCCGCCAGGAATTCGGCCGACTTGGCCGTGAAGGGCGGCGTTTCGCGCCCGAGGTGGGCAAGCAACTGCCATTGATTGACCAGATCCACATAGCGACGCAGAGGCGACGACGACCAGGCATAGCAATCGACGCCGAGGCCCTCGTGCGCCGCCGCCGCCGTGGTCATGCGCACCTTGCCTACAGTTTGTGCGCGATAGAGCGCGGCCACGCCGGCATCGCGCAGCAGCGCGCCCCAAGTGGCGTTGGCGACGATCATCAACTCCGCGACCAGCTTGTCGAGGGGCGAACCGCGCGGGCGCTCGACGATCTCGACCCGGCCCGGGCCATCGGCCGTCGCCGCCGTCCAATCCACCGCAAAGCTGTACTCCTTGCGCTGCTGCGTCGTCGAGGCCTTGCCGCGGCCGGCTTCGAGCACGGTGGCCAGTTCCCACAAGCGCTTCAGTTCGTCGCGGAAGGGGAACTCCGACAGGCCATCGGCGAGCGTTTGTTCGTTGAACACCGGTTCGACGTCGTGATGGCGCAGATTGGCCGCCACCGGCACGCATTCGATGCGGCTATCGGTCGCCGTGATGGAGAGGTCGGCTGCGACGTCGAGGTAAAGGGATACGGCCGGCACCACCTTGCCCGCCCCGAGCGTGAAGCGCTCGACCACCGCATCGGGCAGCATGGTGATCTTGCGGCCGGGCATATACACGGTGGACAGCCGGCCGCGGGCGATGCCGCCCAGATCCGAATCCGGCGCGATGCCGAGGCCCGGCGCAGCGATGTGAATGCCCACCCGCATGCCGCCGTCGCCACGGACAGCGACCGAAAAGGCGTCGTCGATTTCCGTTGTCTGGGCATCGTCGATCGAAAAGGCGCGCACGCCGGCGACAGGCAAGTTCCCGGTCTCGACCGGTGCGGCGTGACCGGGGAAATCGGTACCGTGGGCGAAGTACTCGAAGAGAAAGCGGCCCAGGTGGTAGTCGTGGGTATCGGGGATCGCGCCGCAGCGGGCGAGCAAGGCCACCGCCGACTGGCCGGTCTGGGCGCAGGCCCCTTCCAGGGCTTTCGTCTCAGGCCGGTTGCGATCGGGCTTGTACAGGAGTTCACGCAGCATGGGCGGGAATTCGGCGGGCAGCGTGCCGGCGGCGAGTTCGGCGACCATGCGCTCGATGGCCAGCGCCTGCAGTCGCTTCTTTTCGAGGCCGGCCAGGGCCGCCTGCAGGATCTCCGGCGGCGCCTTCCTGAACCGCCCCTTGCCCTTGCGATGGAAATACATCGGCGCCGAATGGAGCCGCAGCAGGACGGCCGTCGCTTCGACCGCCGCCGGCTTGTGCCCGGCATAGTCCGCAGCCAGGTCCTCGAAGCCGAACTCGGTGTCCGGGCAGGCCTGCCAGAGAAAGTCGATGTCGATTTCCCCCGCGTCCCGCTCGGCGCGCTCGACAAGTTCGCCCGGCGTCGGCTCCGCGAAGCGCAGCACGACGTTGGCGGCCTTCACCTTCGAGCGCTTGCCCGAGGCGAGTTCCACCTGCAATGAGGTGTTGTTATCGGCGAGCACGGTGCCGGCTTTGAAGGCGCCGTCCTCTTCAAACAGGACATTCATGGGGAGCGAAAGGGGGTGGGAAGCGGAGGAAATTATAGCCCGGCGAAGGCGATGATTCCGTCCAGATAGTCGGCCCAGCGGGTGAAACTGTGATCGCCACCGGTCAGCACCGTCTGGCATGCTCCGGCGTAGCGGGATACCGCCTGCCGGTAGTCGAGCAGTTCATCGCCGGTCTCGACCAGCAGCCAGTAGCGCTCCGGTTTTGATACGGGTCCCTCGATAGCCCGTAGTTCCGCGAGGTGCTCGTGGCTGAACTCGAACTCCTCGCCCGTGTAGAGGTTTCGCTGCGGGCCGAGGAACTGCTTGAGCGAATCGTAAGGTGCCACGGCAGGATTGACCAACACCGCCCGCAGCCCGTGTTTCTCCGCCAGCCGGGTGGCGTAGTAGCCGCCGAGCGACGAACCGACGACAGTTGTTCCCGGCAGGATCATCGATTCGGCCAGCGCGATTGCTGCCAGAGGTGAAGGCGGCAATTGCGGACAGATGAAACGGTCCGCCAGGCCCCGCTCGGCCATCCGCGACTGCAGGGTCCGCGCCTTGAAGGACTGCGGGCCGCTGATAAAGCCGTGCAGGTAGAGGACTACGGCTCGGTCCAGTCAACCACCCCCAGTTGCCAGGTGGCGATCACGACTAGGCCGAAGGCGATCCGGTACCAGGCGAAGATCGTGAAATCGTGCGTGGAGATGAAACGCAACAACCAGCGTACGCACAGGAAGGCCGAGACGAAGGCGGCGATGAAGCCGACGACCCACATGCCCAGATCGTCGGCCGACAGCAGCGCCCGCTCCTTGTAGGTCTGGTAGGCGGTGGCGGCCAGCAGCGTCGGGATGGCCAGGAAGAAGGAGAACTCGGTGGCGGCCCGGCGCGAGAGGCCGAACAAAAGGCCGCCGATGATGGTGGCGCCCGAGCGCGAGGTACCGGGGATCAGCGCCAGCGCCTGGCAAAAGCCCAGCTTGAGGGCGTCGATCGGCGTCAGTTCGTCCACGCTCTCGACGCGGATGCGATGCTTCCTCTTTTCGGCCCAGAGGATGATGAAGGCGCCGATGATGAAAGCGAGCGCGACGGGTATCGGCTGGAACAGGTGGGCCTTGATCGCCTTGCCGAACGCCAGGCCCAGAATCGCCAGGGGCAGGAAGGCGATGAACAGGTTGAGGACGAAACGCTGGGCTGCCACCTCCTTGGACAGGCCGCCGATCACGGCGATGATCTTCGCCCGGTACTCCCAGCACACGGCGAGTATGGCGCCGGACTGGATGACGATTTCGAACAGCTTGCCGCGCTCGTCGTTAAAATGCAGCAGATCGCCGGCCAGGATCAGGTGGCCGGTGCTCGAGACGGGCAGGAATTCCGTCAGGCCCTCGACGATGCCGAGGATCAGGGCGTGCAGTAGCGAACTGATGTCCATTGCGGGTTGGTATTTCCAAGGGGCGGGCGAGTCTAGCATGACGAAAAGAATCGACGTCGACCAGTTGAAACCGGGCATGTACATCGCCGATCTCGGCTCCGACTGGATGGCGCATCCCTTCCTGCGCAGCAGCTTCCCGGTCAAGGACGAGGCGACCATCGCCAAGATCATCGAATCGGGCATCCACCACGTATACATCGATCCAAGCCAGGGGCTCGACGTCGACGATGCGCCGACCCATCACGAGGTCGAGCGGCAACTGGAAGAGGAAATGGCCCAAGTTGCCGCCCAGCCGGCGCCGCAGCGGCGGATCAGCGCCAGCGAGGAAATGGGCAAGGCGAAGAGGATTCACGCCGAAGCGAACAAGATCATCCACAACATCATGCAGGACGTCCGCATGGGCGAGCAGGTGCAACTGGAGCGGGTGGAGCCGGTGGTCGAGAAGCTGACCGAGTCCATCCTCAGGAACGGCAGCGCGCTGCTTTCGCTTTGCCAGGTCAAGAACAAGGACGACTATACGTTCCTGCACTCGGTCTCCGTCTGCGCCTTGCACGTTTCGTTCTGCCACGCCGTCGGCATGGACGCCACCACCATTCGCCTAGCCGGGATCGGCGGGCTGCTGCATGACATCGGCAAGGTCAAGGTGCCCAGCGAGATACTCAACAAGCCGGGACGACTCGAAGAAGACGAATTCAAAGCCATGAAATCGCATGTGGTCGAGAGCAAGAAGATTCTCGACCAGACGGCCGGCATCACCGAGACCTCGATCCAGGTCGCCTACGAGCACCACGAACGCCATGACGGCTCAGGCTATCCCCTCGGTTTGAAGGGAGAGGCGATCTCGCAGATGGGCAGGATGGCCGCCATCTGCGACGTCTACGACGCCATCACCTCGGATCGCGTCTACCACAAGGGCATGGCCCCGCACGAAGCGCTGCGCAAGATCTTCGAATGGAGCAAGTTCCACTTCGATCCGGCGCTGGTGCAGCAATTTCTGCGCACCATCGGCATCTACCCGGTGGGCACGCTGGTAATGCTCGAGTCGGGCCGCATCGGCGTCGTGCTGGAGCAGTCGACGGGCAACCTGCTACACCCGACGATCAGGGTCTTCTACGACGGCAAGCGCAGGCAGTACCTGCCCCCGCAGGAGGTCGACCTGTCCCGCCCGGTCGGACAGGGCGGCGGCGACAGGATCACCGGCCACGAAACCGCGGAGAAATGGGGCATCGACCTCAGCCGCTTCCTGTAGCGATTTCCAGGCGCGCCAGATAGTCGAGCGCCTCGTCGCGGCCGGTGCCGCACATTTCCAGCGAAGGCTTCAACCCCGAACAGCATGCGGGCCGTAGAGCCTGGCCGAAGACCGAGCAGCGCATGTCGGCGACAAGATGCCGGCAAGCGACGCCTGCCGGCTTGTCCAGGCTGCTGATCGAGGGCGCGACGCAGCAGGCGCCACAGCCCGGGCGACAGTCCATCATTTGCGGTGCGCTACTTTCGTCCGTAGTGAGCGGTGAAGCTCGCCTTGGCGATGCTGTTGGCGTTCATCATGAAACCAACCAGCGCGGCGGTGGCATCCTCGGGCACGTCGAGCTTGTCCACCTTCAGCGCATAGACAGTGAAGACGTAGCGGTGCGGCTTGTCGCCCTTGGGCGGGCAGGGGCCACCCCAGCCGGGCTTGCCGAAATCGGTACGCATTTGCACCACGCCCTTGGGCATCTTCCTGGCCGCGGGGTCGCCGGAACCCTGCTGCAGACCGTGCATGTCGGCCGGGATGTTGATCACCAGCCAATGCCACCAGCCGCTGCCGCCGGTGGGCGCATCCGGGTCGTGGACCGCCACCGCGAAGCCCTTGGTATCCGCCGGCGCGCCCTGCCAGATGACCGCTGGCGAGACGTTCTCGCCCTCGCAGCCGAAGCCGTTGAAGACGTATTTGTTGGCGATGGGTTTCTGGCCGTCGAGATCGGGGCTGGTCGCCGTGAAGCCGCCGGCATGTGCAAGGAAAGGCAGGAGCAGGGAAAACAACAGCGCAGTGGTCTTCATCGCGAGTCTCCTTGGTGGGGGTTGGAGACGGCAATGGTAGCTCGTTTCCGCGGCGGTATTCGAAACCCGTGACCGGGACAAGGGCGCCCGGTCTGGTCGTCTACGCCGGCGCACGCTCACTTCGCCTGCGCAGCGGGCAAGTCCTGGTGGAAATCCTTCTCGACCTGATCGAGCATGAGCAGCGAAGCGTTGAGCATGTCGGCCCTCGCATCGTCGGCGAGCTTCTGCAAGTGGGCGACGGTTTCGGGCGGGATCTCGGGTGCGGGCTTCCCGTCGCGAGCGGCGATGAGGGATTCCCTCATCAGCCCGAAGAACACCGACATGTTCTGCTCGCTGAATATCCGACCGGCCAGGGCGTCGAGTGCGTCATCGGCGGCGGCCGCGGCGGCGGTCGGCAGCAATGCGCACACCATCAAGACAGTGGCGAATCGTCGCATGGCAGTCTCCTATCGCAGGACAGCAACAGAATAACGTCCGATCACGGCCGGCGGGTGACCGTCAGCCGCCACGATCTGTGAAATTCTGTGGCGCCTACATCTTCCTATAGACCTCGCCGCCGTTCCTGGCAAACTCCACCGCCTTTTCCCCCATGCCCTTGTTGAGCAGAAATGCGTGAGGTTGGCGCCCGGTTGCGGCAGCATTTCGTCGGGGGATTCGCGCGCCTTGTTGGGCCGAGGCCGAAATCGAACTCGTCTCTGAACTCGAAGCGCACCATGGGGCACGCGTTGTTGCGCGCCTGGGCGTCGGGGTGCCGCTTGGCGAAATCGGCGGCATTCGGGGGGCGATCTTGTGGCGATAATGCCGCCGGCCGACGGGTCTCATGCCGGCTAAAGGCGTACTTGGCTAATCGTTCCCGCGAGCGTTACCGAAAACATTGCCGGCGGTTCGGCCGAGTTTGCTTTGCGTAGGAGCTTTGGCCACAGGCGAACAACCAGATCGGCGGTGTCGGCCGCAGAAGCGTTGCCGGAGGCCAGGACAAACGCGACAACCTTGTTATCGCGGTAGGCCCTGATCTCATTGGGCTTACGGCGAATGTTCTTGTCGCGTGTCAGTACTATCCACCCAGAATTGCCAGCGACTTTGAGCCAATCTTCGTCCGGGCAGTTGGGAACGAAACGATCATGATGGGGAATGAAAACAATTCGTGCAGCAGTCAGCGCCTCGCCCAAAGGCCTGCTCCAGGCGCAACGGTCGATGAAGAGCGGCGGCGCGTCAGGCTGCGCGGCATTGTTCGAAGCGAAGGGCCTCTTCGATTTCTTCTTCGCCGACACCGTAGTCCTTCGCCATATCGACCATTGAATCACCGGCGCGGAAGCGATCCACGATTATTTCCGTGGGCACCGCGACCTTGGACAGCACGGGTCGGCCAAACGACAGACGCGGATCGATAACGACGGCCCGGGGGTGCTTCGCACCGGGCATCGAACTGCGGCTGAAAGGAAACAGACGGACGGGGGAGCCTGTGCGGTCACGCTCAATACGAGCTAGGGCGAGTTCGAAATCCCCGCGCATTGCCTCCTGGTGCCGAGAAACGTTCAGCAGCTTGGATGCGTGTTCCACAAATAGGTCTATGCCGTTGGTCTTGAATTCACGGTCTATCAAGGGACGATCCGACCCGAGACGAGAGCGCAGGAATTGGACGCTGTCCCGAACTCTCGGTAACGAAATTTTATGATGCCGGCGAATGGCGGAAAGGACATGCAACTCGCAAAGGTTCGCGAACGACAGCAGACGCTGGCAATCGTCCGCTGGACGTATCACTGGCTCGAAGCGTTTGGGCTCACCCGCGGTTGATTGATAGGCTTGACCAAAGCACCACGCCTTGAGGGTGGCTGGTGGCAATTGAAGAATACGGGCCGCTTCAGAGGCGGTGTAGGCAGGTTGATTGAAGATCGTGCTCTTTTCGCGGGATTTCATGGGCTAATGGTAACGGAATTGGCCTTGGTGGATCAAAGAATTAGGCGGTCCTTTTGTAGATTTCCACCCCGGCTTTGACGAACTCCTCCGCCTTCTCCTCCATGCCCTTCTCCAGCGCCTCCTGTTCGGACAGGTGGTGGCTGGCGGCGAAGTCGCGCACATCTTGCGATATCTTCATGGAGCAGAAGTGTGGCCCGCACATCGAGCAGAAGTGCGCCTGCTTGGCTGCGTGGGTGGGCAGGGTTTCGTCGTGGAACTCGCGCGCCTTGTCGGGGTCGAGGCCGAGGTTGAACTGGTCTTCCCAGCGGAACTCGAAGCGCGCCTTCGAGAGTGCATTGTCGCGGGTTTGCGCGCCCGGATGGCCCTTGGCGAGATCGGCGGCATGGGCGGCGATCTTGTAGGCCATGATGCCGTCCTTGACGTCGTTCTTGTCCGGCAGGCCGAGGTGCTCCTTGGGTGTCACGTAGCAGAGCATGGCGGTGCCGTACCAGCCGATCATGGCGGCGCCTATTGCTGACGTGATGTGGTCGTAGCCCGGGGCGATGTCGGTGGTGAGCGGGCCGAGCGTGTAGAAGGGCGCTTCCTTGCACCACTTCAATTGCAGTTCCATGTTCTCCTTGATCATGTGCATGGGTACATGGCCGGGGCCTTCGATCATCACCTGCACGTCGTGCTTCCAGGCGACGTCGGTGAGTTCGCCCAGCGTCTTCAACTCGCCCAGTTGCGCGTCGTCGTTGGCGTCGTAGATCGAACCCGGGCGCAATCCATCGCCGAGCGAGAAGCCGACATCGTAGGCCTTCATGATGTCGCAGATGTCTTCGAAGTGCGTGTAGAGGAAGTTCTCCTTGTGGTGGGCGAGGCACCATTTGGCGAGTATCGAGCCGCCGCGGCTGACGATGCCGGTCATGCGCCCTGCGGTCATCGGGATGTAGCGCAGCAGCACGCCGGCGTGAATGGTGAAGTAGTCGACGCCCTGCTCGGCCTGTTCGATCAGCGTGTCGCGGAAGACTTCCCATGTCAGATCTTCGGCCTTGCCATCGACCTTTTCGAGCGCCTGATAGATCGGTACCGTGCCGATCGGTACCGGCGAATTGCGCACGATCCATTCGCGCGTCTCGTGGATGTTCTTGCCCGTGGAAAGATCCATCACGGTGTCGCCGCCCCAGCGGATCGCCCAGGTCATCTTGTCGACCTCCTCCTGGATCGAGGAGACGATGGGGCTGTTGCCGATGTTGCAGTTGATCTTGGTCAGGAAGTTGCGGCCGATGATCATCGGCTCGGCTTCCGGGTGGTTGATGTTGGCCGGAATGATGGCGCGACCGCGCGCGATTTCATCGCGCACAAAGTCGGGTGTGATCCGTGTCGGCATCGAGGCGCCGAAGTTTTCGCCGCGATGTTGGCGGCGCAGCGTTTCGGGCAGCGCATCGAGCCGTTGATTCTCGCGGATGGCGACGAATTCCATCTCGGGCGTGACGATGCCGTTGCGGGCGTAATGCATCTGGGTGACATTCATCCCCGGCTTGGCCCGGCGCGGTTTGCGTTTGAGATCGAAACGCAGGCCGGCGACCTCGGTGTCCGTCTCGCGGGCGCGTCCGTAGGTGGAGGAAAGCCCGGGCAGTTCCTCGGTGTCGTTGCGCTCGGCGATCCAGCCGGCGCGCAGGGCCGGCAGGCCGCTGCGGATGTCGATTCTCGCGGCCGGGTCGGTGTAGGGGCCGGAGGTGTCGTAGACGAAAATGGGCGGATTCGCCTCCCCGGCCGTCGGCGTCTGCGTGATCTCGCGCATGGGCACGCGCAGGTCCGGCCGGCTGCCGGTGACGAAGACTTTTCTCGAGTTGGGCAGGGGCTTGATGGCCGCCTCGTCCACATGGGCGCGGGCAGCGATGAATTTATCGTGGGCGTTCATTGGGGTACTCCTTGGGGCCTGTTTGGACGCTACTGGAAACCCCTGGGGAATGCAACCTGACGGCATTTGGGGCTAAAGTACGCATTGTAGTGACCGTAATGACTGAAACGGCAAAATAAATCAGGGGCTTCCGATGCGTCTCTCAGCTACTTTCTCGAGTCTAGCCGTGATGGCGGTCTTCTCGACCGCCGCACTGGCCGCCACGTGGCAGCTGGTCGCGGATGCCAATGGCGAGCGGGTGGAGATCGACAAGGGCCGTATCCTGCGCACCGCCGAAGGCAAGACCACCGCGTGGACGCGGCTGCAGCTCGGGCGGGAGATGACCGAAGAAGGCGTCCGCTACACCGCCGTGCAGGCGATGAACCGCTATGACTGCGTCGCCAGGCGCTTCGCCACCGTCAAGCGCGTATATATGCAGGCCGACAAGGCTGTGCGCGAGGAGACCATCGCCAAGCCCAAGGAAGTATCCATCCGGCAGGGCAGCGTCGACGACATGCTGCTGACCGAAGCCTGCAAACCGCGTACCGTCGGCGAAGCCCGGAAGGTCGCCGAAGCCGCCGCCCAGGCCGCCGCCGAACTCAAGGAAGCGAAGCCGGGCGTGATGCACGCCGACATGCGCACGGCCGCCGAGACGCCGCAGGCCAAGACCATTCCGGTCGCCGATGCCGGCAAGCCCGAAGTGAAGCCGGACGCAGCGCCTGAGCCGAAGGCCGGAGAGGCCAAACCGGCAGGCCAGCGTCCCCGGTTCATCGAACTGCCCAAGATCGACAAGTCCCAGCTTGAAGACCCTAATGCCGGCGCCAAACCCGCAGAGGCCAAGCCGGCTGAGGCCAAACCAAGCGACAAGGCTGTACCGAAACCCGCCGAGAAGGCCGCGGCGAAGCCGGCCGAGAAGCCCGCGGTCCCGGCCGCGGACCGGCAGGAACGCGAGCGCCAGTACGCGACGTCCGGCCCACGCAAGGCACGTGCGGCGCGCAGCCAGCCGCAGGAGCAGCCCCCGCCGCCGGCCATCGCGCATGGCTACGCGCATTGGAGCTACGAGGGCGAAGGTGCGCCCGCCAACTGGGCCAAGCTGCGCGGCGACTATGCAACCTGCGGCAGCGGCCGGCGCCAGTCGCCGATCGACATTCGCGACGGCATCCGCGTCGACCTCGAACCGATCGCCTTCGATTACAAGCTGTCGCAGTTCCGCATCGTCGACAATGGCCACACCATCGAGGTCAACGTTGGCGAAGGCAGTTCAATTTCGGTCATGGGCCGAACCTATCGGCTCCAGCGCTTCAGCTTCCACCGGCCCGGCGAAGAACGGATCAACGGTCGAACGTTCGACATGGGCATCCAATTCGAGCATCAGGACGACGAAGGCAGGAAGGCGGTGGTCGCCGTGCTTCTCGAGAAGGGTGCCGAGAACCCGCTGATCCAGACGCTCTGGAACAACCTGCCCCTCGAGGTCGACCAGGATGTCGGGCCGGCCGTGGCCATCGATCTCAAGGCGCTGCTGCCCGAGAACCGCGCCTACTACACCTACATGGGCTCCCTGACGACGCCGCCCTGCACCGAAGATGTGCTCTGGATGGTGCTCAAGCAGTCGATGCCGATATCGGCCGACCAGGTGGCCATCTTCGCGCGCCTGTACAAGAACAACGCGCGGCCGGTGCAGCCGTCAAACGGGCGGCTGATCAAAGAGAGTCGTTAGCAATTGGCGGATCGGCGCCGGCAGCGGCGCCGAGCGCAGTGCCTCGGTGTCGAGCCAACGCGCTGTGCCGTCCGCCACCTGAGGCAGGACTTCCACCTCGCACAGAAGCGGGCACAGACGCAGCCGGAAATGGGTGAAGGCGTGTGTCGCCACCGGCATTGCCTGCGACGAGACGATCAGGCAACCCAGGCGCACGGCCGCCTTGGTGATGTCGGCGTCGACGGGAAGCTCAGGCAGCGACAGCAACCCGCCCCAGATTCCGGACGGGGGGCGTTGCTCCAGCAACACCCGGCCATCGCGCACCAGCAGCAGCACAACGACCTCCCGCTCCGGCAGGGCCTTCCGCGGCCGAGCGGCCGGCAGTTCATTTGCACGTCCTTCCCGGTGCGCGACGCAGTCGGTGGACAGTGGGCACTTGCCACAATCAGGCCGGCTGCGCGTGCAGATCGTCGCGCCCAGATCCATCTGCGCCTGGATGTAAGCGCCGACTTCTGTTTCAGGCAGCAGTGTTTCGGCGAGCCGCCAGAGTTCGCGCTCCACTGCCGGCGCATTGGGGAACCCGTTGATGCCGGCGTGGCGACAGAGCAGGCGCTTGACGTTGCCGTCGAGGATGGGCACCCGGGCGCCGAAGCAGAAGACTGCGATCGCGTTGGCGGTGGAGCGGCCGATGCCGGGTAGTCTCGCGATGCTCGCCGCGTCGTGCGGAAATGCGCCGCCATGCTCGCGCACCAGCACTAGCGCACATGCGTGCAGGTTGCGCGCGCGGGCGTAGTAGCCGAGCCCGCTCCAGAGCGCCATCACGTCGTCGACCGGCGCTGCTGCCAGAGCCGCGAGATCGGGAAAGCGATCCAGAAAGCGCTGATAGTAGGGAATGACGGTGCCGACCTGCGTCTGCTGGAGCATGATCTCCGACAGCCAGACGCGATAAGGGTCGCGGGTGTTCTGCCACGGCAGGTCGTGGCGGCCGTGATGCTTCTGCCAGCGGATCAGGCAGGCGGCAAGATCCTTGTTCACCGCCAGGTACGCAAAGGACGCGAAGGTGAATTCCCGATCATTGCTTTCCTTTGTGTCCTTGGCGTCCTTTGCGGTGAAAACTATGCCTTCACCGGCTTCACACGTGACGCTGCCAGCTTTGCGCGGGTGCGCGCTTCGTCGGTGGTGTCGGCCGTGGCCACGGCGACGCCCATGCGCCGCTTCTTGAAACTTTCGGGCTTGCCGAACAGGCGCAGGTCGGATTCGGGCACGGCGAGCGCTTGCGCGACGCCTTCGAAAGCGATGCCGCGTGCTTCCATGCCGCCGTAAATCACTGCCGAAGCGCCCGGCCGGCGCAGCGAGACGTCGACCGGCAAACCAAGAATCGCGCGGGCGTGCAGCTCGAATTCGGACAGGCGCTGGGTAGCCAGGGTGACCAATCCGGTGTCGTGCGGCCTCGGACTCACCTCGGAGAACCAGACCTGGTCGGCCTTGATGAACAGCTCGACGCCGAAGATGCCGCGGCCGCCGAGATTGCCGGTGACGGCGGCGGCGATCTCTCGCGCGCGCGCCAGGGCCTTCGGCGTCATCGCCTGCGGCTGCCAGGATTCGACGTAGTCGCCGTTGATCTGCACGTGACCGACCGGCTCACAGAAATAGGTTTCCACCGCGCCGGTGCTGCCCACGGCGCGTACCGTGAGCTGCGTGATCTCGTAATCGAAGTCGATGAAGCCTTCGACGATCACCCGGCCCTGGTTCACGCGACCGGAAGCGGCCGCGTAGTCCCATGCCCTGGCCACATCCTCGGGCCCACGCACCATCGACTGGCCCTTGCCGGAGGACGACATCACCGGTTTGACGATGCAGGGGTAGCCGATGCCGGCATCGATCGCGGCCTGGAGCTCGGCCAGCGAGTCGGCGAACTTGTAGGGCGATGTCGGCAGGCCGAGTTCTTCGGCGGCCAAGCGGCGTATGCCTTCGCGGTTCATGGTCAGGCGGGTGGCGCGCGCGGCCGGAATCACTTCAGCCAGACCTTCGCGCTCGATCTCGACCAGCATGTCGGTGGCGATGGCCTCGATTTCGGGCACGACGAGGTGGGGCCGTTCCTTCTCGATCAGCGCGCGCAGCGCGGCGCCGTCGGTCATGGCGATGACGTGGCTGCGGTGCGCCACCTGCATGCCGGGGGCGTCCGGGTAGCGGTCGACCGCGATGACTTCGCAGCCCAGGCGCTGCAAGGCGATGATGACTTCCTTGCCCAGTTCGCCGCTGCCCAGCAGCATGACGCGGGTGGCGGAAGGGGAAAGCGGCGTGCCGATGCGCATGAAGGTCTCCTGATGGTGGTACCGAATTCTAGCCGAGCGCCTGTGCCAAATTCGCTGCGTTGCGACATAGGGAGGCAATCATGAAGTTGCGCATCTTGATCGGGGCGGCCGCGTTGCTGGCCGCTGTTCTGACGCCCGCCTGAGCCCAGATGAAGGTCGGCGTCATCGCCTAGTCGACCGGTCCGGCCGCTTTCGTCGGCATTCCGCAGAAAAACACGGTGCCGCTGCTGCCGACGAAGATCGGCGATCTGGCGGTCAAGTACATCTACTACGACGATGCCTCGGATGCCACGCAGACGGTGCGGATTAGTCCTTCGGCTCAAGCCGGCCGGCTCACGGTCGCGCTCTACTGGAATCTGTGTCTGATCCTGGCGCTGCCGCGCGCCGTCAGCGTCACGGTCTCGCGATGGGGCGGAAAGTTGGCGTTGCGGATTTCGACCACGTGCCTGCCGGGCGGCAGACGAATCTCGCGCAGGGGCGGAGAAGTTCCTTCCGACTTGCCGTCGACATAGATCTCCCCCCAAGGCGTGACCGCAAGCTGAAGCCGCGCCGTCGCCTTGGCGGCCGGGGTCCGGGTCGCTGGGCGCGTGTCCTGAGGTTCCGAAACCGCGACTGAAGCGGCCGGTTCTGTAGCCACGGCCACGGCGGTCCCGGCTTTGGCGGGCACTGCAGTCGACATCGCACGAGCCTTCTCTCGCTGAGCGACGGATCGGCCCCACATCCATCCTATGAACATCATCAGCACGGTCGCCGCGATGCCGAGAAGCAGCACGCTTGGCCGCCGCCAGAATGTCGTGCTGCTCTTCGTCTCCCAGCCTCGCGGTGGAGCTTCGCCAGCGCCGCTGCTTGCCGATTCGATTAACGTCCCATTTCCCTGCCTGGCTGGAATCGGCGTCGCCCGCGCCGGCATGGCTCCGCAGCACCGGCGCAGGTCGGCCGCCATCTCTTCGGCATCGCGGTAACGCTCCTGAGGTTCCTTCGCCATGGCCTTGGCCACGATGCGATCGAAGTCCGGGGCCAGATTGCGCCTGCGACCGGACGGCGGCGCGGGTTGGGCATGGAGTACCTGGTAAAGAACCGCCGGCAGATCCTCGCCCTCGAAGGGCGGCAAACCGGCAAGCATCTCGTAGACAACCGCGCCGAGAGAGAAGATGTCGGAGCGGCCGTCGACCCGCTGCCCGGCCACCTGTTCGGGCGACATGTACTTGGGCGACCCGAAGACCGCGCCAGCCAGCGTGCTCGAACTCGTCGGCAGAAGTGCGACGCCGAAGTCTGCGATCTTCGCCGAGCCGTTCGCCAGCACCATGATGTTGGCCGGCTTGATGTCGCGATGGACGACACCGTTGGCGTGGGCATAGGCGAGGCCATCGGCGACCTGGGCTGCGATGTCGGCCACTTTCTCCGCCGGCAGGACCGTGCCCGAATCGAGGATTTCGCGTAGCGACCTGCCTTCCAGCCATTCCATGGCGATGTAGGCCAACTGGTCGGTCCTGCCGACATCGTAGATGGTGACGATGTTGGGATGGTTGAGGCGGCCTGCCGATTTCGCCTCGCGGAAGAAACGGTTCTCGAAGGCTGCCACTTCGTCTTTCGACAGCCCGGCACAGGCCACTGTTTTGATGGCTACGGCACGTTCTATGAGCGGATCGCGCGCCCGGTACACGATGCCCATGGCGCCCTGGCCAACTTCCGCGACGATCTCGTAGCGACCCAAGTACCCGGGAGGAGGAATGGACGACAAGGCGGCTGATTCTTGTGGGTTATCGGACTGGCGACCGATCGGCCAGCCACATTAGATTCTGGTTCCATCCCTGTCAAGGAGTGCGCCGGGCAAGGGGCGCGGGTCGGGCATGATATATTCTCCGGCGAACGATCCCCGCCGCATCAGCACCCCGAAATGTCCCTCTATCGTCTCGAAGCAGCCAGCATCACCGACATCGGGCGGGTGCGCGCTACGAATCAGGACAGCGTCGCGGTCGACGCAGAGAGCGGCATTGCTCTCGTGGCCGACGGCATGGGGGGCCACCGGAGCGGCGAACTGGCCAGTCGCATGGCCAAGGAGATCATGCTCCCCAGGCTGCGCAGCCGGCTGGCCAAATACAAGGCCGGCCGCGGCCGGACACCGGTCGAGTATGCCGGTCGCATTGCCGGGGAAGTCAATCGGGCGATTCTCGACGCGGCACGCAAGGATCCGGCGGCGGAAGGCATGGGTACGACGCTGGCCCTGGCGCTGTTTCACGGCGAGCGGGTTACGCTGGCCCATGTCGGCGACTCGCGCATCTATCGCCTGCGGGACGGTCGCCTGGAGCTCCTGACCCGCGATGACTCCTTGCTGCGCGACCAGGTCGAGCTTGGCCTGATCGATGCGAAAAACGCCGGCGACTCGCACAATCGGCATCTGGTGACTCAGGCATTGGGCACCGCGGAAACGGTGGCGGCACATGTGCGCGAACTGGAGAGCCGCTGCGACGACGTCTACCTGCTCTGTTCCGACGGCCTTAACGACATGGTCGGAGATGCCGATATCGAACTTGTCCTGGACACGCTGAAGACGAACCTTCCGCTCGCTGCCGCTCATCTGGTGCAACTGGCCATCGACTGCGGCGGCTACGACAACGTGTCCGCGGTGCTGGTCAGGCTGTGCCCGGCGCCGCAGGGCGGGCCGGTCAGGCGCTGGGTCCGGCGTCTATTTGGCAGGTGAGCCATGGCGAAACTTGTCTTGAGTTCCGGCGGCACCGTGTTGAACCAGTACTTCATCGACAAGGAGCGGCTGACCATCGGCCGTGCCGCGCATAACGACGTGATTGTCGACACGGCCGAGGCGAGCCGCGAGCATGCCGCGATCATCACCATCGGCAACGATCAGGTGATCGAGGACCTGGCGAGCGGCAACGGAACTTTCGTCAACGGCGCCCGCGTCGACCGGCACATCCTGCAACACCGGGACGTGATCGAGTTCGGCGCCTTCAGCCTCTGCTACCTGAATTCCAAGGCATCGGCCGACATGGATTTCGATCGCACCATGCTCATCGCCGCGCTGCCGGGGCGATCGGGAGCAAACGCGGACAGCGCCAAGGTCCCGGCGCCCGGCGTCCCACCGGCTCGCCGGGCGGACATTCGCTGGCCCAAGGGCTGGCTCAGGCGCCTCGCCGATGCCGACGAGAGAATCGAACTCGATCGTGTCGTGCATCTGCTCGGACAGGCGGGAGGCCCGCGCGCGGTCGTTACGCGGCGGCCTCAGGGCTACTTCCTTAGCCATGTGGATGGTCCCGCTTCGCTGCGTATCAACCGCGAAGCCATCGGTTCCCAGCCGAAAGCGCTGCATGACGGCGATGTCATCGAGGTGGGAGAAGAGCGGCTGGAGTTTCGCCTCGAGCCGGCCGCAGCATGATTTCGTCCGGCGCCGTGGTCTCTGCGCCCAATGCGCCCACGCACGGCAGCGCCTGACATGCGGGCGTCGACGCTGATCGTCCTCGCCTTGGCCGCACCGGTCGCCGTCAGTTGCGGCATGCTGAAACGGCCGGCTTCCGATGCGCCTGCGCCGGTTGCCCAGGCGGCGCCCAGTTCGGTCGAAGCGCCCGCCTCCGCGCACCCCGAGCCGGTGCCGACGAAGAACCCGGAGAACCTTGTCGCTGCCGGCCTCGATGCCTACGAGAACGGCAACTATCCGTTGGCCGAAGCGAAGCTTAGTGCGGCACTGGAGTCGGGGAGCAGCACTGCCGAGCAGGTTACGGCGCACAAGGTCCTGGCGTTTATTGCCTGCGCCAGCAAGAGGCGGAATGCCTGCGAGAGCCATTTCCGGCAGGCGCTTTCCCTGGACCGCAAATTCATGCTCAGCGCCGCCGAGGCCGGCCACCCGGCATGGGGCCCGGTGTTCAAGAAGGTCAAGGCGGAAGCGGCCAGGAAGACGACAACGAAGAAGTAGCGCGGGTTGCGGCTTGTCCCCCCGGGCCGAGGTCAATGCGGCGGCGTCTTCGGCGGCTGTCCTTTCGGGCTTGCGTGTCCCGCTGCCTGCGCTGCCTGTTCCATTGCCTTCCGGATCTGCCCCGCATCTCTGGCGCGCAGGCCCTCGGCCAGCGCCCGCGAGGCATCGCGGCGCTGTTCGGCGTACTGTCGCAGCGCGTCAAGTGTGGCGGCGGAAGGCGCCGCACCGCTGAGTTTCAAGGCCGACAATTCCTCGAAGCTGGCCTCATAGCGATCGGCAACGTCGGTTTCGATGCTTCCGGCCAGTTCGTCGAACGACAGTCGGCCGCGTCGTCCTTCGTCGAGAATTGCCTGCCAGCGCGCTGTGATAGTCGCGTCTTCGCCGAGGAAATCCTGGATTTCACCGCGCGCCTGCGTTTCCTCGCTCCAACGGTATTTCGGCGCCGGGATGACGGCTATCAGCGCCGCCACGGCCAGCATCAGTGCGCCGATCGCTGCGAAACGCCCGCGTCGCGGCCTCACCGCGACGCCCATCAATGTCCCGGTGAGCAGGCCGCCCAGGTGGGCCGCGTTGTCGATGCCGGGAATCAGAAGACCAAAGCCGATGGCGACGGCCGTGAATGCGGACGCACCCCAGAACAGCCAGCGGAAGTCCGCCGGGTGCATCCGGCGGCGCTCGTGCCAGACGAAGGCGAGCAGGGCGCCGTAAACGCCGAAGATCGCACCCGAGGCGCCGCCGGAAACGGCCCCGCTGCCGTGTGCGACCAGCGACGCCAGATTGCCCGCCAAGCCGGCGCCGAAGTAGATCAGCAGGAAACGGATGTGGCCGTACATCCGTTCGACCATGTGGCCGCCATCCCAGAGCGCCCACATGTTCATGCCCAGGTGCAGCAGGCCGAAGTGCAGGAACAGCGCGCTGCCCAGCCGCCACCATTGACCGTCCTGGGTCGCGGGGCCGAAGTTGGCGCCCCAGGCCAACTGGATGCCGTTCGACGAATGCCACAGGCCGGCGCCGGCCATCAGCGTGGCGGCAAATACCAGCAGGTTGACCACGATGATGGCCAGTGTGGCCGGCACGCGCGGTACTTCGCTGCGCAGGCGGTCGATCAGGGGGCCTTGGGAAATCGGGGGCGGCATCGGGCGGGATGGAGATTGATGGAACGTTGTGGTGTCTCTGAGAGCGAATTTAGCATTTCCTCCCGGCACCGGTCGTCGATACCCGACTCGCCCCTGTTGCCCTCAGCCTGTAAAATCCTTTTCGCACCGCATTATCACGACAAACCATGACCAGAATCTCGATCTACGACTCCACCTTGCGCGACGGCGCGCAGGCGCAGGGCATTTCCTATTCCGTGGAGGACAAGATCAAGATCGTCGAGCGGCTTGATGCGCTGGGCGTCAACTACATCGAGGCCGGCAACCCCGGTTCCAACCCGAAAGATCTGGAGTTCTTCGCCCGCGTCGGCGCACTCAGGCTGGCGCATGCCAGGATCATCGCCTTCGGCAGCACGCGCAAGGTCGGTGTCGCGGTCGAGGACGACGCCAACGTCCAGTCGCTGCTCAAGGCCGGGACTTCGGCCATCGCCATCTTCGGCAAGAGTTGGGACTACCAGGTCTCCGAGATCCTGCGCACGACGCGTGACGAAAACCTGCACATGATCGCGGATACCGTGCGCCACCTGAAACAGCAGGGCCGGGAGGTAGTGTTCGATGCCGAGCACTTCTTCGACGGCTACAAGGCCGACGCCGGCTACGCCCTCGAAACCCTCGCTGCGGCGGCGGATGCCGGCGCCGACTGGATTGTCCTGTGCGATACCAACGGTGGCAGCTTCCCCGGCGAGATCCTCGACATCACAAGGGGGGTCAAGGAACGTTTCTCCGTACCGATCGGCATTCACTGTCACAACGACGGCGAACTGGCGGTGGCGAACTCCCTCGCAGCGGTCGAGGCCGGCGCGACCCAGGTGCAGGGCACCATCAACGGCTACGGCGAGCGCTGCGGCAATGCCAACCTGTGCTCCATCATCCCCAATCTCCAGCTCAAGCTTGGCTACGAGTGCATTCCTCCGCAATGCCTGGAGCAACTGGTGTCGGTGGCGCGCTCGGTCAGCGAGATCGCCAACATGCCGCAAAACGAGAAGGCGGCCTACGTCGGTGCCGACGCCTTCGCGCACAAGGGCGGCATGCACATCGACGCGGTGGTCAAGAATCCGCACTCCTATGAGCACGTCAATCCCGAACTGGTCGGCAACAGCCGGCGGATGTTGATGTCGGAGGTGGCTGGCCGCAGCACGCTGTTGGCGCGCATCAACGCTGTCGATCCCCGGCTTTCCAGGGATTCGCCCGAGACGCGGCGGATCATGAGCAAGCTCAAGGAACTCGAGCACGAGGGCTACCAGTTCGAGGCGGCGGAAAGCTCGTTCGAACTGGTCGTACGCAAGATGCTCGGACGCTACACGCCCTTCTTCGAACTGGTCGAGTTCAAGGTCATCGTCAACGAACCCTGTGTCAATGAGATGAACTCGTCGGTGATCATCAAGGTGCGCGTGGGCGAACAGGAAGTGCTCACGGTGGCCGAGGGCGACGGCCCGGTGAACGCGCTCGACCGCGCCGCGCGCAAGGCACTGGAGCGCCTCTATCCGGCCATCGGCGAGATTCGGCTCACCGACTACAAGGTGCGCGTGCTCGATTCCGACAAGGCCTCGGCCGCCAAGGTGCGCGTGCTGGTCGAGTCGACCGACGGCCGCGAACACTGGACCACCATCGGCGTCTCCACCGACATCATCGACGCCTCCTGGCGCGCGTTGGTCGACGCCATCGAATACAAGCTGCTGCGCGACCAGGAACGGCAGGCGCTCAGCGCCGGTCGGGCTTGAGCAGAACGAGCTTCAACTGTTCCTGATCGACCGGCCGCAGTGTTACCTGCTGATAGGTGATGAGGCCCAGTCGCGGGTGGTTGAAGGCGCGCTGTCCGCCCTGGCGTTCGAGCACGACATGCTCCTTCCAGTAGCGCGAGAACTCGGGACTCGCTTTCCGCAATTCCTCAATCAGGTGTTGCAGCGCGGGCTCTTCCAGCCGAGTGCGACAGTCGGCCCGGAACTCGGCCGTGATGCGGCGTGCGCGCGTCTCCCAATCGACCAGGAATTTGCGGGTCTCAGGCCTGAGGAAGACGAACCGCAATAGATTCCTCGGCGCTTCGTGCTCCTGGACAGGGAGATCGAGCCAGCCGGTGAAGAGCGTGGCCGCCGCCTTGTTCCAGGCCAGCATGTCCCAGGTGCGGCCCATGATGTAGGCCGGCACGTCGATGTCGGCAAGCAGGCCCGTCAGCAACTCCGAGGCGGCGTCTTCCTCGGGGGCGGTGGCGAGCGGATCGTGGCGACCGGCCATCTCGAAGAGGTAGGCGCGTTCGCTGCGCGTGAGCCGCAATGTCTGCGCCAGCCGGTCCAGTGCCTCGGACGACACATTGACCTCGCGCCCCTGCTCGATCCAGGTGTACCAGGTCGGGCTGATGCCGGCCAGTTGAGCTACTTCCTCGCGGCGCAGCCCCTGGATTCGGCGTCGGTTGCCGGCCGGGAAACCGAAGGCTTCCGGCGCGTGGCGGGCGCGCAGCACCTGCAGAAACTCGCCGAGTTCCTTGCGTCGTGGGTCCATTTCCGGTCTTGGCTATTAGTGAAGATACTAGTATAAACACCTGTCTTGTTACGGTACTAGACCTTCGCTACCATCTTTCCCAATCGCGCTTGGCGCAATTTTCTCGCGCCCGGGACTACGATCCATATCCGCTACCTCACAAAGCAAGGAGCCTCCGATGGCCGGCAAGACGCTTTACGACAAACTCTGGGACTCGCACGTCGTCCGCGAAGAAAGCGACGGCACCTGCCTCATCTACATCGACCGGCATCTCATGCACGAGGTGACCAGCCCGCAGGCTTTCGAGGGTCTGCGCATTTCCGGCCGCAAGCCCTGGCGCAATACCTCCATCGTCGCCAACCCCGACCACAACACCCCGACCGACCATTGGGATCAGGGCATCCAGGAGCCCATCGCGCGTTTGCAGGTGGAGACGCTCGACGCCAACATCAAGGAATTCGGCGCCTTGGTCTATTTTCCGTTCAAGCACGCCAACCAGGGCATCATCCACGTCATCGGCCAGGAAAACGGCACCACGCTGCCGGGCATGACCGTCGTGTGCGGCGACAGCCACACGTCCACCCACGGAGCTTTCGGCGCCCTGGCCCACGGCATCGGCACCTCCGAGGTCGAGCACGTGCTGGCAACGCAGACGCTGGTCGCCAAGCGCTCGCAGCGCATGCTGGTCAAGGTCGAAGGGCAACTCGGCAAGGGTGTCACCGCCAAGGATGTCGCGCTGGCGATCATCGGCAAGATCGGCACCGCCGGCGGCACCGGCTATGCCATCGAGTTCGGCGGTTCCGCGATCCGCGGCCTGTCGATCGAAGGCCGCATGACCCTGTGCAACATGGCCATCGAAGCCGGCGCCCGTGCGGGCCTCGTCGCCCCCGACCAGAAGACCATCGACTACCTCCAGGGTCGGCTCTACGCGCCGAAGGGTGCCGACTGGGACCGCGCGGTGGCTTACTGGAAGACCTTGCAGTCCGATGCCGACGCCGCCTTCGATTCCGTCATCGAGCTCGATGCCGCAAAGATCGAGCCTCAGGTCACCTGGGGCACCTCGCCCGAACAGGTGCTGCCGGTCGGCGCGCGCGTACCCAATCCGGCCAAGGAGGCCGATCCGGTCAGGCGCGCCGGCATCGAGCGGGCGCTCAAGTACATGGGGCTCGCCGCCGACACGCCGATCGAAGAGATCAAGGTCGACAAGGTCTTCATCGGCTCCTGTACCAACTCGCGCATCGAAGACCTGCGCGCTGCGGCGAAAGTGGCCAAGGGCCGAAAGAAGGCCGCCAGCGTTAAACAGGTACTGGTCGTGCCGGGGTCGGGCATCGTGAAGCGCCAGGCCGAGGCGGAAGGGCTCGACAAGGTTTTCGTCGAAGCTGGCTTCGAATGGCGCGAACCGGGCTGTTCGATGTGCCTGGCAATGAACGCCGACCGCCTGGCACCGGGAGAGCGCTGCGCCTCCACCTCCAACCGCAACTTCGAAGGACGTCAGGGTGCCGGTGGCCGCACGCATCTGGTCAGCCCGGAAATGGCCGCCGCGGCAGCCATCGCCGGGCACTTCGTCGACGTCCGCAACCAACTCTGAGCGAAAACCGACATGAAAGCATTCAAGCAACTCGACGGCCTGGTCTGCCCGCTCGACCGCGCCAACGTCGATACCGACGCCATCATCCCCAAGCAGTTCCTCAAGTCGATCAAGCGCTCGGGCTTCGGGCCCTTCCTGTTCGACGAATGGCGCTACTCAGACTTCGGCGAGCCGGGCATGGACTGCACCAACCGGCCGCGCCGGCCGGAGTTCGTGCTTAACCAGCCGCGCTACCAGGGTGCGCAGGTGCTTCTGGCGCGCGACAACTTCGGCTGCGGTTCCAGCCGCGAGCACGCGCCGTGGGCGATCGAGGACTATGGTTTCCAGGTCATCATCGCGCCGTCGTTCGCCGACATCTTTTTCGGCAACTGCTACAAGAACGGCATTCTGCCCATCGTCGCGCCTGCGCAGATCGTCGACAAGCTGTTCATGGAATGTGCTGCCAAGGAGGGCTACCGCCTTAGCGTCGATCTCGAGGCGCAGAAAGTAACTACCCCTTCCGGCGAGTCGTTCGGCTTCGACATCACGCCCCACCGCAAGCACTGCCTGTTGAACGGCCTGGATGAGATCGGCCTGACGCTGCAGCATGCCGACGAGATCAAGGCGTTCGAGACGCGCCATCGCGCCGCGCAGCCCTGGCTGTTCAACTGATCGTCGATACAGCGAAGCGCCAAAAAACCGGGGGCCTTGCGGCCCCCGGCTTCTTTCAAGCAAAGCTGCTGACGGTCAGGGCTTCTTGGCCCAGGCGGTGCAGTAGCCGGCAGGGGCGATTTCGGTATCGCCCGGCATGATCTTGCAGCCGCCCAGATCCTTCGGCGTCTTGCCGGGAACGAACTGCATGCAAGTCGCGCAACTCTTGTCGGCACTGGGCGTGCCCTGGTACTTGAGCGCGGTGCGCAGGGCATCGTTCTTGGCAGCAAAGGCCCGATCCGAAACCGCCAGCACCGGGATCAAGGCAAGGGCGGAGCCGCCAATCTTGAGGAAATTACGACGCGATTCTTGAGTCATTTGCAACCATCCTTTCGTTAGTAAGAACAAAGCCTGTACGGCCGATTAAGCCTGCTTCCGACGCCCGCATGGCGACTGCATCCGAACGCCTACGATCATCCCCGCCCCGGATTATTTGGTGAGCCGGTCCCGCTTTATAAATGAACTTTGCGGACAGGTAATCTTGCAGTGCAGCATTGCGGTTCGCGCAAGGGAATAAACGAGTCAGGGCGTTCGGTCGTTGACACGCGGAAACGAAATCGTAGCGTCAGGCGAAGACGGAGCGGATCTCCTTCTCGTGAACGCCGATCTCTTCGGTAAGCTCAAGGTACTCGGGTGTCAATGCGTACTGCTCGGTGTCGGCGGGCGCCTCCCTGCCGAGCCATTCGAATCTGCCGCCGGCGAGCAGATTGGCGACATAGACCACATCGGCCAGGTTGCGGGGCTTCGCGGGCAGCGGACGCGGTTGGTCATGTTCGCGGACTGCCTCCGCGATCTCCTCGGGCATGCCGAGCGCGATCAGTACCGCGTGGCCGATGCTCTCGTGCCATTGCAGGATCAGATGCTTGATGGTGTCGGGGCGCTGGCGCAGTTCATCGTACTGGATCGCGCGGTAGAGCATGTAGAAGGCGCCAATGTCGTGGACCATTCCGGCCAGTAGTGCCTCGTCGGGGCTGATGCGGGTCATGTGGCGGGCGATCAGTTCCGCTGCGACAGCGGTGTGCAGCGAATGCTGCCAGAGCTTGTCGGTGAGATCGCTGAACTTGACCAGATCCTTGGAGCGCAGCAGTTGGTTCATGGCGATGGCCATCGCCGTCGTCCGCACATTGTTGAGGCCGAGCCTGAGCACGGCGTCGCGCACGCCCACGATCTGCTTTCCTGTCGATCCGAAAGCCGCCGAATTCGCCATGCTGATCAGCCGCGCGGAAATCAGGGGCTCGGCGCCGACAAGGGTGGCGATCTTGTCCAGCGACAAATTGGGGTCCTGCAATAGCTTGCGCAGGCGCGAGACGAGATCGAACGAGGTCGGGAAGACGACATCGCCCGTCAGTTCCTTGGCGATGTCCTGCAGCATCTGGAAACGCTGCTCGTTGAGAGCCGTGCCGCTCTTGTCTGGAACAGGTGAGGTATCCATCGTCTGTTGGCAACCCCCAAGAGAAATTCCGGCGCATCGGATCGATCTGGAGCGGGCGAAGGGAGTCGAACCCTCGTCATCAGCTTGGGAAGCTGAGGTAATGCCGTTATACGACGCCCGCGAGAGGGGGCTATTCTAGACAGGGCTTGCCGGCGTGGCAATTAATGGCGCCGGCAAGCAGTTCCGGTAGCAGTTCAGACACGGAAACGCCTGACCATTTCGCTCAAGCGTTCTGCCGTTTGCTTGAGTTCGGCCGCCGCGGTCGCCGTCTGTTTCACGGACGCACCGGTGTGGTCCACCATCTGGGCGATCTGCTCGACCTGCTGGGCGATGGCGGTGCTGGCGGTGCTCTGCTCCTGGGTCGCATTGGCGACGTCGCGCACCTTGGTCAGAGTGTCCGCGGCGCCCTGACGGATCTCGCGCAGCGATTCGGCGGCGCTGCCCACCAGCTCGACGCCGCGCTGGACCTGGGGTTTGGCCGCACCCATGGCCTCCACGGCGTGGTGAGTGTCGCCCTGGATGGCACTGATCATCTGCTCGATCTGTACCGTCGCCGTTGCCGTGCGTTCGGCCAGGCCGCGCACTTCGTCGGCCACCACCGCGAAGCCGCGCCCCTGCTCGCCGGCGCGTGCGGCCTCGATGGCGGCGTTGAGCGCCAGCAGGTTGGTCTGGGCGGCGATTTCCTTGATCACGCCGGCGATGGTGCCGATCTCGTTGGCCCGTGCGACCAGGGTGCCGATCCGCTCCGCAGCGCCACCGATGGTGGCGGCGATGGCATTCATTTCTTCGGTGGCCCGGTTGGTCCGGCCTTCGCCTTCTTCGGCCAGTTTCGCCGAGCGCGACGAATTGATCTCGGTCTCGCGGGCGCTTTCGGAAATATGGACGACGCTGACGGTCATCTGTTCGACGGCAGCGGCCATCGACGAAGCCGCGTCCGATCCGGCATGGGCGGCGTCGGAAACGGCGCGCGAAGCCGTAGCGATTTCGCCCGAACCGGTCGCGACCTCGTCGGCGCTGCTGTGGATGGTCCGCATCATCTCGCGCAGCGCGGCGACGGTGGTCCGCACGGCGGCCAGGACGCTGCTGTCGGACCCGCCGGCCCGAATGTCGACCGTGAGATCTCCGGCGGCAAGGCTCTTCATGACTTCATTGACGTATTGGGGTTCGCCGCCAAGCTCGCGCATCAGATGGCTGGTCACCAGCCATGCCAGCAGCAGCGAGGCACCCAGCGATGCGACGAAAATCGAGATCAGGATCATGCGCGCCGACACCACCGAGTCCGCCGCCTCGGCTTCGATGCGCCCGCTCTCGCTGTTGGCGAGCTTGACAACTTGATCGATCGCCTGGCGGTGGCTCGCATACACATTCCCCATCTCGCCGAGCACCGCCCGTGCGCGCGCCGAATCGCCTGCCTGGATCGCCGGCACGAACTGGTTTCTGGCCAGCTCAAAGAACTTGATCCCCGTTGTCTGAGCCTGATCGAGCAGCGTTTGCTTGAGGTTGTCCGCCAGCGGCTGCGCACGCCAGAACGCGTAGCGTTCGCCGAAATCCTTCTCGGCCTGCGTCAACTCCGCGATCAGTTTCGAGCGTTGGTCGGGCGCCGTGTCGACCGCCATTTGGTGCGCGATCAGGTTGGCCTCGATGATGTAAGCCGGCGGCGGCAGAATATCCGCCACCAGATCCTTGCCGCGAACCACCTCCTGGTAGATCGGACCGTTGACTCGCAATCGTTCCAGGATGAAATAGGTGACGCCGCCGAACACCGCGAAACCGATCGCCAGCATGCCGATCATCAACGCAAACCGTTGTCCCAGCCTAAGTCCAGCCAGCATGATTGTCTCTCCGAAGGTTGTTGTTCGAGTAATGTTTCACCATGCTACCTTAGATATAGAATGCGGGGGGGTCTGGATGATCTCCCTGTGCGATGCAGGGATTCGCGCGTCGGCATCGGATGTACCAACGGCGGGTCAGCCGGAGGGCAGCATCCGCGCGATGCTAAAATCACTGTCATGATTTCCCTGCACATCAATGGCGAACGAGCCGAACTGGCCCAGGCGATGACCGTCGCGGCCCTGCTCGAAGCGCGTGGGATGGCGGGCAAGCGCGTCGCGGTGGAACGCAACGGGGAGATCGTGCCCAGGAGCCAACATCCCGCCGTCGTTGTCGAGGCCGGCGACCGCATTGAAATTGTCGTCGCCGTCGGCGGCGGTTAAGGAACCCATCATGCAAGATTCACTGGTCATCGCCGGCAAGGCCTACGCGTCGCGGTTGTTGGTCGGCACCGGCAAGTACAAGGACTTCGCCGAGACGCGCGCCGCCGTCGATGCCTCCGGCGCGCAGATCGTCACCGTCGCGATCCGCCGCACCAACATCGGCCAGGACCCGAAGCAGCCGTCGCTGCTCGATGCGCTGCCGCCCTCGCAATTCACCTACCTGCCCAACACCGCCGGCTGCTACTCGGCCGACGACGCCGTGCGCACGCTGCGCCTGGCGCGCGAACTCCTGGATGGCCACGATCTGGTCAAGCTGGAAGTGCTCGGCGACCAGCAGACCCTGTTCCCCAACATGCCCGAGACGCTGAAGGCTGCCGAGACGCTGGTCAGGGATGGCTTCAAGGTCATGGTCTATTGCTCCGACGATCCCATCCAGGCCAAGTTGCTGGAAGGCATCGGCTGCGTTGCCGTGATGCCGCTCGCCTCGTTGATCGGTTCCGGCATGGGCATTCTCAATCCCTGGAACCTCAAGCTGATCATCGAGTCGGCCAAGGTGCCGGTGCTGGTCGATGCCGGCGTCGGCACGGCTTCCGACGCCGCCATCGCCATGGAACTCGGCTGCGACGGTGTGCTGATGAACACCGCCATCGCCGGCGCCAGGAACCCGGTGCTGATGGCCGGCGCCATGAAGAAGGCGGTCGAAGCCGGGCGCGAAGCCTTCCTCGCCGGGCGCATGGCGAAGAAGCTCTATGCCGCGGCCCCGAGTTCGCCGACCACGGGGATCATAGGAAGCTGAAGCCGTGCCGCGCCTACCGTTGGTAGCGGCAATGCTGGCTGCCGTGCTCGTTGCCACTCCCGCCCGCAGCCAGGAAGCGCCGCCGCCTCCCGACGGTTATGCGTTCCGCAAGCCGCGCCTGCTGACGCAGCAACTGATCTGGGGCCTGGTGCACGGCGTCAAGCTGCTGGCCGAGACCTGCCGGGGCCAGGAAAACGGCCAGGCCGTTGCCAACGCTTATGCCGACTGGCTCGAGCGCTACGACCGGCGCATCCAGGGCGCGGCCCGGGATCTTTCCCGCCACTACTTCGGCCAGGACGCCGCGCCGGCCGAAGCGCTGAATGTCGCGCTTCATTTGAAACCACAACTGGATCTGCCGCCGGACGATCTGGCGCCCGCCTGCTCCTCGGCGGTAGAGGCGATCAATGCGCCTCGCCACGATCTCGATCTCTTCTATGCCTTGCGTCGGGACGCCGCTCGCGTCGAGCGCGCCGAAGCAGTGCGGGCGCGCGTGGCCGCTTGCCTGAAGAGTCTCGCGGCCGAACCGGCGGCGAGCCTCGAGGCGAAGTTCGCTGCCTGGGCGCAGGTCAATGAATTGTTCGAGAACGTTTCGCGCAGCAGGTTGCTCAGCCTGAAAGGCGATAGCGCCGAAGATCGCCAATGGCGGCACGAAGCGGGCGCCGGCGCGGTACCGCCGGCGGTGGAGTGCGACAAGTTGGCGGGCGACCTCGCGGAACCGGCGTACGCTCTGGGCAACGTGTTCGGAGCAGACGACCGATGAACGATGCCGCCCCGCCGGCACACGGCCATATCCGCAGCTTCGTCCTGCGCCAGGGTCGCGTCTCCAACGCGCAGGCGCGCAGCTACGAAGCACTGATGCCGAAATTCGGCATCCCCTACCGGGCCGAAGCGCTCGACCTGGGGGCCGTCTTCGGTCGCGATGCGCCGAGGGTTCTGGAGATTGGCTTCGGCATGGGCGAGACCACGGCCGCCATCGCCGCCGCCCACCCGCAGATTGACTACCTCGGGCTCGAAGTCCACACGCCGGGCGTCGGCAGCCTGCTCAAGCAGATCGCGGAGAGCGAACTCGCCAACGTGCGCATCATCCAGCACGACGCCGTCGAAGTGGTGCGAAACATGATCGCGCCGGGCACGCTGGCCGGCATCCACGTCTTCTTTCCCGATCCCTGGCCGAAGAAACGCCACCAGAAGCGCCGCCTGCTCCAGCCGCCTTTCGTCGCGCTGCTGGCGCAACGACTGGCGCCGGGTGGCTATTTCCACTGCGCCACGGACTGGGAGGAGTATGCCCAGCAGATGCTCGAAGTGCTGGCCGGCGAAGCGCTGCTGGAGAACACCGCCGACGGTTTCGCGCCCCGCCCGGAATACCGGCCGCTGACCAAGTTCGAGCAGCGCGGCCTGCGGCTCGGGCATGGCGTCTGGGACGTGGTGTTCCGCCGCCGCGACGGGGCAGGCGCATGAGTATCCGCCAGTTCAATGCCAGCTACATACTGGCCGAGGACCGCATCCTCATGCGCGTGACGTTGGAGACCGACGAGGAATTCCGCTTCTGGCTGACCCGGGCCTGCCTGCGCGGCTTCTTCCGGCAGGTGGATGCCTGGCTGGCACCGCGCGACGACTCCACCGCTGCCGCCGTGCAGGCCTTTCAGCGCGAGGCGGGCATTGCCCAGGCCGACTTCCAGTCGCCGCTGCGGCCCGGCGAGAAGCTGCCGCTGGGCGCAGCGCCGGTGCTGGTCGAAGCCATCGACGTCGACGCCGGCGGCGAGTCCATCCGCGTCGCCATGACCCTGGCCGACAAGCGCCAGGCCGACTTCAACATCACCGGCGACGTCCTCGTCGGCGTCCACCACCTGCTGCAACAGGCGGCGCGCGTCGCCGACTGGGGCATCCAGACCACGGCCTTCGGCGGCGCCGTTCCCGCAGCGGGCCGGCTGCACTAGCCGGCAATACGCGCCGGCGCCGGCCCTACGCCGGTTTCAGCTCGCCGCCCAGCGCGGCGACGAGGTCGCGGAACATCAGTGCCAGTTCCCCCGCCATCAACGCGAAGTCCACGTCGAACTGCTCGTCGGCATCCTGGGCTTCCTGTTCCGCCGCCTCCTTGAGAATGTCGAGGAAGGCCAGGCGCTTGATCTGTAGCTTGTCGTTGAGCACGAACGAGACCTTGTCGTTCCAGGTCAGGCCCAGGCGCGTGACGATCTTGCCGGCGCCGATATGGGCCTGGATCTCCTTGCCCTCGAGATCATGGCGAACGTAGCGTATCGCGGCATCACCGCCGGCAGAGGCCTTGAGTTCGAGATCGCGATCGATGCTGAAGCCGGCGGGCGCATCCCCAGCGGCCAGCCACTCCGTCATCGCCGTCCCGGGCGACACCTGCGTCTGCAGCGGGCGCAACGCCTCGGCCTCGATCAGCGGAGTCAGGTTCTCCATGAATTCATCGGCGCGCGCATCGGAACCGGCGTCGATCACCAGCCAGCCGTTGACCGGATCGATCCAGCCCCAGGTCGTGCGCCGGCATGTAAAGGCCTTCGGCAGCAGTTCGTCGGTGACCTGGTCGCGTAAGTCGCGCAATTCCTTGCGGCCGACCTTGCGATTCTGCTCGGCCTCGACCTGCGCCGCGCGCTCCAGCGCCACCTGCCGGATCACGGTCGCCGGCAGCAGCTTTTGCTCCACCCCCAGCGCGAGCAGCCACTGGCGGTTGACGGCATGAACGAACTCGCCTTCGACGCGCGGGTAGACCCAGCCGCGGCTGATCATGTCGAAACCGCCGCAGCGCTTTAGCGGATGCGCGGCCAGAAGTTCATTGAGCCGGGTCGAGTCCACCGAGCCGCCGGCGGGAAGACGGTAAATGCGAAGATTGCGAAACCACATATCGATTAGGGGTTGGTTGATTCGGGGAGGCGTAGCTTACCCGATGTATTGGGCCAGGACCGGCGGTGCCGATACTCTTCCTGGCAGCATCAGGATTGGCGGCTGCCGCCGCCCTGACGGGCAAGCTCGAGCTTCGCCTTCAGTTCGGGCATCGCTGCGGCCGCAGCTTTCTCTCCCTCGAGGACGGCCTTGTGCCGAGCCTGGAAATCCGCCGAAGGCAATTCCGCGGTCACCGGACGGATCACCACGTCCGCCTCGGCCATTTCGTAGCGGCCGATGGTCTGGCCCATGATGGCGAAGGTCTGCAACAGGACATCCAGGGTGCTCTGGGTCTTGCCGTCCTTCGGTTTGGCCGAAATGTCCACGGCGATGACGAAATTCGCGCCCATGGCGCGCGCTGTGCGCACCGGCACCGGACTCACCGCCCCGCCATCGACGTATTCGCGGCCGTTGATGCTCACCGGCTGGAACACGCCAGGTACGCTGCTCGAAGCCCGCACCGCCATGCCGGTGTTGCCCGTGCGGAAGGCCATCAACTCGCCGCTCCGCAGATCGGTGGCCACGGCCGCAAAGCTGCGCGGCAGCTTCTCCAGGGACCGGTTGCCCACCGCCTTGTTGACGAAATTCTGCAAGGCTTCGCCCTTGAATACGCCTCGATCGGGCAGGGACCAATCGCCCACCTGACTCTCGTCCATATCCATTGCCAGCTTCTGCAGCTCGAAGCCCGACAGGCCCGCCGCATAGAGAGACCCTACAACCGAGCCGGCGCTCGTTCCCGCGATGATGTCCGGCACGATGCCCTGGGCCTCCAGCGCCTTGATCACGCCGATATGGGCAAACCCCTTGGCTGCGCCACCGCCCAGGGCAAGTCCGATCTTCAGCGGTGCCGCAGGAGGCAAGGAGGACTTGCCGCCGAGGGTGATGCAACCCGGCATGGCGGCGACCGCAATGGACGACAGGAGGAGACGGCGACGGGGATTCATGGCGGGACAGGGTACCGAGGCACACGGACAACAGAAGGGCGCAGATTCTAACTCGGTGACGAGACCGCCGAGGCCCTCAGCCTTCCCTGGGCGGGCTACTCGGTGTCCCGGGATGCTCACGCGGATTGACAGTGGCATGATGGGGTATGATTGCCTGACCATGACTCGCGTTCGGAAAGAACGGGGCGGGATCGCCCATTCAACGCGGCCGGCGACGCGGCGGGCGGCTACGATAGCGGCCGAGGTAAAGGGCGGACGGGCGTAACGCCGACCGATTTCCGGCAGACTTCATGTTCCGGTTGAACGGCGAGGAGTATGCTGCTTTGATGTCGCAATTTGCGACTTCAAAGCCGGGGCGCGGCGGCCGACGCAAGCTGCCGCTGGCCTTCACCGAGAATTCTCCACCGAGGTGAATGATGACGAACTCGGGAAATCTCTTTGCCGGGCTTCCGGCAGCGAGCGTCGGCGAGGAAATGTTTGCCGATCTACTGCAGGCGCCCGGGCTGCGTGTCGAGCGCATCGTTTCCACTGGGCAGGCCAGTCCCACCGGGTTCTGGTACGACCAGCCCGAAGGGGAATGGGTGATCGTTGTTGCCGGGGAGGCCCATGTGTCGATCGAGGGCGAGGCGGAACCCCGAATGCTGAAGGTCGGCGACTGGCTGAATCTGCCGCCTCACTGCCGTCACAGGGTGGAATGGACTGCGCCGGATCGCCAGACCGTGTGGCTGGCCGTTCACTACCGTAATTGCTGATTCGGCGGCGACCTGCGGCATCTCATTGACATGCCTGCTTCTGGTGTCTATGCATGGGTATCGGGTGCGGTAGGTGTGATCTGTCTGCCTGGACTCCATGGCGCAGCGAGTGTTTCTGAAAGCGCCATCGAGGCTTTGTGTGATAGCGCGCCAAGGCCCCGTCGACTCGTCGCTCTCAACAGCCCAGCAAGACTCTTGCTTTCTGGCAAGGCGTCCCACCGCGTAATCATGCAACACCGGATGAGGAGATCAAACATGCTCATGCTCGGTACCCGGTCCAGCCTTTCTTCCGCCAGCATCGTCGTGCTGACCTTGTTGCTGCTCATGCCCGCCGTGTCGCAGGCGGGAGTGGAGCGGTTCAAGTACTCCCACGGCGGCAGCTATTTGGTCGTCGAACTGCTCGACGACGACTTGGCGCATTTTGAGGCATCGGCGTTCGGGCCTGGGCCGGACGCCGCTCAGGCCATCCTGACGACCCCGATGGTGGACAAGAAGGACTATGCGGGCCCGTCCAGCTTCAGCCAATCCGGTCCCGGCGGGACGACGCTGGAAACGCACTACCTGCGCCTGACGGTGCATGCCGACACGCTTTGCGTCGATGTCCGGGACAAGCTTGCCGGTGTCGATCTGACGACGATCTGCCCGCTCAGCCTTGCCGAGACGAAGGGCCTGAGCATCGCCCCGGGCGTCATGCAAAACGTCTATGGGCTCGGCGAGCAGTTCGTCACCTCGGGCTCAGCGGACGGCGACTGGGTCGGGCGGACACGCTCGCCGGGCGACAACTTCGGCAACCAGATGGTCGGCTTCGGAAATGGCGCCGCGGGCAATGCCCAGTTTCCCGTGATGTACGCAGTCGGGCCGCAGAATGCCAACTACGCCCTGTTTCTCGATCATGTGATCAAGCAACGCTGGGATTTCACGGGCAATCCATGGAAAGTGGAAACGGGCGGCGACCAGATACGCTGGTACGTGATGACCGGCCCGGATCTTCCCGATCTGCGCAAGGACTACATGGAGTTGACCGGGCGTCCGCCGGTGCCGCCGAAGAAGATGTTCGGCCTGTGGGTGTCGGAGTATGGCTTCGACAGTTGGAACGAAATCAACAGCAAACTTGCCACGCTGCGCGCCAACAAGTTCCCGATCGACGGTTTCGTGCTGGATCTGCAATGGTTCGGCAATGTGACGGCGGGATCGGAGAACAGCAACATGGGGCGCGTGACCTGGGATACCTCCCAATTCTCCAACCCCGCGGCAACGCTGGCCGGCTATCGGGACAACGATGGCATCGGCATCATCGCCATCGAGGAGTCCTATGTCAGCCGCAGCCTGACGGAACACCAGGATCTCAAGAGCCGAGGCTTCCTGGTACGAGCCGGCTGCGCTACCTGCGATCCCGTCTTCCTGACCGGCAATCCCTGGTGGGGCAAGGGCGGCATGATCGACTGGACGCAGGATGCGGCCGCCGACTACTGGCACGACACCAAGCGCCAGAAATTGATCAGCGACGGCGTGATCGGTCACTGGATCGATCTTGGCGAGCCCGAGATGTACGACCCGAATGACTGGGTGGCCGGGGTGCTGCCCGGCAAGCACGGTCAGGCCGACTATCACAACATGTATAGCTTCATGTGGGCACAAGGCATCGCGCGCGGCTATGCGCGCAACGGCGTCGACCGGCGCCCCTTCATGATGGCGCGCTCCGGCGCGCCCGGCATCCAGCGCTTCGGCGTGGCGATGTGGTCGGGCGACATCGGCGGCGACCTTGCCAATTTGGCGGCTCACGAGAATGCCCAGATGCATATGTCCTTCTCCGGCGTCGACTACTTCGGCTCGGATATCGCCGGCTTTCATCGTGACGGCCTTGGCGGTAGCGCGCTGAACGATACCTATACCCAGTGGTTTGCCGACGGCGCCATGTTCGACGTGCCGGTGCGTCCGCACACGGAAAACCTCTGCAACTGCAAGGAAACCGCACCCGACCGCGTCGGCGACATGGCGAGCAATCTCGCCAACATCCGCGAGCGCTATGAGCTCAGCCCCTACCTGTATTCGCTGGCCCATCGCGCCTACCTGTTCGGCGAACCGGTCGCTCCGCCGCCGGTGTTCTATTACCAGAACGATCCCGCGCTGCGCACTACCGGCAACGAGAAGCTGCTCGGCCGTGACCTCCTGGTGGCCATCGCGGCCAAATCCGGTGAAACCCAGCGCGACGTGTATCTGCCGGCTGGCGACTGGATCGACTATCACACCCACCAGTGGGTGCACAGCAGCGGCCAGACGATGGCTTCGCAGCCGGAGATGGCGAACGGTATCTTCCGCCTGCAGACCTTCGCGCGCGCCGGCGCCATCGTTCCCAAGATGGTCGTGGACGACAAGACCATGAACATCCTGGGCAAGCGCAGCGACGGCTCGGTGCGCAACGACTTGATCGTGCGCGCCTACGCGTCGGCAATGCCGACGTCCTTCACGCTCTATGAGGACGATGGCCAGACCACCGCTTACCGCAGCGGTGCCGCGCGTGTGACGCCGCTGTCTCAACACCTGTCCGGCGCGACGGCAACTGTGCTCATCGGCCCCGCCAGTGGCACTTACGCCGGCGCGCCGACGAGCCGGAACAACGTCGTCGAACTCATCACCGACAACGCGCCCGTAACCGGCGTCACTCTCAACGGCGCCAGCCTGACGCAGGTTGCTGATGCCGTGGCGTTCGAAGCCGCCACCAGCGGCTGGATGGCGACCAGCGGCAACCTGACACGAGCCAAGTCCGGCAGCACCAGCGTAGCCGGAGGCCAGAGCTTTGCCTTCGCACTCGCGCCGCAGTCTGCCACCGTGACGCAGAAGTTCGTCTGCGGCAACGGCACCACGGTGCCGGGGCAATCCGTCTACGTGGTCGGCAGCATCGCCGAACTCGGTGCCTGGCGCGCAGCGGCAGGGATCAAGCTCGATCCGACGAACTACCCGCAGTGGAGCGTAATGGTGAGCAAGCTGCCGCCAAATACGCACATTGAATGGAAGTGCATCAAGCGACGCGAAGCGGGCGACACAAGTGTCGTCGACCAGTGGCAGCCCGGCGCCAACAACCTGTTCACCTCCGCTGCCGCCGGTAGCGGCGGTGTCACCAGTGGCGACTTCCAATCCACGGCCAGCGTGTCCGAGACCTTCGTCTGCAACAACGGCATCACCGTGCCGGGGCAGTCCGT
The DNA here is from genome assembly GCA_041480065.1 of Rhodocyclaceae bacterium. Classification (GTDB taxonomy): domain Bacteria; phylum Pseudomonadota; class Gammaproteobacteria; order Burkholderiales; family Rhodocyclaceae; genus Fen-999. The sequence goes on from JBGOZF010000007.1 coordinate 68,286, forward strand.
GTATGTCGTCGGCAACATCGCGCAACTAGGCGCCTGGTCGCCGGCCGGCGCCGTCAAGCTCGATCCCGCCGCCTATCCGCGCTGGAGCGGAAGCATTTCCAACCTGCCTGCCGGTACCGCCATCGAATGGAAGTGCATCAAACGCCACGAGACCGGCGCCACCGGCATCGTCGACATGTGGCAACCGGGCGCGAACAATGTTGTGACCTCCGCGCCTTCAGGCCATGGCGGGACGACAACGGGGAACTTTGGGCAGTGAGGCTTGCCATCCGGATCACGCCGGTCATCGGTCCGATGACCGGCAAGGGACAGCGGAGCTTGCTTACGCCTCCCGCGCCAGCACGATCCTTGCCAGCGGTGGCAAGGTCAGCGGCAGCGAATAGGGCCGGTTCACCCAGGCGATCTCCTCCGTCTTAAGCGGCTCGGGGCCGTTGCCGTCGTAGAAGACGGAATCCGAGTTGAGGGCCTCATGGTAGCGGCCGGGGCGGGTTTCAGTGAGTGTCGGAGCGAGACGGCCAAACTACAATGCTGCGTAGTGCCGAGGCGCCTAGTCCGCGGAGCGGGTCCGAATACTTGGCGCCGTGGCCTCGAATTTCTTGTCCTTCATTCCAACCATTCTGGAGATCCATGATGAGGCGTTTCGGATACGTGCTGCTGTGCTTGATGTCTGCAACCAATGCTTTGGCCGACGCCACCGTGCCCAAGGCGGATATCTCTGGTGCCAAGGATTCCCCTCTCGTAGGGCGCTTCGGCGGCTCCTTCATCGTTTCCTACGATGCCAAGGACTATGACGAACTCAAGCTGCCGCTCGGCCCGCTCAAGCCGACAGCCGACAAGGGCAAGCGCGACGCCCACAACAACATCGTGTTCGAGCCCGGCCAGAGCAAGGCCCTGGAAGGACGGCGCACCCACCTGGTCTACCTGCTGCCCGACAACGTCTCACCGCTCCAGGCCGTGCGCAACTACCAGAACGATCTGACTGCAAAGGGTGGCAAGACACTGTTCGAATGCAAGAGCCCTGAATGCGGCGGCGATCCGGCACGCAGCAGCGAAGGTGGTGGCGGCGACCAGAGCATGTCGATGTATCTCTGGCCGGAAGCAAACATCAAGGACAAGCACTTCAGCAACGGCCACTGCGCCCAGACGGTTCGGACCACGGAACAGCGCTATGCGGCGCTCGAATTGCCGAAGAACAATGCGTTCGTTTCGGTATTGGCCTACAACGCCAAGGACGATCTCTACTGCAAGGCCTACAACAACCGGACGATCGTTCTTGTCGACGTCCTCGAACTCAAGGCCATGGAGCAGAAGATGGTCACGGTCAAGGCCGAAGAGATGGCCCAGGCGATCAATGCAAACGGCCGCGTGGCGCTCTATGGCTTGTATTTCGATTCAGGCAAGGCCGACGTGAAGCCGGAATCCAACGACACGCTGGCCCAGATCGCGAAGCTGCTGTCGACGACACCGACACTCAAGCTGCTGGTCGTCGGCCACACGGACAACGTCGGCGAGTTCCGCTCGAACATGGATTTATCGAAGCGCCGCGCCGATGCCGTGATCTCGGTGCTGGCCAGCCAATACAAGGTCGACCGCAAGCGCCTGACCCCGGTCGGCGTATCGTTCGCAAGCCCGGTCGCCGCCAATACCAGCGAGGAAGGCAAGGCGAAGAACCGCCGCGTCGAGCTCGTGCCGAATAACTGATGCACTTGTCTTCGATGGCAGCGGATTAGTCGCCCACACTTTCCGGGATAGCACGCGAAAGGCCCCTGTCCTTAGAGGAACCGCCCGATCAGTGCATTCAGGTGGCGCTGGCCGAGGAGGGTGGGGGCGATTCGGTAGTCGGTGATCTGCAGCAGGCCGTCTGCTTCCGCTTGTCGCAGCAGAGCGTTGACGGTGTCCAGCGGCAGCCCGGTGCGTTGCTCGAACAAGTCGGGAACGAAGCCGGCGGTTAGGCGCAGGGCGTTCATCATGAACTCGCCCGTAAGTTCTTCTCTCGGAACCCCGTGACGTTCCTGAACGAAGTCCTGCGCACGCAGGTACTCGGCGGGGTGCTTGTGGCGCATTTCGCGGATCACAAGTCCATCTCGGGTTAATTTGCCGTGGGCGCCGGCGCCGATGCCGAGGTAGTCGCCGTAGGTCCAGTAGTTGAGGTTGTGACGACACTGCCGGCCGTGGCGGGCGAAGGCGGAGGTTTCGTAGTGCTCGTAGCCGGCGGCGGCGAGCGTTTCCTCAACCATCTCCTGCATGTCGGCGGCGAGATCGTCGTCCGGCAGCGGCGGCGGGGCGTGTTGGAAGGGGGTATTGGGCTCGACGGTCAGGTGATACGCGGACAGATGGCCGGGTCCGAAGGCGATGGCGGTGTCGATGTCCTGTTGTGCCTTGGCCAGCGTCTGTTGCGGCAGGGCGTACATGAGGTCGAGATTGACTTGGCCGAAATTGTCGAGCGCAAGTTCGACGGCACGGCGGGCTTCGTCGGCGCTGTGGATGCGGCCGATGGCCCTGAGGCTTTCGTCGTCGAAGCTCTGAATGCCGAGCGAGAGGCGGGTGACGCCGGCCGCACGGAAGGCCGCGAAATGGCTTGCTTCGATGGCGCCGGGGTTGGCTTCGAGGGTGATCTCGGCATCGTCCGGCAGCGCGAGGCGGGCGCGGATCGCCGCGAGCAGGGCTTCGACGGTTGCCGGCGACATCAGGCTCGGCGTTCCGCCGCCGATGAAGACGCTGGTCAGCGGCCGGTCGCCGGCGCCCGGCAGCGCGAGATCGAGGTCACGGATCAGGGCGGCGAGGTAGTCAGCCTCGGGGATGGCGCCCTTGGCTTCGTGGGAGTTGAAGTCGCAATAGGGACACTTCCTGATGCACCAGGGGAAGTGAACGTAGAGCGCGAGCGGCATCACCCGAAGAGCCTCAAATCGTTCACCGCAAAGGACGCAAAGGAAGGCATTTGTGAGACGAAGCGCGGACCATCCTCGCCGTGAAGACCTCCGCAAAACAACTCTCTTGTTTCCCTTGGCGTACTTTGCGTCCTTTGCGGTGCAACGTCCTTCTCCGGAATCACCGCTTGGCTTGCAGGCGGTCGATGAGGTGGCGCAGGGCGATGCCGCGGTGGGAGATGGCGTTCTTCTTTTCGGCGGGCAGTTCCGCGGCGGTGCAGCCGAACTCGGACAGCCAGAAGTAGGGGTCGTAACCGAAGCCGCCTGTGCCGCGCGGCTCGGCGATGATCTCGCCGTGCCATTCGCCTTCGGCGAAGATCGGCTGCGGATCGTCGGCGTGGCGCATGAGTACCAGGATGCAGTAGTAATGGGCGCTGCGGTCGCGTTGGTGGGCCAACTCGGCGATGAGTTTGGCGTTGTTGCGGGCGTCGGACTTCGGCTCGCCGGCATAGCGCGCGGAATAGACGCCGGGCGCGCCGCCGAGCGCTGTGACGCAGATGCCGGAGTCGTCGGCCAACGCCGGCAGGCCGGTGAGCCGCGCCGCATGGCGGGCCTTGGCGATGGCGTTCTCGACGAAGGTGACGTGGGGCTCGTCGGCCTCGGGCACGTTGAACTCCGCCTGCAGACGGACGTCGAAATCGAGCGGCGCCAGCAGCGCGGAGAGTTCGCGCAGCTTGCCGGGGTTGCCGGAGGCGAGTACGAGCTTGTTCATCTCAGGATCACAGTTGCGAGCGCAGATGCACCGGCTGCAAGCCGGCGGGCAGCTTGTCCGTACGGTTGATCAGGAAGCGGCCGAGATCGTCGAGCAGTTGCTGGGTGACGTCGGCGGCGTTGCTTACGAAAGCGGCGATGCCGAAGCCGTCGAGATTGCGGCTCAAGAGGTCGATGCGTTCCTTCCGGTAGTTGGCGCGGAAGGTGAGCTGGACGGGAAAGTCGGGTGCCAGCAGGATGTTGACGTTCTCCTGCTGCGGCTTTTCGTCGAGATCGATGCCTTCGGCCGGCTTGAGGTCCAGGATGTGCATTTCCTTCTTGAGTTGCTCGATCTGGTCCCAGCGGCGGACCACCGCCACCGGCGCCGGCGCCGCCAGGCGGATGGTGAGCGTGACGTAATCCATCAGCGCCTTCTCGCGCAGGTTCTGCAGGCGGTAGCGCACCGAGGCTTCCTGCCACTTGAGGTCGGCGTAGACGATATGCGCATCGAGCCGGTAGGGCCGGGTGATGGTGGGCGCAAGTGTGTTGGCGTGGCGGCAAAAAACGTTGAAGAAATTGAAGACGCGGCCGAGTGTGTCATGAACGCGCCGCGCCCTGATCTCGCGTTGCGCGGCTTCGCTCTCGCCGGTGCCGCTCAGTGCGGCCGCTTCGTGTTCGAGTTCGGCGAGAAAGCCCGACGCTTCCCCAGGCGAGATCGGCTCGGCGGATTCGGCGCCCACCACGGGCAGTTCGGCCTTGCCCGGCATCGGTTGAACACGATGGACGATCGAGGTCGCCGACTTGTTGCTCAGCGCGGCCTGTTCGGCCTCGAGGCGTTTCTCGAGGTCGGCGAGCGAGGCGTCGATGTCCTCCATGAGCGACTTGACGTCGGCGTCGGCGTCGGCATCGATGCCCGTCGAGAGCTTGCGGAAGCGGGTCATGCGGGATTGTCTGCCAGGGCGTGTTTCTGTGCCGCCATGATACCGGCAATGCCCCCGGTCGCGAGGTCGAGAAGTTGTTCCAGTTGTTGGCGCGTGAAAGGTGGACCCTCGGCGGTGCCCTGCACTTCGACCATGCCGCCGCTGCCGGTCATGACGACGTTCATGTCGGTGTCGCAGGCGGAATCCTCTTCGTAGTCGAGATCCAGCACCGGCAGACCCTGATAGATGCCCACCGATACGGCGGCGACGAAGTCGCGCATCGGGCTGGCCGCAAGCCGGCCGGCTGCGACCAGCTTGTTGCAGGCCTCGTGCAGGGCGACGCAGGCGCCGGTGATCGAGGCGCAGCGCGTGCCGCCGTCGGCCTGCAGGACATCGCAGTCGAGCGTGATCTGACGTTCGCCGAGCGCGGCGAGGTCGGTCACGGCGCGCAGGCTGCGGCCGATCAGGCGCTGGATCTCCTGAGTGCGGCCCGACTGCTTGCCCTTGGCGGCCTCGCGCGCCGTGCGGGTGTGGGTCGAGCGCGGCAGCATGCCGTATTCGGCCGTGACCCAGCCCTGGCCCTTGCCCTTGAGAAAGCCCGGTACGGTTTCCTCGACGCTGGCGGTGCACAGCACACGGGTGTTGCCGAAGCTCACCAGCACGCTGCCTTCGGCGTGCATGGTGTAGCCGCGGACGATGGTCAGAGGGCGTAGTTGGTCCGGCGCGCGGCCGCTTGGTCTCATGAGGCGGGTCCTGTTACTTCGAGTATTTCAGGATGGCGTTGCGGATTTCCTCGATCGCCCGCTCGATGTCTTCGTCGGTGAGTTCGGTCTCGCGCGCCCGGTTCTTGTCCATGCCTTCCATCTGCGTGGTGTGGGCGTTGAGCGGCATGGTTTCGGTCTCGACGCTGCCGCGCGTGGTGGGCGCCTCACCGTAGCCTTCTTCCCAGGTCAGCGCAATGACGGAGAGATTGTCGCCGGTCGGGCCGGCGACGGTCTCGGCGCGATTCATCAGCTCGGGTGTCATTTCCATGACGTCGGCGCCCGAGAAACCCTTGGCCAGCGCGTCGTTGCCCAGCGGTACCCAGAAGCCGTCCGAGCACAGCAGCAGGACGTCGCCGGCGTGCAGCGGGGTTTTGCGCGAAAAATCGACCTGCGGCGGCGTGCCGCCGCCCAGGCAGGAATAGACGCGGTTGCGGCCCGGGTGCTGAAGCGCTTCTTCCTCGGTGATCAGACCGTCGTCGATCATCATCTGCACGCGCGAGTGGTCGCGGGTCTGGGCGAAAACCTGGCCGTTGCGGATGACATACAGGCGCGAGTCGCCGGCATGCGCCCAGTAGGCGATGTTGTCCTGGATGATGCAGGCGACGCAGGTGGTGCGCGGCGCATCGGGCAGGTCGCGCTCGAGGGCATAGTCGAGCACTGCGTTGTGCGCGTTGCCGAGGCACTTGGAAAGGAACATGAACGGGTCGACCAGCAGCGGCCGTGCCTCGCGTTGGAAGGCTTCGGTGATGAACTGGACGGCGATCTGGGCAGCGACCTCGCCGTGCAGGTGTCCGCCCATGCCATCGGCAAGCACCAGGAGAACGGCATCGCGCGAATAGCAATAGGCGATGCGGTCCTGGTTGGACTTGCGGTGGCCGATACGGCTCTCTTGGTAAATGGTGAATTTCATCTGCCGATCAGGCTCCTCAAGCCCTGGCCCAGGTTCTGGAACCAGGTGGGTTGGTTGGTCGCGATGCCGTGGTGGCGCTCGGCCAGCACCTTCTGCAGCGCGAAGACGCTTTTCGGCCGCTCGGGATGGTCAAGCACCATGCACCAGTCGATGGTTTCGAGCAGGTGGCCGGAGTACTTGCCGTCCCAGCGCTTGGTCGCGGAAATCACTTGGTCCTTTTCCAGGCGCTTGTCGGCCGCCTGCGGCGAAGTGCCGGAAAGACAAGCGTACATGCTGGCGCCGACGGCGTAAATGTCGGTCCATGGCCCCATCTCTTCCGGCGCCTTGTACTGTTCGGGGGCGGCGAAGCCCGGCGTGTACATCGGCTTCAGCGCCGGACCGTTGTAGTTGAGCGCCTGGCGGGCGGCGCCGAAGTCGAGCAGCACCGGGTTGCCGTCGGTACGAAGGTAGATGTTCGAGGGCTTGATGTCGAGGTGCAGCAGCTTCTGGGTGTGCACTTCGCGCAGGCCGTTGAGCAACCGGGTGAACACGTTGCGCACGAAGGCCTCGCGGATATCGCCCTTGTGCTTCTGGATGTGCTCCTGCAGGGTGCGGCCGCGCTCGTACTGCATGACCATGTAGACGGTCTCGTTGGCGCGGAAGAAGTTGAGCACGCGCACGACGTTCGGGTGGTTGAGATGCGCCAGCGCCCGGCCTTCCTCGAAGAAGCATTTCATGCCGTGGCGGAAGGAGGCCTGGTTCTCGTCGGGGATCACCGGCGTTACCTGGCCCTCGGTGCGCAGGGCCAGCGAATTGGGCAGGTATTCCTTGATCGCCACCGGCGTGCCATCCTCGTCGTACGCAAGGTAGACGATGGAGAAGCCGCCCAGGGACAACTGCCGTTCGATTCGGTAGCGGTCCAACTGGAAGCCGAAAGGCAATGGGTGGTTGATCTGCTGCGAAGGCATGATTGCTATACTGCACGGATTGTAGTTCCGGCTCAGCGCGTTTTGCGCATTAGCCTACACTGAAAGTTAGTTTTCCCGCTTGGCCGGCGCGGTGTCAAGCCAGGCTGCGACCGAAAAGACCACCATGATCCAAAGCATGACCGGCTACGCCGTCGGCGACAGACCCGTCGGAGCGGCATCGATCCACCTGGAATTGAAGAGCGTCAACTCGCGCTTCCTCGATGTGATCTTCCGCGCCGGCGACGAGTTGCGTTTCCTCGAAATGCCGCTCCGGGAGCAGCTTGCGGCCAAAATCGGGCGCGGCAAAGTCGAATGTCGCATGAATATCGTGACCCACCAGGACGGGGCGCGGCGCGAACTGGCGCCGGATACGGCCCTGGTTGCCCAACTCGGCCGGCTCGATCGGGCGGTGCGCGAGACCCTGCCCGATGCCGCCCCTCTGTCCGTGGCCGAAGTGCTGCGCTGGCCGGGTGTTCTGGGCGACGACAGCATCGACCCGGCGGCCCTGCAGGCCGAATGCCTGGTTCTGCTGGGGACGGTGCTCGACGAATTCACGGCCAGCCGGCGACGCGAGGGGGCCAAGCTGGCAACGGCCATCCTCGATCGGGTGGCGAAGATGCGGGAACTGGTCGCCCGCGTCGGGCCGATGCTGCCGCTGGCGTTGGCGGATTACGAGCAGCGCCTGGCCACCAAGCTGCGCGAAGCCGTTGCCGCGCTCGACGAGGAGCGCATCCGCCAGGAGATCGGCGTCGTCGCGGCCCGCATCGATGTCGCCGAGGAACTGGCGCGTTTGTCCACCCATCTGGACGAGGTGCAGCGCGTGGTCGACAAGGGCGGCGCAGTCGGCAAGCGTTTGGATTTCCTGATGCAGGAACTCAACCGCGAGGCCAACACCCTGTCCTCGAAGTCGGTCTCGACCGAGGTTACAGCCATCGCCCTCGATCTCAAGCTGCTGATCGAACAGATGCGTGAGCAAGTGCAGAACCTGGAGTAGCCCGCTTGAGCAGCGCGGGTACCCTTTTTGTCGTTTCCGCCCCTTCCGGCGCGGGTAAGACGACGCTGGTCAAGCTGCTCCTGGAGCGCGATGCTCAGGTGCGCCATTCGGTGTCCTACACGACGCGGCCGCCGCGGGCCGGTGAGCAGGACGGCCGCGAATACCACTTCATCGACGTGCCCGGTTTCAACGCCATGCGCGACCGGGGCGAATTCCTCGAATGGGCCGAGGTTCATGGGAACTTCTACGGCACTTCGCGGGTCTGGCTGGAAGAGCGGATGCGCTCGGGTCAGGACATGCTGCTGGAAATCGACTGGCAGGGTGCACAGCAAGTGCGCCGGCTATTTCCCGAGGCGGTGACGGTTTTCATCCTGCCGCCCTCGATTTCCGAACTGGAGCGGCGACTGCGCAACCGGGGCCAGGATGCCGAGGAAGTGATCCGGCGGCGGGTCGCCGCGGCGCTCGGCGAAATGCATCACGTCGGCGAGTTTGATTTTTCTATAATCAACAATGACTTGCAGATGGCGTTGGGCGATCTTGCCGCCGTGGTGTGCGCGGCGCGTCTGCGCGTGGCCAGCCAGCGGGCTCGCGAGCCCGAGATGTTCCGATTTCTTGAGCAGTTTTGACCCTGAGGATAGCTACCATGGCCCGTGTTACCGTCGACGAATGCCTGAAGAGAATTCCCAACCGCTTCCAGTTGACGCTGGCCGCCACCTATCGGGCGCGCCAATTGACCATGGGCAGCACGCCGCTGGTCGAAGCCGGCCGCGACAAGGCTACGGTGATCGCCTTGCGCGAAATCGGAGCCGGCAAGGTCGGGCTGGAAATTCTCAACCGCGGCCAGGCCTAGCCATGTAGGCCAGACGGGGGAACATCATGTCGGCCGTTCTCCCGTCTGTGCCGCACGCGTCCGGAATTCCGGACGACCAGCCGGCCATCCTGGCGGCCGACATGCATGCGCCGGTCGACCTGGCGGAAAACCTGGAGCGGTTCCGCGCCAGCATCAGTTCCTACCTCAAGCCGGAAGATGCGGGCCAGGTCGAGGCGGCCTACTACTTTTCGGCCGAGGCCCATCGCGGCCAGTACCGCACCAGCGGCGAGCCCTATGTCTCGCATCCGCTGGCGGTGGCCGAAACGCTCGCCCACTGGCGGCTCGACCCGCAGGCGCTGATCGCGGCGCTGCTCCACGACGTGATGGAGGACACCTCCATCACCAAGGCGCAACTGGCGGAGCACTTCGGCAAGAAGGCGGCCGAACTGGTCGATGGCGTGTCGAAGATCGACCGCATCGAAAACCAGTCCTACGAAGACGCGCAGGCCGAGAACTTCCGCAAGATGCTGCTGGCGATGGCGCGCGATGTGCGGGTCATCCTGATCAAGCTCGCCGACCGCCTGCACAACATGCGCACGCTCGACGCCGTGCGGCCGGACAAGCGGCGCCGGATCGCACGCGAGACGCTGGAGATCTACGCGCCGATCGCCAACCGGCTCGGCCTCAACAACCTCTACCGCGAACTCCAGGAACTGGCTTTTCAGCATGTGCACCCGATGCGCCACCGGGTGCTGGTCAAGGCGGTCAAGCAGGCGCGCGGCAATCGTCGCGAAGTGGTCGGCAAGATCCTCGACACCATCCGCGGCCGGCTGCCGGACCGCGGCATCCAGGCCGAAGTGATGGGCCGCGAGAAGCACCTGTTCAGCATCTATCGCAAGATGCGCGACAAGCACCTGACCTTCTCGCAGGTACTCGACATCTACGGCTTCCGTGTCATCGTCAAGGACGTGCCGACCTGCTACCTGGCGCTGGGCGTGCTTCACGGGCTCTACAAGCCGGTACCCGGCAAGTTCAAGGACTACATCGCCATCCCCAAGCCCAACGGCTACCAGTCGCTGCACACCACGCTGATCGGGCCCTACGGCACGCCGGTCGAAGTCCAGATCCGCACCGCCGAGATGAACCACGTCGCCGAGTCGGGCGTCGCCTCGCACTGGCAGTACAAGGACGAACACGCGCTGTCCGGCCTCCAGCAGGAGACGCACAAGTGGCTGCAATCGCTGCTGGAACTGCAATCGGCTTCCAAGGACTCGGCCGAATTTCTCGAACACGTCAAGGTGGACCTCTTCCCCGGCGAGGTCTATGTGTTCACGCCCAAGGGCAAGATCCTGGCGCTGCCGCGCGGTGCCACGGCGGTGGACTTCGCCTACGCCGTGCACACGGACATCGGCAACCGTTGCGTCGCCTGCCGCATCAACTTCGAGTCGATGCCGTTGCGCAGCGAACTCAAGGACGGCGACCGCGTCGAGATCATCACCGCGCTTTCGGCCAGCCCGAATCCGGCCTGGCTCTCCTACGTCAGGACGGGCAAGGCACGGGCGCAGATAAGGCACTTCCTCAAGACCCAGCAGCATGAGGAGTCGGCGGCGCTCGGCGAACGCCTGGTCGCTCAGGCGCTGCGCGGCTTCAACCTGCAATTGGCCGACATTGATGTCGCCACCTGGGACCGCTTCCTGCGCGAGTCGAGCCCCAAGGGCAAGCGCCAGGTGTTGACCGATGTCGGCCTGGGGGTGCGCCTGCCGGCGATCGTCGCCCGGCGACTGGTCGAGTTGCGCGACCGCGAATCGACGGCTGCCGGCGGCGCTGAAACCCGCCAGGCCGCCACCATCCTGATCCGCGGCACCGAGGGCGTTGCCGTTCAGTTGGCCAAGTGCTGCCGGCCGATACCCGGTGACCCGATCGTCGGTGTCATCCGTAAGGGCCAGGGCCTGGTGGTGCATTCGCATGATTGTTCGGTCCTGGCGCGCCAGCGCGGCGAACGCAACGACTGGGTGGACGTCGATTGGGAGCCCGACATCAGGGGCGCGTTCGAAATCGGCCTGCGCGTCGTCGCCGAGAACCGGCGCGGCGTGCTGGCCAAGATTTCGGCGGCGCTGGCGGAAGAGGAGTCGAACATCACCAACGTCAGCATGGACGACGACCACGGCGCCACGACCAGCCTCTATTTCACGGTCGAAGTTGCCAACCGTGTGCACCTCGCCCGGATACTTCGCCGCGTGCGGCGGATTCCAGAGGTCGTGCGCATCAACCGGATAAAGGATTGAACCGATGGCCATCTACGAATCCGAACACACCCGCTTCATGCGCGAATGGATGCAGCAGCATCCGGAGGAACAGTCGGTGCAGAAGGCCGGCCGCGCGCTCTGGTGGGACAAGCCGGCGCAGCCGCTGGACATGCAGCGCCGTCTCGCCGAGGCCGAAGTGCCCAGGAAGGCCTATTACTACGACGTAGGCTGACAGCGGACGTTCTTCGCGCCGCGCGCGATCTGCCGCGGATTGGGCAGGGTACTGTTGCCGATACGGCAGTGCACCAGGCAACTTTGCCGAATCTTGCGTATGTCCAATTACCGTGTCCACGGTATTACATAAACCTTGGGCCGCGTGTATATCCCTACCTGAAGAAAGCATTAACGACATAACAAGATGCCGGATTCGGCAAAGGAGGAGTTCGTAATGCTCGCGCTGACCAACCGGACTCAACGTTGGCTCTCGGAGCTTGCGGCATTGGCGTCGATGGCGACGGCGATTATCGCGATGCTGACGCCACTCGACGCGCAAGCGCTTCCTGCCTTCGCGCGCCAGACCGGCCAGAACTGCGTTGCCTGTCACGCCGGCGGCCAGTTCCCGGAACTGACGCCCTATGGCCGCATGTTCAAGATGACCGGTTATACCATCGGCGCCCGCACGATTCCGCTGGCTGTGATGGGGGTCGTGACAGCCGCCAAGGTCGCCGACACGTCGAAGAGCGACGACCCGAACGCCGACTTCCAGAAGAATGGCGCGCCGGTCTTTGCGACGGGCAGCGTCTTTATCGCCGGCAAGGTGACCGACAACATCGGCGCCTTCGCGCAAGTCACCTATGACAACTATGCCGTTCAGGGCGCCGACGGCAAGTTTCATGGCCACAGTTCGGCGGACAACATCGACCTCCGCTACGCCGATCACTTCATCGATGCCAACAGGGATCTCGTCGTCGGCGTCAGCGTCAACAACAACCCGTCGGTCTCCGATCCATGGAACACCGCTGCGGCCTGGATGCAGTACGTCCCGGATACGGGCCTGACCAGCCATCAGTTCACCGATGCAAACGCGCCCTATCCAGGCTTCGGCTCCGGCGGCAATATCGCCGGGGTCAGCGCCTACCTGTTCTGGAACAAGACCATCTACGCCGAGCTGGGCACCTACCGGACGGCCAACCGGGCTTTCTCGTTCATGAGCGCCGGAATCGACGATTCGGGCACGACCAAACTCAGCGGCAGCAACAACCCCTATTGGCGACTGGCATATTCGCGTGAATGGGGCCCGCACAGCATCATGGTCGGCACCTCGGGAATGACTGCGCATGTTTACGACGGCAGTTCCGACCCGTCCGACCCGAACAGCTACACCCGTTTCAGGAATACCGGCATCGACGCCCAATACCAGTACCTGCTCGACCCGCATACGGTGACGGCGCAGATCGCCTACATGCGTCAGAAGCAGGACTACTCCGCCAATGCGGTTGCCGCTCTTTCGCCGCCGGGTTTTGTTGACGCTGCGGGAAATCCATTAGCGATCGGCAACGCTTCCGACACGATCGACGCATTCCGAATCAAGGCGTCGTACATCTATCAGGCCAAATACGGCGGTAGCGTGGCCTTCTTCAATATGACGGGCACATCGAATACCGCGAACCAGACATCGGGCTACGACACAAACGGCCAGATAACGTCGACCGATCCTCTAGGGACCGGTATCAGCTCGACTCGCGTCACCGGCAACCTTACGGGAAATCCCGCCACCCGCGGCATGACCTTCGAGTTGTTCTGGACCCCGATCCAGTATGTCCGGGTCGGCGCGCAATACACCGCTTACAGCAAGTTCAATGGTGCCTCGAACAACTATGACGGGTTCGGTCGCAACGCGAAGGACAACAACACCCTGTTCGGCTATGTCTGGTTTGCCTACTGATTCTGCGATGCCCATGCAAGCACTGGCCGATCAATGCGCCGATGCGACCCAGGTCGTGATCCAGGACACCCGGAGATCCTGAATGAAACGTATTTCGTCCTTGTCGGTTCTGACTGTCCTGGCCGCAGCGAGCGGCTGCTCAAATCTCGAGCGCTCGCGCGACCTCGCCAACCCGAATATTCCGCCGGCGGTGACCGCCGCGCAGGTCTGCTCCATCTGCCACGGCCTGGACGGCAACTCCGTGTCGCCCAACTTCCCGCGGCTGGCCGGCCAGCAGGCCCTCTACATCGTCGCCCAGCTGGAGAACTTTCGCAGCCACCATCGCTCGGATCCGCCCGGCTACGAATACATGTGGGGTATCAGCCATCACCTTTCCGACGATCAGATCAAGGGGCTGGCCGAGTACTTCTCCGCGCAGGTGCCGAAGCACAACGCCCGGCTCGACCCGCAACTGACAGCCGCCGGCAAGACGATCTTCGAGAACGGCGTGCCGGAGAAGGAGGCGCCGCCCTGCATGGCTTGCCACGGTCCCAACGCCGAGGGAATCGCCAACTTTCCGAGACTGGCCAATCAACACCAGGATTACATGGTGAAGCAGCTTCATGTCTTCCAGGAAACGGAGTTTCGCCCGGGAACGCCAATGAAGCAGATCACGCACTTCCTCACTCACCAGGAAATGGAAGCCGTGGCCGCCTATCTGCAATCGATTGCCAACGACAAATGACGCAGATCTTCTCTGTCGGGACGTCGGCCGGCGGAGACTGGTATAGCCGATGGAGATCTTCATGAAGAAATGTCTCGCCGCCTTCGCAGTATCGAGTGTCCTGATCGCGCAGGCATTTGCTGCTGACACCTACACCATCGATCCCGAATTCTCGGCAGCGCATTTCGAGATCGCGCGCGTGGGTTTCTCGACCCAGTATGGCCGCTTCAACAAGACGGACGGCAAGGTCACGCTCGACCTCGCCGCCAGGACCGGCAGCGTCGAGTTCACGATCCATACGGCATCGATCGACATGGGGTCGGCGGCCTGGAGCAGCCATTTGTCGGACGAGGGTTTGTTCAATGTCGCCAAGTATCCGACCATGAAGTTCAAGTCCGACAAGCTGATTTTCCACGGCAACAAGGTCGTTGCGGCGGAAGGCCAGTTCACCATGCTGGGCGTGACCAAGCCCCTCCGGGTGATGGTGAGCAATTTCCAGTGCGGTACCACCTTGAACAAGAGACAAACGTGTTCCGGCAACATCTCCGGTACGCTGAAGCGCTCGGAGTTCGGGCTGACCAAGTACATCCCCGCGGTGAGCGACGAGGTCAAGATCAGCGTTCCGGTGGATGCCTACAAGGACTGAGTCGCCAATGAAGCAGCACCGGGCACAGGCCGAAATTTTCGGCCTGTGCCCGCGTGATCTGGCGATAAGATGCCGGGACGCCCCGACTACCGCCATAGGTCCCACATGTCTCTGGTACTCACGCCGCTCGAAGCCCGCGTCATCGGTTGCCTGATCGAGAAGGAGATCACGACGCCGGAGCAGTACCCGCTGTCGCTCAATGCGCTGACCAACGCCTGCAACCAGAAGAGCAACCGCGACCCGGTGATGGATCTGGACGAGGCCACCGTCCAGCGGACTGTCGATGAACTGATCAAGAGGTATCTTGTCAGCGACCACACCGGCTACGGCAGCCGGGTCACCAAGTTCCAGCATCGCTTCTGCAACAGCGAATACGGCACCCTAAGGTTTTCGCCGCAGGAACTCGGCATTGTTTGCGAGTTGCTGCTGCGCGGCCCGCAGACGCCCGGCGAGTTGCGCAGCCGGGCCAGCCGCTTGTGCCGGCTCAACGATGTCACGGAAGTCGAAGCGGCGCTCAAGCAGCTTGCCGTGCGCGAAGACGGACCCTACGTGGCGCGCCTGCCGCGCGAGCCGGGCAAGCGCGAATCCCGCTATGTTCACTTGTTCGGCAGCGAACCGGTCGACGCTGGCGAGATCGATGAGCCGGCGGCACCGACGCGTGTTTCGACTGTCGACTCCGAAAGCGCGATCAGACTGGAACAGCGCGTGACCATGCTTGAGGCCGAGGTGGCCGAACTGAAGCAGCGGCTGGACGATCTGACGAAGTCCTGAGCGCCGCGGGGCGCCTGCTCTCCATCGAGCAGAGTGCCGACCAGTTCAGGCGAGCCCCATCACGCTCGCGGGAGCCGAGTCCGGACGCTCTGCGTCGGCCTTGCTTCGGTGGGCCCGCTTCTCGAGGTACATCCGTTTGTCTGCGATGGCCATGATTTGCGCGGGACTTGTCCCGTCCTCGGGATACATGGCCCAGCCGATGCTGGCGCCGATCCGCACCACGATCTGGTCGAGCACGAAGGGTTCGGCGAAGACCGCCGCCAGCTTGTCGGCGACCTCGGTCACGTCGGTGTCGGCATGGACGCTGCCGACGATGATCGTGAATTCGTCACCGCCGACACGGGCACAAAAGTCGGCCGCGCGAATGGCACCGAGCAGCCGCGTGGCAACCGCCTTCAGCAATGCATCGCCGACGGCGTGGCCGTGCTGGTCATTGACGGGCTTGAATTCGTCCAGGTCGATGGCGATCAGCCCGAACCTGGACTGGTCGCGCGTCGCCATGCTCAAGGTGCGCGAGACCGTCTCCTCGAACGATCTGCGATTGCCGAGGCCGGTGAGTTCGTCATGCAGCGCCAGGTGGCGAATGGCCTCCTTGGTGTGCGTGTGTTCGGCGATCTCATCCTGGAGGCGTTCGTTGAGAACGATGGCGTCGATCGCGGTCATCGAAACGCGACTTGCCTTCTGCAAGACGATCACCTGCCAGAGAACGGAGACGGCGATCAGAACGAGATGGTAGTTGTCACGATGGACCAGGTATTGCTGGGCAAAGTGCGCCGTCAGAGGCAGCAGGCTGAAGAGCGTCAGCGCCAGGTAGTATTTGGGCATCACGGCGTAGCCGAGCGCACCCACGGTGCCGATCGTGGACAGGATGATGAACAGAAACGTGTCCTGGGCAGGGGATGGTCCAACCGGCAACAGGAAGCCGGTAATGCCGTAGAGCAGGGCAATGCCGGCACCGAGCCAGATTCGGGTGCGCGCCAGACCCTGGCAGTTCTCGGCAGTAAGCCCGATTCGCTGAACGCGGCGCTCGAACAGCAACACCCAGATGCTGATTGCGCCGAGAAAGAGTCCCCACGCCACGAGTACCGGGACCTCGACCCCGGCGCTGTAGAGAACGATTGCGATCAGCAGCGCGCCCATCATGATGCTCGCCATGTTCCCGTTCGCATGTCCGAACAAGATGCGAATCCTGTTGAGGCGTACCCGCTCGTCGCGGGCGATGGCGCTGGTCGGCATGTTCACTCGTGGGCAATGGGGGATGGCGCGAGTTCGATGGCTGAGGCAGTCTCGATTCTAGCCCGAGTTCGCTTGAGCCCGACAACCCTGTCCCGTGAAGTCCGTCAGGCTGCGGCGAGCGCTTGCCGTAGGTCGTCGAGCAGGTCGCCGATGTCTTCGAGCCCGACCGACAGGCGGACGAGGCCTTCGCCGATCAGGTGCTGCGCGCGTTCTTCGGGCGTGTAGAAGCAGTGCGTCATGCTCGCCGGGTGCTGGGCGAGGCTCTCGGCGTCGCCGAGGCTGACGGCGCGGGTGAACAGCTGCAGGGCATCCATGAATCGCCGGCCGGCCTCGATGCCGGCCTTCAGTTCGAAGGCGATCATGCCGCCCGGCTGCGCCATCTGGCGGCGGGCCAGTTCGAGTTGCGGGAAGCTATGCAGGCCGGGGAAATGCACCACCGCCACCTTCGGATCGGCGCCGAGAACCTCGGCCACGGCCTGGGCATTGGCACAGTGTCGATCCATGCGCAGGGCGAGCGTCTTCAGGCCGCGCAACACGAGGAAGGCATCCTGCGACGAGAGCACGGCGCCGGTCATGTCCTTGAGGCCGTGAAAGCGCACCTGATCGAGGATTTCCTTCGGGCCGACGACGGCGCCGGCCAGGAGGTCGCCGTGGCCGCCGAGATACTTGGTCGCGGAGTGCAGCACGAAATCGGCGCCGAGCTCGATCGGGCGTTGCAGATAGGGCGTGCAGTAGGTGTTGTCGACGACCGTCACGGCGCCCTGGCGGCGGGCGATTGCCGAGGCCGCCGCGATGTCGATGAGCCGCATGTTGGGATTGGCCGGCGTCTCGAAGAACACCACGCGGGTCGCCGGATTGATGGCGGCGGCGAGATTGCCCGGATCGGTCATGTCGACATGGGTGACGCGCACGCCGAATTTCGCCAGGCCGTGATTGAGGAAGGCGAAGGTGCAGCCGTAGAGCGTCTTGTCGGCGATGATCTCGTCGCCAGGGGAAAGCAGCGTCCACAACAACGAGGTGGTCGCGCCCTGCCCAGAGGCGGTCACCAGCGCCGCCTCGCCGCCTTCGAGATTCGCGAGCCGTGCTTCGAGCAACGCGGTCGTCGGGTTGCCGACGCGCGAGTAGATGTAGCCCGTCTGCTCGCCGGCAAAGCGGGCGCTGCCGTCGGCAACGGTCGGGAAGGTGTAGGTCGCGCTCAGATACAGCGGCGGATTGAGAGACCCGGCGCCTTCGTAGGGATCGTAGGCGTGATGGATCGCGCGGGTGGAGAAGCCGGCGAGGGTTTTGTTGTCTTTCGTCATGGACGTTCCCGGACGTGCTGGTCGTGCGACTACTTTAGCCAGCACGGGCAGAAAGAGTGTTGCTTATTCGCCTCCATAACGGTAACAATTGAGCAGAGTCTTCCCACATGGAGCGCGAATTGAAATGAACACTGCCAATGGGGCCCTCGACAAGGCGGATCTGGCCATCCTTCGGCTGTTGCAATCGGATGGCCGGCTCAGCAACGCGCGTATCGCCGAGCAGGTGAACCTGAGCGAGACACCTTGTTGGCGAAGGCTGAAACGCCTGGAGGGCGAAGGCTATATCCAGGGCTACCAGGCGATGCTGAACCGGCGCAAGCTCGGCTTCGACGTCCTGGCGTTCGTGCTGGTGAGCCTGGGCAAGCACCGTGGCGAAGAACCCGTGGCCTTCGAGGAGCAGGTCACGCGAAACCCCCAGATACTCTCCTGCCACAACGTCACAGGAGAGTCGGATTACCTGCTCCAGGTGGTCGCGCCCGACCTCGATGCCTACGGCCAGTTCGTCAGCACGGTGCTGCGCCAGTTGCCCGGCGTGACGGCGATTCGCTCCCTGCTGTCGCTGCGCGAGATCAAGCAGTCAATGCAATTGCCTATCCTCGGCACCATCGAATGACGATCAGGAACCGGAACCCTGACGCATCCTGCCATATACCGCGAGCGGGATGATGGCGATGACGCCGATCACGAAGCCGAGGATGATGGTCCAGATGATGCCCATGTCGTTCCTTTCGTTGAGAAGCTGAAGGCGACCTCAGTATAGGCGCTGGAGCCTCGCGCCGAATCATGCGAGGTGGATCAGACGCCTCGCGGAATGTGAGCTATTGTCAGGGCCGCTTGGGCGGCTTTACCTGGCATTGCTCGGGCTTGCCATCCTTGAAGGCGGGTGCGATCGCGCTGGGCGATCCGGACCCCAGCACCATCAGGTAGGCCTGCCCGTCGATGCAGACCTTGTCGACGAGCCAGGTCTGGACCTGCCCTTCGATGCGGATCGTTTCGAGCTTTACCGCATCGAGCGCGAACGAGCGCTCCGGCACGGTGGCATTTGCGTCGACTGCGGCGAGCATGACCAGCGCGGCTGCCAGGATTCGTTTCATGTCGTCACCATCCTTTCCGGATTGATCAGCGGGATCGAGCGGCTGCGGTCGTCGGCATCAGCGACCGGCAAGGAAGAATAGTCGATTTTCGCCGGCCGGCAAGCTGTCGCTTTTCGCGCCTGGACAACGTGGGCGCCGTCGTCTATCGTCCCGCAAACGCTTTCGAGGGAGCAAGCCGTGGCCTACGTACTCGCGCTCGATCAGGGCACCACCAGTTCGCGTGCCATCGTATTCGATGCCATGGGCGTTCCGGTGGCGGTGGCGCAGCAGGAGTTCGCTCAGAGCTATCCGCAGCCGGGCTGGGTCGAGCACGATCCCGACACGCTGTGGCACACCCAGACTGACGTCGCCGTGCGAGCATTGGCTCGGGCCGGCATCGGCGCCGGCGATGTCGCGGCACTGGGCATTGCCAACCAGCGCGAAACGACGCTGCTATGGGACCGCAAGACCGGCGAGGCGGTGGCGCCCGCGATCGTCTGGCAGGACAGGCGCACGGCCGATCGTTGCGCCGCCATGCGAACGGCGGGGCGCGAAGCGGCGATCCGCCGCCGCACCGGACTGGTCCTCGACCCGTATTTCTCCGCGACCAAGCTCGCCTGGCTGCTCGACAGCCGGCCGGGACTTCGTGCGCGCGCCGAGGCGGGCGAGCTCGCGTTCGGCACCGTCGATTCGTGGCTCGCCTGGAAGCTCACCGGCGGCGCGCAGCATGTCACCGATGCCAGCAACGCCTCGCGCACGCTGCTGTTCGATCTTCGCACCGGTGACTGGAGTAACGAACTGCTGGCCGAATTCGGCGTCCCCCGTTCGGTGCTGCCGCGTGTCGTCGACAGCAGCGGTAGCATCGGCACGGTCACGACGGTGCCCGAGTTGGCCGGCATTCCGATCGCGGCACTGGTGGGCGACCAGCAGGGCGCGATGGCCGGCCAGGCCTGCTTTTCGGCGGGGCTGGCGAAGAACACCTACGGCACCGGCTGCTTCCTGCTCATGCACACCGGCAGCGAGCCGCATGTGCCGACAACCGGGTTACTTTCCACCGTGGCGTGCCGCCGCGGCGGGCATCTGACGTATGCGCTGGAGGGCAGCGTCTTCATCGGCGGTGCGGTTGTGCAATGGCTGCGCGATGGCCTCGGCATCGTGCGCCATGCGGCCGAGATCGAGGCGCTGGCCGGCAGCGTGCCGGATTCAGGCGGTGTGGCCTTCGTGCCGGCATTCGCCGGCCTCGGTGCGCCCTACTGGGACCCGTATGCGCGCGGTGCAATCTTCGGCCTCACCGGTGGCACCACGGCCGCGCATCTGGCCCGCGCTGCGCTGGAGTCGATCGCCTTGCAGGTGGCCGACCTCGTCACCGCGCTCGAACAGGAGGCGGGCATGGCGCTTGCCGAATTGCGCGTGGATGGCGGCGCCGCGGGCAACAACCTGTTGCTGCAACTTCAGGCCGATCTGCTGGGCCGCACGGTGGTGCGGCCGGTGGTCACCGAGACCACGGCGCTGGGGGCGGCCTACCTTGCCGGCCTCGCGGTGGGCGTATGGAAGAGCGAGGCCGAGCTTGAGTCGTTGTGGCGGGCAGAGCGCCGCTTCGAGCCGTCGATGGCCGCCGCGGACGTCGATGCCATCAAGCATCGCTGGCAGGAGGCCGTTGCCCGCAGCCGCGGCTGGGCGGCGGCATGAAGCGGGAGGACATGCTCGCGCAGGCCAGGGAGCCGGGCCGCGTCTGGGACTTCCTCGTCATCGGCGGCGGCGCCACCGGTCTTGGCATCGCGGTGGATGCCGCTTCGCGCCGCCACTCCGTCTTGCTGGCCGAGCGCGCCGACTTCGCCAAGGGCACTTCGAGCCGTTCGACCAAGCTGATCCACGGCGGCGTGCGCTATCTGCAGCAGGGCAACGTGGCGCTCGTGATCGAGGCGCTGAAAGAGCGCGGCCTGCTGCGGCGGAACGCACCGCATCTCGTCCATGACCGCGCCTTCGTGGTGCCCAGCTACGCCTGGTGGGAGTCGCCGTTCTATGGCATCGGCCTCAAACTCTACGATCTGCTGGCCGGGGAATACGGATTCGGCACCTCGCGCCATCTCGACGCCGCCGATGTCGTCGCGGCCATACCGACCATCGAGACCGAGGGCCTGCTCGGCGGCACCTGCTACTACGACGGCCAGTTCGACGACGCGCGGCTGGCGATGGCGCTGGCACGCACGGCGGCGGCACATGGCGCGACGCTGGTCAACTATTGCGGCGTCGTTCAACTACGCAAGACGGGCGGCCAGCGGGGTAGCCAACTGAGCGGCGCCGTGCTGCGCGACGCCGAATCCGGTGACGAGTTCGAGGTGGCCGCCAATGTCGTCATCAACGCCGCCGGCCCGTTCTGCGACGAGGTGCGCCGGCTCGACGACGCCAATGCCCTGCCGCTGATCGCGCCCAGCCAGGGCACGCATCTGGTGTTGCCGCGCGACTTTCTGCCGGGCGAGACGGCGATCATGGTGCCGCACACCGACGACGGCCGCGTCATGTTCGCGATTCCGTGGCTCGAGCGCGTCATCGTCGGCACCACCGATGTTGCCATCGCCACCGCCACGCCCGAGCCGCGGCCGCAGGCGGAGGAGATCGAATTCCTGCTGGCCACGGCCAATCGCTACCTGGCCCGCACCGTGGCGCCGAAGGACATCCTTTCGGTATTCGCCGGCATCCGGCCGCTGGTGTCGGCCCAGGGTGCGTCGACGGCCTCGCTGTCGCGCGAGCACGCGCTGGTGATCGACCCGGTGTCAGGCCTGCTCACCGTCGCCGGCGGCAAATGGACCACGTATCGGCGCATGGCCGAAGACGCGGTGGATATCGCGCAGACGCTCGGCAGCCTGCCGGTCCGCCCGTGCCTGACGGCGACTCTTGCCATCGACGCTGCGGATGTGGCAGGCGTCGCGGCCGCGAACGGCGAGAGCCCGCTGCATCCGGCGCTGCCCCTGACCGCAGCGGCGGTGCGCTGGTATTGCCGAGAGGAAATGGCGCGCCGGCTCGAAGACGTGCTGGCCCGCCGCAGCCGGTGTCTGCTGCTGGATGTGCGGGCTGCCGTGCAAGTGGCTCCTGCGGTGGCGGGTCTGATGGCGGAGGAACTCAGTCACGGCGAGGACTGGGTCCGACGCCAGGTCGACGACTTCGCCGCTCTCGCGGCTGGATACGACATTAGCGACACTGTTCCGCAATAAGAAGCTGTCTTGCCACTGCCGTCGCGCTTTGGCGGCAATCCCTTCTGGAACCGACCGACAGCATCCGGTCCACCGCCTCGCCGCCTATAACCAAAGCTCAATAGCATAGGTCTTGCAATGTGAGTAAGATACACGACTTCTATTCCCCATGTCATCGTCACGATCATGATCGCCCAATCTGTGCTGTACGACGACCAAACCCGCCTGCTCCGCATCCACATCGCCGGCCAGGCCGACAAGCGTTTCATGCCGGTTCGCTTCAAAGGCCGCAACGCGCTCTCGACGAC
>JBGOZF010000008.1:0-85950 GCA_041480065.1 Rhodocyclaceae bacterium
GGACTTGTTGCCGCCGATCGTCACGCTCCGGTTGCTGCCGATGGTGATAGTCTCGTTCGAGCCGACGTTCTCGGTGCGATTGACGCCGATGGTAATGGTCTCGTTGTTGCCGACCTTCTCCGTGCGATCGACACCGATGGTGATCGTTTCGTTGTTGTCGACCGTCTCCGTGCGGTCGTGCTTGATGTGGCTGGTCTCGTCGTGGTCGATGTTCTTGGTGCGGTCGTTGCCGACCCAGTGGCTCTCGTCGTGCTCGACCTCGATGCGCTGATCCTTCTCGGCGTGCAGCCAGACTTCCTCCGAGCCCTTCTTGTCCTCGAAGCGCAGCGCGTTGGCGTTGTCGGGCGTGCCGCCCTTGCTGGAGCGGGACAAGATGCCGGTCTGGGTCATGTTGCCCGGCAGGCCCCAGGGCGGCATGTTGTCTGCGTTGTATACCCGGCCGGTGATGATCGGCCGGTCCGGGTTGCCGTCGAGGAATTGCACCAGGACTTCCTGGTTGATGCGCGGCACCGCCACGAAGCCAAAGTTGCTGCCCGCCCAGGTGGAGGCGACGCGCACCCAGGCGGAACTCTTCTCGTCGTACTCGCCTTCGCGGTCCCAATGGAACTGGACACGCACGCGGCCATATTCGTCGGTATGGATCTCTTCGCCCTTGGGGCCGACGACGATCGCGGTCTGGATGCCGTAGATCTTGGGTTCCTTGCTGTTGTAGCCCCGGCTCGGCCGCCAGGGAATCTTCTTGCGCAGACACGTGAAGGTGTTGTGATATTCGGCCGGACAGCCGGCCGCTTGCAGGTAGTTGTTGCTGACCGTGTGCGTGATCTCGACGATCAGGAAATCGCGGTCCTCGTCGGTGGTGCCCGGTCCCTCGTAGTCGTAATGGCCGACCAGCCGGGTCCAACGGCCGTCCTTGATGGTGCGATCATTGCCGCCCGCCTGAAAGAGCTTGCCGGTCTGTTCGACTTCCTCCATCTCGCGCCGGGCGATGGCTTCGCCTTCGTCGACGTTCTTGAAGCCGTAGGCGCCGACGTATTTGTAAACCTCCAGATCGGGCACGATGCCCTGCTCGTTCGTGGTCGGCATCTCGACATTGATCGGCTTCGGGTTCTTGAAGTCGAAACTCGTCAGCGCCACCTGGGCCGGCACCGCCTGGCGCAGCGGACTCCAGTCGCCGACGGCGTCGTCTTCCAGCGAGCCGGCGTCGCGCTGGTAGCGGGTTTCCGGGCTCTCGCCGTCTATCGGCAGCGCCAGGGTGGAATTGCCGCAGAGAATCAGCTTGTGGAAGTCGGGGCCGTGTTCGTAGTAGTAGTGCCAGCCCAGCGCCTCCCAGCGGCGATGCAGGTAGTTGTAGTCGGATTCGCCGAACTGGCAGGCATCGGTCATGGCCGGATCGTCGCCCAGATCGCGGATGTCCCAATCGGCCATCGGGTAGTCGCCGAAGATGATTTCGGTCTGCTGCTCGGCGGTCTTGCCGTGGAACAGGTAGCAGTCGTGGCGCAGCTTGAGGAAGGCGAGCCACGGCCCCAGGGTCATCTTGTAGTACGCGAATCCGCCGTCCGTCTTGGTAAG
The DNA here is from genome assembly GCA_041480065.1 of Rhodocyclaceae bacterium. Classification (GTDB taxonomy): domain Bacteria; phylum Pseudomonadota; class Gammaproteobacteria; order Burkholderiales; family Rhodocyclaceae; genus Fen-999. The sequence continues at coordinate 1,570 of JBGOZF010000008.1, forward strand.
CTTGAACTTGACGACGTAGCCGTTGAAGTAGCGCAGCGTTCCATCCTCGCGCACGAGTTCGACGGTGACCATCCGGCCCATGACGGTCTTGAGCGGGATGCGGGCATTGTCGGAGAGGATTTCGATGTCGAAGCGGAAGTCGCGCGACAGGGCCTCGCGCGCCCGCAGCTTGTTCGGCAGCATCGTGGCCTTCGGGCCGTCGTTGCGCGGGAACTTGAGCCGCATCGGGCGGTCGTTCTGCGGGTCGGTCGCCATGGCTTTGAGTGCTTCTGCGGCGTCGCGGGGGTTGTTCATGTCAGGCTCCGAAATCAGGATTGGTTGGTGAAGTGCGGCTCTACTTACTCACTCGATTGCGTGATTCACAGTCGGACTTTCCTATTCACTATTCGATCAAGTGCGCGTCCAACGCAAGCGCGGTTGCAGCACGTGAGATCGCGCTACCCCATCTGCTCATAAGCAAATTCGAGCGCTTCAATCTCGCGGCGGTCACCTCTCTGCCGGGCGTCCGACAGCCACCGCTGTACTTGCGCTCGTCTCTCTGGCGTGGCCAGTTCTGCCATCCAGAAGCCAATGCCGTTCAATGTCGCGTGCTCCGCAAAAGGAATGGCGTCGATCAGCAATAGAAAACCACGGTCGAACTCCTTGATCGCCAGAAGATGCTCGGCGATCACCTCCTTAATTCTGCCGATCGGCATGGCTGCAAGTCTGTCGATCAACTCAACGGCGGGCGATCCATGGCTGAGCAGGTACATCAATTGAAGATCCACCCCCTTTTCGTAGCCGCTGGAGTGTGGCAGCGCCCGATACGAAGAGACAGTAGCGGTTGCAACATCGAGAAGCCGGGTATCGATAATCGGTTGCCGAAGAACGATTCGCCACGCATAGCTTGTCTTCTCCAGATCGCCACTCAGGCCCGGAAGTGCCGCGATCAGGCTATCGATTTCTTCAGCGGTCAAATGCGCCGTGGAGACCTTCACTTCAGATGCCAGACGAGAGAGCCGGTCGGCTGTTTTGTCCGGATGAGCAAGAGATTCAGCAACTCGATTCATGCAGCGACTCTCCACCAACTACCATTCGATCGGAATATGAACGTCCTGAGCGATTTCCGCATTGGCGCCCTTCTTAACATTGCCAAGGTCATCGAGTTTCTGATTTGGAGCACTGTAGTTGCCATCGACGACCTTGTCGTTTTGTACTACTTCCTTATGGGCGTGCGGCTTTTCGTCTGCACGCTGAAGAGGCGGGACACGTTCGACAGCTTGATCGAGCCTCACGGCAGCGGTATTGCCATCGGAGCATTCCTTGGTCCAGACGCTCCCCGTGCCATCCCTTGATGGTACCTCCGTGTAGCCCTTCTCTCGCAGAATGGCGGCAATCTCGGTTCGGCTCTTGCCTTCAAGCGGTGGCAACGACTTCACTTCGTCGATCGCGGAGGCACTCACTTGTCTTGCTTCGCCCTTGGCAGCTTGCTTTTCTGCCTTCGTTTGCTTTGACGCCTTGGAACCGCCGCCCTTCGCCCCCTCCGATTCCGCCATCGCCGCCACCGACGGCTTCTCGCCGGGCTTGAGCCTTGGATGGTTGCGCAGTTTCTCTTCGTTCGCCGCGATCCAGTCGGCCACCTTGGGGCCGAGTCTCGGGCTTTGCCGTATCTCCTGCAGGATCGCGCCCCGGTCGCCCTTGCCGCGCGTGAGATAGGCCACCAGCGCCGCCAGCAGCGCCGCGATCAATTCGACATGCCCCTCGGCGATGTCGTGGGCGGCGCGGTTCACGCAGCCGTGCCCGTCCGCCACGCAGAAGCCGTCGTCGTGGTGCGTCGGTCCCCAGGCTTCGCGGAAACCCGTTTCGTAGTGCGTCACGGCGCGCGGCAGGGCGTCCGACAGTCCCTCCACGAGCGATTTCAGCCCCAGGAAGGCCAGTATCCAGGCGCCGACCTTGGCTCCGGCTGTAGCGCCCATCGCACCGCCCGGCACGGCCCCGATACCGCCGAAGAAGGCACCGACCACGCCGCCGATGAGCGTGCCGGCGACGACGGAACCGCCGAAGTACAGCGCGATGTCCTCGGCAGCCTTGATCAGGATATGCCAGATGGTCGACAGCTCGATGCCGCTCAAGACCTGGACGATCCGCCGCTGCGCCAAGGGACCGGAATCCGCCAGGGCTTCTCTGATGCGTTCGACGCGGCTGACCTGCTCGTCGATCCCGGTCCAGCCGGCGAAGTCATGAACGGCCCGGCCGAAACTGTCGTACAGCCGCTCGCCGTAAGTCTCGCCGCCCCGGTCGAGGGAATGCTCGGCTTCGGCGAGGTCGTGCCAAAGGGACTGGACGTCCCAGGTCATCCGTTGCCTCCGGCTGTCGTGGCGTGGCGACGATGAAGAAGGGGCACGAATGCGGACATGCTGCGCGGCGTTTCAGGGCTGGATGAGAATCGAAACGCGATGCTAACATGACGGTTACAACAATGGACATGACATAACCGGTGCGACAGAATGCCGCGCCAATCCGCACCCAGAGCGGGAATATCGCTTTCGACAGAGGCGCGCTCGTGCCGGCCGGCATGGGAACTGGCGCCGGGCCAAATGCCGCCGGCACGATACCTTTGCAACGGAGCCGGCCGCGGCACGCCGCGGCACGCCGCGCGATTGCGCCCGCCGTCGCTTCCGGTTATGCTGATGATATGCGACCGGGAACGACCCGGCACTGTCGGTTCCCAAGACACCCTCAATCCCAACAGGAGGATCGCTTGTGGATCTATCCCCGGTTCCCCAGCCGCAACCCGGCTACGTGCGGCTGACGACGCGCAACGCCAGACAACTGGCGTTGCAAAGCGGACTCTCTCCCGATGCGCTGCGCTTCTTCGCGGCGCTTGAAGAATGCATGGGCGGGGGGCCGCGCCCCCATCCCTTGATTGCCCGCGATTGCGGCATCCTGACTGCCTGTCGATCATGGCTGTTCAGCAAATTCTGCGGCAATCATCTGCTGTCCGACTTGGCCAATCCCCGGACCGCGCTTGGCTCCAACGCCGAAGCCCTCTGGCAGGCCATCGAGGAGGATCCCCTGTATCGGCAGGGCTCCGTCGGCCGCGTGCCGCCGGTGTGTGCCAGCTTCGCCGCCGCGGGCATGATGTACTGGGCACGGCCTCACGCGATCATCGAGATGACAGATGCCCTCGAGCGAATGCTGCTCGTCTCGGACATCGGCGACGATCTGCCCATGGAGGCCTTCAAGGCGCCATTTCCGGCGTGTTACGTGCGCTTCGGCAAGACGTTTCGCGAGGCGCTGGCGCCGGGCGATCGGCTACCCGAGTTCAAGAACTGCCGGCCGCAGGGGGCCTACGTCTTCGACCGGGGTATCGAGGCCGGCGGCGGCTTTTGCCTGGCGATGATTCTCGAGTTGGGCGACGAGAACGCGTTGGTGATCGGCGCATTCGAACTCTCGCTGTTTTCGGATCGATCGCTCGCCGAGGGCATTCGATCCAACCCGCAGTGGCCGCGCATGACGGGCGAGGGCTTCGAACTCGAATTGACGCAGGCGGTGGCGAAGGTGCTGCTGTACCTGGCCTCGGAAGAAGCTGTGAGGACTGAAGAGCGCCCCTATTCGGACCTGCTCGACAAACTCATCCGCCGGGGGCCGAAGAAGGTCGCGAGGGCGCAGCATCAGTTGGCCGATCTCTACGACCGCATCCTCATCGGGCCGAGCGAAATTCGCGGCCACGGCCACGGCGAAGTCTCGCCGCACCTGCGGCGCGGCCACTTCCGCATGCAGCCACACGGGCCGCAGAACTCCTTGCGCAAGCTGATGTTCATCGCTCCGACCTGGATACGCGCAGACAAACTCCACGATCCCGTCGCATCTACCGCACCAAGCGTGGCGGCGCCGCGGCCCTGAGCCGATGACTTGGAGCGTGCCATTATTCAGAGCCGCAAATGCACGGTTTCGCGACAGGGCCAGCCCGCGAAGGCTGATGCAACTCCTGCCGGTGCTGGCACTGGCGAGTTCTCAAATCGCATGGGCGGACACGCTGACGGGGCCGGGTCGTGGCCATTGCCGACGGCGATACCTTGACCCTCCTGGATGCCGCGCATCAGCAGCACCGTATCCGCCTGTCCGGCATCGACGCGCCGGAGAAGAAACAAGCTTTCGGCCAAAGATCGAAAGCGGCGCTGAGCGCCCTCGCATTCGACAAGGAGGTCGTTGCCGAGTGCGATAAGCGTGATCGCTATCGGCGGCTGGTATGCAAGATCCTGGTCGATGGCGTCGACGTCAATCTCGAGCAGGTCCGAACAGGCCTCGCCTGGTGGTACAGGAAATACGCCAGCGAGCAGGGTGCCGCCGACCGGGCGGCCTAGGAGGCGGCGGAAAGCGATGCCAAGGGCCGGCGTCTCGGCCTATGGGCCGACCCTGATCCGGTGCCGCCCTGGCAGTATCGCCACCTTGGCCGATAAGGCGTACCGCGAGTGATCTCGCGGCGAACATAGCAAGCCCGAGGCCGCATCAAGTCAGCATCGCAACGGCGGGCTCGCTTGCTGGCCCGGTTTCGGCAGTCGGATTGACTGATCCTGCCACGCTCTGGAATACTCACAGCAGTGCCGGTGAACCTCCCTCGGCCCTGAACCCAGGCCAACCCCAGGGGTGCCCAAAATGACGCCGCGATGAGCAACGACAGCGACAAGGCACGCGTTCAGTCCGTGCGCATTCTGCTGCTTGAAGATATCGTCAGCGACGCCGAACTGATCGAAGCGGCGCTGGCCGAGGCGGGTGTGGATTTCGTGTCGCTGCGCGTGGAAACGGGCGAGGCGTTCTCCCGGGCCCTCGACGACTTCCGCCCCGACATCATACTTTCCGACTTCAGCCTGCCCAGCTTCGACGGCCGCACCGCCCTGACCATGGTCCAGCAGCGCTGTCCGGCCACACCCATGGTCATGGTCACCGGTGCCATCGGCGATGAGCGGGCGGTCGAACTCCTCAAGGCCGGCGCCCGCGACTATGTCCTCAAGAACCACCTCGTCCGGCTGCCGTCAGCCGTCCGCCGGGCATTGGCCGAAGCCGAGGAAACCCGCCAGCGCCAGGCCGCGCAACAGGCCTTGCGCGAGAGCGAGGAGAAGTTCCGTTCGCTGGCCGAGAATCTGCCCGACATGGTCGTGCGCTACGACCTCGATTGCCGGCGCACCTATGTCAACCCTGCCTTCGAGTGGGAACTCGAGATTCCGGCTGGCGAGGCACTCGAGGTTGCCGCCGGTACCCACTGGCGGGGCAGCATATCAGCGCCGGACTACCGTGCCCGGCTGCGTGAGGTGATGGCAACCGGCATCCCCGCGGATCTGACCTTGTCCTGGCTTCGGTCGGCGGATGGCGGCATGGTCGATCATGCCATTCGCATCGTTGCCGAGCGAGGCCCCGACGGCCGGATCAAGGGCGCCCTGGCCATCGGCCGCAATATCACGGCCCTGGTCGAAGCCAGGCACCAGCTCGAGGAGTCGCGGACGCAACTGCGCGCCCTCGCCGCCCGGCGCGAAGCGGCGCGGGAGGAGGAGCGCCGCCGCATTGCGCGGGAACTCCACGATGAACTCGGCCAGCAGTTGTCGGCGCTGCGCTTCGGCGTCAGCCTGATCGATTACCAGTTCGGCGACCAGCAGCCGCGCATTCGCGGCGCGACCGCCAAGCTGCTCGACATGGTGGACAAGACCATACAGGTGACGCGCGACGTATCGTCCTCGCTGCGCCCGGGCGTGCTCGACATGGGCATCGTCCCGGCACTGGAGTGGCTGGCGGAGGAATTCTCCCGCCACACCGGCATACGCTGCGAGCTGAAGGTGCCCCAGGGAGAAATCCAGATCGATGAGGATCTGGCCATCGCCGTATTCCGCATTGCCCAGGAATCGCTCACCAACGCGGCGCGTCATGCCAAGGCCGGCAATATCCAGATCACCTTCGAATGCGATGCCGGATCCTATGTGCTGGAAGTGAAGGACGATGGCGTCGGTTTCGACGTCTCCGCCCCGCGCAAGAAAACCTCCTTCGGCCTCGTGGGAATCCGCGAGCGCGTCCTCGCCACGGGCGGCGAAGTGGTCGTTTCCAGTGCGCCCGGCTGTGGTACCGTGGTGGGGGTACGCATCCCCATGGCAGCAGGCAAAAAGGACGAATCATGATCCGGTTGCTGATGGCCGACGACCATGCCATCGTGCGTGAAGGAATGAAGCAGCTTTTCAGTCTGACACCCGACATCGAGGTTGTCGGCGAGGCCGTCAATGGCGGCGAGGTACTCGACGCGGTGAGGAAGGGAGGCTTCGACCTGCTGCTGCTCGACATGACGATGCCCGGCATCAACGGCGTCGAACTTATCGGCCGGATTCACGCCCAGCAGCCGAAGCTGCCGATCCTGGTGCTTTCCATGCACAACGAGGCGCAGACCGCGTCGCGCGCGTTGAGGGCCGGCGCCGCCGGCTACCTGACCAAGGACATCGATCCCAAGCGGCTGCTCGCCGCGATTCACAAAGTGGCGGCCGGCGGCCGCTGCCTGGATGCGGCGGTCGCCGAATCGATCGCCTTCGATGCCAGCGACGGCACCGGCCCGCTGCACGAAAGGTTGTCCGATCGCGAGTTCGAGATCCTCAAGCTGCTGGCGAAAGGCCAGGGAGTGAACGAGATTGCCGCCCTGCTCTCCATCAGCAACAAGACCGTCAGCACCCACAAGGCGCGACTGATGGAGAAAATGGACATCAGGACGAACGCCGAACTGGTGCGCTATGCCCTCAACAACGGGCTGATCGACTAGCCTGTGCGGAACCCGTGTTAGCCGCTCAGGCGGTCGATGGGGCACTGCGGAGGGTTTGCCTTTGGAGTGGCGAAACGCCTGCGCGCCGGCATGTCCTCGGCCGGGCTACGGCGCAAACCCCAACCCCGCGCCTACCGGCCGACCGGCGCCAAGCGCCGGCTACGGGACACCATGCCGGTGGATGGCCTGCGAAGGGCCAAGGAAAGCGAGTCTTTAGGGAATGAGGTTCGACGGCTTCGGGCCGCGATTGCGGCCGGCGAGGGGCAGTCGCCGGAGATTGGCGGGGGCGTTGGCCCTTTGCTCAGGAAGACCCGGTGGACGGCGGCGCGCCCACCGGGGGTGCATCTACTTCTGCGCGGACTGCTGCTTTTCCGCTTCCTCCAGCAGCCGCACCACTTCGGCGTGGTTCTGGTCGGCAGGAAACTTCTGCTGCCACTGCCGAGCATAATCAAGCGGCGTTACACCTATCCGATTCTTGATGTCTGGACGGGCTCCATGCCTTAGCAACAGCTTTACCCCGGCCACATTTCCACTTGAAACCGTCATGTGTAAGGCCGTCCATCCGGCTTTTGATTGCTCATCGACGGCATTTACGTCGACACCACGGGCGATAAACAACGAAAGCATCTCATCCGCGAATGCGGGGTTTTTGGAGGAGACAGGAAAGGCCGCAGCGCCTTCGCGATTCAGCTCCGCTACCTCGCCGGGACTAAAATCACGATGCAGGAGGACCTGTTTGCACGTCCAAGCTGCCAACGGCCACTCTACATCTGCGCAGCCCAACAAAAGCGTCGGCGAGAAGTTGGTCGTTTCGCGGACGAACTCACCGTAGAGCCCAACTGCAACGACAACAAGGACACCCACGCCCCAGGCAACAACACGTTTTGGCTTCATGGCGTCGAATCAGGTAGCAGACGAGGATTGTTTCATTAGGACTATGGTTGTGGAGCCGCGTCTAAACGCCATCGCATTGGATATCAAGTCTTGCACAGCGCCTGAATTGTTATAGGCAATGCTGTTCCGCACCGAATCATAAATCCGTGGGTGTTCCAAGTCTTGCTGCGTTGCGTGGCGCCACCAATGACGAATGAAATTACGCGCCAGCCGCCTCGCCAAGTCTGCAATATTGCCGTTTGGATGCGTAATAGCGCGGGTAAGCGTATCCCAAAGGCCCGCTATGTACCCCACTGCGTAGGTGCCATCTATCGCCGCAATCAACATCGTCTGAGCAAAACGGCGGACGTCATTACCAATTGTCAATCCGTCGAACTGAGAAGAAAGCAGCGGCCAGAAGAATTTCAGGATTCGACGCGTTTCGTCTTCATTGTAGATGAGATTGGCATCCGGAATATCCGGTATGGTGATAATGATAGATCCCACGTTCTTCCTTTCTGCTAGCGGTTTGGCTACATGACAAACAATTGTCCGAGGCCACCATCAGCCCGCACGAGGGGTCAATATCTCGAAAGTCCTATGGCCTGGCCCGACTCTACACCGGCGTGGCGGATGATCGCGCCGAGATCGGCCCGATCCGGCGCCGCGCTGCAGCGAAAAACGTAGCCGTAGCTGCGTTTTGAGTGAAGCACAAGCCGGGCGGGGCGAGATCATGCGAGGGCCGCGACAGCCCGCGCTCGAGAACCAGTTTGGATTCAGCCGCGAATCCCATTGAAGTGTCTGTTCACGCCCATTACGGTCGCTTCAAGCGGGCGGCTGGCGAAATATCCGGGCAGACCGACCTGCACCAGGCGGCCAAGGCAAAACCTCGTCCAGGCCAGGGCCATGGGTATGGGGTCAGGAAATCCCGACCCCGATTCTCCCCCATCCTTACCGGCAAATCCGCATGGGCCGATGGCGCGCCGAGCCAGGGAGTAGCACTCTGGCGGCACCATGAGGACACTCCCCAACCTGTCAGCGTTTGCGCTGAGCCGAAGCGCTTCGTTGCCCGCCCGGCAGCGCGCCGAAGTACGCGTGCGGGGGCCCAAATGATCCGCCTGCTCATAGCCGACGACCATGCCATCTTCCGCGATGGCTTGAAGCAATTCTTCGCCGCGGTCGGCGACATCCTGGTGATCGGCGAGGCAGCGGACGGCGCCGAAGTCCTCGAAGCCGTCGACCGGGGGGGCCTGGACCTGCTGCTGCTCGATCTGACCATGCTGCCACCGAGCGGCGTGCAACTGATCCTGCGAATTCGCGCGCAGCAACCGACACTGCCGATCCTCGTCCTGTCGATGCACAACGAGCCCGCGATCGTGAAGCGGGCATTGAAATCCGGCGCCTCGGGCTACATCACCAAGGACAGCGATCTCGACCATCTGCTTGCCGCGATTCGGATGGTCGCGCACGGCGGCCGCTATATCGACCCCATATTGGCGGAACAGACCGACTTCGAGATCGTCGACCAGGACCCCGTCTCGCTCCGGCAACGTCTCTCCAGGCGGGAACTCGAGATCATGCGCTTGCTCGAACAAGGCCTCGGCGTCGGTGAAATTGCCGAAACGCTCGCCATCACCAGCAGGACCGTCAATCTGTACAAGGCGCGTCTGGCGCGGTTGCTGAAATGAATTCCAACGCCATCCTGGCCAGGCAAGCCGAACTCACCTATCGCCAGTTCCCGCTGCTGGCGGCAGTGAGCATGGCGACGGCGATGCTCTTCGCCGCTGTCATGGCGAACGGGGTCGGCCGCAATGCCGCTGCGCTCTGGTTCGGCCTGGCCACGGTGGTGATGGCGCTGCGCGTCGTCTTCTACATGCAGTTCAGGGCCATGTCGGCGCATGAGGCCCAGGCCCCACGCTGGCGCCGACACCTGTTCATCGGTGCGGCGACCAGCGGTCTGGTCTGGGGCGCGGCAGCCTTGTTCTATCTGGCGACGAGCAATCTCAACGAGCGGGTCTTCGTCATCGTCGTGGCGCTAACCATAGTCTCGACCGGCGCGAACTGGCACGCCGCCTTTCCGCGTGCCAGCGCCATCTATGTGCTGACGGCGGTGACGCCGTTCACACTGGCGATGCTCGCCGAGTCGGGCCAGAGCCACGTGTCGCTGGGGGTGGCATCGATCATGCTGATGGCGATCCTGATCGCCATCGCCCGTCGCTCGGGCAACCTCATCCTGGACTGGTGCGAGCAGGCGGCACGCAACCACGATCTGGCGCACAGCCTGGAAGCGGCTTACGCGCATCTGGTCAACGAGATCCAGCGACGGCAGCAGGCGGACGAGCACCGCGACGAATACAGCCGCAAGCTGGAGGAGGCCCAGGAACTGGCGCATATCGGTCACTGGGAATGGGATTACGCGGCCCGGCAGGCCGCCGTCTCCCGCGAAGCCTTGCGGCTCTTCGGCAAGCCCGAGCACTGGAATCCCTCGCTCGAGGAGATTGCCGATCTCATCGTGGACGGCGGCAGCGCCGGTTTCATGGAGCGGGTTGGGCAGGCCTGCGCCGAGCAAGTGGACGAGTTTAGCGTCGAGCACCGCGTTGGCGATGGCGCCGACGCCCGCGATGTGCATAGCCGCGTACGCATCGAGTACGGCGGGGACGGCACGGTGTTGCGCCTCGTGGCGGCGATGCAGGACGTGACCGAGCTGCACAAGTACGAGCAAAGACTGCATTCGCTCGCCTTCTTCGACACCCTGACCGGCCTGCCGAACCGCGCCCTGTTCAACGACCGCATGCGCCAGGGCATCGCCGACGCGGCCTGGCACAAGGGCTTGCTGGGCATGATGATGCTCGACCTGGACCGCTTCAAGGCCGTCAACGACACGCTCGGTCACGGCAGCGGCGACCGACTGCTGTGTGAGGCCGCGCGCCGCCTGAGCAACTGCATGCGCAGCTACGATACGGTGGCACGGCTGGGCGGCGACGAATTCGCCATCCTGCTGCCGGAAATCCGCCATGGTGCCGACCTCGCCAACATCGCGCGCAAGATCATCAATGCCTTTGCCGACCCGTTCCATCTCGACGGCAAGGACCTCTTCGTCACTTGCAGCATCGGCATCGCGCTTTTCCCGACTGATGGGCTCGAAGCGACGGAACTGCTGCGCTACTCGGACCTGGCGATGTATCACGCCAAGGGCAAGGGGCGGAACAACTTCCAGTTCTATTCCGCGGAACTGACGGCGCGCTCGGCCGAGCGGCTGGCGCTCGACGTGCAGCTGCGCCAGGCCGAGCGGAATGGCGAGTTCGAACTCTACTACCAGCCGCAGATCGACCTCGGCTCCGGCCGTCTGATCGGTGCCGAGGCGCTGCTGCGCTGGCACCACCCCGACATCGGCCTGGTAACGCCGGACAAGTTCATCGGCATCGCCGAGGACACCGGGGTGATCGTGAGTATCGGCGAATGGGTGCTGCGATCGGCCTGCCACACGGCACGCCGCTGGAACGAAGGCAGGCCGCATGGCGTCATCAAGGTGGCGGTAAACCTTTCGCCGCGGCAGTTCCGCATGAACGATCTGGTCGGGACGATCCGCGGCTTGCTGGCGGAAACGGGTTGCCGGGCCGAGTGGCTGGAGTGCGAAATCACCGAGAGCCTGCTGCTCGACGATTGCGACGAAGTCCGCGCCATGCTGTTCGAGATGAATGCGATGGGCCTTACTCTGGCCATCGATGATTTCGGCACCGGTTACTCCTCGCTCGGATACCTCAACCGCTACCCGGTCCAGTTGATCAAGATCGACCGCTCCTTCGTGCGCGACATGATGGTCGCCCCGAAGTCGGCTGAACTGGTAAAGGCGATCATTGCCATGGCGCACAGCCTGCGCCTGGAAACGGTGGCCGAGGGAGTGGAGACCAAAGACCAGCAGGAATTTCTGGTGACCTGCGGCTGCCGCACCGCCCAGGGCTGGCTGTACGGCAAGGCCATGCCGCAAGCGCAGTTCGAGGCGCTGCTGCAGACGGTCGATCATCCGGAGAGCGGGATGCCGATGCTTCGGCTGATGGACATCGGGACATGTCCCGACGGCGTGGGCTCGTAATGTCGGCGGCAGATAGAACTGGCCGGTCGCCCACAAGAATGACCAGAGGAGAATCATGAAACTCAACCTGCCGGGCACCGGCGTCGAGCGCACACTCGATCCGGCCAAGCCCATCGTCGCCGAGGTCGGCGCATCCGCCTCCGGCCTGCGCCGAACGGCCGACGAACTGCGCACCTTGCTCAAGCACCTGGAGGGTGCACTGTGTTCGGCCTAGTCGCCGTTGGCCTGCCGGCCGGGAGTGCTATTCGGAAATCGAATAGCGCCGGGCGTCATTCAATTTCCCAGCATCCCGCCCGGATGCTAGATTTCAAGCGCTAGAACAGAAGGGGTCAGGAGTCCCCTCGCCATGCCACTATTCATCAACAAAGACTTCCACCTCGCATTCATCGGCTTCGGCGAAGCGGCGGCGGCTTTCGTCAAGGGCTGGGCGGATGCGTGCCCGGCGCGCCTGACGGCCTACGATATCAAGACCGACAGTGCCGACAGCGCCACGCGCGAAGGCAAATGGGCAGACTGCCGACGCTGGAACGTGGCCGGCTGCAATACGCCGGGCGAAGCGCTGGCAGGGGCGAACCTGGTGTTCTCTGTGGTCACCGCGGATCAGGCGCAGGTGGCGGCCCGGCAGGCTGCCGCGGCCATCAAGCCCGGCACCCTCTACTTCGACTGCAACTCCTGCGCGCCGGGCACCAAGCGGCACTCGGCCGAATTGATCGAGGCCGCCGGCGGCCGCTATGTCGATGTCGCAGTCATGGCGCCGGTGCACCCGACGCTGCACAGGACGCCGCTGCTGGTCAGCGGCGCGCACACCACGGTGGCGCTGGAGGTGCTCGGCCAGTTGGGCATGAATGCCGAGCCGGCAGTCGGCGATGTCGGTGCCGCCTCGTCGATCAAGCTGATCCGCAGCGTCATGGTCAAGGGCCTGGAGGCGCTGGTGGCCGAGTGCCTGCTGGCCGGCCGCAAGGCCGGTGTCGACGAAGTGGTGCTCGATTCGCTCGATGTGACCTTCCCCGGCTTCGACTGGAAGCAGCGCGCCGCTTACATGCTGGAGCGGATGATGGTCCACGGCGTGCGGCGCGCCGCCGAGATGCGCGAAGCGGAGCTGACCGTCGACGAACTTGGTCTCTCAAGCGACATGACCCGCGCCACCGCCGATTGGCAGCAGCGCATCGGCGACCTGCATCTGGAAGCGCCGCCGGCCGATTACCGGACCCGTGCCGACGCGGTGCTGCGGGCCCTGGCCAAGCCCGGGAAAGTCGAACCGGCAACGGATCGCCGCGACTACCGCGATATTCCGGGCACCTACGTCTTCGATGCCGAACACTCGCGCCTGGGCTACCACCTCAACATGTTCTGCATGTCGCTCAACCACAAAGACAACCGCGCTGCTTTCCGCGCCGACGAGGCCGTCTACCTCGACCGCTACCCGATGACGCTGGAGCAGAAGGCGGCGATCCTCAAGCGCGAGTGGAACGAGATGCTGCGCCTGGGCGGCAACGTCTATTACACCGCCAAGCTCGCGGCCACCGACGGCATCACCTTCCAGGACCTGGCCGCCACCATGACCGGCGTCAGCCGCAACCAATACCGCAAGATGATGCTGGACGGCGGCCGCCCGATCGAGGGCAACCGCAGCAAGTCGGAGTGGCAGCATGTCTAAGATCGTTGCCGGAGTCGCGACCTCCCACGTGCCGGCCATCGGCGTCGCCATCGACGAGGGCAGGACCGCGGAGCCCTATTGGCAGCCGCTGTTCCAGGGCTTCGAGAAATCGAAGCAGTGGATGGCGGCGCTCAAACCGGATGTCGCCATCGTGGTCTTCAACGACCACGCCAACGCCTTTTCGCTGGAAGTGATCCCGACGTTCGCGCTGGGTTGCGCCGCCGAGTATGCGCCTGCCGACGAGGGCTGGGGCCGGCGCCGGGTGCCGGTGGTCCAGGGCCATCCCGAGCTTGCCTGGCACATGGCACAGTCGCTGGTGCTGGACGAGTTCGACATCACCATCGTCAATCGCATGGAAGTCGACCACGGCCTTACCGTGCCGCTGTCGCTGCTGTTCGGCCAACCGGAACAATGGCCCTGCCCGGTGATCCCGCTTTGCGTGAATGTCGTCCAGTACCCGCCGCCCACCGGCAACCGCTGCTTCAATCTCGGCCGGGCGATCCGCAAGGCCGTCGCCTCCTTCGACCGCGACCTGCGCGTGGTCGTCTTCGGCACCGGCGGCATGTCGCACCAGCTCCAGGCTCAGCGCGCCGGGCTGATCAACCCTGAGTTCGACCGGCGCTTCATGGACGTCCTGGTCGCCGACCCGCGAACCGCGGCGGCGATTCCCCATGTCGAATACCTGCGCGAGGCCGGCTCGGAGGGCATCGAACTGGTGATGTGGCTGGTCATGCGCGGCGCGCTCGACGACGCCGTCACCGAATTCCATCGCCACTACCACGTGCCGGCCTCCAACACGGCGGTCGGCCACCTGATTCTCGAAAACACGATCTGACAAACGGAGCACGAAAAATGAAAATCTGCGTTGCCGGCGCCGCCGGCGCTTTCGGCATCAAGCACCTGGACGCCATTGCGGCCATTCCCGGCATCGAGGTCGTCTCCGTCGTCGGTCACGGCGTCGAGTCGATCAAGGGCCTGGCCGAGAAGCGCAACATTCCCCACTGGGCCACCGATCTGGCCGAGAGCCTGGCGCGCCCGGACGTCGAGGCCGTGATCCTGTCTACGCCGACGCAACTGCACGCCTCCCAGGCCATCCAGTGCCTCAAGGCCGGCAAGCACGTCATGGTCGAGATTCCGATGGCCGACAAGCTCGCCGACGCCGAGGAGCTGGTGCGCGTGCAGAAGGAGACCGGGCTCGTCGCCATGGCCGGCCATACCCGCCGCTTCAACCCCAGCCACCAGTGGCTCCACAACCGCATCAAGGCCGGCGAGCTGAAGGTGCAGCAGATGGACGTGCAGACCTATTTCTTCCGCCGCACCAACACCAACGCGCTGGGTAAGCCGCGCAGTTGGACCGACCACCTGCTCTGGCACCACGCCTGCCACACGGTGGACCTGTTCCAGTACCAGACCGGCGAAGTCGCCTCGCAAGTACGCGCCTTGCAGGGCCCGATCCATCCGGAACTCGGCATTGCCATGGACATGAGCATCGGCATGAAGGTGGCTTCGGGCGCGATCTGCACGCTGTCGCTGTCGTTCAACAACAACGGGCCGCTCGGCACCTTCTTCCGCTACATCTGCGACAACGGCACCTACATCGCGCGCTACGACGACCTGGTGGACGGCAACGAGAAGCCCGTGGATCTCACCGGCGTTGCGCTGTCGAAGAACGGCATCGAACTGCAGGACCGCGAGTTCTTCGCTGCGATCCAGGAAGGCCGCGAGCCGAACGCCAGCGTCGCCCAGTGCCTGCCGGCGATGCGCACACTCGACCGCATCGAGCGCAAGCTCAACACCGCGGACTGAACATGAAGCAACGTCGTTTGGGGCCGTTCGCCGTCTCGGCGATCGGTCTCGGATGCATGAACATCTCGCATGCCTACGGCACGCCGCCGGAGCCGAAGGCGTCGGCGCAACTCTTGATCAAGGCGCTCGATCTCGGCTACACGCACTTCGACACGGCGGCGCTCTACGGCTTCGGCGCCAACGAATCGCTGATCGGCGAGACGCTGGCGCACCGGCGCAGCGAATTCACGCTCGCAACCAAGTGCGGCATGTTCAGGAACGCCGCCGGCGTGCGCGAGATCGACGGTCGGCCGGAGGTGATCCGCAAGACGGTCGAGGACAGTCTCAAGCGCTTGCGCACCGACGTCATCGATCTCTGCTACCTGCACCGCTGGGACAAGCGCATCCCGGTCGAGGACAGCATCGGCGCGCTGGCCGACCTCGTGCGCGCCGGCAAGGTACGCACGCTCGGCCTGTCGGAAGTCTCGGCGGAAACGCTGCGCCACGCCCATGCCGTGCACCCGATCACGGCGCTGCAAACCGAGTATTCCCTGTGGACGCGCAACCCGGAGATCGCGGTGCTCGACGAATGCCGGCGCCTGGGCGTGACCTTCGTCGCCTTCAGCCCCCTGGCGCGCGGCTTCCTGGCTGGCCTGGAGGACGTCGGCGCCTTCGAGCCGAAGGACATCCGCCGCCACATGCCGCGCTTCGAATCGGCCAACTACGCCGCCAATCGCATGCTCTACCGCGCCTACGCCGCCGTCGCCGATGAAGCCGGCTGCACGCCGGCGCAGCTCGCGCTGGCCTGGCTCCTGGCGAAGGGCGCCGACATCATCCCCATCCCGGGCACCACGTGCCTCGACCACCTGCTGGAAAACGCCGCCGCCGATGCCATCAAGCTGCCGCCTTGCATCGTCCGTCGCCTCGACGTGCTGATCAACCAGCGGACGGTCGCCGGCCCCCGCTACAACGCGGCGACCCAGGCGGAGATCGATACCGAAGAGTTCGCCCGAGGCTGACAATCTCCGATTGACAGAGCGGCAAGTCCGGACATACTTCGTAGTTCAGGTACCGTCTGACACTTCCGTCCTTTTGCGACTCATGGATCCTCGATCGAACTCACCGGGCAAAATCGCCAAGCAGACTCTGACCCGTCTGGCGAAGGAACAGCTCACACCGCTGCCGGAGAACTACTGCCAGACCTACCGCAAGCTGGATGGCAAGGACGAGACATGGGCCTCGTTCTGCCGCTACACCCGTCTGCTCGAAGAAACCCTCGCGGAACTCCTCGGCCCCTGGCAAGCGCCGGGGACCACCGTGGAGCCGGAGACGTCACGGATCGCCCGGGAACTCGGCCAGACGGTGTCCGCGGCGTCCTCGGAAGCGGACCTCAAGAACGTCCGCGACATCGGCCACGCACTGGGTCTCAGAACCCGGAGAGATCTGGCAAGCGGCGCTGAACTGCAAACCGAACTGCTGGATCTCATCCACCTCGCCGTCGCCAACCTGGCGGAGGAGGACCTATGGCTGCACAGCCAGCTTCAGGCGACGGAAGCGTTGCTGGACGGACGTGTCTCCGCGGCCAACGTCGTCAAGGCCAAGAACATCCTGCGGAGCGCAATCGAGCACCAACGGGAGCTGCGCAGAATCATGGCGGACGCCCAGCAGGCCCTCAAGGCGCTCATATCGGAACTCATCCGGCATGCAGCCTCCCTGGTCGACGACACCGCCGTCTATGAGAACAAGATAAGCGAGCTTGGGGAGCACATCCGGACCGCCAACGACCTTTCTTCGATCAAGAGCGTTGTCGGCGAACTGGACGTTCTTGTCAGGGACATGGGCCGTTCCGTGCACCGCTCGCATGACGACATTTCAACCACCCGCACCCGGCTGGTGCAGGCGGAACAACAGATCGCAGACCTGCGCCAGCATTTGGCGGAGACCAGCGAGAAAGCTCGCCGCGACAATCTGACCGGTACCCTGAATCGGTCCGGCCTGGAAGACATCTGGCGCCGGGAGGTCGAGCGGGCGCAAGCCGACCACACGCCGCTCAGCATCGGCATACTCGACGTGGACAACTTCAAGGTGCTGAACGATCGGTTTGGCCACGCCACCGGTGACGAGGCACTGGTACACCTGACCTCGGTGATCCGCAACGCCCTTCACGGCACCGACCCCATGGCCCGCTATGGCGGCGAGGAGTTCGTCATCCTGCTTCCCGACACCGATAGCGACGGGGCCGAAGCCGTGATGCGGCGGCTGCAGCGGGAACTGACCAAGCATTACTTCCTGCACGGCAACGAGCGCGTGCTTGTCACCTTCAGCGCCGGCGTGAGCGTCGTCAAACTGGGCACGGACTCCCTGATGGCGGCGATCGAACGCGCCGATTCGGCGCTCTACGAAGCGAAGCGCCTCGGCAAGAACCGGGTGGCCGCCGCCTAGCCTGCATGGCTTCAGAGAGATGACCGAGGGCCTGAGCGAAGGCGTCCGGGCCGGCGCGGGTCCACATATCCAACTTCAGCCGGAGGGCACCATCAATATGCTTATTCTCTTCCTGCATCGCAAGACCATTGATCGGGAGAACCCATGAGAGAGAACGACAACCCCGCCAAGGAGCCCAACAAGCCCTTGCAGTCAGGACAATTGACTGGAGAGCTCTTCGAACTGCCGCCTCTGGGCATGGCCGAGGAGCCATTGGCGCTGGACATTCGTCGCTACTTCGGCAACTTCCTCGGCCGCGACAAGTACAACCGCTCGTCCCACTATCCCTACCAGGCACTGGTGCTGACCCTGCGCGACAGGCTGATGGAGCGCCGCAAGCGAACCGGTTACGCCTACGAGGAGCAAGGCGTCAAGCATGCCTACTATCTGTCGCTCGAGTTTCTGATGGGGCGCACGCTCAACAACGCCCTCCTCAACCTTGGCCTCGGCGATACCATCGAATCAGTGCTGCGCCGGCTGGGCCTGGATCTCGAGGAAATGATCGACTGCGAGCATGACGCGGGCCTGGGCAACGGCGGCCTCGGCCGCCTGGCTGCCTGTTTTCTTGATAGCTGCGCCACCCTGCGTCTGCCGGTGACGGGTTACGGCATTCGTTACGAATACGGCATGTTCCGTCAACACATAGAAGACTGCCGCCAGATGGAGGAACCCGACCACTGGCTGCGCGAGGGCAATCCCTGGGAGTTGGAACGCCCCGAACACACCCGCCGCATCCGCTACTACGGCCGCTCGGAGGTCTACCGCGATGCGCGCGGGGAACAACGCACCCGCTGGGTGGACACCCACGACGTATTGGCCGTGCCGTTCGATACGCCGATCCCGGGCTACCGCAACGACACCGTCAACGTGCTGCGCCTCTGGAGCGCGGCGGCAACGGATGCATTCGACCTGGGCGAGTTCAACGCCGGCTCCTACACCGAGTCGGTTTCGGCGAAGAACGCGGCCGAAAACATCACCATGGTGCTCTATCCCAACGACGTCAGCGAAAACGGCAAGGAGTTGCGCCTGCGCCAACAATACTTCCTCGCTTCGGCCAGCCTTCAGGACGTGCTGGCGCACTGGGAACTTCACCACGGCCGCGACTTCAGCAAGTTCGCCGAGAAGAACTGCTTCCAGCTCAACGATACCCACCCGAGCTGTGCGGTGCCCGAGTTGATGCGCCTGCTCCTCGATGAATACGGCCTCGGTTGGGACGAGGCCTGGAGCATTACCTGCCACACCATGGCCTACACGAACCACACGCTGCTGCCGGAAGCGCTCGAGCAGTGGTCCGTGCGCCTTTTCGGCCAATTGCTGCCGCGCCTGCTCGCCATCATCTACGAGATCAACGCCCGCTTTCTGGCCGAGGTGTCGCGACGCTGGCCGGGCGACAACGCCCGCCTCGCCCGCATGTCGCTGATCGAAGAAGGTCCGGAGCCGAAGGTGCGCATGGCCTACCTCGCCATCGTCGGCAGCTTCTCGGTCAACGGCGTCGCCGCCCTGCATTCGCAGTTGCTGCGACAAGGGCTGTTCCGCGACTTCCATGACTTGTGGCCGCACAAGTTCAACAACAAGACCAATGGCGTCACCCAGCGTCGCTGGCTGGCAGCCGCCAACCCTGGCCTCAAGCAACTGCTCGACGACACCATCGGCACTACGTGGCTGACCCGGCTCGACGAACTGGGCGGCCTCGTCCGCCACGCCGACGATGCTGCGTTCAGGCAGCGCTGGCAAGCGGTGAAACGCGCCAACAAGGCGCGTCTCGCCGGACTGGTGAGGCGCGACTGCGGCGTCGCGTTCGATCCGGACGCGATGTTCGACGTGCAGGTCAAGCGCATCCACGAGTACAAGCGCCAACTCCTCAACATCCTCCATGTCATCCACCTCTACGCCCGCCTCAAGCACGGCGAGGCCGCGGACTGGACGCCGCGCTGCGTACTCATCGGCGGCAAGGCGGCGCCCGGGTACTTCATGGCCAAGCGGATCATCACCCTGGCTTGCATGGTGGCGGAAGTGGTCAATGGCGACGCAGATATCCGCGGCCGGCTCAACCTCGCCTTCCTGCCCAACTACCGAGTTTCGGCGATGGAGCTGATCGCTCCGGGCACCGATCTGTCGGAGCAGATCTCCACCGCCGGCAAGGAGGCATCCGGTACCGGCAACATGAAGTTCATGATGAACGGCGCCGTCACCATCGGCACCCTGGACGGCGCCAACATCGAGATTCGCGAACAAGTCGGCGCGGACAACTTCTTCCTCTTCGGCATGACCGCAGAGCAGGTCGAGCGTGCGCACCGGGACTACGATCCGAACGCCGTCATCGCGGCCGACGCCGACCTGCAGCGGGTCATGGCGCTGCTCGAGTCCGGCCATTTCAACCGCTTCGAACCGGGCCTGTTCGATCCGATCATCGGCGCCATCCGCAGCCCCCATGACCCGTGGCTGGTGGCGGCGGATTTTGCCTCCTTCGTCGCTGCCCAGGAGCAGGCTGCGGCGGCCTACCGCGACCCGGAGCGCTGGACGCGCATGAGCATTCTGAACACGGCGGCAAGCAGCAGGTTCTCTACCGACCGTACCATAGCCGAATACAACGCCGATATATGGAAGCTGACGCCGGTAGCGCCAAAGGGGCACCCGGGCTAGCCCGCTAAGGCCGGTCCGGCTCGGAGAACCGATAGATATTCTTGCCGCACTGCCTGGCCAGATACATCGCCTGATCCGCATGCCGGAGCAGGCGGCGGCTGCCGACGGCTGCGAGCGCCACCAGCACCAGCACCGGACTGCCCGGCTCCGGCACTTGGTGAGGAGGATCGCCGCGGAACAACTGCTCGTGGATCTCGCCATGCCGAACGAGAGAATCAACCCAAAAATCTCAGTTCATTCACCGCAAAGGACGCCAAGGACGCAAAGGACGCAAAGGAAGGCGATCTTGAGACGATGCATGTGTCACCGGGAAGGTGAAGACCCCCAGATATCAAAAGCCTTGTGTTCCTTGGCGTCCTTTGCGTCCTTGGCGGTGCAACTGCTGTTTCCAGGATCAACAATCACCGTGCCCTCGATGTTGTTCTCGTTGCGCAGGGCCGCGTTGGGTGCCAGGCGAAGTCTGGGGTTCTCGGAGCCGTTGAGCCGCGCAGAATTGGCCGTAGCGTCTCTGAAAGGCTCAAGTCCGACAGGCTGCTAGGGAATGAGGTTCGACGGCTTCGAGCCGCGATTGTGGCCGGCGAGGGGGAATCCCGGAGACTGGTGGGCGCGTCGGCCCTTTGCTCAGGAAGACCCGGTGGACAGCGGCGCGTCCACCGGGGCCGTATCTACTTCTGCGCGGACTGCTGCTTCTCCGCTTCCTCCAGCAACCGCAGGACTTCGGCGCGGCTCGCCTCTCCCGGAAACTTGTGCTGCGCCAATCGGGCAAGGTCCAGCGCCGTATGGCCGTCTCTATCGGCTACGTTTGCGCGAGCACCATGCCTTAACAGCATCTGTACCCTGTCCACATTTCCGGCCGTTGCCAGGGTCTGGAGGGCTGTTCTGCCGTTTCCAACGAACCACCAATCGCCCGCATTGATGTCGACGCCCCGTTTGATAAACAGGGAAACCATTTCGTCAGCGGTCGCGGCATCCTTGATCTGCGCCGGGAACAGGACACCAGCTTGACGATTCAATTTCGCTACCTGGTCCGGCGTTAGGCTGTCGTATCTGAGGACTTGTTTGCAGGTCCAGGAACGCCATGCCATATCGTGGTCGACGCAAGGAACCAAGAAGAATGGGGCATAGTTAGTCATCTCCCGAACCAGTTCTGCGTAAAGGGCGACCGTCAAGACCGCGATAACTCCGACGCCCCAGAAGATTGTGCGTTTCAGTTTCATAGTTCGTGACTCACGCAGACGCGGATGACCGTTTGATGAGACAAAGCGTTGTCGTCCGGCGCTTCATCACGATGGCGCCTTCGCTCAGGTCGCTAAGACAATGCTTAAGATTAAGGGCAACGTCGGAGCGTACCGAGTCGTAGATTCGCGCCTCCAACAAATCGCGTTGGGTAGCATGTTGCCACCAGTAGCGGATAAAGTTTCGGCCAAGACGCCGCGCCAAATCAACGATATCGCCGTTGGGGTGTGTGATGCGGTTCGTGATGGCCTGCCAGAGCAAGTCGATAAGCCCATCGCGTAGGAACCGTCTACGGCAGCGATCAGGGCGGTTTGCGCTAAGCGGCGCGCGTCGTTTGTGATGGTCAGTCCGTCGATTCCGGCGGCCGATCCCGGCCAGAAGAACTTGAGGATCCGCCGCGTCTCGTCTTCGTTGTAGATGAGGTTGGCATCCGGAATGTCCGGTATGGTGATGATGATAGATCCCACGTCTTTCCTTTCTGCAAGCGGTTTAGAGGCATGACGAACGATTGCGCATGCTACCACTGCGGCATACTCGGGACAATATATTCCGAAAGTCCCATGGCCCGCCTGTAGCCAAAGAATCGGGGCGACGCTGCGCGAGGTCGGCACTTTGTCAGTCTGCTGAGGGATCAGCCGGCTACTTGCGTTGCATGGATGCCGGCGTCATGTTGTGTTCAGGATTCCGCCAGACGAAGGAACTCGGGACCATGTTCCTGGCATGCCTGCAAGCGTGTGACGTGGATGTGCCGCCGTATGCAAGTGGGAGGGTGGCAGGCGTTAGCTAAGTCGTTGATTGTTCGAGAAGTGGCAAGAGCCTGAACTGACCCTATATCCATAGTAATGCAAGAATTCCCGACAACCACTCAACCCTCGCCAGCCCGCACCTCCCGGAACTGCCCCGGCGCCAGGCCGGCGAGCCGCTTGAAGAAGCGCGAGAAGTAGGCCGGATCCTGGAAACCGAGGCCGTAGGCGATGGCCTCGACGGAAGCGTCGGTGTAGATCAGGTGCCGGCGCGCGGCGATCAGCAGGCGCTCCTGGACGATCTCCAGCGCGCTCTTGCCCGCGAAGACCCGGCAGATGCGGTTCAGCGTCTGCTGCGTGACGGCCAGCTCCCGCGCATAACCGGCGATACTCCAGTGCTCCTGGTAGTGGTCCTCGACCAGTTGCCGGAAGCGCGTGAAGGTGTCGAGGCGGCCGCCGCGCGTTTCTGCCTGCACTTCCTGCAATTCAACCTGGCGGCGGATGATCAGCAACAGCACGCGGAACAGCCATTCGAGCATGGCGGCGCGCCCAGCCTGCGGCCACTGGAACTCCTTTTCCATGTGGGTCAGCGTCGCCTCGATGCGCGCGAATTGTTCCCGGTCGCGCGAGAAATCGATCACCATCGGCGTCATTTGCAGGGTCTTGAACTGCTTGCGAATGTTGCGGTCGTGCATGGCCACCACCAGCGCATCGGCCACAGTCACCACCTGCCCGGCGGTATCCGGCTCGAACTCGAAACCGTGGACCACGCCGCTGGGAACAACCGCGGCGCAGGGCGCCTGCATCGCCGTCACCGTCTCGTCAAGCCAGACCGTCACCTTTCCGGTGCGCAGAATGACCAGTTGGAACATGCCCTTGTGCACATGTGGCCGGATGCGCCACTCGTAGAGCAGCGAACGGGCGCTGATGTCCTCGATATGAACGAACTCAGGGTCATGCACGGACAGCAGTTCGCCGTACAGCGCGTAATGGGAAATCGACTTCGCTTCGGACATATACCCCTCGTCGGGTCATGGTGAAAAGTGCAATCGTTTGACATCCGCCTCGCCGCGTTGATGCCGCAATGCAGCACGCGTTGCGTCGCCAATGTTCAAAAAGTACAATCGTTTGTGGTGATTGTCCATTCCTTCCTGTTCTTGCGGCGGCTACGATTCATGCCACAACGACACAGGAGGAGACAATGGCTTTCAGCTTCGACCCCTATTCGCCGGCGGTGGACTCGGATCCGTTCCCGCTCTACAAGACCCTGCGCGACGAGTATCCGTGCTTCTGGAGCCAGGAAGCCGGTATGTGGGTGCTGTCGCGCTACGCGGACATCGTTACCGCGCTTAACGATTGGCAGACCTATTCCTCGGCCAGCGGCAACCTGATGACGGAGCTGCCCAATCGGGCCGGCTCGACGCTCGGCACCACCGATCCCCCGCGCCATGACCGCCTGCGCGGGCTGGTGCAGCACGCCTTCCTGAAGCGCAACCTGGAAGCCCTGGGCGAGCCGATGCGCGCCATCGCCGCCGCTGCCGTCGCGGAACTCAAGGGCGTCAAGCAGTTCGATTTCATCAACGACTTCTCGTCGAAGTTCACCGTGCGCGTGCTGTTCGCCGCGCTGGGCCTGCCGCTGGGCGACGAGCAGACGGTGCGCGACAAGGCCGTGCTGATGGTGCAGTCCGACCCGCACACGCGCGCCAAGGGCCCGGAGCACATCGCCGCCTACAACTGGATGCGCGACTATGCCGCCAAGGTCATCGCCGAACGGCGCAAGAACCCGCAGAACGACCTCATCACGCACTTCTCGACGGCCGAGATCGACGGCGACAAGCTGGACGAAATGGAGGTGCTGCTGACCACGACGACGCTGATCATGGCCGGCATCGAGTCTCTGGGCGGCTTCATGTCGATGTTCGCACTCAACATGGCCGATTTCCATGACGCGCGCCGCCGCGTCGCCGCCGACGGCAACCTGCTCGCCGACGCCATTGAGGAATCGCTGCGCTTCAACACCTCGGCGCAGCGCTTCCGCCGCCGCCTCCAGAAGGACGTCCCCCTGCACGGCCAGACCATGCACGCAGGCGACTTCGTCTGCCTCGCCTACGGTTCCGGCAACCGCGACGAACGCCAGTTCGCCAACCCCGACGTGTACGACATCGCGCGCCGCCCCAAGGGCCACCTGGGTTTCGGCGGCGGCGTGCACGCCTGCCTGGGCAGCGCCATCGCGCGCATGGCGCTCAAGATCGCCTTCGAGGAATTCTTCAAGGTGATCCCCGAGTTCCATCGCGTGCAGGAACAACTGCCCTGGATGCCTTCATCCACCTTCCGCAGCCCGTTGCGACTGGAACTTGCGGCAGGCTGAGCGACACAATACCCAACGGAGAGAGACCAATGGCCAAGATCACCTACATCGAACCCACCGGCAACCAAGCCGTCGTCGACCTGGCGGAAGGCTGGACGCTGATGCAAGGCGCCACCACCAACGGCGTCGACGGCATGGACGCCGAGTGCGGCGGTTCCTGCGCCTGCGCCACCTGCCACTGCTATGTCGAGAGCCACGCCGACCAGTTGACGGCGCCTTCGGAGGCCGAGGAGAACATGCTCGCCAACGTCGCCGCCGAGCGCCGCCCCAACAGCCGCCTCGCCTGCCAGATCAAGGCCACGGCGGACATGGACGGCATGGTGGTGCGCTTGCCGACGGCACAAAGCTAGTGGCCGCGCCGGTCGTCATCGTCGGCGCCGGCCAGGCGGGACTGCAAACCGCGGAATCACTGCGCGCCGAAGGCTATGCCGGCGAGGTGCTGATGATCGGCGACGAGCCGCGACCGCCCTACCACCGGCCTCCGCTCTCCAAGGCCTACCTCCTCGGCGAGTTCGCGGAAGCGCAGCTCGCCATCCGCGCGCCGGAGGCGCTGGCGAGGAAGAACATCACGCTGTTGAGCGGCGTCGCGGTAACGGCCATCGATCGCGCCGCGAAGCAGGTCCGTCTCTCCGATGGCCGGGCGATCGACTATGCCGGCCTGTGCCTTGCCACGGGATCGCGCCCGCGCCCGCTGCCCGTGCCGGGGGCCGATCTCGCCAATGTCTTCCCGCTGCGCACTCTGGCCGACACCCAGGCCGTTGCCGCCTTGCTGGCAAGTGAGCAGCACGTGGCCGTGATCGGCGGCGGTTTCATCGGCCTCGAGTTCGCCGCAGTCGCGCGCAAGCTGGGCAAGCAAGTCGTGGTACTGGAAGCCGCCGAACGGCTGATGCCGCGGGCGGTGACGCCTCTGCTGTCCGACTTCTATCGGCAGCTTCACGAGCGCCACGGCGTCGGCGTCGAGCTCAATGCCCAGGTCGCGGAGATCGTCGGTTCAGGGGGCCGCGCCGTCGCGGTGCGCACGGCGGACGGCCGCGAGTTTTCCGCCGGCCTGATCGTGGTCGGCATCGGCATCCTGCCCAACATGGAGCTGGCGCAGCAGGCGGGCATCGAGTGTGACCGCGGCATCGTCGTCGATGGGTGCTCGCGCACGTCCGATCCGAGCATCGCCGCCGCCGGCGACTGCACGGCGCGGCGTCGGCCGGATAACAGCCTGCTGCGACTGGAGTCGGTACAGAACGCCATCGAACAAGGCAAGTCCGCCGCTGCCGCGCTGATGGGCAAGGAGCGGCCCTTCACCGCCAGTCCCTGGTTCTGGTCCGACCAGTACGATATCAAGCTGCAAATGGTCGGCCTCGCCGCCGGCCACGACCGGACGGTGCTGCGCGGCGATCCGGCCACACAGTCGTTTTCGGCCTTCCACTACCGCGGCGACGAGCTTGTCGCCGTGGATTCGGTCAACCGTCCCCAGGATCATCTGCCGGCACGCAAGCTTCTGGACCTGGGTATCTCTCCGACGACGGAGCAGGCAAGAAGTCCGGACTTCACCTTAACCCGAATATTTCACCAGACCGGCCCGAATATGACCGTATGTCGCATCCAGTGAGGCTTTCGATGAATCCGTCCGAAGTCCACTTTGTACCGTCGGCCTTCGCGGGTGCTGGCGGTCGATACGCGGCGTCTTCACGCATCCCGCTTCGCGCCAATAGGCTCGGCTATTGGCGCGAAGCGGGATGCGCGAATCCACTCGCGTCTCGCCTCGCCATCATCCCGCGATCTGGCGAAATGTTCGGGTTAAGCGCGCTCCAGGGCTGACCGACAGGCTCACCGCAGCGCCCTCCGGCAACACTCGATTCAGCCTAGAAACCGCAGTTGGACGCGCCCGATGGTGCGTTCGGGCGGGTGAGTGGCGCGAAGCAACGATGACCGCAGAAGATCCCCGTGGGATGCGGTATTTCGTCTTGGACTGCCCCAGCGCACAATCAATCGGCCAGATGCGCCGGAACGTCGACATCCCGCAGAATGCCCGGATCATCGACTGCGGACAGGGTAACTTCGTCCCTTTTCGCCGCCAGGATCGAACGCGCTCCCTCATCGCCGCTCAGCCGGCTCAGCGCGTCGAACCAGCGCATGGAGAATCCGACCGGATGTCCTCGCCGACCGGCGTGCGCGGGCGCTGCGATGCTGGCACCCTGGCGCAATGCCGTCTTCACGCATTCGTAACTTCCCGGCTCGATGAAGGGCATGTCGGCCAGGGCGATGATCCAGCCGCCGGCATCCGCCGCCGCGCGAACGCCGGCTGCCAGGCTGTGGCCCATGCCCTCGATGGATTCGGCGGCGACCACGGTCGCGATGCCCTCGGCGACCAGCAACTCTGCCAGGCGGTCGGTGCCGGGGCGCAGCACGGCAATCGTCCGCTCGCAGCAATCGCGCAGCCGCCGGCCGGCCGCCAGGGCCATGGGCGTTCCGTCGGCAAGCGGATGCAGCAGCTTGTCACCACCGAAGCGGCTGCCGCTGCCCGCGGCGAGCAGGATGCCGACGATCTCGCCTGACTGCGCCATCCGGCTCAATCGACACGACAGCCGGCGTGCCCGGCGGCGCCCTGCCCCGCTTGCGCCTGCGGCGAGCCCAGGACCCCGTTCTTCGCCGCCGTCATGTCGGCGAGAATCGACACTGCGATTTCCGGCGGCGTGCGGCTGCCGATGGCAAGGCCGACGGGACCGTGCAGCCGGGCCACCTCTGCATCCGAGAGCTCGAAATGATGTAGCAGCCGCTCGCGGCGCTTGGCATTGTTGGCGCGCGAACCCAGGGCGCCAACGTAGAAGGCCGGCGATTTCAGCGCCTCCAGCAGCGCCATGTCGTCAAGCTTGGGGTCGTGCGTCAGCGCCACCACGGCACTGTGCGGATCGAGGCCGAGACCGGTCACCACGTCGTCCGGCATGCCGGCCACCAGCGTTGCCCCCGGCACATCCCATTCGGTGGCGTACTCGACGCGCGGATCGCAGATTAGCACCCGATAGTCGAGCATCCCGGCCATGGCGGCGAGGTAGCGCGAGATCTGTCCTGCGCCGATGATCAAGAGGCGCCAAGCCGGACCATGCGGCGTGATCAGCCGCCGGCCGTCCCACTGCAACTCGTCGCTGCGGCTGCCGTCGCGGATTGCCACCGTGCCGGACTCCACATCGACATCGCGCAAGGCCAGTTGCCCTGCCTCGACCCGCTGTGCCAAGGCGTCCAGCGCGGCACCGTCGGGTTGCGGTTCCAGCACCAGTTCCAGCGTACCGCCGCAGGGCAGACCGAAACGCTGGGCTTCGGTGGCCGTGGCGCCATAGCGCAGCACGACGGGCCGGCCGCCGCGAAACTCGCCGGCCGCCATGCGCCGGATCAGATCGTCCTCGATGCAACCGCCGGATACCGAGCCCTGGACGAGGCCGTCGTCGCGCAACGCCATCCAGGCGCCGGGCGGACGCGGCGCCGAACCCCAGGTGCTGGCAACCGTCACCAGCACAAAGCCGTGGCCCCCGGCAGCCCAGCGGCGAGCCGCATCCAGTACCTGCCTGTCCTGCGTGTCCATAAGAGTCCCTAACAGGATGAAACGCGCCTGCGTTGGCCCCAAAATGCGGATGATCGCGCGAAGCGCGGCGAAGGCAATGGTCGATCCCTTGTCGAGCCGCGCGACAAAGCGAGCGCCGCATTTTGGCGCCAACCCGAAGGGCCGGGGCATGCCGGGGCGCATCGCGGCGTTGCGGCGCCTTGCGAGGCGTCAAGCATCGCTGCGGCACCGTGCCTTGCGCTGCATCCCCGGCATACCCCGGCGCAGACGTGTTTCATCCTATTAGGGACTCTACGCCGCCAGATCGGCGCTGCGGAAGGGCTGGCGGCGAAGCCGCCTGCCGGTCGCGGCAGCGACGGCGTTGGCCACTGCCGGCGCCACCGGCGGCACACCGGGCTCGCCGATGCCGCTGGGCGCCACCGTCGAGGGCACGATATGCACCTCGACTACCGGCATCTCGTCGATGCGCAGGATCGGGTAGCCATCGAAGTTGCCCTGATCGACGCGGCCCTCGGTGAGCGTGATCTCGCCGTGCAGGAACGCCGACAAGCCGAAACCGACCGCCCCTTCCACCTGCGAACGGATGTTGTCCGGGTTGATGGCCACGCCGCAGTCGACGGCGCAGACGACGCGGTCCACCTTGATGGCGCCGTCGGGTTTCACGCTCACCTCGGCCACCTGGGCGACATAGGAGTTGAACGACTCATGCACCGCCACGCCGCGGCCGCGCCGTTCGCCGTTCCTGCCCGGCTTGAGCGGTTTGCCCCAGCCGGCCTTCTCGGCCGCCAGCTTGAGAACAGCGGCATGGCGCGGATGGCCGGCGAGCAATTCCAGCCGCAAGGCCACCGGGTCCTTGCCCATGGCGGCCGCGACCTCGTCGAAGAAGGTCTCGGTGGAAAACGCCGTGTGCGAAGAGCCCACCGACCGCCACCAGAGCACCGGCACCGGAATGTCCTTCGGCGTGTGCAGATCGACCGTCAGATTGGGGATCGCATAAGGCAGGTTGGCCGCACCTTCCACCGACACCATGTCGACGCCGTCCCTGATCATCGCCTTCTCGAACGGGGAGCCGACCATGATGGATTGCCCGACGAGGCGATGGCGCCAGCCGACGAGCTTGCCATCGGCATCGACTGCCGCTTCCAGCGCGTGATGGAACAGCGGCCGGTAGTAGCCGGCGCGCATGTCGTCCTCGCGCAGCCAGACCAGCTTCACCGGCACTTTGGCCCTGCTGGCCTTGACGATCTGCGCCGCCTCCAGCACGTAATCGGAGTCCTTGCAGGCGCGCCGGCCGAAGCTGCCGCCGGCGTAGAGCATGTGGATGTTCACCTGTTCCGGCTTGAGGCCGAAGACCCTGGCCACGGCATGCTGGTCGCCGGTATGGAGTTGCTCGCCGTTCCAGACCTCGCAGCCGTCGACGCCCAGTTGGACGACGCAATTCATGGGCTCCATCGCCGCGTGCGCCAGGTAGGGAAAGTCGTAGCCGGCACTGATCACCTTGGCCGCCTGTGCGAAGGCCTGGTCCGGCTCACCGGTCTGCTTCGCGACCATTCCGGGCGTCTTGGCCAGTTCCTTGTAGCGGGCGAGGATCTCGTCGCTACCCAGCTTGAAGGCGGCGCCCTCCTCCCATTTCACGACCAGCGCATCGCGGCCCTTCTTGGCGCTCCACGTGTCCTTGGCCAGCACGGCCACGCCCTGCGGGATGCGCACAACATCGACGACACCCTTGACCGCCATGGCCCGGCCGGCATCGAAGGACTTGACCGTGGCGCCGAAGCGCGGCGGATGCGCCACCATGGCCACCAACATCTCCGGCAGGTGCACATCCTGGGTGAACTGCGCACGGCCGTTGGTCTTCGCGGCGCTGTCCTTGCGCCGGGCCTGCTTGCCGATCAGCCGAAAGTCCTTCGGGTCCTTCAGCTTCACTTCCGTCGGCACCGGTTCCGCCGCCGCGGCCGCGGCCAACTGACCGAAGGTAGCCTTGTGGCCGGACTTCGCATGCGTAACGAGGCCATCGCGTACGGCGATTTCGGTGGCCGCCACGTGCCACTTCTTCGCAGCGGCGCTCACCAGCATCGCGCGCCCCGCAGCGCCGGCTTGGCGCATCTGCTCCCAGGAATTGGCCATGGCCGTGCTGCCGCCGGTGCCCTGGGCCGGGCCCCAGAACAGGTTGTTGTAGCGCTTGGCGTCGGCCGGTGCACCTTCGACGCGCACCGTGTACCAGTCGGCATCCAGTTCGTCGGCAAGGATGGTGGCGAGACCCGTGTAGGTGCCCTGGCCCATTTCGAGGTGCTTGGAGATCACTGTCACCGTGTTGTCCGGGCTGATGCGCAGAAAGGCGTTGGGCTCGAAGTTCACCGTGCCGATGACGCCGTCGCCCGCCTTGCCCGGCCCGGCAGCCGCATCCGCCAGCTCCGGCAGGCAGAAGCCGAGCGTCAGGCCGGCACCGACCTCGAGAAACTGGCGGCGGCTGAGGTTTTCGATCAAGTGCTCAGACATGACGTTCTCCCAGCGCACGCGCGGCTTCGTGGATCGCCGCGCGGACGCGCACGTAGGTGGCGCAGCGGCACAAGTTGCCGGACATGGCGGTATCGATGTCGGCATCACTCGGCTTACGGTTGTGGCTCAAGAGCGCCACCGCGTTCATGATCTGCCCCGACTGGCAGTAGCCGCACTGGACCACGTCCAGCTTGCGCCAGGCTTCCTGCACCGCCATGCCGACGCGATCGGCGTCGACCGCTTCGATGGTGGTGATCCGGCGCCCGCCGACCGCCGACACCGGCACCGTGCAGGAGCGCTGCGGCACCCCATCCACGAACACGGTGCAGGCACCGCACAGGCCCTCGCCGCAGCCGTACTTGGTGCCGGTCAGTTGCAAGGCGTCGCGCAGTGCCCAAAGCAGGGGCGTGTCGGGCTCGACGTCGACCTTGTGTTGTTTGCCGTTCACATTCAGCTCGATCATTCGAAATGCTCCTTGGATGCATTGGCAATCAGTCTCGTGGCATTTGACGCGAAATTCAAGCAAAGATTTCGTGACATCCAATCCCATGCCCACCGGGCGGTCTTTGGTCGATGCTTGAAGACGGTGTCACTTGCAACACAGTAACAGTAGACTTGGTCCGTTCGCGCCGCAAATCCTTCCGGCGCCCGATCGTGAACCAATCATGCCCCTGACACAACAGAGTCTTCTCAGCCTCGGCCCCGACGGCTTCCATCGCATCGCCTACGCCGAGTGGGGCGATGCGCGCAATCCGCACGTCGTGCTCTGCGTGCACGGCCTGTCGCGCAACAGCCGCGACTTCGATCGCCTGGCCACCGCGCTGGAAGCGGACCACCGCGTGATCTGCATGGACGTCGTCGGCCGCGGCGACAGCGACTGGCTGGCCGACAAGTCAGGCTACAGCTTCGCGACCTATCTGAGCGATGCCGCGGCCCTGATCGCGCGCGTCACCACGCCGATCGCCGGCGGACTGCTGGAGAGCCTGCAGGCGCGCCTGCGCGGCGGCCGGCCGATGGCCAGGCTCGACTGGATCGGCACTTCGATGGGCGGATTGATCGGCATGCTGCTTGCCGCCAAGCCCGGCTCGCCGATTCGCCGCCTGGTGATGAACGATGTCGGGCCCTTCGTGCCGTGGCATGCGCTGATCCGTCTGAAGGGCCATGTCGGCAGCGAATCGCGCTTCGCCACTTATGACGAAGTCGAAGCCTACGTGCGCCGGACATGCAGCAGCTTCGGCGAACTCGACGACGACTTCTGGCGCCACCTCGCCGACCATGCAGCCGTACGCGAAGACGATGGCGGCTACCGGCTGCGCTACGACCCGGCGATCAGCCGCGGCCAACCGGTACATCTCGATCCGGAGCTGCCGATCGGCCCGGAATTCCTGCGCGGCATCGACCTCTGGGCCGTCTGGGACGCCGTGCGCTGCCCGGTACTGGTCCTGCGCGGCGCCGATTCGGAGGTATTGCCGCGGGAGACGGTCGAGGAAATGCAGCGGCGCAAACCGAACCTGAAAGTCGTCGAGTTCGCCGGGGTCGGCCATGTGCCGGCACTGGCGTCGCGCGACCAGATCGAAGTGGTGCACGAGTTCCTGAATGCGCCCTTGCTTGCGGATGAGGATATCCCTCCCCTCTCCCCGCAAGCCGGGAGAGGGATTGGGTGAAGAAGAAAACGGCGACTCACTCGAGCGAATTGCAAGGACTCGATTCCGGCCGGTGCACTACGGGTTTCGCGGTAATGCGATTAGGGAAACGCTGAACAAGTAACCGCACGAAGCGGCGTTCGATCACACTGCTGTCGATTCCACTGGCGCTACCGGCAAGCTTTCGACCGCTGCCGCCAAGTTGGCCAATTCCGTCTCGCAGTTGGCCGCAAGCTCGGCGATGTCGGCGGCGTCCATCCCGGCACGCAGGCCCTGCATGATCCTGCCCGCCAGCGCAGCGACACGCCAGGCGCCGATCAGGGCGGCAATCCCCTTCAGCTTGTGCACGACGGCATTAGCGGCTTCGTGGTCGCC
Organism: Rhodocyclaceae bacterium; assembly: GCA_041480065.1. GTDB lineage: Bacteria > Pseudomonadota > Gammaproteobacteria > Burkholderiales > Rhodocyclaceae > Fen-999. The sequence continues at coordinate 34,288 of JBGOZF010000008.1, forward strand.
GGCCATCACCCGTTCGCGCACCTGCGTCATGTCGTGACCGTGCACTTGCACGAAACGGTTGAGTTCAACGCGATAAGCGGCCAATCGTTCCGGCGACGACCGCCAGACGGCGCTGACACTCAGCCCGGGAACTTGCACCAGGGCACGGCTCAACTCATTGTCGCAGGCCGGTGTTTCGTCCTTGGGGACGGCCAGATCCGACAACCATTGTCCCAACACCGTGGCAAGTACCGTCGGTATCACCGGTTTGCCGATGTGTCCGTTCATGCCGGCATCGAGGCAACGTTGGCGGTCCTCGGCGAAGGCGTTGGCGGTCAGTGCGATGATCGGCGTTGCATTGTGGCCAGGCAACGCGCGGATGCTGCGGGCGGCAGCCAGGCCATCCATCTTCGGCATCTGCATGTCCATCAGGATGAGGTCGTAACCGTGTGCCCGCGCGCACTCGACTGCTTCGGCGCCGTCGGATGCGGCGTCAACTTCGCAGCCGAGGTCTTCGAGCATCTCGAAAAGGATCTCCTGGCTCAGCGGATTGTCTTCTGCGAACAACACGCGCTTGCCGCCAAAGACAGGCGCAGGCGCGGTGGCAGGAGCCATCGCAAGCGGCGACAGGTCGGCGCCGGCGCGCGGCAGAACGAGTTCGAAGCTGAATCTGCTGCCTGTTCCCAATTGGCTTTCGACCCTTATCGCGCCGCCCATCATCGCCACCAGGCGCTGGCTGATGGCCAGTCCGAGGCCGGTACCGCCATGTTCCCGCGTCGTCGAATTGTCGACCTGCTCGAACGGCTGGAACAACCGTGCCTGATCGGCCGGAGTAATACCGATACCGGTATCCTCGACGGTGAAGCGCAAGCGAAGGCTGGCGGCGTCCTCGGCCAGCAAGTCTATGCTGAGGCCCACGCTACCCTGCTTGGTGAATTTGACCGCATTGCCGCAGAGGTTGATGAGCACCTGGGTCAGGCGCAAAGCATCGCCGTTGAGCTTCGTGTCGCGCAGGCGCGGTGCGATATCCGTCGTCAGCGTCAGTCCCTTCTCCTGCGCCCGCACTTCGATCGCGCGCGCCACCTTGTCCACCACGGTGTCGAGCCTGAATCCGCTTTGCTCAAACACGAGCCGGTCGGCTTCGATCTTCGACAGGTCGAGGATGTCGTTGATGATGGCCAGCAGATGGTCGGAACTCGCGCACAGGCGGTCAAGCCGCTCCCGTTGCACGGAGTCGGTGAGGTCGCGGCGCAGCAGGTAAGCAAGGCCGATGATGCCGTGCAGTGGCGTGCGTATCTCGTGGCTCATGTTGGCAAGAAAGGCACTCTTCGCCCGATTGGCACTCTCGGCCGCCTGACGCTGGATGCGCACGCGCAAGGTCTCGGTGCCGAACGCAAGGTTACGGGCCAGTTCTTCGAGCAATGCCACCTCTTCGGCATTGAACGCGTCCGGCTCGGCGGCGTAGACGGTCAGTGCGCCCAGCGTCTTTTGCTGGCTGATCAGGGGCAGCGCGATGCTCGACTGGTAGCCGCGGCTGACCGCGGCCGCACGCCACGGCGCCATCTGGGGGTTGGTGAGAACATTCTGGTTGACCTGCGTGGTACCCGTTCTGATGGCCGTGCCGGTGGGGCCGCGACCGATCTCCAGCGCAGCGTCCCACGAAATCCGGATGCTCTCGAGATAACCATCTTCGTAGCCGGACTGGGCGATGGGGCGCACGGATCTTTCGGCGTTCTGCTCCGGAAATCCGATCCACGCCATCAGGTAGCCGCCGGTTTCAACGACGAGCCGGCAGATGTCGGACAGCAGCGTCGCTTCGTCCTCGACTTGAACCAGACTCAGGCTGCAGTCGCTCAGAAGGCGCAGCGCGCGCTGCAGACGCTGCTGTTCCCGCTCCGCCCGCTTGCGCTCGGTTACGTCGACAAGAGTGCAGTGGAATCGATTCCCTTCCGCCGAGCGGAACATCACCGCGGTGACGGACAGGTCGCGCAATTCGCCGTCCAGTCGACGAGTACGCGTCTCGAACTGCGCACGACCCTCCGTCACCAGGCGATCGGCAATCGCCCGGATCGCCTTTCCGTCCTGAGCGGCATCGAAATCCGCGATGTGCAGGCCGCGCAACTCCGCTTGGCTGGAACCGCGAATATCCGCTGCCGCCTGGTTGCATTCAAGGATGCGCAGGCTGTCGGGATCGATGAGCAATTGGCCGACCGGGGAGCCCTCGAACATGGCACGAAAGCGATCTTCGCTCTCCACCAGACTCCGGGTACGCTCCGCGACCTGCTTTTCGACGCCGCCCAGCGCCAATGGCGCGCTCTTTTCGGCCAGGCTCTGGCGGGCAATCTGCTGTGCCAGACCCCGCAGCAGTCTGAGAACGGCGGGGATCCTCTGTTCCGATACGATGGGAATCTCGGACAGCGCCTTGAAATACTCGTTTTCGTCGAAACCGCAGGCCGACTGCTGGCGCCTGAAATAGTCCATGTCGGGCGAAGCCAGCAGGAACTGCCCGGTAAACAGGTTCGCCACGTGCCGGCCATCGATGATGATCGGCGTCGCGCAATCGGTCAGTCCGTTGGCACACCGGTAGATGGCACAGTCGGTCCCCTCCTGCAACTGCCTGGACAAGATCGTGTCGCTCTTGAGGCATCCCGCCAGCGTTTGTTTGTTCGCCCGATGGAATTCCGCGCACAGGCGTTGCCACTTGGAGGACGCCAGCACCCGTCCATCCAGATCGAGCACCGCGATCGGCAACCCGGTCACCTCGAGGAAATTCTCGAAAATGTCGTTCAACAGGCCGAAGTCGACCAGGGACGTCAAGTCGATGCTCGCGCCGGCCTGCGCGGAATTGGGGACGAAGGGCCTTTCGGCGTTCGGCGTTCCGAGCGAGCGGTTCCAGGCCGCCTGAAACGGCGCATCCTGCATCGTTTCGACATCGGTAGGCCGAACGAACAGCCCCCGCTCAGTCGCATCCGACCGGTGGTTTCCGGCAGCCACGCCTGGCACCGCCGCCGGCAGCACGCTCTCGGGCGCAGAAGCCTGCGAGGCCTGCGCGCTCGGCGCTTCGGACTCAGCAATCCCGGCACCCGGACCGGATTGCCGGTCGCAAGCGCCGGACATGCTGGACATGATGGTTACGCCTCCTTTCGTACCGTCCGCCAAGTCCCGATCTTCTCGAAAGCAAGGACCCCGCCGGACGGATGGTCGTTGCATCCTCGTGCACGACCGGATCATTTCAAATCTACACCATCCGGTGCCAGTTGGCTCCCCGGACGATCGCATGGGGTACCGCGTCCTCCGGAGGCGGGCATCTAACGAAAAGCAGGTATCGATACAGGTATCCGGGTAATCGAAATAGGGACGAGCCGGTATGGGCGAGCGCCCGCTGACGCGGAACAATGGTTCTGCGATCAGGACCGAGTACTACCGGTTTCCCGGTACTTGATATAGAGCACTCCGAGTATTCCTCTGAAATCGGCTCCGGGCCTAGAGTTCTGCCTACCTGCTTGCCGTAGCGACAAGGCTATGGCAATAGCGCGCAGGCCGCATCCAGGAGACGGACCATGCCCACAACCGCCGAGCCCATCCGAACCTGCAACTTCGACCAAGTCATGACGCGCGTCACCGAGACCTTCCCCGGCTACCGCAATGGCGAGTGGTCGCAACTGGAGAAAAGCATCTTCAACGGCCTGCTGGCCAACGTCATTCAGCGGCACGGCCCCGCGACGATTACCGTCGAAACACTCGAGAGCCTCCGGGACGACATGGCCGACGTCATCCGTCAATACCACACCTGGCAGTCGGGACCATGAGACGCGCGCGAATCTCGCGTCGTCGATTGCCGGCATCGCTTCGTGAAGCCGAAGCTCCCCTGGCTCGACGGTAATCCGCCGAGCCGAGCCGCCGCACCGTCGGCGCGCCCCATTTGGCTCTCGCCCCGGGCGGCCTTCCTCGGCCTCATCGTCTTCGTCCTCACCACCGTCATCGTCGCCTACGGTATGGCGCGCCACTGGGTCGAGGACAGCATCCAGCGCGAACTGTCGAGCGTGGCGCAGATGAAGAGCGACCAGATCGAGCGCTGGCTGGAAGAACGACGACTGGATGTGCAGGAGGTCGTTTCCACTCCGCTGTTTGTCCGCGGCATGCGCAGATTGCTTGATGGCGAGCAGGATCCTGTCCTGGCGGGCCAACTGGTGGCGCATCTGGAACAGCCGTCCGTAGCCGCCCACCTGGGCCGCTTCTGCCTGCGGTCCGCCAGCGACGGCGCGCCCCTGCTGCCTACCGGTTGCAGTAGCGACTCGTCGCGGCTGCGGGAGCTGGCCATGACTGCGGCCCGCCGCAACCTGCCGCAACTGGAGGATTTCCACCGCAGCGGGAACAGCGAATCCGTCCTCAGCGTGGGCATGCTCAGCCCGGTGGCACTGCAAGATGGGCAGGCGCCCCGGCTAGTGGCCCACATTTCGATGGATCCCCGTGCCTCCCTGTTCCCGGATCTGCAACGGTGGCCCGGTGCCAGCCCCTCGGCCGAGGTTCTGCTGGTACGGCGGGACGCCGACGATGTCCTGTTCCTCAACACGCTGCGTTACCGGGACGACCCGCCCCTGACACTCCGGCGCCCATTGAGCGACCGGGAACTGCTGGCCAGCCAGGCCGTGCGAGGCAGCGTCGGCATGGTCCGCGGCCGCGACTACCGCGGTGTGCCGTCCGTGGGCTATGTCGCTCCGGTAGGGGGCACCCCGTGGTTCCTGGTGGCGAAGATGGACCAGAGCGAAGCCGACGCATGGCTCGATCGCCTGGGCTTCTCGGTCATCGCCTCGCTGACGTTGGTGCTTCTGGTCGGGTTGTGGTGGTGGGTCGAAAGGCAGCGCTACGTCGCCAGTCTGCATGACCACGACGTCGCCAGAGCCGTCCTGGCCGAGCGCATGGACTATCTGAGTCGCCATACCCACGACTGCATTCTGCTCATCGATCTCGCCGGCCGCATCCTCGACGCCAACGATCAATGCCTCAACATCTACGGCTACGGCGTGCAGGAGATGCTGGCCCTGGATGGCAGAAGCCTGCTGCGCACCGCGCAGCCGGACGGCAACCTGGCGGCGCTGTGGGCCCAATTGTCCGAGCATGGTGATCTGGTGCTGGAAACCGAGCATGCGCGCAAGGAGGGAGAGCCGGTGCTGGTCGAAATCAGCGTGCGTGCGTTCAAGGCGGCCGACGCGCGCTGCATCCAGGCGATCGTGCGCGACGTCACCGAGCGCAAGCGTGCCGAGGCCCGCATCGAGGACCTCTACCAGAACGCGCCCTGCGGCTACCACTCGATCGATGGCGAGGGCCGCTTCTGCCTGATCAACGACACCGAGCTGGCCTGGCTCGGCTACAGCCGCGAGGAAATCGTCGGCCGCATGCTGATCACCGACATGCTTACCGAGCCCAGCCGGCAGCGCTTCGTCGAGACCTTCCCCGTCATGCGCAGGTTGGGCTACGTGCGAGACATGGAACTGGATTTCGTCTGCCGGGACGGCAGCATCCTGCCCTCCCTGATCAATGCCACCGCGATCTATGCGCCGGATGGCAGCTTCGTCATGAACCGGTCCATGATGCTGAACCTGACCGAGCGCAAGGCCATGGAGAAGGAACGTGAGCGGCAGGCCGCCAACCTGGCCGAGCTTTCGCATCGGCTGATCTCCGTCCAGGAGGACGAACGGCGGCGTCTTTCGGCCGAATTGCACGACCGTACCAGCCCCAATCTGGCCGCTCTGGACATCAACCTGCGCTCCCTGGCCAGGCGTCTGCCACCCGGTCTCAACGGCGAGGCGGCCATGCTGCTGGACGACGCCACCGCCCTGCTGGCCGACACGGCCGACAGCATTCGCGATGTCTGCGCCGACCTGCGCCCGCCCATCCTCGACTACGCCGGACTGCTGCCCGCATTGCAGAGTTACGCACACCAGTTCTCGATCCGCACCGGCATCGCCGTCGAAGTGGACTGCCCGGAGCAGCCGATGCGCTTTGCGCCCGAGGTGGAATCCACCCTGTTCCGTATCGCCCAGGAGGCCCTGACCAACTGCGCCAAACATGCCGAAGCCGGTCAGGTATCCATCCGCTTCGAGGTCCGCGACCACCAGGTCTGCATGGAGATCACCGACGACGGCATCGGCTTCGCGACCCACGCCGTGGGCGAGGAAGGCGCGGCGCCTGGCCTTGGCCTGCTGTCCATGCGCGAGCGGGCTCAGTTCGCCGGCGGCAGCTTGGGCGTGGACTCCCGCCCCGGCCGGGGCACGCACCTGTGCGTAAGGATTCCCGTTCCCCACGATTCGGCGCGGGCGCCGGAGCGCAGGCGGCAGGCGATCTTCCATCCGGCGCGAGGCCAGTCGCCCGGCGTCCCATCCGTTGACACAGATATCCGGGGATGAGTTAATGACCCAGATTCTTTTCCTCGAATCCGATGACATGCCATCCGCCCCATCCAATACGGTCCTGCGCGTCCTGCTCGCCGACGATCATCAGCTCGTGCGCGATGCCCTGCGCGTGATGCTGGAGATGGAGCCCGACATCGAGGTGGTCGCCGAGGCCAGCAACGGCAACGACGTGCCGCGCCTGACCCGCCAGATGAACGTCGACGTGGTGTGCATGGATATCGCCATGCCGGGCATGAACGGCATCGAGACCACCGAGAAGCTCCTGGCCGTCTGCCCTACCGTCAAGGTGATAGGGCTGTCGGCCTACGTGGATCAACGCTTCATCCTCGACATGCTCCAGGCGGGGGCCGTCGGCTATGTCACCAAGGCCGATGCCGGCGAGGAACTGCTGCGGGCCATTCGTGCCGTGCGCCGCCAGCAGACCTACCTGTGCCCTGCGGCGGCGGCGGCAGTCACCGGCGCCATGCGCAGCAACACGCCACAGGGGCGTTTCCGCGGCGGCCACCTGGGCGCCCGGGAACGACAGGTGCTGCAATTGGTGGCGGAAGGCAACACCTCGCCGCGCATCGCCCAGATACTGCACATCGCCCCGTCGACAGTGGAAGTCCATCGTCGCAATCTGATGCGCAAGCTCGACCTGCACAACGTCGCCGAGCTGACCACCTACGCCTTGAGCTGCGGCATGGTCGGCAATCAGCCGGTAGACGCGTTGCCGCCGCAGGAGCGCAAGGAAGACCCGAAGTAGCGCGAAGTAAGGGGAACCCGGTATTGCCGGACCCCGGTGCCGTCGGTATGTTTCGCAAACGCGCGATCGGGCGCCGCAGGCCGATGACCCGCAACATATTTGCCACGGCCGCTGCCACCGGCCTCACGAGAGGATGCGAACATGTACCGCTCCCACGTACCCCAGGAGAACCACGACCAGTTCGTCATGCGGGCCATGCGCGTGTTTCCGGCCGACGAGGCCGAGAACTGGTCGCGACTGGAACGCGGCCTCTTCAACAGCCTGATGGGCAAGCTTATCTTCCAGTACGGCTATGGCGGCATCACCGAGCAGATGCTCGCCGACGTGCGCCGGGAGATGTGGGACGCGGTGCGCCGCTGCGACGAATCGCGGATGGAGCTCTGACCCTCACGCGAACGACGGGATCATTCACGACCTCCCGCTTGTCCACCCGTGTCGCGTAGCAGGTCGAGCAGTTCGCCGTAGGGCAGCGGCCGGCCGAACAGGAAGCCATGCGCTTCAGTGCAGCCCAGTCCCTGCGGCACATCCGCCTGTTCGCTGCGTTCGATACCCTCGGCCACGATGCTCATGCGCAAAGCCCGGCGTGCGGGCGGCAAGATCGGCGGCGGCGCCCGGTCATTGTCGGATACGTTTCTCTTCCGTGTCAGGCGACGACTCTTTCAGCACGACGAAGTTGTTGAACACGCCCAGGTATTCAATGTAATCGCCGTTCAGCCTGGTCTCGAAGACGCTGAAGAATACGTAGTCGGTCCGCTTCGTCGCGTTGGCGATGAGGCCGCTGCCAATGCCGCCGAACAACATTCCGAGGGTCTTCGATACCGGATCCGCCTGTTCGGTCTTCTTGATGATGCTGGAATGAACAAACTCCTGGTAATCAGTCATCTTGGGATTCGTCAATACCAGGAGACCAAGCACCGCGACGCAGACAATCGTGACTATCAGTGATCTCATGAGTCAATCCTGGGTTAAGAGGGTGCGCGAATATCGGGATTAGCTCAATCCCGACCAGCCCAACTATATCGCGCATCGATTCGATTGGAATCGCTCCGGCCGCACAAGCCGGTGGCGGCGAAATTTGGTTCCGCCACCAGGATCGAACGTGTCAATGCTCTACAATCCCAGACCGCTGGCAGCCCGCCTGACATAGCTCAATTTGCCGATGCAAAAGAAGATCGTTGTCGCAATTGCCGTGTCCCTCGCGGCCGTGGCCGGCATCACCGGCCTCGTCGTATCGAACCAGAAGGCCACCGTGCCGGAGAACCAGGTCGCGGCCCCGGCGCCGGCACCCGATATCACGGCCATCTCCGCCGACTTGAAGGAAGTTCTGGCTGCGTATCGCAAGATCATTGTCCTTCTCGCCGACGAGAAGACGCTGTCGGCGCCGGACAAGGAGGCCGCCAACGAGGTCGGCCAGGCGCTCTTCCACGACAACCTGGCGCGCATCGCCAAACTGAACGACGCGCTCGACGCCCTGGTCGGCTCCGGCAATCCGGCGCGCTTCGACTCGCTCAACACGCTGCTGACCTACATCGAGTCCGATCCCGGCCTGTTCGACGCCGATCGCCTGGCCTTCCGCGAGTTGCTGCAATCGCTGCAGGCGACGGTGGCGCAGGACACGTCGCTGCCCGCCATCAAGGAGCACAAGCGCATCTCCGAGGACCTCGACGCCCTGACAGAGATCGAGCACAACTACGAGAAGGAGATCCGCCGGATCTTCGACCGCTTCGATCAGCGCGCCATCGAACTCAAGCGCGAGCGCTGGCAGGACTACGTCGCGCATCTCAAGAAGCTCTACACCCGAGAACAGATTCTCAAGGACAACGGCGTACTGATGCCCTACCCCGCCGCGAAGAGTGCGGCCGCCGACACCAAGGTTCGCGAGGAAGAGGGCGAGATCTTCGGCCGCGGCCTGCCCAGGAAGACCGTGGTGCTTACCTTCGACGACGGCCCGCACAAGCTCTACTCGGACGAGATCGCCGCCATCCTCAAGCAATACGGCGCCCCAGCCATCTTCTTCAATGTCGGCCGCAACCTCGGCAGCCTCGACGACAGCGGCAAGATCAGGCTTTCCGGCGGCGCCGAAGTCAGCCGCCGACTCATGGCCGAAGGCTACGTGCTGGGCAATCACAGCTTCACCCACGCGCAGCTTTCGAAGCAGACCGGCGACAAGCTGAAAGCGGAGATATTCAATACCGATACGCTACTGAAGACGGTCAACGCGGGGCGCTCGCAGCTCTTCCGCTTCCCTTACGGTGCCCGCAACGAAGAAGGCCGCCAGGCGCTTGAGACAGCGCATCTGAAGTCGGTGATGTGGAACATCGATTCGCTCGACTGGGCCGACCCGGTGCCGAGTTCGATCGCCGACCGCGTGCTACGCACCGTGGACAAGGAAGGTCGCGGCATCATTCTCTTCCACGACATCCACGAACGTACCGTCAAGGCCCTGCCCATGGTGCTGGAGCGCCTGGTCGCCGACGGCTACCAGTTTGCCGGCTGGGACGGGACCGTCTTCAAGGTCGCCGGCAACGCCGGCACCGCGGCAGAGAAACCTGTGGTCAGCACCGACTATGGCAACTCCTGGGCCGTGATCATCGGCATCGACGGCTACGCCAAGTGGCCGAAGCTGCAATACGCTGTGCGCGACGCGCAGGGCGTAAGGCAGACGCTGATCGGGAAGTTCGGCTTCGCCGCCGATCACGTCGTCTCGCTCGAAAACGGCGAGGCCACGCGCAACAACATCCTGGCCGCCTTCCACGACAAGCTCGCCCACGGCGGTGTCGGCAGGAACGATCGCATCTTCGTGTTCTTCGCCGGCCACGGTGCCACGCGCAAGCTGAGTTCAGGACGCGACCTCGGCTACATCGTTCCGGTCGACTCCGATCCCAACCAGTTCGCGACCGACGCGATCCCGATGACGGAAATCCAGAACATCGCCGAGAGCCTGGCGGCCAAGCACGTATTGTTCGTGATGGACGCCTGCTACAGCGGGCTCGGCCTCACCCGCGGCGGCACCAGCGCCTACCTGAAGGAAAACGCCAGGCGCATCGGCCGCCAGATGCTGACTGCGGGCGGCACCGACCAGCTTGTCGCCGACGGCGGCCCCAACGGTCATTCGATCTTTTCGTGGACGCTGTTGCAGGGCCTGATGGGCAAGGCCGACCTCAACGGCGACGGCCTCATTACCGCAACGGAACTCGCGGCCTATGTCGCCCCGGCGGTGTCGGCGGTGTCGCAGCAGACGCCGGCCTTCGGCAGCCTGCCGGGCTCGGAGGGCGGCGATTTCGTGTTCGAACTGCCCAGCGAAACCGAGTTCCTAAGCCCGCAGACGACGCAGCTGTCGGGTGAAGCCATCGCACTCAACACCAGGCTCGACGCCACGCGTACCGCGCCACCTGCCGCCGCCGACAAGTCCGCAGCCAAGGCCGCGCCGGCCTCCATCGCCGTCAAGGATCTCCAGGGCGAAGAGCAGAAGATCGTACCGCCCGCCCCCGTTGCCTTGTCCATCCGGCAACAGGCGCAACACGCCAACGATCGGGGCTTGCAGCTCTACCGCGAAAAGCAGTACGCCGCCGCCGAAGCCCAATTTACCGAGGCGCTCAAGCTGCGGCCCGATTTCGCGCTCGCCGCCAACAACCTCGGCTTCGTCTTCTTCCGCCAGGAGAAGTACAAGGAAGCCGCGCGCTGGTTCGAGAACACCATCAGGATCGATCCCTCGCGAGCGATTGCCTACCTGAACCTCGGCGATGCCTACGCGCGCAGCGGCCAGGGCGACAAGGCGAAGACCGCCTACAAGACCTACCTCGAACTCGCGCCCAGCGGCTCGGCGGCAGGCTATGTGAAGCAGGAGATGCAGAAGCTCTAGCTCCGTCCTGCCCTGCCACGCGGCGTTCGACCGCACCTGCAACACCGGCCGTGCCGGGGTGCTCAGGGCCGCCGCGTGCGGGTTTCCCCCGTCCTCGCGCGGCAGCCCAGGAGCCACTCCTACGCTGCGCTCGCCACCTTGTTGTCGGCAGGCTTGGTCAGCTTGCCGGCGACCATCTCCGACGCCAGACCGAAGATCGTGCCGATGACGATCGAGACGATGGTTGGCGTGAGCGCTGCCACCGGAGTCAGCCCCTTGAGCAGGATCAGTCCCGCGACGCAGGCGAATCCATAGACGGTGGCCGGAATGGTGGAGAGCAGCCCAACATGTGCAGCCAGAACGGCTGCACAGGCGCCAATGCCGACGGCAACCGGAGCCGCGAGCCCGCCAAGTACCCCTAGTTGGCCGGCGAGCATCACCGAGAGCGCGCCGACAACGGCGCCGGCCACCATGCAGGTCGCGGTCTTCTGCGCGCCTTCCATCTTGCCTCCACAGTGGAAGAAACAGGCCCAAGCGACGAACGCTTGCCAGATCTGCCCGTCTATCGCAGCAAGCGGGCCGAGAAAGAGCCAGGTTGCGACCACCGCGAGAGTACCGATCGATATTGCCAAGGCAATGAGTATTGGCATTGCTGTCTCCTTTGAAAGTTAGGTGCGCGGCTTCCTTCGCTGCGACGCCGCGGGACTCGAAGAGTCTGGATCCCACGCGCAGTATTCGTGCCACCGGCAAAGCGGTGCAGCATAAACGCGCACCGGAACGAGGGAGTCGAACCCGAAAGCGGCGCCCACCGGAGATCATCGGCATTCATGCGGCGCAGCACCCGACCATGGCGCACATTGGCACACTGTCACACCTTTGGCATACTCCGTCGACAGGCGGCGGAACAAGGTGAGCAGCGGTGATGGCGGCATGGCCATTGGCCCACGAAGGGGCCGACTCATAGGCGGCGGGTGCCATCAACGCTGTATTCTGTGGGCTGCATCCACGCGAGGAACCGCCATGTGCAGAGTACTCGTCCTTGTCAGTCTGGTCTGCGCGTTCCTTGCGTCGACTGCGTCGGCAGACGAACTGCCGCTGGCGCGCATCAAGCTGCCACCGGGTTTCGCGATTGAACTCTGGGCACGTGTCGACAACCCCAGGGAGATGGCGCTCGGCCGCCACGACAGCACTGGCGGCACGCTGTTCGTCGGCTCGATGCAGGCCGGCAAGGTGCATGCGCTGCGCTTCGACGCCAACGTCAAGGTTCAGAGCGTAACCGTGATCGCGAGCGGGTTGCGCCTTCCAGTGGGCGTTGCCTACAAAGACGGCAGCCTCTACGTTTCGGCGGTGAGTCGTATCTTGCGATACGACGATATCGAGCGGCACCTTGACCATCCGCCAGCCGCCAAGATCGTGACCGACAGCCTGCCCGGCGAGACGCACCACGGCTGGAGGTTCATCGCCTTCGGCCCCGACGGCAAGCTATACGTGTCGGTCGGCGCGCCCTGCAACATCTGCGAACCGGATCCGCAGCGCTATGCCCACATTCTGCGCATGAATCCCGACGGCAGCGGCAAGGAGGTATTCGCCTTCGGCATACGCAACAGCGTCGGCTTCGACTGGCAGCCGCAGACGAAGGAACTGTGGTTCACCGACAACGGCCGCGACATGCTCGGCGACGATTCTCCGCCCGACGAGCTCAACCATGCGGCGGCCGCTGGAATGCATTTCGGCTACCCGTACTGTCAAGGCGGCGATCTCGCCGACCCGGATTTCGGCTCCAGGCGACCCTGCGCCGAGTTCACCGCACCGACGCAGAATCTGGGGCCGCATGTCGCCGCCTTGGGCATGCGTTTCTACACCGGCACGATGTTCCCGCCGCAGTATCGCGACCAGATCTTCATTGCCGAGCACGGCTCGTGGAACCGCTCAAGGAAGATCGGTTATCGGGTGTCGCTGGTGCGCCTGCGAGGCGACAAGGCGATCGCCTACGAGACTTTCGCCAGCGGCTGGCTGCAAGGCGAAACCGCCTGGGGGCGCCCTGCCGACGTGCTGGTATTGCCCGACGGCTCGCTGCTGGTGGCCGATGACTATGCAGGCGCGATCTACCGCATCACTTATCGCGGCCAGGAAACAGGGACCGCACAGCCCAGTCCAATCGGCCTCGAGAAGTCTCTATAAGGCCGCCCGCAACAGCGCCGGCCGGCTGGGCAGCGTCCAGCGCGGAAAGCCGAGCATTGTCTTGGCCAGGCAGCGCCGGTAGCCGACCGCGCCGCTGATGAGACCGGCGAAGTCGTCGTTGATGCGCTCGTTGAGCACCAGGTGCCGAAAGACGAAATCCGGAAAGCGGTACATCAGCCACGCCATGCGTCCGGCAGCGCGAAGCTCTGGCAGCAAATCGCGTCGCACCAGTTCGTCGTATCGCATCCCCGTCCAAACCGCGTTCGGCAACTGCCCGGGCCGCCAGCGTCGCACTCTTCAGCGCGAAGTAGATCCCCTCGCCGAACACGGCCTCGGCAAAACCGGCGGCATCACCCAGCAGGCTGACGCGACCGCGCTGGTATTCGTCGCGCAGGTTGCGCAGCAGAATGATGGAACCCCGGTAATCGACGCGAACACTATTCCGCAGCGCGTCATAGCGGCCAATGAATGCTTCCAGGTGGCTGCGCAGCGCCCTGCCGGCGAACGGCGAATAGACACCGACGTTGGCATGGTCGCGCTTCGGAAAGATCCAGCCGTAGCCGCTTGGCATACACCCGAAATCGAATACCGCGCGCTGTTCGAAGCGTGCGAGTGCCTCCTCGTCGAGGTAGACGAGGGCTTCGAGCGAGGGCACATAGCGAACCAGGTGCTTGCCGAACACCCGGTCGCGAACGACGCTGCCGGCGCCGTCGGCGGCGAACAGGCGCCGGCAGCGGAATTCGCCCCGATCGGTGCTGACGTTGACGGAGTCGGCGGCATCCGTCGCATCGACGAATGCGGTCGCCGGCAGAAAACGCGCGCCCTCGGCGCAGGCCTTGTCGAGCAGAAGCTGGTCGAACTCACTGCGCAGCACGGTGCATCCGGCCGAGGGCTCGATGTCCTTGACCGTCGCCATCCGGTTGCGATAGGTGAGCACCGCACCGCGGATCGATCCCTGCACCACGGCACCGAAGTCGAAGTCGAGCAGATCGATGGCCTTCCTGGACACACCGCCGCCGCAGACCTTGTCGCGCGGGAATTGCTGCTTGTCGATGATGACGACATCGACGCCCTGACGCGCAAGCAGGTAGCCGAGGTATGCCCCCGCGGGACCCGCGCCGACGATGAGGGCGTCGCAGCGGCAATTGGAGGTCGACGCCATGCGAGGTGGGAATCCGTGTCTTTGAATGGTCGTTAAGCGTATCAACCGCCGGCAGGCCTTGCAATGGCTGCTCGTGGGTGAGAACTCTCCATCTCCGGCGAATGTCCAATTGAACGGTGGCATCACCGTTGGAAAGGGATTATCCATGTCAGATTCAGGGCCAGTCGAGCGCGCCGACGGCGAATCCTCGGGCACGTCCTCCGTCGCGGCTCAGCCGATTCAGCGGTGGACGCCGGAACGCGTGCTTTCAGTTCACCGCTGGACCGGGAATCTGCTGTCCTTCTGCATCAGCCGCCCGCCCGGGTTTCGCTTCACGCCGGGACACTACGCCCGTGTCGGCTTGGGCGAGGATCCGGAAGGCACCGAATGGCGCCCCCTTTCCATCGTATCCGGTGCCACCGAGGAACTGCTCGAGTTCTTCGCCGTGCTGGTTCCCGCGGGCGCGTTTTCGAGTCGGCTGGAGCGGGCGCAGGCGGGCGATCCGGTCAGGATCGAGAAAGTCAGCTACGGATTTCTCACCGTCAAGCAGATGGCGCCGGGACGCGACCTCTGGCTACTGGCCAGCGGCACCGGTCTCGGACCGTTCGTCGCCATCCTGCGCGACACCGCCGTCTGGCAGGATTTCGATCGCATCATCCTCGTGCACAGCGTGCGCTACCCGGCCGAACTTGCCTATCGCCAGGAGATCGAACGCCGGGCCGGCGGCGCAGCCACTGCAGCAACGCGCGCCAGCCTGCGTTACGTTCCGGTCGTCACCCGCGAACAGCATCCGCGCACGCTTTCGGCCCGCATCCCGCAATTGATCGAAGACGGACAACTTGAGCGCGCGGCCGGCGTCGAGCTGAACAAGGAACACTCGCGCGTCATGGTCTGCGGCAATCCCGAGATGGTCAAGACGCTGCGCGCCTTCCTTGCCGCCAGGGAGTTTCAGGTCAGCCGGCGCGGCGCGCTCGGACAGATGGCATTCGAGAAGTACTGGTAGAAGCGGGCGCCGGATCCTCGTACCTCAGTGCGTTTCGTCCTTCGGCGGTATCGGCAGCGGCAAGACGGGAATCCCTTCCTCCAGCAGATCCGCCGCCTCGTCGAGCGTGGTCACGCCGCGAATCCGCCGCACCGGCGATTCGCGGTAATGAATGCGGCGCGCCTCTTCAGCGAAGCGCTCTCCGACGTTCTCGCTGCCGTCGGCCAGTTCCTTGAGCAGGCCGATGAGCTGCTCCGCCGTCACCTTCGCGGCGGGCGCCGGAGGCGAGACGCGCTTGGCGACATGCGGTCCGCAAGGCAGCCGACTGACTTCCGCACTGTCGCAACTGGGACAACTGACAAGCCGGCGCCCGAGCTGGTCATTGAAAGCTTCGGTCGAAGCGAACCAGCCTTCGAAACGGTGGCCGGACAGACATATGAGATTGAGGACGATCATGATCGCTGGCTGGTGCCCGGAACCGGAATCGAACCGGTATGGCTTGCGCCGAGGGATTTTAAGCCGAATCATTGGCAATACACTGGGGTTCACCAAGCTACGACCAAACCCTCTGGAGTAGGTTTTCTCTAGGGACATCAAGCTACATGATACCCCGGTGTTCGACCCAAATCGACCCGGTTCCTTTTCGCTTGGCTCCTACCTGGCTCCTGGAAATCGGGTATTTCAGGAGCAAACATGGCTAAGATCAAATTGACAAAGACGGTTGTTGACGCCGCACAACCTCAATCCGCAGACGTTGAACTACGCGATACCTTGGTGCCGGGCTTCCTGTGCAAGGTCACCCCGGCAGGCCGCAAAGTCTTCATGGTTCAGTATCGCACCAACGCCGGCGAGCGCCGCAAACCGTCGCTCGGGCTGTTCGGCGAATTGACCGTCGAGCAGGCCCGCACACTCGCGCAAGACTGGCTGGCCGAGGTTCGTCGCGGCGGTGATCCGGGCGGCGAGAAGGCGGATGCGCGCAAGGCACCGACTGTCAAGGAACTGTGCACCCGGTTCATGGAGGACTACTCCAAGACCCGTAACAAGCCGAGCACCCAACGATCATACCAGTATCAAATCAATCGCTCGATCATTCCTGCCTTCGGCAACAAGAAAGTCGCTGAAGTCACGCGCATGGACGTGATTGCGCTGATGAAGCACATGGAGAAATCACCCACACAAGCCAACCGCGTGCTCGGTTGCATCCGCAAGATGTTCAACCTCGCCGAGCTGTGGGGCTATCGGCCCGATGGCTCCAACCCCTGCAGGCACGTTCCGAAGTATCCCGAGAAAGGCACGACCCGCCTGATCACCGATGCGCAGATGAGGCAACTGTTCGCCTATCTCGACAAGGTCGATAGCGAAGGCCTGGAGCATCCGACAATGACTCTGGCTATCCGGCTGCAGTTCGAGTTTGCCGCCCGCATGTCGGAAATCCTGCTGTTGCAGTGGGACTGGGTCGACCTGCCCAACAGGCGTGTGGTCTGGCCGGACAGCAAGACCGGCGACATGTCCAAACCCATGAGCGAGGAAGCTTACCGGCTTCTGTCGAGTGCTGTGCATTACGAGAACTCGCCCTATGTCTGCCCGTCGATTTTCAACTCCAAACTGCCACTGGCCGGACATACGTACTACCAGGCCTGGCGGCGCATCCTTGATCGTGCCGGCGTGCCTCCGGTCGGGACCCATGGCATCCGCCATCGATCAGCCACTGATATAGCCAACTCCGGCATTCCGGTCAAGGTCGGCATGGCGCTGACCGCACACAAGACGGTCACGATGTTCATGCGCTACGTGCATACCGAGGACGACCCAGTGCGCGCCGCAGCAGAGTTGGTCGCCAATCGGCGCAAGGCCGTTGTAGAGAGCCGTCCGATTGCTCCGAACGATGTTTCAGAGCCTGTCGCTGCCATATCTGGAGCGACACCGACTTACCAAGCCTTCCGCCACCGCCGAGAGAAGAACCGCCCCACTCCTCCCGGCAGCAAGCGAGCGACCAGCACTTCAACCGAGTCTGCTGCGTCATGACTGTCCAACTGCTTGTCACCGGGACTTCGCAAGCAAGGGACTTGAAAAGTGTCAGAAGTAGCATCATACTTCTACCAGTCAGGAGATATCGCTATGCAAACCCTCGCCAAACAAGTCCTTGAGCAAGCTGCCGGATTGCCGGAAGGCGCACCTTTGGTCGCCAAAGAGCTGTTGCACTTGGGCAGCCGCGCAGCCGTAGATCAAGTGCTGTCGCGACTGGTGCAGCGTGGCACCCTGCTACGCGCCGGCCGCGGCATCTATGTCCTGCCCGTCGAAAGCCGCTTCGGCACTCGCGCGCCTTCGGCCATCAAGATGGTCGAGGGCCTGGCAAACCAGCGTGGGGAAACCATCGTGTCACACGGCGCCGCCGCAGCCAATGCGCTGGGCCTGACCACACAGGTGCCGATGCGGGCCGTCTATCTCACGTCAGGCCCTAGTCGTCGCTTGAAATTGGGCGCACAGATGGTTGAGTTCCGGCACGCGCCGATTTGGCAGTTGATTTTTCCTGGACGAGCCGCTGGCGAGGTGGTGCGAGCACTGGCTTGGCTGGGTCCGGAAAAAGCCGGTGAGGCAATCCGGAAACTACGCGCCAAACTACCGGCATCCGAGCTCAAGGAAGTTGCGTCGGTGCGGTCGCGCCTACCGACGTGGATGGCCCAAGAGGTCAGTGCCCTCGTGGCCCATGGCTGAATTCTTCCAGCTCTCCACCGCCGAACGCCTGGAGGCGCTCGACTTGGCGGCGAACACATCGGGCCTCCTGCCCCATCTGCTGGAAAAAGACATCTGGGTAGTCTGGTCGCTGCGGCATCTCTTTGCCGGCCCCTACACTGACCACCTGGTATTCAAGGGCGGCACGTCCTTGTCGAAGGCCTACGGCGTCATCCGGCGCTTCTCCGAAGACGTGGACCTGACCTATGACATTCGCGCCATCGCCAGCGACCTGGTGGGTGATGCGGATGCGCCACTGCCGGCCAGCAAGAGCCAGGAGAAAAAGTGGAGCAAAGAGATTCGTGCGCGCCTGTCGGACTGGGTCGGCGCCGAGATCGTGCCGCGTCTCAAGCGCGATCTTGAGCAAAACGGCTTGCCGGCAACCGTGCGGGCCGAAGGCGACAAAGTGTTCATCGACTACACACCGCTGGCCACCGGCACCGGCTATGTCGCGCCGGCCGTCATGTTGGAGTTCGGTGCCCGCTCGACCGGCGAGCCCAGCGAACCACGCGCCATCCGCTGCGATGCAGCTGCGTATTTGCAGGGGGTAGAGTTTCCCACCGCCACACCACAGGTCATGCGTGCCGAGCGCACCTTCTGGGAGAAGGCCACGGCGATTCACGTTTTCTGCGCGCAGGGCGAGTTTCGCGGTGGCGACCGCTACGCACGTCACTGGCACGACGTGACGAGACTGGATGCCGCCGGCTTCGCCGCCACAGCCATCGCGGACAAAGTCCTCGCCCGCGCAGTTGCCGATCATAAGAGCGTGTTCTTTGCAGAAAAGAACACGCAGGGCGATGTCATCGACTATCACGCTGCCGTCGCCGGTGCGCTCCAGCTTGTACCTGATGACGGCGCGTTGGCCAAATTGGCTACCGACTATCAACACATGGTTGATGACGGTTTGTTTCTCGATGACGCCGAACCTTTTGAGGCACTGATGGAGCGATGCCGAGCAATTCAGCAGAAAGCCAATGCAAAGCAACCACCACAATGAAATTCAATTGAAAGACGCTGCTTCCGCTGCGCACAACACCTATACCAAGCAGAAGTCCCATGGCCGATTTGTCTTCCATAGAACGACGCAAGCTGGAACGGCTATTCTGCATGGGTGGCGGCTACGTGCTCGATTTCTCGGATCGCACATTCAGCGAATTCTTCGAGGAGCACGCGCGCCGTAACATTGATGCCGCGGTCTACCGCGAGCGTGGTACCTCCAAAGCCAACCGCATGCGCGGATTCTGGGCAGTCGAAGGCAACCATCTGGTCGGCAAAGTCATCCAGGCGCTGATCTTGTACGGTCAGGCTGAGAACTGTCTCGGCGAAGAGCAGGGATTGACCGACGATTGCTGGAAAATCGCCAGCCGCATGATGCGCGACACACCCGTCGCCGAGCTGGATGCACTGACCGCCACGGTCGACGAGCGCGACTTTGAAACGGTTGCTCAACACGTGCGCGAAGCCATCGAGAAAAACCAGCCTGAAGCGGCTCTGGATCGGCTACACACGTTCGTCATCAAATACGTGCGCACGCTGTGCGAACAGCGTGGAGTTGAAGTCAACCGCGACAAAGCTTTGCACAGCATCTTCGGCGAGTATGTGAAGCGCCTGCGTGACGCTGGTCACCTTGAATCATTGATGACCGAGCGCATCCTGAAGTCCAGCATTTCTGTGCTCGAAGCCTTCAGTGACGTTCGCAACAACAAGAGCCTAGCCCATGACAACCCAATCCTCAACTACGAGGAAAGCCTGCTCATCTTCAACCACGTTGCCAGTTCGATCCGCTTCATCAAATCAATCGAAGCCAGAACGAAACACGCGATTACGCCGAGAACGACCGCGGCACCCGATGACGATTTGCCGTTCTAGTTTGTCCGTATTTGGATTCGACAAAACAGCAATATTTACTGCGCAGTGAATCTTGTTGACCAACTCTGGGCGTCCCGGCGTTGCCGCCGTCGGGCTCGCGGGCGTTGCCCCGCGCCTCGTGCCGAGTCACGGCCATTCGGCATTGATCCCTGACGCCTGCGGCCCTTTGGGCCTGTGCGCTCCGCTTGCCACTGAGGCAGTGGAGTGAGTGAGGCGGCCTTGCTGTTCCCTTCAACGTACCACGTCGTTCTCGCCGTCAAGGGCTGCGCGTGCTTCGCACACTTGCGTCCTCGCGGCCGTCTGCGACCCCTGACTGCTGCGCTGCGCCGTGTTCACCCGGTTCCGGGCAATTCCGCCTGAGCAACCGGAGATCACCATGAACGACAAATCGCACGTTTCGCTGGAACAACACGTCTGTCTGGTATGCGGCAGCACCTTCGACACCGGCAGCATCCTGCTCGACAGGCGCCTGCGTGCATCCATGGAGCACCATACGACGACGGGCCGGGGCTTGTGTCCTGAGCACAAGCGGCTGTTCTCGGAGGGCTTCGTCGCTCTGGTCGAATGCAACCCGCAGCGCAGCGGCGTGCCTTCGGGCGATGGCCGCATGAAGCCCGAGCAGGCCTACCGGACGGGACGGCTGGCCCATCTCAAACGCGGCGCGTTCGCCCAGGTGTTCAACGCGTCGATCGCGGTCGACCAGCCGTGCGTGTTCGTCGAACCTGGCGTGATCGAGCGTTTGCAGTCGATGGTGGCGCCAGCAGAATGATGGTTCGCTGAAACCATCGGTTCGCCACCCAGGCGTTGCGGGCGTGGCGCACCGCGTCTATTTGCTGTGCCCAATGGCGATGCCTTCGCGCCCGCGGCGCTGCGCACTGCGCTTGTCTCCAGGGGATCGGCCGACGGCCCATCCCCGCCACGCTTCGCTTGGCACCCTGGAAGTCCGCCGAACCAGCTACGCCGGATCGGCCATCGCCCTGAACGGCCGAGGGGCCACATCGTCGCTAAGTTCAGGCTGGTACGGCTGGACAGGCGCCTCGTGCCGAGTCACGGCCATTCGGCTTTGATCCCTGACGCCTCCGGCCCTTTGGGCCTGCGCGCCCTGCTTGCCCAAGAGGCAGTGTGGGGTGTGTGGGAGGCGGCCTTGCTGTTCCCTTCAACGTACCACGCCGTTCTCGCCGTCAAGGGCTGCGCGCCCTGCCCTGCGGTTGGCCGCTGGCGTCCTGGCGGCCGTCTGCGACCCCTGACCGCTGCGCTGCGCCGTGTTCCTCCGGTTCCGGGCAATTCCGCCCGATTCGGACTGGAGCACGGTCATGTCGCAACTTTCTCTTTCTCTCGATTCTTCCCTTCTCGTTCGTGATGTCACGGGCGACTACCGCCCAGCCAATGCCGACGAGGTGTTGCAGGCGGCGCGGCGTCTGCTCGCAGCACAGATGCGCGACTGCGACGCCCTGACCTCGCCGCAGGTGGTGCGCGACTTCCTGCGGGTCAAGCTGGGAGCGCTGGAGCACGAGGTATTCGCCGCCATCCATCTGGATGCACAGAACCGCGTCATCGAATACGTCGAGATGTTCCGCGGCACGGTGAGCCAGACATCGGTGTACCCGCGCGAGGTGGTGAAGGATGCCTTGGCCAGGAACAGCGCTGCGCTGCTGCTGGTGCACAACCATCCGTCGGGTGTGGCAGAACCCTCGCGCGCCGACGAGATGCTGACGCAGACGCTGAAGTCGGCACTGGCGCTGGTGGACGTGCGGGTGCTGGATCACCTGATCGTCGCCGGCAGCGCAATCCTGTCTTTTGCCGAACGCGGGCTGTTGTAGTCCGAGGGGGCTTTGCCCCACTTTTTTGCTGCGTCCTTGGCGTCGAGGAGAAGCTGCGCGCTGCGCTTGCCTCCAGGGGTCGGCTGACGCCCACCCCGCCGCGCAGGCTTGGCGCCCCGAAAGTCCGCCGAACAGGCGATGCCTGATCGGCCTGCGCACGGCATAGATGTCGCGCTGCGCGCTTTGCTCACCTTCAGCCAGGCGTGCCTGCGGCACGCAGCAGCGCTCGCCGCGCGGCGTTAGCCCGTCGCGTCTCTGGCCGTAGGCCGGTCATCCGTCTTTCCCTCTCCTTCATCGCTGATCCCGCGACCGTAGCCCGCGGTGCCTGTCCGTCAAGGCGCGCATGGCCGTGTCCTCGCCTGCGGCTGCGGGCCGCACCAACCCTGCGCTTCTTCCTTGACAGCCATGCCCTTGCCGGCCCGGTTTTTTCGCGGGCGATGAACTCAGGAAAGACGGCGGCAACGGCGACCAGCCCAGGTCACTGCGCCGAACCCACCGAAGCCAACACCGGGCTCCGAATCTTGGAATCCGGTCGACTTTCAAACCACAGCTTGCAACCACAGGAGAAATACCATGCAACTCAGTTCCCGCTTCGCACACGCTTCCCCCATCTTGCGCGCCGACCATCCGCTGTCGGATGACCAGATTCGCAGCGTAGCGCCTTCCATCTTCGCGGAGGAAAAGCACCAGAGCCGATCCGACCGCTATACGTATATCTCGACCGGAGAGGTATTGGGTGCCCTGCGCAAGGAAGGCTTCCAGCCGTTCATGGTTTGCCAGACGCGCGTGCGCGATACCGGCAAGCGTGAACACACCAAGCACATGCTGCGGCTACGCCATACCAAACAAATTGACGGCGCCGAGGCCAACGAAATCATTCTGCTGAACTCGCACGACGGCACCAGCAGCTATCAGATGCTGGCGGGGATGTTCCGTTTCGTTTGCAGCAATGGGCTGGTCTGCGGCGATACTGTGGCCGACCTGCGCATCCCTCACAAGGGCGACGTGATCGGCCACGTGATCGAAGGTGCCTACGATGTACTGGATGGGTTCGAACTGGTACGCGAAGGTCAGGAAGGTATGCGCGCCATCACGCTGAACCACGGCGAATCAGAGGTATTTGCCCGCGCCGCGCTGTCGCTGAAATACGATGACTCGGTCAAGCCTGCGCCCATCACAGAAACACAATTGCTACAGCCTCGGCGCCGGGACGACGACCGGCCCGACCTGTGGAGCACGTTCAACCGCGTGCAGGAAAATCTGGTGCAAGGTGGGTTGTCTGCACGCACGGCCAACGGACGCAGGAACCGCACCCGCGCTATCCAAGGCATTGACCAGAACGTCAAGATCAACCGTGCGCTGTGGATACTGGCCGACGAGATGAAACGGCTAAAAGGCTGACATGCGAGGGGGCGGAGCCCCCTCATTTCAAGGCAATGCAGCAGCGGGTGGCCATGCAACGCCGCCGCGCCGCCCAGACTGACAAAGCTGGGCGGCGCGGCGGCAGTCGGGTAGCGACTGCCCAATGGCGGCACGACTTTCGCCATCCCTCTATTTGCTCGTCTGTTCAACGAGTACGCCATGCCTTGGGTTAGGCAATCCGAAGGTCTCGTACAAATTTGGGGTATCCGTAATCCGTGAGGGCGGCAATGTTGACTGTACAAGTTGTCATGGCTACCGATAGCGTCGCAGGTACCAGGCTTCGAAAGCGGCCTTTGCCCCGTGCATGAGGCCGAGCGGCGGCAAGGCCATGGCCGACTTTTCGGTGCGGCGCACGAGAATGCCTGAGTCCAGGCTATCGACGATGCACACAATCTCGGCTGCAAAGGTTCTGTCCGGCGTGCGGCCGCGCAACTCGGCCAGTAGATTGTCGGCAGCGGCCAGCGCTTGCGCGTCGGCCATGTGCGCCTGCTTGGGCATCCAATCCGGGCCGGGGTAGCTGCCGGCATCGCCGGCGACATAGAGGCACTCGGTGCCGGCGACGCGGCAATGGCCGTCGGCCTGAATGAAGCCGCCGGGGGAGCGTGGCAGATCGGTGGCGTCGAACCAGGCGTTACCGGTCATGCCCGGCATGAAGACGATGATGTCCGCGGCGAAGTCGCCGCCCTCGGTCTTCACCTTGTCCGGCTCGAAGCCCAGCAATTTCTTCCCGAGGCGGGTCTCGATGTTGCGGCGCTGGATCTCGGTCATCAGCCGGCGCAAGGCCGGCTCACCCAGTCGATGTCCGGGATTGGGCATCGGATTGAAGAAGACCAGCGAAACACGATCGCGTCGGCCCTGTTTGCGCAGTTGCGTATCCAGGCCAAGCAGGAATTCGAAGATCGGGCCGCCGCGCATCGCGGTCGGTTCGTTGGGATTGCCGGCGAAGCCGAGCGCGACCGTTCCCGTCTCCAGCGCCTCGACGCGCTCCCGGAATTTCTCGGCCGCCGCAATACCCTCGCAGGGTAGGATCGCGTGTTCGATACCCGGCAGTTTCTTCATGAAGCGTCCGCCACAGGCGATGATCAGCCCGTCGTTCCTGACGGGCCCGACGGTGGTCAGCACGGTACGACCGCCTTCGTCCAAACCTGTGGCTTCGCCGGCCACGAAATCCAGGTGGTTTGCGCGCAGGAACTTGTCGAGCGGCACGGCCAGATCGCTCGGTCGGCGCTGGCCCGAGGGCAGCCAGATCAGACTGGGCAGGTAGATGAACTCGGGGCGCGGGGCGACCAGGGTGATATGCGCCGACGCATCGAGCCGACGTAGCCGGCGCGCGGCGGAGAGCGCCGCGAAACCGGCGCCGATGATGGCTATCCTGTAGCTCATGGTCGATCTCCGGTGATGTGATGCAAAGCGCTGGCGAGGGTACGAACGGCCGCCACGATGTCAGCGTCGCTGGTATATCGGCCCACCGACAGGCGCACGGCACCCCGCGCGCGCCCCGCGTCGGTTCCCATCGCGGCAAGTACGCCGCTGACGGCATCGGCCTCGGAGTGGCAGGCCGATCCGACCGAAGCCGCAATGCCTTCCGCGGCTGCCGCGAGCAGGTCTTTGCCGGACACACCGGGGAAGGACACGTGCAGCGTGTTGGGAAGCCGTTCCACAAGGTGGCCATTGAGTTGCAGGCCGGGAATCGAAGCGACGAGGCCCCGGTGCAGGGCATCGCGCAGTTCGCTGAGCCTGGCCGTGGCCTGCGGTAACGCCAGGCGTGCCAGCCGGGCCGCCTCGCCGAGGCCGACAATGTGAGGTACGTTTTCGGTGCCAGGCCGCAGACCGCGCTCCTGGTCGGCACCGAACAATATCGGCTTGAGCGGCGTGCCGCGGCGCACGTAGAGTGCGCCGATTCCCTTCGGTGCGTAGAACTTGTGGCCGGCCAGCGTCAACAGATCGACACCGAGCGCCTCGACGTCGAGCGCCATCTTGCCGGCCGACTGGGCGGCGTCGGTATGCAATAGGCTGCCGTTGGTGTGTACCAGCACGGCGATGTCGGCAATCGGCTGGAGCGTGCCGACCTCGTTGTTGGCATGCATGACCGACACCAGCGCAGTGTCTGGGCGCAGCGCCGCAGCCACGTCGGCAGGATCGACGCGCCCGGCGGCATCGACCGGAACGACCGTGACGTCCCATCCCGATTTCCGAAGATGCAGCGCCGGTTGCATTACCGCCGGGTGTTCGATGGCACTGACAATCATGTGGCGCTTCGTCGGCAGGCCGTGTGCGGCACCGAGCAGCGCGAGATTGTTCGCTTCGGTGGCGCTGCCGGTAAACACGACTTCGTCTTCCTGCGCATTGATTAGCGCCGCGACTTCGCGGCGCGCCGCCACGACCGCCTCTCGCGCCAACCGGCCGAAGACGTGCGTGGACGACGGATTGCCGAATTCCGCGTGAAGGAAGGGATGCATCGCATCGGCGACTTCAGGTGCCACCGGCGTGGTGGCGTTGTAGTCGAGATAGATGGGGCGCGTCATGGATGCGTGCTCCGAAAGAAATTCGTTTCCGGCGAACGATTGCGCAGCGTTAGCGTTCGCAGCAGAGTGGGCCCTTCGCCGGCGCCAAAACGCTCGCGGCGATTTCCGCCACCAGCGCCCGGATTTCCTCGCCGCTGAAGTGATCACAGAGGCGGCGCGCAAACAAGGGCTGCAAGCGCACGAGGCAGGAGCGACCGTCGGGCAGCGTGACATCGATCCCCATCACGGTTCGATCCTCATCGTCCTCGGACTCGACGAGTTGTTGCTGCTCGTCCATGAGCCGCTCGTATTGCTCCTCGACAACCTGCGCCAGTTCGTCCGGTAGGGTCTCGGGCAAGATCACCAGAAAGCCATCTATGGCGTCGGGTCGGCTATCGCCCGGAATGCCATGCTCGGCGACGAAGGTCAGGAATCGGTCACGCAGGCCGGCGTCAAAGAAGATGTATTCGCTCATAGGCTCAGCTCAGGGCTTGCGTCAGGTCGGCAATCAGGTCCGCCGTATCTTCCAGGCCGACGGAGAGGCGCAGCATCGCATCCGAAATTCCGCGCCGCGCGCGCTCCTCCGGCGTCAGGCCATGGTGGGTGGTGGTACACGGCTGGGTGACCAGGCTTTCCACGCCACCGAGGCTGGGGGCCAGCGCAAAGAGCTTCAATCGGTCGGCGACACACGTGGCGTCCTCGCCCGTTCCTTTCACCTCGATGGTGAGCATGCCGCCGAAGCCGCTCATCTGCTTCTTCGCCAGCGCATGGCCCGGGAAGTCCGGCAGGCCCGGATAGAGCACGCGGCTGATACGTGGATGCCGTTGCATCGCCTCGGCGACGGCCTGGGCCGTGGCATTTTGGCTCCGCACTCGTACGGGCAGCGTACGAATGCTGCGCGCCAGCTGGGCGGCGACTTCCGGTGCGATCATCGAGCCCAAGTTCTTGCGCCAGTTCCAGACTGGCGCAAGGAGGTCCTTGGCACCCATTAGCGCGCCGGCGGTGAGGTCGGAATGGCCGCCCAGATACTTGGTGCAGGAGTGGATGACGAAATCGGCGCCCAACGCGAGAGGGTTCTGATTCACGGGTGACGCGAACGTGTTGTCCACGGCCACCATTGCACCATGGGCATGCGCCATCTTGGCGATGGCGTGGATGTCGAAGATTTCCAGCGTCGGGTTGGTCGGCGTTTCCAGGAAGACTAGGCCAGCGCCTTTCGAGAGCAACTCGTCGAGCCGCGACAGTTCATTGCCAAGCAGGAAATGGCCGGGAACACCCAGCAGCGGCAATTGCGCTGAGATCAGTTCCAGCGTGCCGCCGTAGGCATCGCCCAAGCAGATGATGCCTTTTCGGCCGTGGGTCATGAACAGCGCCGCCTCCGCCGCCATGCCGGAGCAGAAGGCCCAGGCAGCCTCGGCGTCTTCGAGTGCGGCGAGTTTCTGCTCGATGCTGGCGATGGTCGGATTGAGGCCGTAGCGCGTGTAAAGGCTGCCCGGTTTACGGCCATCGACGACATCCAGGAGATCGGCCGTCGAGGCAAATTTGAATGTGGTCGTCGTGTAGATCGGTGTATGTGGCGAGCCGTGGGCATCGTCGAGTTCACCGGCGTGCACGCAACGTGTGGCAAGTCCTTCCTTCATGGCATCCCTCCTCAGGATTTCAGCAATTGTTTGATTGTGGCGACGATCTCGGCATCGTCGAATTCGCGCCCACCCGTCGCGCGAAATACGAGTCGGCCTTGGCGATCCACCAGGAAAGTAGTCGGTAGCCCGCGCACCGACCAATTCTGCATGGCCTTCGAGTCGCGATCGAACAGTACCGGGAATTCCGTGAAGCCGGAGAAGGAGAACGCCGTGTCCGGATCTTCGCCGACATTAACGGCCAGGACTTCGAACTCGGTGGACTTGAACAACTTGCGCACTCGCCCCAGAGAGGGAAATTCCTTGCGGCACGGTGGGCACCACGTGGCCCAGAAATTCACCAGCACGACGCGGCCCCGGTACTGCGCGAGGTCGACGGGTTTGTCGTCGGCGTCGAGCAAGCGTAGGGGCGGCGCCGACAGCATGCCGGCAATTGCGGCTATTCCCTTGCCTTGCGCACCGGCGGTCGCTCCCCAAGCCAAGGCAAGTACGCCGGCCATGAAGCGGCGGCGCTCAGTTGCCGATGCAGGTGAGTCCATCGAGAACGATTTCATGGCTTCCTTCTTCATCCAGATAGCGAGCGACGAGGCGGAAAGGGCCAGGCAGCGGCGCTTCCAGCGTCGCCATGCCCATGATCCAGTCGCCCGGTTCGAAAGTGTTCTCCGCCTGGAACTGCGCCCAGCGAAAAGCGATGCGCGCCGCCTGCGGTACGCCGGCTTTCTCCCAGTCCGCGTCCCACGACTGCGGCAGGCGCAAGGATATCCGCTTGCCGCCGGCCCCGACGGCATTCCAGTCCGCCAGCCGTGTCGTCAGCGTCGTCGCGCCGCCGTTCTGCATGCCGAAGGAAAAGCCGCAGGCTTGCGCATAGGCCCGGATGGCCGTTTCAGAAAAGCCGCGCGCGGTGTAGAAGGACGTCCTCGACGCGGTGCCGAGCGCATTAGCCATCAGTGTCACGGCGCCCTGCGTGGCGCGATGACGCCATTCAATGTCGCCATCTGCGTGAGCAGAAAGACTGAGAGCGGCCGATAGCCCAAGCGCGACGAGCCAGCGGACATGGCTCATGATCCGGTGCCCGGTTGCAACGCCACGTGCGAGGCCAGCAAGGTACCGTCACGATACACGCGCAATTCGCCGGGTGCGAACGCCCGCCAGTCGCCGCCGTCGAGCGGCTCGGTGGCCACCAGCACTAGGCCGTCGGGACGTTCCGCGTAGTGCAGGCGATCGTGTCCGTGGGCGATCAGCACGCAGCCGTCGGACAGCAGGAAGTTGAATTGGCCCAGCGCGGCGATGGCGGTCGCGCGCGTCGCGAGTTGCGCCAGCCATTGGCCAACATCGGTATTGTCGTAGGCGTCGACGATGCCCGCCAGCAAATGACAGAACGCGAATTCGGAATCCGTTTCGCCGGCGGGATGGCATCCGTCGTAGGCACAGGGCTGCTCGACGATGTCCGGCACCATGCCGTTATGGGCAAACACCCATTCCCGGCCGCAGCAGTCGTGAGCGAAGGGATGGGTGTTGAGCAGGCCGGGAATCGGCGGGTGGCGGGCCCTGCGGACATGCGCCAGTATGAGCTGGCTGCGGGTGCTCGCCGCCAGTTCAAGAAATCGTGCGCTGTTCCAGGCCGGCTGGGGAGATTTCTCGATATCGGCGCGGCCATTCTTCCAACTGGCGATACCCCAGCCGTCGGGATTGTCGGCGGTGCCGCCGCCGCGGGCGCGAAACGGAATCAGCCAGCCAGAATAGTCTCCAGCTTTGCTGGCGGATGCGCCGAACAGCTCACACACGGCGCGTCTCCGTGGTCATGTCCGGTCGGCCGGATTGAGCCGCGGATGGGTCTCCTCGCCAAGGATCAGCAAGCCGAGGCCGGACAAGGCCATGGCACCGGCGACAAACCAGAAGGCGCCCTCGATGGACTGCGTCGAGCTGGCCGCGAGGCCAAGGCCCAGCGCGCCGATGCCATAGCCGAGGTCGCGCCAGAAGCGGTAGGTGCCGATGGCCGAGGCGCGCCAGTGCGGGGCGGAGATGTCGGCGATGGCGGCGGAAAGGTTGGGGTAGAGCATGGCCATGCCCAGCCCCGAGACGGCGGCGCTCAGCGACCACCAGGCCGAGCCTTCGCCCATCAGCATCATCGCCACGCCGGCACCGCAGACCCACATGCCGGCGACGTTGAGTTTTTGTCGGCCGAGGGTGTCGGACAGCCGCCCGGTCAGCAGTTGCGCGCCGCCCCAGGTGAAGCCATAGACGCCGACGATCCAGCCGATGCCCGGCAGCGAGACACCCTTGCTGTAGAGGAACACGGGGTAGAACACCCAGATCAGCGCGTCGACGAACTTCTCGACCAGGCCGGCCTGACAGAGCGCGAAGAAGCGGCGGTCGCGCCAGGTGACCAGCGTGAAGATCTCGCGCGTTGTCGGCCGCGCCGAAACGCCGGCTGGGTAGCGCGGATGCAGCGTTTCGCCGCTCATCGCCGTCATCGGCTTTTCCTTTTTCGCCCAGGGCAGCGTGTCTTCGATGAAGAGCGCGGTGAACAGTGTCGCAATCCCGATCACGACCAGGCCGAAAACGAGCAGGCCGGTGCGTGGGCCGAGTTCGGTGGCGAGATAGCCGGTGACGATGCCGGCCACGGCGACGCCGACGTAACCGGAGAACTCGTTGAAGCCGATGGTCAGGCCGCGCTGGTCGGGGCGCGTCAGATCGAGCTTGGCGGTCTGCGTCATCGACCAGGTGAAGCCCTGGTTGACGCCGAGCAGCAGCGTGGCGACGACGATCCAGTCCCATGACGGCGCGAAATAGATCAGGATCGGAATCGGTATCGCCGTGACCCAGCCGAGCAGCAGCACGCGCCGACGGCCCCAGGATTCGGCCAGCCGGCCGGCGACGAAATTGAGCGCGCCCTTGACGAAACCGAAGCCGACCACGAAGGCCACAAGCATGGCGAAACTGCCGCGCGGCACGCCGAACTCGCTCTCAGCCAGCGCCGGCACGACCGTGCGCATCATGCCGATGGTCATGCCGACCAGCAGCACCTGAAACAACTGGTGCAGGAACTGGCCGAGGTTGACGCGAATGCCGTGGTGGAGGTCGTCGCCGTTCATTGCATCATGCTGCGCCGAGGTTGAAGGCGACCCAGCGTTCCAGTTCGGCCGGCTTCGGCGGTATCTCGGCTGTCAGGGCATCGACGAAGGCATCGCGTTCCTTGTTGAGGAGCGGATTCCAGAGCTTCTCGAAGCCGACCGTCGAGCCCGGCTTGCCGGAAATGCCTACGCCGCAGACGCTGCCAGCGCAATGCCCGGGATACAGCTCGACTTCGCCCGGCAGCGTGAGGATGCGCTGTTGAAGACTGTCGAACAGGATGCTCGCCATTTCACGCTCGTTTCCGGCGAGGTCGGGCCGGCCGACGGCGCCGACGAACAGCGTATCGCCGGTCAGCAGGAACCAGGGCGCCGCAGTGGCACCGCCGACGCGCCGCATGTCGGAGACCGCGAGGCAAACACTGTCGGGCGTATGGCCCGGCGTATGGATCACCTCGACGACGACGTTGCCGACGACGATGTGCTGTTTGTCGTGTAACGCCTCGAAGGGAAACTTGACGCGGGCGGCGTTGCTCTCGTGCAGGCAGTAGAGCGCACCGGAACGCTCGGCCAGGGTACGGCCCCCGGAATAGTGGTCGGCGTGTACGTGGGTGTCGATGATGTGAGTGATCTTCACATCCTGCTTCCTGGCTTCCTCGATGAACCAGTCCTCATCGCCGAGTACCGGGTCGACGACCACGGCGACATGGCAGCTGCCACAGCCAAAGAGATAGGAAAGGGTGGCTTCCTTCGTTGCCAATTGGCGAAAGAACATTTTGTCTCCTCGTCAAAAGACCAGAACTTTGTCCGCCTCGACGGTCCATGCCGCGAGGTCGTTTAGCGTCTTGCGCAATGCCCCGGGAACGAGTTCGCTATCCTCCATGCCGCGCGCAGTCATGCAGGTGGCGCACAGCCCCACCTCACCTGCCGCGGCAACCATCTTCACCATGTCCCCGGCGTTGTAGTAGCCCTCGGGCACCTTCTGGCCGCCCTTGGCGCAGGCGACGGCGTCGCCCATCAGAAAGACCTTGATCTGCTGGCCGGGCTGTTTGGACAGGGCCTTGGCTAGGCGCAGGCCGTTGTAGCTGCGCTCGGTACCGTAAGGCGGGTCGTTCAGAATGAACAGGGTTTGCATGACTGCTCCTTTCAGGTTTCACTTTCGATGGGCAGGCCGGCGGCCGACCACTCGGCCACACCGTCGCCGATTTTGCGGGCCTTGAAGCCCCGCTTCTTCAACAGCGCGACGGCTTCGTTGGACATCAGGCAGAACGGGCCGCGGCAGTAGGCGACGATCTCCTTGTTTTTGGGCAGCTCGGCCAAACGGCGCTTGAGTTCGGCGAGCGGAATCGAGCGTGCGTGAGGCAGGTGCGCAGTCTGGTATTCCGGCTCGGGGCGTACGTCGAGCACGACCACGTCGCCCTTCTTCGCTTTGCTGAGCAAGCTCAGGCGGGTTTCCTCGGTGAGCCGCTCGGGGCCAGCTACGACCCGGTTCAAGGCCACTTGCAATTCGACGCGATGCTCGGTGGCTACGGTGTGAAGGTTGGCCCAGAGCGCGGCGACATCGTCGCCCGACAAGCGATAAGCGATGAAGCGACCGTCCCGGCGCGCTTCCACCAGGCGCGACTCCTTGAGCACCCGCAGGTGGGCGCTGGTGAGCTTGATGTCGGTGGCGGTCTCCGTCGCCAGGACGTCGACCGTCTTCTCTCCCTGGGCGAGCAGTTCAAGAATCTCCAGCCGTTTCGGGCTGGACAGCGCCTTGCCGACGCGGGCGACTTGTTCGTAGAGGAGGTCTTTCAGGGCACGGCTCATTGGACAACAGTCTAACGACTATTGGAATGTTGTCAACCAAACCGCTGCTACGAGTCAATGCATGGTTTTGTGCGGGCACCTGCCGCTCCCATAGTGTTCTAGGCGGCATCGACCGGCGCCTTGTGTGGCATTGCGCCGCCTCGGTAGCGTCCGAACTGACGCCCATTTCGAGACGGCGCTTTTCATTTGGGCTGCTCCGTTTCGCCGGCAAGACGCCTTCGCCTATGGGCACTGACATCTGCCAGACTCTTGCAATCGGCAGGGACATTAGTCCGATGAGGAACCTACAATTCACTCGGAATCCTCGTCGCCATTAGGTGTCCCATGTCGATCCGCGTTGCAGTTCGCCCGGCAATTCGCAGGAATTTCGTGATCGCGAGGTAATGTCAGCGTACTTGAATGGCATCCGCCGAGACCGGCATCGAGTTTCGCAGCATGCCCAGCATATATCGCTCACGGATTATCCGTCCCCCAAGTCTTCTTGGCGTCTCCCGGCCGTGCCGGGCCGCGCTGTCGTGCCTGGCATCGAGCCGGTCTTGCCGTCTCGCCCCTTGCGGGCTTCCATCATTCTCCCTGTGGTCGGCTGATGCCTGCGCGCTACGCTTGCTCTCCAGTGAAGCCAATGCACGCGCTTGCATGAGCATGAAGCTCCCGCCATCGGGGAGGAGCTTTCCACTTCGGTCAGTGCAACGCGCGCGTTTTCACATGCAGATGGCTGCGCCCTCCAATCCCAAGAAACGCGCCCCACCGCACAGGCGGGACGCCGGAGTGCGACAGACTTTGCTGCGCTCGGTTGTGCAATCACGCACCTTACCCGACGCTGACGGGTAGGTCGCCATGAACGACGGTGGCTCACCGACAGGCCGTCCACCATGCCCAGAGCCATCCATGCCGCAATTCATCAAGCCCGCGCCAATGCGCGGGGAGCGTTCATCCTTGGCGATTCGGAACAGACCTTGCCTGCGATGGGGTGCGTGCCGGCGCAGCGCCCGTACGGGGATGCCGGGGCCATGCTGCCTTCCGGTGAGGATCGCACCCAACGGCGGCCTTGGCTTGTCGTGAATCCTGACGAGGCACCGGCTGCGCCTCGGGCTTCATGGCTGCAACCTTCCGGCGCAACGATTTTCCCCGGCACTGCGTGCCTTCCTCGCGCAACAAAATCGCCGCGCCTCCCGGTCCTCCACTGCGTTGCGGCCGCATTGCGGTGCAGCCCGCCCGTACCTCGCCCTTTGGATCACCGACAAGGCCGCGATGGGCGCGACCTTGATTCACCGAAAGGAACTACATCATGGCAAACATCGGCATCTTCACCGCACAGAACGACAGCTTCACCGGCACGGTTCGCACCCTGACGCTCAACGTCAAGGTCAAATTCGTTCCCAACACCAAGGAGAGCGACAACGCTCCGGACTACCGCATCGTCGCCGGCAACTTCGAGATCGGCGCGGCATGGAAGAAGATCAGCAAGGCGGAACGGCCGTACCTGTCGGCAACCCTGGACGACCCGTCGTTCCCGGCGACCATCTACGCCCGCCTGGTCGAAGGCGAGGACGGCGCGCACAACCTGATCTGGTCGCGCAGCAAGGGCGACTGATCGTCGCCCTCGACGCCCCGCCCTTGCGGCGGGGCGTTTTGAATTCACCATCAACGGCCCGCGCGTCATGTCGCGGGCCGTCTCATTTCATGCACTGAATCGCTGATTGGCGAAGTACGGAATCCCGTGGGACCGGGCATCCGTATCCGTGCTTGGGCACAAAGACGCTTCTACGGATTTGCGGTTTTGTCGTTTCACGGAAGTGCGTGAAAACGCTTCTGCGAGATCGTGGGTTTGGGCAAAGACGCATTCTCGGTTCTACGAATCCTTGTGCATCGGCATTGAAGACATTCGTGCGTCCCCGGTGATACCAGGTCGCGCTGTCGTGCTGCGCATCGAGTCGCCCATGGCGTCTCGCCCCTTCGGCTTCCATCGTTCCCTCCCTGCGGTCGGCTGACGCCTGCTCGCTGCGCTTGCTGAATCCGGTGGGCATGGTGGGGGAAACTGGCTGGCTTGCTGTTCCCTTCATCGTACCACAGCGTTCTCGCCGTCAAGGTCTGCGCGTGCTTTGCACGCTGGCGTCCTGCGGCCGTCTTTGAACCCTGACGGCTGCGCTGCGCCGTGCTTCTCGTGGTCTCGGGCAATCCCGCCCCGAATCCCTCCAAGGAGAAGACCATGACGAAGCTCATTACCGACGAGCAACACGCGCAGTTGCTGGCCAATGGCCGGCGCACCATCGAAGACGACGACTTCGACCCACTGCCCGTGGTCAAGTCGTTCACGCCTGACGCCGGCGCGACCTGGCTGCTCACCGAGATCGACCCGGACGACCATGACCATGCTTTCGGACTCTGCGACCTGGGCCAGGGTTTCCCGGAGCTTGGCTATGTGAGCCTGGCCGAGCTGCAGTCGGTGCGTGGTAGCCTTGGTCTTCTGGTCGAGCGGGATCTGCACTTCGTTGCAACGAAGGTGATCAGTGCCTATGCGCGTGAAGCGCGGCTCGCGGAGCGCATCTTGGCGTAGCCGTCACGCGGGCGCTGCCGCTGGGCAGCGCCCTCTTCTCGCCTATTTGCCCTGTCGGACCTGGATGGCGGCCAGCTCGCGCTGCACGCGCTCGATGACTTCGCCCACCCCCTTGCTGTCGCCGCCATAGGCCAGTGTCAGCAGCGTGAGCGGATGCACGTCCATGACCTCGCACAACTCGGCGACCTTGCTCAGGGTCGGGCTTTTCAGGCCGCGTTCGAGCGAACTCATGTACGTGCGGCTCGACACGTCCGAAAAGGCTTCCTGGCTGAGGCCACGGGCTTTTCTGACTGTCTTGAGCGCCGCAGGGAATGAGTTCTTCGATATCATCGAATCGTTTCACGTAAAACGACGATGACACTCGATAGCGCCCTATAGGGCTACAATCTATAGGGTTCATTTGATAGTCTTGACTGCTTGAACTTGCGCCAGACGTGTCTATGCTGAAAGGCATATCTACAGAAGTCATGGCTTCCGTACTTGCGCATTCGTCGATTCGTGCAAGTACGGTTTCGGAGGAATACGCTTTGGCGATTTGGCGTAGAAACGCAATTGCCCAGTCACGCTTTTGCGCGAGGATACGGTCATGACCCCGCTGATCACCGACGATCACCGCGGCCAACTGCTGGACAACGGCGCTGCCGCCGCGCGCGGCGAGAAGCGCGACCCGCTGCCGGTCGTCAAGCTGTTCACCCTGGACGCGCACGCGACCTGGCTGTTGACCGAACTCGATCCCGACGATGGCGACACCGCCTTCGGCCTGCTCGACCTCGGCATGGGCATGCCAGAACTCGGCCGCGTGCGATTGTCCGTCCTGGAAGGCATTCGCGGGCCACAGAACCTGGCCGTTGTACGCGATTTGCATTTCACGGCAAAGCGGCGGCTCTCCGAATACGCCGCACTAGCGCGCGCCGACGGATCGATCAACGACTGATCGCTATTCAGTGCAGCAACGGCACAACGCTGTCTAGACACGCTTGCCGACGCAAACCGATGATGGAACTTTACCGCCCCATCGTCATCAACTTAAAACCTTGCGTTTATGTGATTAACCCATAACAGTCGAAGACCGAAGCGGTCTTGCCCACCGTGTCCTCCGTGGCGATTGGTTTCTTTCTAACCGAGAGGAGGTCTCGCCATGGCAGATTCGAGCGCCACTCACTGGCATCCAAGCGCCGCCTACCTATACACCGTGCATCTCGACGGGCCGTCGCTGGCGTGGGAATACCTGCGGCGCAATCCAGACTACCAACTCGACTGGCAACGCCAACGACCAGAGGTCCCGAGCCCACAGCGCTGGGGCCTGCGGCTGTTTGAAGACCCGAGCTGCGACGCGCGTTTGATCCAGCCCGCCTGGCAGGCCGACATCGATGCCGCCATCCCCGTGCGTACCGATGACGACCCACCCGATGACGCGCCGCCCTTCTGTCTTTGGAACATCCCCGGCCACAAGATCCTCAGCGACGACGGCCAGCACCTGCGGCTGACCAGCTTCGTCGGCTGCCAGGTTGCGCGCATGGCCATTGCACACAACCTGGAGGACGGCATGCCCTACACCTATGCGGTGCGCGCCGGTCTGCAATCCTGCGCCCGCTGGCGCGCCATCGAAGTGCAACTCGCCGTGCTCGACGCCCCGCCCGTCGTTTCGCACCCGCGCCCCAACCGCTCATCGCTGGCACACATGCGCACGCTGCAGGCGCTCGATGGCATCCTGGCCGGGGCCTCGCACCGCGAGGTGGCCGATGCCGTGTTCGGAAGCCGCGCCGTCGCCGAGCGCTGGCACGCCGACGGCGATCTGCGTGCCCAGGTGCGCCGCCTGATCCGAGGCGGCCAAGCGCTCATGACCGGCGGCTACCGCCGCCTACTCCAGATCGACCCATCCGCATAGGGACGTCGGCGCCAGGGCGCACAACGACCCTGCGCAGAACGCCTGCCTTTTCCGAGACTGTCTCCATCCGGCGGCACTTGGTCCGTCGGCGACACATACCGATGGAGGCTCCCGCAATGAGACCGATGCCGAACCAGCCGCAGGCTGCACCCGCTGCTACGCAGCCCGCGCGTTATCTCACTAACGACGAAGCCGCCGCGTTCCTGCGACTGTCGCCGCGCACCCTGGAAAAGCAGCGTGTGATCGGCGGCGGACCGCGCTTTCGCAAGTTCGGCCGGCGGGTGATGTACGCCCTCATTGATCTCGAAGCGTGGGCGGACGCACGCAGCTTCGAGATGACCTCCGACCCTGACTATGCCGCGCGCCATTCCGGCTCGCGCTGAGCGGCGATGAGTGCCTTCACCGATGTCCATCGGGCACGACCCGCAGCGCGAGCAGCTCGAACTGTTCCACGCCTTCTCCGGCGAACTGCCGGCACGCGATTCGCAGGACCTGATGGCCTATCCGTTCTTCTCGCTGGCCAAGAGCAAGCGCACGGTGCCGATCGACTTCCGCGCGGGCAGCGTGACGGTGCGCGTCGAAGGTACGGCCGAGCATGGCCTGGCGACCATCTGGGATGCCGACGTGCTGATCTGGGCGGCCAGCCAGATCGTCGAGGCGCGCGATGCGGGGATTCGCTCGTCTCGGCTGATGGCGGCTACCCCTTACGAGATCCTGCGCTTCATCGGCCGCGGTACGTCGCTGCGCGACTACCAGCGCCTCAAGGCCGCTCTGGATCGCTTGCAGTCCACCAGCGTGGCCACCTCGATCCGCCAGCCCAACGCGCGGCGGCTGCACCGCTTCTCGTGGATCAACGAATGGAAGGAACGCGCGGACGGCCAGGGCCGGCCGCTGGGCATCGAGCTGATCCTGCCGGACTGGTTCTATGCCGGCGTGTTCGACGAGAGTCTGGTGCTGACCATCGATGCCAACTATTTCCGCCTGACGGGCGGTATCGAGCGCTGGCTGTACCGCCTGGTACGCAAGCATGGCGGCTGGCAGCGCGAGGGCTGGCGTTTCGACTTTCTGCAACTGCACCGCAAGTCAGGCAGTTTGGCGCGCTTCACCGACTTCGCCTACGACCTGCGCTGCATCGTGGCGCGCCAGCCCTTGCCGGGCTACACGCTCGCCGTTCTGCGGCCCAGACACGGGCCGGAGGTGCTGACCTTTCGCGCCGTGCCGTCCACGGCACCGCTGCGGCCCGGCGGCAGCTTCGGTGCCAGTGCAGTGCCTGTGGAAAAGCGGTGAATCCGCTCGTGCTATCGGGAGTAGGAATCCGCGTGCTATCAGGAGTAGTGCTGTCGTGCTATCAGGAGTGCGAACGCGTCGAGAATCCTTGTGCGGCGCCGGTTTCGGCGTCTTCTAACTTGGGTTCTAACTTTGAATCCATAAAACTAACGATAAAAAGACCCTGCGCGCTGTGGATAAGCCGGCTCGCAGAAGGCGGCGCATCATGATCATCGCCCTGCTCAACCAGAAAGGCGGGGTCGGCAAGACGACGCTCGCCACGCACGTCGCAGGCGAACTGGCGATGCAAGGCAGTTCGGTGATCCTGCTCGATGCCGATCCCCAGGGCTCGGCACTCGACTGGACACAGCGCCGCAACCAGAATGGCTTGCCAAGACTGTTTGGTGCCGTCGGTCTGGCCAGGGAAACCCTGCATCAGGAAGCACCAGAACTCGCCACGCGCTGCGATCATGTAGTCATCGATGGTCCGCCCCGAATCGCCGCCCTCGCGCGCTCCGCGCTGCTGGCCGCCGACCTGGTGCTGATTCCCGTGCAGCCCAGTCCCTACGACGTGTGGGCCAGCGCGGAAATGGTGTCGCTGATTCGCGAAGCGCAGGTCTTCCGGCCAGCGCTGCGCGCGGCCTTCGTCATCAACCGGCGCGTCAGCACCACGGTGATCGGACGCGAGGCGCGCGGCGCCCTCGCCGATCAACCACTGCCATCGCTGCTGTCGGAGGTTCGGCAACGCATCGTGTTCGCCGACAGTGTGGCCACTGGGCAATTGGCACGCGAACTCGACGCGGACAGCATTGCTGCGCGCGAGATCGCGGCGCTCGCTGACGAAATCTTGAGGATGGCACCATGAAAAATGGCAAGCGCGTCGCCATCGGAGCACGTCCACCCGCCAATCCGCATGCCGACGCCTGGGTTCGCCAGGGCGACGGTGCAGACATCAGCAAGACCGATCTCTACACCGCGCGGTTGACCATCGACGTGACACCGGCGCTGCGCGCCCGTATCAAGGTCGCAGCCTTCACGCAAGGCATCACCGTCGCCGAAATGCTCCGTGACCTGCTGGAACACGAGTTCCCGGAAAAGCAGCCATGAGTGCCCTAGCGCAGGCGACCAGCAACGCGCCGCCGATACCACGTACCGTGCTATCGAGCGTCATGAGCGGCACACCGCTGACGCGCGTGTCGCTGGCGTTCGTCGAGCATCGGATCAACCTATATTTGCGCTTCGGTCATCCAGTGCGTGAGCTACCGCTGGACCGCTCGCGTCGCTGCGCGGTGTTCGTCCCTGCTTCGATGTTCTGCCGCGTGCGCTGGGAGTCCAACGACTATGGTACGACGCGCTGGCAACTCATGGTGCTGGAGGGATGCACGCCGCTGGATGCCGTGCAGCGCATCGCCGGCATCCAACCGGGCGCGCGCCTATTGATGCACGCCGAAGGCGAACAGCAAGTGCAGTCACTCCTGCCGCAGATCGACGCCATCGAAATGCTCGGCATCGACCCGGCGGCCGTGTCGCCCGCGTACTGGCGCACGCTGGGCAATCGACTATCGGCGCGTTTGCCGTTGCCGGCCTATACCGTTGAACGGCATACCGCGTACCTCGCTGGCGAGCTGTCGCGATGAGCGCCCATCGCGTTGTAGTCGCAGTGCTCACCGGCCTCGGCATCGCTGCGCTTGCCTGGCCGTCGGTGTATACCCCAGTTGCGCGCTTCGTCTACAACTCCAGCGATAGCGTACCGCCTGGCTGGTATCGCATCGCCCCGCCTGACTCGCTGCACGTCGGCAGCATCGTGCTCACCCGGCTTTCGGCTAATGCCGCCGCGCTGGCTGCGCAACGCGGTTACCTGCCTGAGCACATCCCGCTGCTCAAACGCATCGGCGCGATGCCACCGCAGCAGGTGTGCATCGAGAAGCACATCGTTCGCATCGACGGTGTGGCGGTTGCTGGCGTCCGTGCAGTTGATGGCCATGGCCGTCCACTGTCGGCATGGCAACAATGTCGGCGGCTTCATGATAGTGAGCTGTTCCTGCTCAGTGCGACCAATCCGGCATCGTTTGACAGCCGGTACTTCGGTCCCGTTGCTGTCTCCGCCGTGATCGGCAGCGCGCAGCCGTTATGGACGTGGTGAACATGGAACAGGCCATGAACGTACAGCGCTGCACGCCGTGTTTCGTGCAGTGTCACTGCACATCGCTTGCACCACAGCCTGCGGCTGCGGTGCTTCGCCCGTGCAGGCAATCGCAGCCCGCCCGTCGGAGCCGGTCGCGCCAGCGATCGGGAAAGACGGAGGGCAAGATAAAAGGACGCGGCACTTCGGCGCGTCGAAAGCCTTGTCTGCACGTGGGTTGGCGCGGCACGCGCTTCTTGCGCTGCTGTGCCGTGTACGGCGCGAAGGCCGCACCCGCATTGGTCCATCAGCGTGCTTCGCCCGCTGGGCTTGGCAGTGCTGCGCCGGAGTTCATGCCATGAGCAGTCGTGACGATGACCGTTTCCGCGTACGCCCCGGCGCACCCAAGAGCCGTCAGCAGAAGTTCGTTTCCCGGGTTTTGAAGGAGGTCAGCAAGGCTGGCGGCAAGTCGGTGCGCAAGTCGGGAGCGCGGCCTGGCGCACGCCTTGGGCGGGGGCATGTGGCCGCCCGTTTTACTGGACACACTGCGCAGCCAGGATCGCGGCGCGTCGCCATCAAGACCCGGCTGGTGAACCTCAAGCAAGCCGGACCGCGCTCGACCACCACGCACCTGCGCTACATCGAGCGCGAAGGCGTGGGTCGCGCTGGCGAACCGGGCCAGGCATTTGGACCGGCAACGGACAGCGCTGACTTGGCGGCTTTCGAGGAAACTGGCCGGGAAGACCGCCACCAGTTCCGCTTTATCGTCTCGCCGGAGGATGCCGAGCAGCTCGACGACCTGCGCCGCTATACCCGCCATCTGATGAGCCGCATGGAAGCCGACCTGGGGACCAATCTGGACTGGGTGGCGGTGAACCACTGGAACACCGACAACCCGCATACGCACATCGTGCTGCGCGGAAAAGACGATGCGGGCAAGGACTTGATCATTTCTCGCGACTACATCGCGCAGGGGATGCGCGGACGGGCCTCGGAACTGGCGAACGAATGGCTGGGGCCGCGAACCGAGCTGGAGATCCAGCAGAGCCTGCGGCGAGAGGTCGATCAGGAACGTTGGACCAGTTTGGATCGCACGTTGCAACGCGAAGCGCAAGACGGATTGATTCACGTAAATCGGCCTGCCGACGACCCCGTGCCCAGGCAACAACGCGCGCTTCTGATCGGTCGGCTACAGCGCCTGCAGCGTATGGGATTGGCGCACGAGTCAGCACCCGGTGTATGGGCCGTGCACGCCGAAACCGAACAGGTTCTGCGAAAGATGGGCGAGCGCGGCGACATCGTGCGCACGATGCAGCGGGCCATGCGCGGCGTGCCGCGCGACTTGGCAGTATTCGCGCCGGGCGAGAACGCAGGGCATGTGGTCGGCCGGGTGGCCGCCAAGGGCATGGCGGACGAATTGCTTGACCGCGGCTTTCTCGTGGTCGATGGCACCGACGGCAAAGCGCACTACGTCGCCCTCGGTGCCAAGGTTGAGCTGGAGCAGTTCCCGGTCGGCGCCGTGGTCGAAGCCCGTGGTTCAGCCGATATCCGCGCCGCCGACAAGAACATCGCCACGCTCGCAGTCGATGGCCTGTATCGCACCGACCACCACCTGGCGATAGCCAAGGCGCAGGCCAAGTCCGGGCGCGACCCCAAGGATGTGGTGGATGCCCATGTGCGCCGCCTGGAAGCGTTGCGCCGGGCAGGCATCGCGGAGCGAGTAGCCGAGGGCGTCTGGCGGGTGCCGACGGACCTTCCTGAACAAGGTCGGCGATACGATGCACAACGGCTGGACGGTGTGGCAGTAGAACTGCGTTCGCACCTGCCCGTCGAGCGCCAAGTGCGCGTGATCGGCGCCACCTGGTTGGATCAGCAGTTGATCGGCGGAGCCGGCGGTATCGCCAACAACGGTTTCGGCGGTGACGTGCGCGAAGCGCTACAGCAGCGATCAGATTTCCTGGTTGAACAAGGGCTGGCCGAGCGACGCGGACAGCGCGTGATCCTGGCGCGCAATCTGTTGGGGACGTTGCGTGGACGCGAGATAAATGGTGCAGCCAAAACCATCGCTGCGGAAACCGGCCTCGCGCATCGCGCCGTTGCCGACGGCGAGCGCGTGACGGGCACCTACCGCCGCTCAGTCCAACTCGCCAGCGGCCGATTCGCAATGCTCGACGATGGCATGGGTTTCAGTCTGGTGCCGTGGCGGCCAGTGGTGGAACAGCGGCTGGGGCAGCAGGTATCGGCCATCGTCCGGGGGTCATCGGTCACTTGGGGGCTGGGGCGGCAGCGTGGACGGTAGGCGCAGGGCCATTTTGAAAATGGTGGCTGCCTGCCAGCAAATCGTGTGCACCGCTATCGTCTTGAGTGAGTACCTGACGTGCGAGGTGTCACTGTGAGTATTCTGGGGAACCGGCTAGCGTAAGCGAATGAAGTAAGACGCTTGACCAATATCGCCCGAATTGCCAAGCCAGATTCACACGGAAGAAACCACCTTGGTGTCGACTAAAGAACGAAGATGCTCGTTCAGTAGTCGAGGAATGCTGCCTCCTGAAATGAGCACACCAGCTTCCATATTTTTCCCCATCGCAAAGCCGGTCAGATTTGCGCTAGTGATGAAGCATGTGTTTCCGTCCGAGACGGCGACCTTGGCATGAACCCGGCCATCGGAAAACGGCTCGACCTTGTCCCTCCAAGCATAGAGCCGGGCAAGCGGAACCAAGGCCTTCATCTTTCCGATCACGTCGATCGTGATGCTTCCGCCGTGATCCTGTGAGGACTCAAGGAGCATGGAGACGTGCACGCCTCGATCGCAGGCCTCATTGAGGGCTTTCACGATGCCCGACACGTCGTAGGCGACGAAACTCGTGACGAACAGTGTCGATTTCGCCGCATTGATCACTTGCAGCAGCGCCTGCTCGGTGCGGCGGGCGGAGACGAAAGGAGTCGTCGGCCCAGTCCATACGAGCTCGGTGGATTGCTCGGCCGATGCCTTGATGAAAGCACGACTGGCGGCGAGCAGCATCGACGCAAGCTCATCGGGGCTGACGGGGTGAGACTGCCAAGCGTCGACGAGTTGGTCGATGATGCCCGCTACGACGGGCGTCCCGACAACGCTACTCAATGCCGAGGCCGACTTGGCCACATCAGTGCGGCGTATCCGCGAGGCGATGGCCTCCACCTTCTCTGGCGAAACGAGAGAGACCACGGCTGCGACGGCATCCAACAGCTTCTCCATTTCAGAATCCTTTGAAGAAAGCTGCGTCGGCCTGTTCAAAGGTCGGTACTAGTAGAGAGCGGTCCAGGTAGCGGTTGCCCCGCTCGCAGGAGGTCTCGGCGACGAGGCCGCAGGCATGGCATGCTGCGCCATGCAGTGTGCGATCTTTCTCTGGGTCATGTTCGGAACACAGTGGGTCGGACGAGCACACCTTGGAACGGTTCAATGCCTGCTCCAACAAGCGCCCGAGGTTTTCCGGCTTACCAAGATCTACGAGGCCGCCGAGCGTCCCATCGGAGTCGGCCGCAGCGGTGTAGATGAGGATGCCGGCCTGATTCTGCTCACCTGACGTATCCGCGTAGATTCGCTCACGAATGCTCGCCGCGTTGTATCCACACTCCAGCGCCAATTCACGAATCAGCAGGTGCGAGAGCGTATGGAGCATGGCGTAACGGATGCCTGGGTACCCATCGTTCGGGTTCAGATGCCGTGAGTTGCGCCATCCCTTGTGACCACCCTGCAACATTCGATCGACCTTCTTGACGGCAGGCAGACCCTCCCAAGACTGGAGTGCCTGCTCATCGAACTGGATGAAGATGCCCTCACCGTGGACCTGGCTCGCAGGCACCCAATCGGGCTTGTTGCGAGAGAGTCCGGCCATCGGTGGACGCTCGTCGGGATCAGCAGATTCCTCAGGAGCCTCGACACGGGTAAAGCCCAGCAGGGCATTGACCTCACGGAGCCGCTCCAGGAGAAGGACTCTTCTGATCAGCGTT
This sequence comes from Rhodocyclaceae bacterium, assembly GCA_041480065.1. Lineage (GTDB taxonomy): Bacteria > Pseudomonadota > Gammaproteobacteria > Burkholderiales > Rhodocyclaceae > Fen-999. The sequence continues at coordinate 78,261 of JBGOZF010000008.1, forward strand.
TCGAATCCTGTCGGCGTACCCACCTTCTTGCTCATGAAATGCGGATAGTCGGTGGGCGGATTGGTCTCCGTCAAAACCTCCCATTCTGGCCCCTTGATGTCCGCGTCCATCACGACGTCCTGACCCTTGCCCGAACGGTGCGTTTCGATAGCTGCCCAGATGACCGCCGGGGAGTATTTGTCGATGCCGGGTAGGGCACCGGTCTTCTTGAGGGTTTTCACGATCGGCAACACCTCGGCTTCGGAAGCCATGTCCTCGAAGAACTCCCATCCATCCTGGATCAATTGATTGACCGGGTCCTTCGCTTGTGGAATGGCGAGGGCAGACAGCGTGATCGGAAACCAGCTGTTCGTCGCGCCCAACAACACGGCTCGCGCATTTTCGTCGCAGTCGACTTCGAACAGGTCCAGATGCGGGTGGCGTCCCCGACATGCCGGCAGGTTTTCCTTGCCTGCCTTGCCGAAGGCGTGGGCCATACTCCTGGATGCACCACAGGCATCACACTTCACCCACAGGTTCTCCGTCTGGAGCGATGCCCCGCTCTCGAAGAAACGCAGGGACCCCTTGCAACCGCTGGAGCCGCCATGAACGAAGTAATGCCAGGGAAAGTCGTCCAGATGCCCATTCCGGCAGGCCAGCAGGAAACGTGCCGGAACTGCGTCAGCATCCTTACCTGGTTGATCACCTTTCGAACCACGACACCCCTTGTGGACGAAGCGTGTTCTCTCAGGGCGAAAGCGGTTTTCCTTGATCTCGAATAGTCCGGTATCGAAGGGCGAAAGCAGACCGCACTTCACGCAACGCAGCCAACGGGGAAACGGCCAGACCGGAACCCCGATGTTGGCCTCGGCCGACCAGACATCGACGAAATCGCTCTTCTGGAACGGCGGCATCCGTAGATTCTCGACTTGCGCCCCCAGCACCTTCCTGACGGCGGCGAGCAACCGCGCCTCTTGGATCGGCTGGCAGCGATCCTTCTCCCATCGGTCGATTCCCTGCGTGACGACAGAAATATTGGGGAGATCGATCAATGCGCCTGGCCCGTAAGTCCACAACAGTTGGCTGGGCCTCACCTCCCCTACGGGAGTCTTATTGTTGATGATCATGTTCGATCCTCATCCTTCGATGCCGGACGGGGCTTCCATTCGTGATCGTCCGTGATGTGACTCGTATTCATGATCAGGCGCACACCCGGCTCCACCTCACGCATCGACATCGGCACGGTCCAGTTGTCCCAGGCCTGGATGCCCGGTGATTTGATCAATGCGACGGTCTTGTCTTTGTGCTGCCCCCGCTTCTCGTAGGCCAGGATGCGCCCGCCTTTGCTGGCTTCCTTGGCCCACTCGTCAGCACGTTCCTTGAGTTCCTGTTCCGCGAGTGCTTTGGTACCCGTCAGGTCACTCACACCCCAGGCGCGCTTGACGAGAATGTCGATGGCCTCGCCGATCTCGGCTTGATCCGATTTGATCAACTTGCCTGCTCCCTCGTTCGGACTGAAGTCGTCGTTGTCGAGGCGCATCAAACTGAGTAGCGAGCCGGTCAGTCCGCGATCCATCGCTCGCGGCGAGAACGGTGTCACCGATTGCGCCTCGACGTGTTTGTAGAACGTGGCGTGGTAATGCTCGAACGTCTCGTAGTGCGACAGGTCGCGAGGGCGAGCCCAAGTGAGCACGGTGCATATCAAACCGGGGGGCGACCGACCGACACGGCTGGTTGCCTGAATGTATTCCGCCGTACCCTTGGGCTGACCGTTCACGGCCATCAGTCCGAGGCGATTGATGTCAACACCGACCGACAACATGTTAGTGGCCAGCACCACGTCGACCGCTCGCACCTCCCCCTCCTGCCAGCGCGTCACGAACTTCCCAGTGGCCGGATCGAATTCAGACTTGAATTTGACCTCGAGCTGGTCGAGGTATTTCGGGATGTCCTGACTAGAGACTCGCGAAGTCAGTTCGCGGATGTTGCTCACACTGCGCTGCGCCAATGCCGGACGCTCGACCATGCTCATCTGGACTCGGTAGGAACGAGTCTGGACGTCATCCTCGGCCAGTCGCTTCATCCCGCCCAACTCACGCAGTGAGTTGAAATACCCGACCATGGTCATATAGGGATCTGCCGGTGCGCCGAAGCGATCAAACAATCCTTGGGCAGCGGTCAGGAAAGCCGTGTAGACCCGGATCAGCATCGCTGGGCGGGAAGTGCCGGGCGAGCAAACGCCGAGGTATCGACGCCCCGGCCTATCGATGATCGGGCGCTGAACCGAGAAGAAGTTGTCTTCCACATCCAGGCCATGCGGCGGAAACACAGACACGCGACGCATGAACACGTTGTTCACTTGTTCTCGGGCCTTGCGCACCGTCGCCGTGGAGGCAATGATCTTCGGTTTGACGGTGTGATCGTCCAACTGCCAACTGCACAGCTCATCCACCGCCGTCTCATACAGTCCGACCATGGTGCCCAGAGGTCCGCTGATGAGATGGAACTCGTCCTGGATGATCAGATCGGGGGGACGTATCTCGCTGACGACCTTCGTCTTAGTAGCGGGCAGGCCCTTGCCTGCTTGGTGATTGCCGCTGCAGTCTGCATCCGGCCACAACAAACCATGGCGAGGACACTCCTGTCCGACCCGGCCGAAGAGCGTCCGAACCTGACCCCGCCAAGCCATCATGGCGAACTTGTCCACCGTGGCGATCATCATCGACGGCGGACGATGATAGATCTCCTCGTCGACCACCAGCACCGGAATGCCCGGATGCGGGAGCTTGCTGGATTTTCCCTTGGAAAAATCGCAGCGACCCTGCTTGTCGCCGCAGTAGATGAACGTGCGACTGCTGCCCTTGTCGACCTCGATGTCGCGTCCGGGAGCCACCTCGGAACCGCACCAGGGGCAACTGGTCAACTGAGCTGGGGATGTTCCTCCGGCGTTGTACTTTCCCGGATTGCGAATGTCCTCGATGGCCTTGTGACTGTCCTCGGTGGTGCCGGGCGTGACGCGATTGCCGACCCACAAACCAATGGTGAACGGCTCGGTGCCGAGAGACTCGTCGCCCTGCTCCAGCGCCTCGCGCCGCAACACCTCCATCGAACAGATCAACGCGGTGGCACGCTGAAATTGTTGCAGCGTCAGCAAGCGCAGGGTGTAGCGCATGAGCACTGCCAAGCCCCGTGAGCTGTCGTAACCGCCCAGATTTCCCTGCATGCGCCGGATCGCCATGGTGAACGCGGCGACCCCCAGATAGGCTTCAGTCTTGCCGCCGCCGGTGGGAAACCAGAGCAGATCGGCGAGGGCTTCGACAGGTTTGGTGCGATCCGGATGGTTCGGATCGGCGAGAGAGGGAACGGACAGCAACAAAAAGGCAAGTTGGAATGGACGCCAACTGCGGTTCGCGACCGAGTTGAAATCCGCGAGCGTCTTGTCTTCGTTGCGTCGCATGGCCAGTGCATACATGCTGCGCACCCGCTGCGTTGCCATTGCCTTATTGGCAAACCGGAAGGCGGCTATGGCCTTCCGGTCATTCCGCAACGTATCGATGCCTTGCCGTAGGCGCTCATGAATCTCCTGACATCGATCGACAGCCAGTTGTGCCTGGTCGTCATGGCCGCGAACATCGTCGCCGATTCGGGCGCGCTGCTCGGCGATCCAGGCTGTGTAATCGTTGGTGAGCATTGTGAGAGCATTGAACAACGCATCGTCATCGATGGTCGCCAGACGCTGCATGTCGAGCACGCCTTCACTCACCATCGCCTTCATCGCTGGACGATCGTCGGGGTCGAGGCCCGGAGTCTCCGTGATCTGAACCTCATGCTGTGGCATAACGGCCGTGCGAACCTCGGTGGCCAGCGTCACGTCTTCCGATGTTTCGGCATGCACAGCCACGCCGTGGCCGACCGCGAACTCGACCCGGTTGCGGTAGATCATTTCCAGTGCCTCACGTTCCGGGTCCATGCCGCTGGAGTCGAGCACCGGCCTGCGCCGGAAGATGGCCGGCTTGCCGGCATCCTTCACGGCACGCACGATCACCTCCGGCTGGAATACCCAAGCCATGTCGCGATTGGTCTCAGGCTCTTCCTGGGCATTGACCAGGAAAAGTGTCACCAGGCGATCTCCATTCGCATTCTCTGCGCGAACGGAGCCTTGAATGCGCACCTCGGGATAGGTCGCGTCGGGAGCCCGATGAGGGATGACACCTTCCGTGAGCGGCAGTACGAGCGTGCCGCCGCAAGGGATACGTTGCCAGACCCTGGCCTTGGTTTGCTCTTCCGCCCCCGTGTCCTTGTTCTTGCGGGTGCGGAAAATTTCGTGCTCTTGGCTACGTTCGTAGCGCCCCCACCGCACCTCCACTTCGATCTGTTTCGCCTTGCCATCGACGCAGAACGTCAAGCCGAGGCTGGAGGGTACGAGGGACTGATTACTCGCGGCGTCGATCTCGTCGCCCGAGTCGGATTCCGGCTCTACCCGGCCCGTGGCCGTCCCGAACTCCGCGCCAGGCTCATGCTGGCCGGGTACGATTTGATCCACCGGTTCCTCGGCGACATCCATGGCCAGAGGCCCCTCCAGACCTTCGATGCCACCTCCATCGGCTTCCCGTGGAGCCAACTTGCCCACCAGATAGCGATCACGCACACCCATGTCGACGATCTGTTCATGGGGGCCGCCGGCGGGGCCGAGCAGATCGTCCATCACGGCCAATTGCAGTAACTCACGGATGTAGGACTGATCCGCGATGGGCGGCACGTCGGCGATCGTCTTCTGTAGTGCTTTCAGCAGAGCCTCGACGAAATCGGTCCACTGCACACGGCCGACGCTGCCGGAGGCGGGAGGATATAGTGATGTCACGCCAAGGGGAATGAAGGGATCGGCGGACAGCATCCGGTCGAAGTACAGCGTAGTGGTTTCGAGGTCGGAACGAATCCGAAGGACACGTCCCACTCGGGTGATTTCGCGCTGCGGACTCAGAATCAGAACCCAGTCATCATCTTCGATGGCCTGATAGAGGGATCGCAGACCTGTCAATGCCAGCGTATGGCGAGCGAGCCGGGGATCGGTATCGATGCCGTGGTCGACGGCAATCCAGGCGTTAGGTGTTTTTGTCATTTGCGTCTTCAAATCCTGTCCACGATCTTTTCCAGCCTGTCGAGCTGTTTGCTCTTGTCGAGGTATTGCGAATAGGCTTGCTGGGCACCACGAATGAGCGTGTCGTAATGCACGATTCGACTTCCGGGCGCGATCGCCGCCATCGAGGACTTCAAACGTTCGGAATTCGCGGCCTCTTCGTCGACGGGCTTACCGAGGATGAAAACCACCTCGATATTGGGCGTGGCATCGCCCTGCTTGAGCAGGATTTTCTTGAGTTTGTCGACATAGGTCTGCCCTTGGTCTTGTAGTTCGAGCAGCTTCATCTTGCGCTCGACCTTTTTCAGCTCGACGATGATGTGCTTGCCGGCATTCGTGCGATAGGCGATGTCGACGCGGCCAAGGCGTTCTTTCTCGGTCATATCCTCCGTCAGCACACCTTCCTCGGCCAACCGCGTCTCCATGACCGGACTGTCCGTGGCTCGCTCCCAAGCGGGGTCCAATAGCCAAAGGTGATTGAACAGGTACTTCTGTAATACCCGCTCTTGTGCCTCTTCGTCGACGATGGCCTGAAAATCCCTGATCGCATCGAGCCTGGATTTAACGATGTCACGATAGAGCGAGGCCTCGAGCGAATCTCTGTCGGCCAGGATCGTGAGCAGCTTGTCCACGCTCTCGACGCTGGTGGCCAGTTCTTCCGTCGAACCCCGGAGCTTCATCCGCTCGAACGCGAGGATGCCATGCCGATATAGGAGTTTGCGATCCTCATCATCGTCGACCGGCAGTGCACTCAGTTTGGCGATCAAAGTCTCGGCAGTCTTTTTGTAACCATCGGGCAGTGAATCGAGCCACTCGGCCAGTGCTGGTGATGCCTCCTTGGCCTTCTCGACCTCGTGTTTCTTGCGCCATTCGTTCCAGCGCTTCTCGACTTGAACGAGGCATGACTTCAGAAATGCAATGAGCTGGCTGTATCGAGGATCATCTTCCTGGACGCGTTGGCGATCACTGGTCGCGATATCGGGCGCGTCGTCGGCGTCGAGGAAATCCGCCTCGATCTGTCCAGTGAGGTATTTCGTGTAGAGCCTGCCGTCGTTGAGCTTGTCGAGAATGTTTTCGTGGAATAGTCGCCCCCGGGCGAACACGACAATGCCGTTCAGATTGCCTGCCTCTTCACTATCCAATTGCTTGGGAAATCTTGCGGTACCGATCCAACCGCTGACCTGCCATCCGGCATCCCACGCCTCGAAGCGATTCGGCAGCGATTCTTGTTCAAGGAGCTGCGAGGCAGACGTCAGATCGGGTTCGTAGTCCTCGAAATTCCAGAGGAACTGGACCATCGGTAGATCACCTCGGTCGGCCGTGGTGATGGGCTGTCCATCAAGGGAAATCTTGAATCCGTGGGCCTCCCCGATTACAGAGAACCGACGCGCCAGACGTTTGCGCAGCGCGAGCGCGCCACGCCCGAGGCGCTGACGTTTGATGTCTCGTAGCACGATCTGCGTACCTTTCGGCACCGTGATCTGATCGGCTGGCAGGGGCTCCGGCCTGTAGAAGGGTTCCTTCTTCTCGACGGACTCATGGATGCCATCGACGGTCATCTTCAACCCGTGAGCCTGCCCATCCTTCGCGGATTGGACCTCAATGACGTTCGCGATCGAGAACAGCGACAACTTGCCGAGCCCTTTTCTGCCCATGACGGGGCGGCCTTTTGCCGTCGTGCTGCCGTGCAAGGTATCCTCGTCCCGCCGCCGATAACCGACCCGCAGGTATTTCCCATTCATATCGTCGACCGACATACCGATGCCGTCGTCGATGATCTCGATCCAGTTCTCGGCCGGATCGATCTTGATCTCGACGGTCTCCGCATCGGCATCCCAGGCATTCGCCACGGCCTCGGTGAGTACAGCTGCGATGTTGCTGTAGAGGTTGATCCCGAGGTGATCAAGCACGTTGAGGTCGACCGTCATCATGTACGTGTCAGTCACTGGACACGCTTCTTTTGGCGTCCCAGAACAATTGTCGGGCGCGTCACTCATTCATAACCCTTTCGCAAGTTGTTTGCCGTCGGTGACAAAATCAATCAGAAGGTCGCCTTGATCTTGATCAAAGGTCGATTTCCTGCGAGAGCGCGTACGAGACTGGCTGTTCCCTTGCGCCGTCGACCCGCTCAATTCCTTCTGATGGCGCTCCAGGTTGAGCTTCAAGAGTCGGCTAACAATCTCTCTTCTTGCTCGTTCAGAAATTGAAAATCTTCGCCGATCGCCCTTGGGCAGATATGAAACGTCATGGAAACCATGTTCTAGTTCAAGGTCGTTCCACCCATAAGCTGTCGCAACATTTCGATCCATCTCCGCAAACCGAGAGCGAAGGTCTTCAAGGGCCCGATCTGACTTTCCCTCATCATGAAAAGCGTTGTACAAATCGGTAAGACAAAGGCTTCGTTCTGCACAGCACGTTGCCCTCAACTCGTAAAAGGCGCGTGCCGAATATATCTGAGATCACTGCTGTCCAAGATAGCGGAAGCTGGTCGGGTGGTACTCTGAATTGATGCGGGTTTCGAACGGGAGATGGCGGGTTTTCAAGATGGTGCCTCCGTGTGCTGTCCAAGATCAA
>JBGOZF010000009.1:0-81014 GCA_041480065.1 Rhodocyclaceae bacterium
CGCCAACGGCGGCGCTCTCCGGCGGCAGTAACCGCGCCACCACCCTGTTCCTGAATGCTTCTCCGTACCGAGCCATCTTTCATCCTTATCGCCCCCAAGTTCAAGATCATATCGGGACGACAACTATTCTGACGCAGGGGGTGTCTGCGATCATGCGGCGTTCGGTTTTGGTCAGCCCCTTCTGATCGGCGGTCCGGTCAAGGCAATGCACCATCTCGACTTGCAAATCCACAGAGGCATCGACCAGAGGGACCAGTTTGCTGGCGTATTTTTGCTGGTAGAGCGGAATGGCAGCCTCCCAGGCGGCCAGTTGGGCGCGCCCTTTTTCGATCTGCTTGGTCAGGGTGTTGAATGCCTTTTGTCCTTTGGACAGTTGGGGCTGGTCATGACCGGTGGCAATGCGGACGGTTTTGACGTGAGTTGTGGTCATGAGCCGGCTATCTTCAAAGTGGTGAGGGAATGGAGCGCATTTTTTACCACAACTGATGTCCTCCAGGATTTCGCTGCAACCTTCAATGCGCCAAATGACACAATGCTGCGTAAGGTGCTGGGTCACTACGGCAACTTCCGGTCGATCTGCGACATCCGCCCTGGCGTTGCCAACGCGTTGCCGCTGACTGAACGTCATCCCGACAACTGAATCGCCCACAGCGCTGCGAAGCCGCCGCCGATGGTGAGCAGGACATTCTTCCGCCAGGCGGCCACGCCGATGGCGACCAGCCCGGCCCAGAGGCGCGCGTTGTCCAGACCGAGGCGCAGTTCCCCGGCCACCAGCAACAGATCGGGCGTCACCAGGGCCGTGAGGGCGGCGATGGGCACGAAGGGCAACCAGGCAACGAACCAGGACGGCGGCTGGTAGCGGCCTTCCAGCGCGATGAAGGACAGCCGGATGGCGAAGGTCAGCAGCCCGGCCGCAAACATCACCAACCACAGGCTCATTGGCTTCCCTTCCGCGCAGGAACTGCTGCCAGCGCCAGCGCGGCGAGGGCCGCACAAAACAGGCCCAGCTTGTAGGGCAAGCCGGCGAGGATCACGGCCAGGGCGCCCGAGACAAGGGCGACGGCGATGCGCCGGCGATCGGTCAAGAGCGGCACGACGATGGCGATGAAGGTCAGCGGCAGCGCGAAATCGAGCGAGAGATTGCCCGGCAACCGGGCGCCCAATACGACACCGGCCAGCGTGGCGATCTGCCAGCCGGCCCAGAGGGCGAAGCCGGCGCCGAACAGAATCCAGTGCGCCATGGGGCTGCCCGGAGACGCCAGCAGGTGCGGAATCGCCGCCGCATAGGCTTCGTCGGTCAGCAGGTAGGCAAGCAGCAATTTCCAGCGTCGCGGCAACTGTTTGAGCATCGGCGCCACCGAGGCGCTGTAGAGCGCATGGCGCAGGTTGACCACGCCCGCCGCGCCCACCATCAGCAGCGCCGGCGCTCCAGCGGCCGCCAGTTGCGCCAGCAGAAACTGCGACGAGCCGGCGAAGACGATGGAGGACATCATCACCGCCGCCAACGGCGGAATTCCGCTTTGCAGGGCGACAATGCCGTAGATGATGCCGAAAGGCATGACGCCGAGATGCATGGGCAGCAGCGCCCGGACACCGAGCCAGAAGGCTTCGGAACGTTCGCTCATGAGCGGCGGGCGGGTGCGTTCACCAGCACGATGCCGGCCACCACCAGCAATGCGGCGAGACCGAACAGTGCGCTCATGCGCTCGCCGAGCAGAAGCACGCCGAAGGCGACGCCGAACAGCGGCGTCAGGAAGGAGAACACCATCAAGCGATTGGCACGATAGCGCGTCAAGAGCCAGAACCAGGCGAGATAGCTGGCGAAGGCGACGATCACCGTCTGGTAGGCCATGGCCAGCAGCACCGGCAGCGTCGGCCCGGTAATGCCCGGCTCGCCCATCAGCAAGGACAGCGGCAGCACCAGCGCCGCGGATACCGAGAGTTGATACAGCAGGGTCTTGGCGGCACTGACGCTGGCCAGCCGCGTCGCCCGGATGGTCACTGTCGTCGCCGCCCACAGGACGGCGGCCAGGACCCCCAGCCCGTCACCGAGCCAACTGCCGCCGGCAAGGCCCTCGCCGAAGGCAGTCACGATGCCGGCGAAAGCCAGCAGGATGCCGAAGCCGTGCCGCCAGCCGATGCGCTCGCCGGGCACGAACCAGTGCAACCCGAGCACGGTGAAACAGGGCGCGGTGTAGAGGAAGACCACCATGCGCGAGGCCCCGGTGTGTTCGAGGCCGGCGAATATGCAGATGAGTTCGAGCCCGAACAGCAGGCCGGCGATCAGACCCGGCTTGAGCGAAGCGTCGGCGTCGAGCAGGCGCAGGCCGCGCCGGCGTGCCCACGCGAACACCAGCACGGTGGCAATCGCCGAGCGCAATCCCACCTGGAACACTGGACTGATGCCAGTCAACGTCAGCTTGATGGCGACCTGCTGCATGCCCCAGATGGCACACAGCAGCACCATGACGGCAAAGGCCGCGGCGCCCGGATTGACGCGGTCGGTCATGCCGGCGAATTGCCCAGAGGCGGCAGACCATGACGTCGCCGGGCATCGTCGCAGGCCTCGTCACCCCGCCCGATTGCCGCCAGCGGCGCGAACTCGCTGCAGGCGCCGGGGCGGTATTCGTAAATGGCACAGGACACCGACTCGCCGATCTCGCCCCGCAGCGCAATGCAGCGTACCGGCTGGGCGCCGGTGCCGCGCATGCAGACGGTAGTCACAGTCAGCGGTTCCGTCAGTCCGGCAGGAATCTGGCCGGCGTCGATCTCGTCGCGATGGAACGAGACGCAGTAGGTGGCGCAGCAGGCGCAGCAACGCTGACAGGGACTGGGCATGAGGCGCGACTATACCGGAGGCCGCTGTCACGATTGCGTCACACGCGTGACGTAATCTCCGCTGCCAATCCATGCCGCAAGTTCGTTCAGTCTTTCTTTCCGACATCCATCTTGGCACCCGGGCCTGCAAGGCCGGGCCACTGCTGGATTTTCTGCGCGAGTACTCGTCCGAGTACCTGTTCCTGGTCGGCGATATCGTCGATTTCTGGGCCATGAGCCGGGGCGTCGTCTGGACCGCGCAACAGAACACGGTCGTGCAAAAGGTGTTGCGCCGCGCCCGCCACGGCGGCAAGGTGTTCCTGATTCCCGGCAACCACGACGAAGCGCTGCGCGAGCATTGCGGCACGTCGTTCGGCGACATCCAGGTCGCCGACGACTACGTTCACCAGGCCGCCGACGGCCGGCGCTACCTGCTGGTGCATGGCGACGAGTTCGACCAGGTGACCCGCTACCACCGTTGGGTGGCCGTGCTCGGCGACGTCTCCTACAACATTCTCGTGCGCATCAATGGCTGGCTGTCCTGGATCCGGCGCCGGCTCGGCCTCGCCGGCTACTGGTCGCTCGCCGGCTATGCCAAGCGCAAGGTGAAGACGGCAGTCAGCTTCATTTTCGATTTCGAGGATTCGGTCATCCACGCCACCCGCGAACGCGGGCTGGACGGCGTCATCTGCGGCCACATCCACTCGGCCACCATTCGCGACTGCAACGGCATCGCCTACATGAACTGCGGCGACTGGGTAGATAGTTGCACGGCGATCATCGAGTACATGGATGGTCGCATGGAACTGGTGCATTGGCTGGATGGGTCGGCTACCAGCATCGATTCGACGACCGCCGGTTTGCTCGAACCGGCAGTGGGTCAGAACAACGCTTGACCGGTAGCCCAGGCCACGGCGGCGATGAGTGCGGTACCAGGTATGGTCAGCACCCAGGCCCAGGCGATGCCGCCGGCCACACCCCAGCGCACGTTCCTCGGGCGCGTGGCGCCCACGCCGGCGATGGCGCCGGTGATCGTGTGGGTCGTCGACACCGGAATGCCGAGAAAGGTAGCCATGAACAGGGTGATGGCGCCACCGCTGTTGGCGCAGAATCCGCTGGCCTGATTGAGCTTGGTGATTCTCTGGCCCATGGTCTTGACGATGCGCCAGCCACCGAACAGCGTGCCAAGACCCATTGCCATGTAGCAAGCCACGATGACCCAGGAGGGGGGCATGGAACCGCCGCTCTTGTCAATGCCGGCGGCGATCAGCAGCATCCATATGATGCCTATGGTCTTCTGGGCATCATTGCCGCCGTGACCGAGGCTGTAGGCGGCCGCCGAAAGCAGTTGCAGGCGGCGGAAGACCTTGTCCACCCGCCTTGGCGCCATCCGGTTGCATAGCCAGGAGACACCGACCATCAACAGTCCGCCCAGCAGAAATCCCAGTACCGGCGCGACGAAGATGAACAGGATGGTCTTGCCGACGCCGCTCCAGATCAGCGCCCCCGGCCCCGACTTGATGAGGGCGGCGCCGACCAGGCCACCGATCAGGGCGTGGGAGGAACTCGACGGAATACCGTAATACCAAGTGATGATGTTCCACGCGATGGCACCGACCAGCGCGCCGAAGATGACATGCTCATCGACAATGCTTGGATCGATGGTGCCCTTGCCGATGGTGGCGGCGACCGTCATCTTGAACACCATAATCGCAATGACGTTGAATACTGCCGCCCAGGCCACCGCCTGATGCGGCTTCAATACACGTGTGGAAACTACGGTGGCGATCGAGTTGGCGGCGTCGTGGAAGCCGTTCATGAAATCGAAGGCCAGCGCAAGAGCGACCAGCACCACGACGGCGGTCAGACTGATTTCGAGGCCGTTCATGCTGAATTACGAGTTTTCGAGAACGATGCCTTCGATGATGTTCGCGACATCCTCGCAACGGTCCGTGACGGCCTCGAGCAGTTCATAGATGCCCTTGAGCTTGATCAATTCGCGGGTATCGACCTGGTCGCGGAACAGCTTGGTGATGCCCGTACGCATGGCGCGGTCGGCGTCCGACTCCAGTTGATCGATCTCCTCGCAGGTCTTGAGGATGGCTTTCGCGTTATCCATGTTGTTGAGCAGGAGGACCGCGGACCTGACCCGTTCGCAGCAGGATGCCGACAAGTCGGCCAGATGGCAGGCTTCCGGCGTCAGCTTGCGCACGTCATAGAGGTACATCGATTCGGCGAAGTCCTGAATCAGGTCCAGGATGTCGTCCATGCGCACGATCAGGCTGTGGATCTCGTCGCGATCGAGCGGCGTGTTGAAGGTGGTATGCAGCAGGGCGATGGTGTCGTGGGTGATCTTGTCGGCGCGCCGCTCGATCTCATCTATCGCCTGCGTATGGCGCGCCAGGTTCTCCGGCCCCTGATTGAGCTCGGCCACCATCACCGTCAGTTGGCGCCCCCCTTGAACCACCAACTCCGCATGAGCGTTGAACAAATCGAAAAACTTGCCTTCCTTGGGCATCAGACGCGAGAACATGGGAAGTTTGACCTATAAAGGAAGCGGGCCATTCTAGCATCATCCCTAACGCCATCCGGGGATACGCAAACTGGTAGAATCGCGCTGCCTCCCCCAAGCGCTTGCGCTGCCATCTTTCCCATTACGCCATGAAACGCACCCGGTTTTCACGCCGCGCCAAGCACACCCCGTTGACCGAGGAGTTGATCCGCCTGGCCAGTGCCCTCAGCCAATCGTCGAGCCGGATCGAGGATGATTACTGGCAGACCCGCCTGATCAGCGCAATCGACCGGCTGCTGGCAGAGGCTGACGACGCCGCGCTCAACACCGCCCTCGATCATCTCTACAGCACCGGTGGCCGTGCTTACGACGAACTGGCGGACATGATCGAATCATGCTGCGAAACCCAGCGCACGGAGGCCGGCGCACCCCAGGACATCGTGCTGTTTGCCGCTCCGATACTGGCCTGGTCCCGGTTCGTCATTCCGTCGGGCTCCGTGGTCCCCGACTGCCTGGCTACCCTGCGCGTTCAACTGCAGGCCCACATATTCGCCGGCGAAACCAAGATCGGTCTCACCGACTTCCTCTGGAGCCCCGACCAACTGCCGCAGAGCTACTCCGAAACCGCACAACTGACCGAGAAGCTGGCCAAAGCCGCATTGCACGACCGTGACCTCAAGCTCGACCCGGCCGGCATGCCCGAGACCGTGAGTTTCCTTTCCGATACCCGGTACCTGATCGGTGCGGTTGCGGCTCCGAGAGGCGCGGCGCTGTTCCGCTGGCAGGAGAACGACGGCTCGCGCGCCGAGGCACTGAAGCAATGGCGCAGCCAGGGTGGCGAGGCCCTGCGGCCGCTGCTGCCGGCCTGTGCCGTCGAATTGCTGCTGCCCCAGCCCTACCATGCCGCCGCGCGCGAGGCCGACCGCGCATCGCGTCCGTATTCGCTGCGCGCCGCCGTCGCCTTCCTGCAAACCACGCTGAACGTCGCGGCCACCGACCTGCGCGCCGTGCTGGCGCCCTACTATGACCGGCAACTGGAGGAATACCGTATCGGCTTTGCGCAGCACGACTCGACCGACGTCGTCCACGGCGTCGTCTGGCCCCTGCTGGAGGCCGAAGACGAATCCGCCGATACGCCGGCCCAGATCGAGGCGGTGCTGCGCGAGACCGGCATCCAGGACGTGATCAGCCTCGATCACCGTTTCCCGATGGAGTATTGCGACGACTGCGGCGCGCCGCTATACCCCAACCCCGAAGGCGAACCTTCGCACGCCGAAATGCCCGAAGATCAGGCGGAATCGGCGCCCCGGCACCTGCACTGACACCTACTTCGTGATTCGCGCGCTGGCGATGACGGCTTCGGCGCGCGGCGCCACCTTGCCGAAGTAGTGCGTCTTCGGCGCTTCGAAGACGATCAGCGTCAGGCGTCCGTCGCGGATCGCCCCATAGCCGAAGCCCTTGAGCTCCACCTCGTCGGACTTGCGCATCAGGGTGTAATCGAAGCGAAAGCCCGCGGTGCCGAGAAAGCTTGCTGGTGCCAGCTTCGCCAAGCGGAACCTGCTGCCGTCGGCAACGCTGAACACTTCGAACATCTCCACCACCTCGCGCGGCTCCATGGCAGCACGGAATTGCGGCACCTGCTTCTGGTTCGCACCGCGCACGTCCTGCAGCGGCTCACCGTCCTTGACGTCGACATAGAAGCGCAGGGTATCGAGTGGCAGCCCTTCCGTCGTCCATATTTCGACCCGGCCGGTGCCGATGGCAAGCTTGTTCCAGCCCTGGCCGAGCCTGACGGTCAGGCTTTCGCGGACCACCGTCTCGCCCGGGCCGACCTTGGTCATCGCGGCGCAGGAAGCCAGCAGGAACACCACGGGCACGAGTAACCATCTCATCATCGAATCTCCTGCTTCAAGTAGCTGTCGATCAATTCGGCGTCCTCGGCCGTCGGCCGCAAGGACAAGTAGCGGGCGAACGCCTGCTTCGCCCCCGCTTCGTCGCCGGCGGCGCGCAGCAACATGCCACGGCTGCGATAGAGTTCGACCGGCGCGTTGACCTGTTTCTCGGCGAGTTCGTATGCATCGAGTGCCCGCAGGCGATCGCCGTCCGCCGCGCGCAGGCGATAGGCCTCGCCGCGGAAGTAGTACAGCACGCCGTCAGTCGGCGAGGCCGCGATCAGCCGATCGAGCAGCGCCAGGCTTTCCCCGGACCGGCGCCTGCGCAGTTCATCCTCCAGAAATTCCCACTGATGTGGCGCCATCACCTGGCGCCACTGTTCGCCGCCGACGTTGGCCTGGGGCACGGTCAACGCCGCGGCCCGAGTCGCCAGTGCATCGCGACGTTCGTCTTCAAGCGGATGCGAGGCGAAGAGGACGCTGCGCGTCGCCGGATCGCCGGTCCAGTCGCTTTCCGCCTTCAACTCGCCCAGCAACTGGTCCCAGACCTTCGAGGCTTCCATCGGTGCATAGCCGGCGCCTGCCATCAGTTCCAGGCCGATGCGATCGGCCTCGCGCTCATGTTCGCGACTGTAGGAGAACATACCGGCCGCCAGCGCGAGTTGCGCCAGCAGGCCCGCGTTGCCGGCGCCGGCTGCCGCGAGCGCCATGCCGAGGAATTGCCCGAACGCCGACCTCGACTTTGCATCGCGCAGGCGGTCGAGGCTGTGGCGCGCCAGGTAGTGACCGATCTCGTGGCCGAGCACGGCCGCGAGTTGGGCCTCGTTGGCCATGCGCAGCAGCAGGCCGGTCCAGATTTGCAGCATGCCGTTGGGCGCCATGCTGGCGTTGAATATCGGCGTCCGCACGACATAGACGCGCACGTCGGGACAATGGTCGACGGCCAGCCGGCAGGCGATTCCGGCGAGGTAGTCGTTGAGCGCCTTGTCGCGGACGATGAAACGGCTGCGCTTCAGCTTCGCCTCTTCGCGATCGAGCAGCGCCCACAGCCCACCCTCGTCGCCTCCCGCTTCCGGCTTCTGGAAGCGCATCGGCATATGCCACTCGCCGTCGGCGAGAGCGAAAGCCGGTGTCGCGGAGAGCAGGCCGCAACAGCCGCAACCGCAGAGAAATTCGCGCCGGCGCATCAGCCGGGGAAGTCTTCCAAGAGGTTTTCCAGGGTCTCGCGAGCCTTATCAGGGGTACGCAAATCCCCCCGGGCGCGTCTTAGAAGATTAAACCAGACGACCCGCCCGTCGCGGAGATCGACCAGCGACGCATAGCCAATCTGTGTTCCTCCCTGTAGGCCAAAACCGAACAGAGCTCCGATGACCATGGTCACTACGCGCTCAGAACTCGCGTAGCTGTCGCGTACGAAAGTGAATAATGCATAGTTGGCGCCAGTCTTGGCACGTATCGCGTCGACGCCGTCGCCAAGTGTCCAATCAAACTGGCCGTCCTTGCTGGGCAGGCGCCAGGGGCGGATGTAGTGATGCAAGGCGATTGAATTGCCGACCGCGCCGTGAAGGCGGTTGAAGTCTTCAACCACCTCGTCGCCATCGTCGTCAAGCTGCAGCATTTCGACGCCGAGGGCATCCTTCTTGGCCTGGTAGGCAGACTTCAGGTGATCGAGCGCCCGGGAGGTCCATTCGGCCTGTGGTTCCAGTATGCCGCCGGCACTGATGGAAAACAGTTCCACATCCATGGGCGTCAGCACAACCTTGGCGCCGGACGGCACCTTCTTGAACCCGTCTGCCAAGGCCGCCTGAGCCAGTGCCACCGACGGCAAGAGCGCCACCATGACGCCGAGCACTGCGCCACGCCACCATGCCAACATGATGAATCTCCCTTTTCTTCCCTTAAAGACGGCTCTTCAAGAAAACGGACGCACGGCCGGAAATCTCTGTCGTATTGCCTCGTTTCGTACCGCTGCGCCCATCTATTCGATAGTGTTCAACCGCCGGCCGATTATGCCTTCAAACTGCCCTGCGCCTCATAGGGCGTCGGATCAATGGCGGGCACGCGACCACCAACCAGATCGGCCAGGAGCTTGCCGGTCCCGCAGGCCATGGTCCAGCCCAGTGTGCCATGGCCGGTGTTGAGAAACAGGTTGGCGAATCGTGTGGCGCCGACCAGCGGAACATTGCCGGGCGTCGCCGGGCGCAGGCCCGCCCAATACTCGATATCCCGGCATGCGGCAATGCGGGGGAAGATCTCGAAAGTGCGACGAACGATGGACTGGCAACGGACCGTGCTCACCGAGGTGTCGTAACCGGCGAACTCCGCCGTCCCCGCCACCCGCAAACGCTTGCCCAGGCGGGAAAACACGATCTTGCGGCCGTCGTCGGTCAGACTCACGGTCGGCGCCGCGTCGCCGACAGTCAGCGTCGCCGAATATCCCTTGGCCGGATAGACCGCCAGACGCATGCCCAGCGACCGCAGGAGGAGCGGCGTATAGCTGCCCAAGGCAGCGACATAGACATCGCCAACCACTGTTTCCCCATGCGACAAACGGATACCGGCCACCCTGCCTGCTTCGCTCTGCAAGTGCTCCGCTGTCGCCCCGTACCGAAAGGTGACGCCACGGGTTGCGGCGCGATCGGCCAGTTGCCGGGTGAACTGGTGGGCATCTCCGGACTCGTCGTCCGCGGTATAGGTGCCGCCGATGATCGGCACCGTCGAACCAGCCAGTGCGGGCTCGATGGCCAGGCACTCCCGGGCGCTCTTCACCACCCGGTCGCAGCCAAATTCGCGCATCAGCTCGGCTTGCGGAATCGCGTGGGCGAACTCCGCCTCGTCGGTGTAGAAGTGCAGGATGCCACGCAATTGCTGGTCGTATTCGAGGCCAAGGATCGGACGCAGATCCTTCAGCAGCGCCCGGCTGTACAAGGCAAGGCGGAGGATCGCGATCATGTTCTGTCGTGCCCGCGCCGGGGTGCATTCACGCAGGAAGCGCAAGCCCCACGCCCATTGCGCGGGATCGGCGCGCAAACGCCACAACAGCGGCGAGTCCTCGCGGCCCAGCCAGCGCACGACCTTGCCGAGGGCACCCGGATTGGCCCAGGGTTCGGCATGGCTGGTGGAAATCTGGCCGCCGTTGGCGAAGCTTGTTTCCAATGCCGGGCCGGGTTGTCGGTCGACAACCGTCACCTCGTGGCCCGCCTCGGCCAGATACCACGCCGAGGCGACGCCTACGAGCCCAGCCCCGAGTACAACGACGCGCATGAACTTCCTCGCCTATCCGCTCGACTAAGATGGACGGATGTTAACCGGAGGAAGACGTTTATGGCCAAGATCATCAAGTCCGACGGCGAATGGCGCGAGCAACTGACGCCTACCCAGTACCAGGTCACTCGCCGCAAGGGAACCGAGCCGGCTTTCACCGGAAGGTATTGGGACTGCCACGATGCCGGTACCTACCGATGCGTCTGTTGTGGCGCACCACTCTTCTCGTCGCTGCAGAAGTTCGATTCCGGCTGCGGCTGGCCGAGCTTCAATGCGCCGCTCGATGCCGCCGGGGTTGCCGAGGCGGACGATCCCAGCCACGGCATGCACCGCATCGAGGTCACGTGCAGCCAATGCGACGCCCATCTGGGCCACGTGTTTCCCGACGGCCCGGCACCGACCGGCTTGCGCTACTGCATAAACTCCGCCGCCCTTGAGTTTGAGGGTGGCAAGTAGCCCGCGATGGCCTTACTATTGACGCCGCTATCTTGTGCAGGCAGGGAGAGTGGTGATGAAAGCGACGCTGGTCGGGGTGGTGTTGGGACTTTGTATCCTGTCGACGGCGTCAGCGGAGGAGAACGCGCTCGTCTTCGGCGTACTCAACCAGCAGAGTCCGGCCAAGACCGCCGAGCGCTGGAATCCGATCCTGCGCTACCTTTCCGAGACCACCGGCCTGCAATTCCGTCTCAAGATGGGTGCCACCGTCCAGGAAACCGATGCCATGATGGGCCGTGGCGAATTCGACCTCGCGTTTACAAACCACAGCTTCCGCAAGGAATATGACGGCACCTACAAGGTCATCGCCCGCTGGGCCGGCGGCCCGATTTATGGCGTGATCGCCGTCAACGCCGACAGCCCGATCAAGACACTGAAGGGACTTGCCGGCAAACGGATTGCCTTCCCCTCCAAGGGCGCATTCGTTGCCTACGCCGTGCCCATGGCGGCGCTGCAGGCGGCTGGGGTCACCGTGCAACCGATACTCGCCGGCAATCAGGAAGGCGCTCTCGCCCAATTGAAAGCGCGGCAAGTGGAGGCGGTCGCGGCGAACTCGCGGTTCCTGACGCAGTACGCTGCCCAGCAGGGCCTGCAATACCGGGAGCTGTTCACGTCGGAAGCCTACGCCGATCTGCCTGTGATCATCCACCCGAGAGTACCCAAGGCGCAGGCCGACGCCATTCGCAATGCGCTGCTCGGGATGAAGCAGGATCCCCGTGCGGCAGCGGTATTGGCAGCGAGTTCGTCTTCCGGCTTCGACGCAGCCAGCGACCGTGACTATGACAACGCGCGCAGGATTTACGCAAAGATTCCCGAATGATCCTCGGCCGCCTGAGCCTGCTTTGGCGCATTCGGTTGCTGACGGCGATCGTCGTCGCGTCGGTCTCGCTGTTTGGACTGGCCATGGTGATCTACGAGCGGGTCAACTCGAACCAGAAGGAGTTTCGCGATACCGCTGCGAGCATCGTGCTCGCCCTGATGCCGATGCTGCAGAACACGCTGGTGGTCGGCGATCTGGCCACAACACAGCAAACATTCGACGCCATCGTCCGGCAGGAATCCGTCAAACGCATCGTCCTGCTCTCTCCCGGTGACCAGCGCATGGTGATCGAAGCCGCCGATTCGCCCGCCACGGTCCGCCCCAGCCGGCCGCCCGAGTGGTTCGTTTCCCTGCTCGGCGCTCGTGCGCTCGTCCGCCTGGAGCCGATAGTGGTTGGTGGTACCGAATACGGCACGCTTCGGATCGAGATGTCCCAGGGCAAGCTTATGCACGACCTCTGGCAGTCAACGATGCTGTTCGTCATCGTTGGCTTCATTTGTCTGGCAGGCATTGTCGTGGTCATGGGACTCGCATTGCGCCGTGGTCTGGAGCCCCTTCAGTTGGTCACCGACAGCGCCCGCCGCCTGGCCGCCGGCGACTGGTCGGAACGGATTGCCCCGGTACGCGTCCCCGAAGTCGCCGTGGTGGCCGACGCCTTCAACCAGATGGCGGACAACATCGCCCGCCGCGAAGCGGATCTGGTGCGCGCCAAGGAAGCCGCCGAGGCGGCCAACCGGGCCAAGGCCACCTTTCTCGGTACCATGAGCCACGAAATACGCACGCCGTTGAATGGCATCATGGGCATGACCGATCTGGTGCTGGCCTCGCAACTGACCGAGGAGCAACGCGGTTACCTGGACTTGGTCAAGAGTTCGGCCGACACGCTGCTGGCCATTCTCAACGACATTCTCGACTATTCGAATATCGACGCCGGCCGCCTGTCGCTGGCGTCCTCGCCGGTGAACCTGGCGGATATCGCAAATGACGTCATCGGTCAGTTTGCGTTCAGATGCCGAAACAAGAATCTGGCGACAAGGATGTCGATCTCACCCGATCCCCTGCCTCTAGTGGTAGGCGATGCTGGTCGGCTGAGCCAGGTCCTGACCAACTTGTACGGCAATGCCATCAAGTTCACCCAGTTTGGTGAAGTCGTGCTCACCATCAACGTGGAAGCCCGCGACCCGACGACCTGCCATGTCGAAATTGCCGTGTCCGACACCGGCATCGGCATCGCGCCCGAGAACCTGCAAAGCATTTTCGACCCTTTTTCCCAGGCCGACGGCTCCATCACCCGACGCTTTGGCGGCGCCGGCCTCGGGCTCGCCATCAGCCGCCGTATCGTGGAGATGATGGGAGGCCAACTGACGGTCGAAAGCACACTCGGAAGTGGCAGTACGTTCCGCGTCAGCCTCGATATGGCAATTGCCGCGGAACCCCAGACTTCGCCGTAACGCGGAGTCCGCCCCATGATATGGCTAAGGACATATCTCCGGTTGACAAGAACAAGTCAGTACCGTCATGATCCTGAGCGTCACATGCTTAGCCTTTTGTCCTACTCGCAGACTCGGGAACTGATTCGCAGCAGACAGTCACTACGCGCCGCGGCGCTCGAGACTCGCGCCGCCGAGATCTGTTCGGCGTGACGACCCGATACCACGCGAGAACCGCGCAATGACCTCCTTACACTTCATCCCGAAACCCAGCCAATGGTAACGCTCTACGGAATCCGCAACTGCGACACCATGAAGAAAGCCATTGCTTGGTGCGATGAGCGTAAGGTCGCATATACCTTCCACGATTACAGGAAACAGGGGGTGCCGCGCGAACGCCTGGTTGCCTGGTGCCGGGCGCTTGGCTGGAAGACGCTGGTCAACACCCGGGGACCCACTTTCCGAAAACTTGCGCCCGAGCAGCAGCAGATTTCCACGCAAAGCCAGGCAGTGGCGTTGATGTTGGCGTTTCCGAGCCTGATACGGCGACCGGTCGTCGAAACCGACGGGGGCCAATTGCTGGTGGGCTTTGACCCGGCAATGTTCGCCAGTTTCGTCAAATGACCGGCATCCCGCATCCGATGTCGTGGCGCCTGAATCCATCGCAGAGGTGAAGCGGGCTCGATCCATGGTCTACCTGAAGCACTATCTCGCGGTCGCCCTGCTCGTCGTTTCGGTCCTGTGGCTGATCCCCAACGACGGCAACCCGCGCATACCGCCTTCGCCGGCCGCGGCGTCCGAACCGAGTAAAGGCTTGGAGCCGATTTCCCCGCTGCCCCGCACCATCGACCTGCCGGCAGCGAAACTGTCGCTCGGCGAACGCCTGTTCCGCGATACCAGGCTTTCCCGCGACGACACGATCGCCTGTTCGACCTGCCACGATCTGAACCAGGGCGGCACCGATCGACGGCAGTTCTCGAAAGGCGTCGGCGGCACAGTCGGCTCCATCAATGCCCCAACCGTCTTCAACAGCGGCTTCAACTTCGTCCAGTTCTGGGATGGACGTGCCGCCACCCTGGAGGAACAGGCTGCGGGGCCCATCAACAATCCGATCGAAATGGCCTCGAACTGGGAGCAGGTCCTGACGAAGCTGCGAGCGGACGCTGGATACCGCGCGGACTTCGCCCGTATCTATCCCGATGGATTGACTGCCATCAACGTCGCCGATGCCATCGCCACCTTCGAGCGATCGCTGGTGACGCCGGATTCGCCGTTCGATCGTTACTTGCGCGGCGACACCAACGCACTGACGGCCGACGAACGCGAAGGCTACCGGCGCTTCAAGGACTACGGCTGCTCCAGTTGCCATCAGGGCGTCAACATCGGCGGTAATCTGTTTCAGCAATTCGGCGTCATGGGCGACTATTTTGCCGGCAAACGAGCACTCACCGATGCCGACCAGGGACGCTACAACGTCACCAGGCGCGAGGAGGACCGTCACGTATTCAAGGTTCCCGGTTTGCGCAATGTCGCGTTGACGGCGCCCTATTTCCACGACGGTTCGGCGCAAACGCTGGAGGATGCCGTCGCCATCATGGGCCGTTTCCAACTCGGCCGCGAACTTTCCGACGAGGACAGGCGACTGATCGTCGCATTCCTGCACACTCTGACCGGTCGCTGGAAGGGACAGGCGCTGCAATGACCGTCTCCTCAGGCAGTCGCGCCTGGATCGCCTTGGCCGGCATCGCTGGCGCGGTTCTACTGCTGACCTGGATCTTCCTGCGCGCCGATGCGGTGTCGCCCCAAGCGCACTTCCACTACAGCCAGCAGCTGCGGCAACTGCGGCAGGCCGATATCGAACTCAACGCCGCCATACTGGCCAGCCGATTCGATCTCCTTGCCGATTTCGATCCGCTGGTAACTCAGGTAGATACACTGCGAAACCTGACCGCGCTCACGACCAATCCGCCGGGCTTCCTCAGATCGGCAGACCGGGAGCGGATCGCCACCAGAGCCACGGAGTTGCAGGCTCTCGAAACTCAAAAGGCGGCTCTCATCGATCGCTACAAGCGGGAAATCTCGGTACTGAGGAACTCGCTGCACTATTACCCGACCGCCGCCGCCAATTTACTGGATCGGGCGGACAACCGAGACTTCGACCGTTTCAACCGCCGCCTGCAGATGTTCATCCACACCCCCGATCCGACGCTCGGCCGCCAGCTCGAAAGCGACCGCCAGCAACTTGCTGCCGGCCCCATGCGCCAGGTCGATACCGGCGGCAATCTGGATCATCTGTTGCGGCATGCA
Source organism: Rhodocyclaceae bacterium (assembly GCA_041480065.1). Classification (GTDB taxonomy): domain Bacteria; phylum Pseudomonadota; class Gammaproteobacteria; order Burkholderiales; family Rhodocyclaceae; genus Fen-999. The sequence goes on from JBGOZF010000009.1 coordinate 15,538, forward strand.
CAAGTCATACTGGCGCGCCAGCCGGTGGTCGACGAACTGACCCGCAGCGTTCTCAACGTACCGACCATCGAGGTCGAGGAAGATCTGGCCCGGCTCTACTCCGCCGGTCACCAGCAGGCGACGGACGACTCGGCGCATTTCCGGGTCCTGCTCTACCTCGCGGCGCTGTTGCTGGTGGGCTACCTGGCCTTCTACTTCAACTCACTGGAGAAAACGCGCCGGGCCCTGGCCACCGCGCACAAGGATCTCGGCGAACGCTTCGAGGCGCAGCGAAAGGCCGAAGAAAAGACCCGTCTTTATGCCACCGTGTTCACCAATGCCTGCGAGGGCATGGTGATTACCGACAGCGACAACCGCATCGCCGCGGTCAACCCGGCCTTCGCCGCCATCACCGGCTACAGCCAGGAGGAAGTCGTCGGCCAGAAACCGCAGTTGCTCCGCTCCGGCAGACACGACAGCAACTTCTACCGCCAGATGTGGAGCCAGCTCGGCGACTTGAGCCAATGGCGCGGAGAAATCTGGAACCGGCGCAAGAACGGCGAGGTGTATCCGGAATGGCTGTCGATTACGGTGGTGCGCGACGCCGAAGGCGCTGCCGCCAACTACATCGGCATCTTCTCTGACGTGTCCGAGCGCAAGGAGGCGGAGGCACGCATACATCACCTGGCCCATCACGACGCCCTCACCGATCTGCCCAATCGCATCCTGCTGCACGACCGCCTGGACCAGGCCATCCTGCTGTCAAAGCGCAGCAACCGGCGCACCGCGGTGCTCTTCCTCGACCTCGATCGCTTCAAGAACATCAACGACAGTCTCGGCCACGATATCGGCGACAGCCTGCTGATCCAGGTCTCCGAGCGTTGCGCTTCCGTCATGCGGGAAACGGATACCATCTCGCGCCAGGGTGGCGACGAGTTCGTCATCGTTCTGCCGGACCTCGAGCAGAGCCAGGACGCCGCCCAGGTGGCACGCAAGCTCACACGTTCGCTCGACAAGCCTTTCATGCTGGGCGGCCACGAATTGACCATCACCGGCAGCATCGGCATCGCCCTCTATCCGGACGACGGCCAGACGGCATCCGAACTCCTCAAGAACGCCGACGCCGCCATGTACCGGACCAAGGCCGAAGGCCGCAACGGCTTCCAGTTCTACTCGGCCGACATGAACGTCGTCTCGCTCGGCGACCTGTTGATGGAGAGCCAACTGCGCGGCGCCATCGAACGCGGCGAGATGCTGCTGGACTTCCAGCCCAAGGTCAGCGCCGCCACCAATGCCGCGGTCGGCATCGAGGCGCTGCTCCGCTGGCGGCATCCGCAACAGGGGTTCATCCCGCCCGACCGCTTCATTCCGGTAGCGGAGGAATCCGGTCTCATCGGCCCGATCGGCGAATGGGTGATCCACACCGTTTGCCGCCAACTTCGGCTGTGGATCGACGCCGGCCTGCGCGTGCTGCCTGTCTCCGTCAACATCTCGGCCCACCAGTTCGCGCATCAGGACCTTGTCAAGCTGGTCGGCGACGCGCTCCTGATGAATCGCCTGCCGGCCGAACTGCTGGAACTGGAACTGACGGAAACCCTGCTGATGCACGACATTCACCGGGCCGCGCTGGTTCTCGGACAGTTGCGAAAGATGAGCATCCGCCTGGCCATCGACGATTTCGGCACCGGCTACTCGTCGCTGAGCTATCTCAAGCAGTTTCCGGTGCAGGTGCTGAAGATCGACCAGTCCTTCGTCAAGGACATCGGCGCCGGCGGCGAGGCGGTGAAGATCGCCGGCGCCATCATCGCCCTGGCACACGGCATGGAACTCGAGGTCGTTGCCGAGGGTGTCGAGACAGAAGTCCAGCGCGGCTATCTGGCGAGCCATGGCTGCGACCAGTTCCAGGGCTACCTGTTCGGCTACCCGATGGCCGTCGAACAAACGACCGAGTGGCTGGCTGCCCTGCAGCGAAAGCGCTAGGCCGGCAGCGCTTCTTCCACCAGCCGCAGCCAGTAGCGGATGCCGATCGGAATGACCGCATCGTTGAAATCGTAATGCGGACTATGCAGCATGCAACCGCCCTCGCCCGGGCCGTTGCCGAGCCACACATAGCAGCCGGGAACGACTGCCGAAAAGTAGGCAAAGTCCTCGGCACCCATGCTGGGCGGCAGATCGTTGAACACTTGGCCGCCTACGGCCACCTGACCGGCCACCTCGCGGCAAAGCGCGGTCGGCTCGGCAGCATTGACGGTGGGAGGATAGCCGCGGAAGAACTCGAGGCGCACCTCGACACCATGGGCGAGTTCGATGCTCCGGCAGATCCGGCGCATGCCGGCCTCGATGGCATCCTGAAGTTCGGGCTTGAAGGTCCGTACCGTGCCGCCGAGGACGGCCGTTTCCGGCAGCACGTTGTCGGCATGACCCGCCTGGAAACGGGTGACACTGACCACGACCGGCTCCAGGGGATCGGTAGCGCGGCTGACCAACGCCTGCAGCGCCTGGACCAGGGCTGCGCCGGCCAGGACACTGTCGCTGCCCAGGTGAGGCATTGCGGCATGAACCCCGTGGCCGGTTACGATGATCTCGAAACGGTCGGCACCCGCCATCACCGGCCCGGCGGCGACCGCGAAGCTGCCCAGGGGCAGGCCAGGCCAGTTATGCATGCCGAATACTGCATCCATCGGGAAGCGATCGAACAGTCCCTCTTCGACCATCACCCGGGCGCCCCCCTCGTGTTCCTCCGCCGGCTGAAAGATGAAGTACACCGTGCCGTTGAAGGCTCCCTCGTCACGCAAAGCGACCAGTGCTTCCGCGGCACCGAGCAGCATGGCGGTGTGACCGTCGTGGCCGCAGGCATGCATGCAACCTTCGTGTCTCGAACGGTGCGGGAAGGTATTGAGTTCGACCAGCGGCAACGCGTCCATGTCGGCGCGCAGGCCGATCGAACGACCGCCGGTGCCGGCGGTGAGCCGGCCGACCACGCCCGTTGCCGCCAGCCCCCTATGCACCTTGATCCCGAGCTTCTCGAGATAGGTAGCCACCATGGCCGCAGTGCGCCGTTCCTCGAAAGCCAACTCGGGGTGGGCGTGCAGATCCCTGCGCAGGGCGGCGATGCGCGGATGGAGATCGTCGATCAGTTGCTTGAGTTGCATGATGGCCGATCAATGGTATCACCGCGTTGCGACGACAAGCTGAAGCCACCCGGGAAGCCGCGCCGCTCTACTTGGTTCTGGGTGAAAACCTTCATATCGGGCATAATTCGCCGAAAGTCAGATCGGACCACCATCCAACGTGCATAAGACGCGCGCTGTCGTCCTCGCCCTCGCCTCCCTGTGGCTGGCATTTCATGCCTGCCCCGCTTGCACGGCACCGGTGTCGCTGCCGCCAACCGCCGTTCGGGGCGAGCCCGGAGAATCATCGGCGACTGAGCTTCCCCGTTTCAATTCCGCAGTGGACGTGGTCGTGTACAGGATCGCCCTGAAAACCAGCGATCAGGACCTGGCGCCGATACCCCGGAGTCGACCGCTCCAGATCGCCGCCAACGGCCAGAGCGGGATCGCGGTCGTCTATCCGGATATCGGCGAGCCTTACCGCAGCATCTTCTCCAGCATCATCGAAGGCATAGAGGACAAGGCGAAGGGCTCGGTTCCGGCGTTTGCCATCGGTGCCAACCCGAACATCCAGAACCTCGCCGCCGAGTTGCGACGCCAGAACGTCCAGATCGTCATTGCGCTTGGCCGCAACGGTTTTCGGGCCACCGCCGGGCTCGAACGCGACATCGGTGTGGTCGTCGGCGGCGTGATTTCCATGCCTGAGTCGGAAATGCAGGGAACCACCGTGCATAGCATGGCACCGGATCCGGCCCTGCTGCTGGAAAGACTGAAAGGATTATTGCCATCGATCCGGCGGGTATACGTGGTTTACGATCCGCGCCAGAACACCTGGCTGATCCGCCTCGCCCGCGACGCCGCCAGGAGCCTCGGACTCGAACTGGTCGCCCAGGAAGCACAGGACCTGAAATCGGCGATGCGCTTATACCAGGAGGATATCAACAACGCTGATCCCAAACGCGATGCTTTCTGGCTGCCGCAGGATTCGGTGACCGTCGAAGAGTCGGCGACCTTGCCCTTCGTGCTTCAGGAAGCCTGGTCGCGTTCGCTGGTGGTCTTTTCCAGCAGCGTCGGCCACGTCAAGCGCGGTGCGCTGTTCTCCCTCTATCCGGATAACGTCGAACTCGGGCGCAACCTGGCCAAGTATGCCCTCAACCATATGGCTTCCGCCGCCCAGCCGACGCGGGCCATCGTTCCGCTCAAGGAAGTGCTGATGGCGGTCAACCTGCGTACGGCCGCCCACGTCGGCGTCAATCTCGCAGGACGCCAACAGCAAGCTTTCGACATGGTGTATCCCGACCAATGAACCGACTGAACCGTATGGTCCACAATACCTCGTTCAGCCGCCAGATCGCGGTCATGGTCGCCGTCGCCGTGTTGAGCCTGGCGTTCGCGTCTTCGCTGGCCATATCCTGGCAAAGCAGCCGCCAGATCCAGACCAACCTGCTCGAACAGGGCCGCCAGATCACCGACAACCTGGCTCGTCAGAGCAAGCTGGCGCTGCTCTACGAGGCGCCGGAAAACGCGGCCGAGGCGGTAACGGTAACGCTCGCCTTCCCCGATGTCACTTCCCTTGAAATCCGGCATGCCGACGGGCGCCTGCTGCTCAACCGAAGCAAATCCGCCGATGGGCAGCCCGTTGCCCAACCTGTCGCCGTCCGTTCGTTCGAACCCGCCCATCTGGAATCGGATACCGACGACGCCTGGCGCTTCGTGGCCCCGGTCGTCGCCGGTGGCCAGGAAAGATCGCCCTTCGAAGTTGCCGACCAGCCGCAGGAACTGCTTGGCTTCGTCAGCGTGACGCAGAGCAAGGCCACGCTCTCACGCATGCGCAATGAAGTGTTCATTGTCAACTTCGCCGTATCGTTCTTCTTCGCCTTCCTGTTCCTGGTCATCGTGCGTGCGCTGACCGCGCGCATGACCCAGCCGCTGGACCGGCTGTCGGCCGCCATGGCGCAAGCCGAGGCCGGAACGCTCGGCGTCCGGGCTAGGCCGGGTGGTCCCAGCGACATCGTCCACATGGCACAGGCCTTCAACAAGATGATGGCGGTCCTGGAAGAGCGCGAGCAGGAGCTGCGTGCCGCTCGCGACAGTGCCTTGAAATTCGCCAAGCTGAAAGCCGACTTCGCCGCCACCGTCAGCCATGAAATCCGTACCCCCTTGAACGGCGTGGTCGGTACGCTCGACATCCTGATGGCTACCGAGCTGCCATCCAAGCAACGCCAGTTCGTCGAGATCGCCTGGGATTCGTCCCAGTACCTGCTCGACCTGATCAACAACATCCTCGACTTCTCCAAACTCGAGGCCGGCAAGGTGGAGATCGAACGGACGGAGTTCGGCGTCGCCCACACCATCGAGGACGTCCTCGAACTGCTGTCGACGCAGACGCTGCAGAAAGGACTCGACCTCGGCTACCTGATAGCGCCGGAAGTGCCGTCGCGTCTCAAGGGTGACCCGCGCCGCCTGCGTCAGGTGCTGATCAACCTGGTCGGCAACGCCATAAAGTTCACCGAGAGCGGTGGCGTCGAAGTGCAGGTCGCCGTTGGCGCTCATGCCCCGGACGGGCTGTGGCAAGGGCAGGGCGATCTGTGGATCCGATTCGAAGTTCATGACACGGGTATCGGCATTCACCCGGATGCGCAAGCCGCGATCTTCGATTCCTTCACCCAGGCAGACACCTCGACCACGCGCCGCTTCGGCGGCTCCGGTCTCGGATTGGCCATCTGCAAGCAACTCGTCGGGCTGATGGGCGGCGAGATCGGTGTTGAAAGCACACCGGGCGTCGGCAGCCGCTTCTGGTTCGAATTGCCGCTGACCAAGGTCGAAGACGCGAAACCGGCGCCGCAGCGGCCGTGTTGGCCGAGCTTGCGCGCGCTCGTGGTCGACGAAAGCGAAATCGCCCGTCGTTTCCTGCAACAGGCGCTCGCCGATTGGGGCTTCAACTGTCAAGCGACGGCCGATGCGGAAAGCACGCTGGCCGCGCTTGCCGCCGCGCGGGCGCTAGGCAAACCCTACGACTTGGTCATACTCGACATGGCATTCGCCAGCACCGACGGCGACAGCCTGCCGCTCCGGATCCGGAGCGAGAATCCTGCCAGCCTGCATCTCATACTCATGAACCGGTACGGCGTCGAGCATGTTGACGAAGCCGTCCAGGCCGACGCGTACCTGGCCAAACCGCTGAAACTGGAACGCCTGATCGAGGCCATCACCGGCGCGCTCGGCGCCGGCGAGGAAGCCGGCAGCCGGAGTCCCGTCGTCTCCGCCGAGACCCTGGTTCCCAGGGCTCCGGGCAACTACCGGATCCTGGTGGTCGAAGACAACCGTACCAACCAGACCATCGTTCGCGGCATGCTTTCCGTACTCGGCTGCCACGCCGACGTAGCGGACAACGGCCAGGAGGGCCTGGCCGCATTCAGGCACGGCCCGTGGGACTTGGTGCTGATGGATTGCGCCATGCCGGACATGGATGGCTACGAGGTCACGGCGGCGATACGGAGTCTGGAGGACAGCCGTAGCGGCCGCACGCCGATCGTGGCCATGACCGCCAACGTTCAACCTTCCGACGTCGAGAAGTGTCTTGCCTCGGGCATGGACGACCACCTGGCGAAGCCCTTGACGCTCGACCATCTGACCGAGAAGCTCCAGCGCTGGATTCCGCGCTTTGCGGCAGTGCCGCAGCCACCCGAACCCTTGCGTACGGTCGAGCCGGCGGTTCAGGAACGCAGCACCGCCCCGCTCGATCAGGCGTTTCTCGGCAAACTGCGCGAAGCACTTGGCAGCGCCCTCGGCGAAGCCATCCAGCCGTTCCTCGAGGACATGCCGATCTACCTCGAAGACATGGAGCAGGCAGCGGCGGCGGGCAGCGGCGAACAACTGCGTCGTGCCGCCCATGCCATCAAGGGCGCCGCCGGCAACCTGGGTGCCGGACCGCTGGCCAAGGTGGCCAGGGAGATCGAGGAGAAGGCCGAGATCGGAGAGATCGACGCCGCCGCCGAGATGCTGTCCCGGGCGCGGGCCGAATATGCCCTGGCGCATCAGGCCTTGCTTGAAGAACTGGACAGCGAGCCGGTACAACCAGCCCAGAATGCCGCCAGAGGCACCTTGGTCCTCGTGGTCGACGATGATCGCAGCACGCGCTCGGCCTTGCGCTATGCGTTGCAGCGCAGCGGTTTCTCGGTCGAAGAGGCCGTCGACGGCGCCAAGGCGCTGGCGATGGTGGACCGCATCAGTCCGGACGTGATCCTCATGGATGCCATGATGCCGGAGATGGACGGCTTCACCGCCTGCGCCAAGCTCCAGGAAACCGCTCACGGCAAGGAAATTCCGGTCCTGATGATCACGGCGCTCGATGACAACCATTCGATCCAGCGCGCCTTTGCCGCCGGCGCCAGCGATTACATTCCCAAGCCGATCAACCTGGCGGTGGTCAACCAGCGCGTCAAGCGCGTCGTCGAGGCCAACCGGGCCGAGCGTTATGTTCGTCACCTCGCCTTCAACGACACCCTGACCGGCCTGCCCAACCGGGTGCTCTTCGCGGACAATCTCGACCGGGCGATCGAACGCGCCGAGAGTCACGGCCAGTCGCTGGCGGTGCTCTTCCTCGACCTCGACCGCTTCAAATTCGTCAACGACACGCTCGGCCACGAAATCGGCGACCGGCTGCTGAAGGCGGTCGCCGGCCGCATCAAATGCTGTGTGCGTTCGACGGACTGCGTCGCCCGTTTGGGTGGCGACGAATTCACCGTTCTGCTCGACGACCTTTCCGCCCCGGCGCTCGCCGCCAACGCCGCGCAGAAGATCTGCCGCTCTCTGGCATCGCCATTCGAGATCGACGGCCAGGACATCTACGTATCCACCAGTATCGGCATCTCCATCTATCCGGCCGACGGCACCGACGTCAGCACCCTGCTGCGCCGTGCCGACACGGCCATGTACCGTGCCAAACGGGGCAGCGGCGGCTTCCAGTTCTACGAGGCCGGTATGGAAGCCTCGATCTCCGAGCACCTGCGCATGGACAGTTCCCTGCGCCGGGCTCTCGAGCGCAATGAACTCATGGTCTATTACCAGCCCAAGGCCGACACCAGCAGCGGCCGCATCACCGGCATGGAGGCCTTGGTGCGCTGGAAGCATCCGGTCCGCGGCATGATCTCTCCGCTCGAGTTCATCCCGTTGGCAGAAGAAACCGGTCTCATCAGGCCGATCGGCGAATTCGTCCTGCGCACCGCCTGTGCGCAGACTCGGGAATGGCTGGCGGCAGGCGCGCCCGACCTGAGCATCGCGGTCAACATCTCCAGCGTGCAGTTGAAGGAAAAAGGGTTCAGCGACACCGTGGCCTCGGTCCTGCGCGATACCGGTCTGGACCCCAAGCATCTGACCCTGGAGATTACCGAAAGCGTGCTGATGGAACATGCCCGCGAATCCGTGTCCATGTTGCAAGAGCTGAAGAGCATCGGCCTGCACCTTGAAATCGACGACTTCGGCACCGGCTATTCGTCCCTCGCCTACCTGAAGCGCTTCCCGGTCGATGCGCTCAAGGTGGACCGCACCTTCACCCGCGAAATGACCACCAATCCGGACGACGCCTCGATCGTCGCCGGCATGATCGCCCTCGCCCACAGCCTGCGGCTCAAGGTGGTGGCGGAAGGCGTCGAAACGCTCGAACAACGCGAATTTCTCATCCGCCTGGAATGCGATTCCATCCAGGGCTACTATTTGGCCGAGCCCCTGCCGGCAAGCGAATTCGCCGACCGGATCCTGAAACCGAACTTCCCGGCCATGGAATTGGCCGAAAACTCGAAAAGAGAGCAGTGAAAGCCCCTCGGATCAAACGAACGTCTGATTATCACCAAGGTAATACTTGCTACCTGCCTCTGATCGTCTCGCTTTCCAAGGAACAGCCGAAACCGGTTCTTCTGAGAGTTCGGCGAAAGGCGTGAGCTGAAGAGACGGTTTTCGGGGTCGGGATTGAGTTCTGGGAGGCACCGATATGAGCGGCAAGACTGCATTCGCTCACGACAACGCGGAACACGGGGACCAGTCCGCTCAGCACACGCCGGAAGTGGCGGACGTGCTGGTGGCCTACCTCGAGCAAATAGGCGTCGAGTACGTATTCGGCATACCCGGCGGCGCCATTGAACCTCTGTACAACGCCCTGGCCAGAAGCGAGCGCCGGGGTGGCCCGCGACACGTCCTCGCCCGCCATGAGTCCGGGGCGGCATTCATGGCCGACGGCTATGCCCGCGAAACCGGCCGTCTCGGCGTCTGTTGCGCGACTTCCGGCCCCGGCGCCACAAATCTGATCACCGGGGTTTCCTGCGCCCGCGAAAATGGCACGCCGCTCCTCGTCATCACCGCCCAACCAGCCCTGCCGGTCATGGGCAAGAACGCATTGCAGGAATCCGCCTGCACGGGCATCAACACCCTGTCGATGTTCCGACATTGCACACGCTACAACTCTCTCGTTTCGCACCCAGGGCAACTCGAAGCCAAACTGATCGCCGCCCTGCAAAGCGCAATTCGGCCGCCGCGCGGCCCCGCTCACCTGAGCTTCCCGACCGACGTCTTCCGCAGTCCCAGCCCCTATGCGACGCCCTCGTATGACCTGAACAGTCTGTTGTCTCCTTCGTCGCTGATCGACGGGGACTCGGTGGCCGAGTTCCAGGAGATGCTGGCCGAAGCCAAGAAGATCATCTTCGCCATTGGCGCCGGTTGCGGCGAGGCAATCGGCGCTATTCTCCAATTCGTTCTCGAGCACAACATCTCTTTCGTCACCACGCCCGACGGCAAGGGCCTGGTCAACCCCCGCCATCCGCTTTTCCGCGGCGTGTTCGGATTCGCGGGCCACGCGGATGCCGAGACGGCGTTACGCGACCCTGACGTCGATCTGCTCGTCGTCATCGGTGCCAACCTGGGTGAATGGAATAGCGGTGGCTGGAGCGATACCCTGCTCAATGAACGCCTGATTCATGTCGACGAGTCGGAGGAGAACTTCGCCACCACTCCGATGGCTCAACTGCATGTCCGCGGCCGCATTCGCACCATCTTCGAACGCCTGAACGAACGCCCCGGCAGTCCAAAGGTTGCCACGGAAGAACGCCCACAAGATCCGACCAATCTCTTGGTCGCCTCGTGGGGTCCGATACCCATGCTGCGAGACTGCCATCAGTTCGACAGCGATGCGACGCCAATCACGCCGCAACGGCTGATGAAGGAACTGGGACGATTGTTTCCTGCCACCACCCGATTCCTTGCCGACGCCGGCTGCAGCGTCGCCTGGGCCACGCACTATCTCCACCCAACCGACCGCCGTATGGGCGAACGACGTTTGACGAACGGGGAGGGGCGACGAACCAGAAGTCGAATGCAAAGCGCCAGCGGCAGACGGCAGGTAACGTCCGGCAGCCGTCGGCAGAGCAGCGGCGGCTGGCTGCGTGTTACGGTGAATTTCGCGCCCATGGGCTGGGCCATCGGCGCAGTAGTCGGAACGGCAGTAGGCAACCCGGATGTTCCGGTGGTCTGCATCACCGGCGACGGCAGCATGCTGATGAACGGCCAGGAGATCTCCGCCGCGGTCGCCGAGAATCTGACCGTCATCTTCGTCGTCCTGAACGATGCCGCATTGGGCATGGTCAAGCATGGACAGCGGTTGGGCGGAGCCGAACAGACCGCCTTTAGTCTTCCGACCACCGATTTTGCCGCCATGGCACGCGCCATGGGTGCGCAGGCCTACACCATCCGCAGCCCGGATGACATGGCTGCACTTCCGATCGAGGCAATCTGCACACGCAATGGGCCGACGCTACTCGATGTCCATATCGACCCGGAACAAGTTCCGCCCATGAAGCAGCGTGTCCGTATCCTGGCTACGACTCAATAGGCAGATGTCTCAAGACACGACGAAGGAAGTCATTCACTCGCGCATCTGGCAGGAAGAAGCAGAGGCTGACAACCCATTCGCAGCGCGCGTTGCTTGGTGCCACGGCTTCGACGTCTATGGCGATATGCTCGGCAAAGCCAGGTGGGTGGAAATGCTCCATCTTCTCTTCCGAGGTGAAGCGCCCTCGGAGGAAGCGGCCCAACTGCTGGAATCTCTCGCGGTAGCGCTTGCCAACCCGGGCCCGCGCGATCCATCCGTCCACGCCGCCATGTGCGGCGGTACCGGTGGTTCGCCAGCGGCGGCGGCGCTCATGGCCGCCCTTGCCGTCGGCGCCGGCAACCTCTTTGGCGGACACGAGATACTTCTGGCGGTACAAGACTGGTCTGATTGCGGAACCGACATCGAGGCGTGGCGCAACCGGCTGAGCAACCGTCCGCCAGCCGTCGGCGCCAGCGCCTGGCCCAAGCCCGAACATCCGCCCGGCTTCGATCCCCATGGTGTGCAGGCCACACTGATCGTGCGGCAGACACTGACGTGCCTCGCCGGGCTCAGTCCGGGTGCGCACCTCCCCTGGCTAAAGGAAATGAGGCCCGACCTTGAAACCGCCGCCGGGTTGCCCCTCAGCCTCACAGGCGTTACCGCGGCCGCGTTCGCCGACCTTGGTTTCGCGCCGGAGCAGGCAGAGACCCTCCATCTGATACTGCGTCTCCCCGGCGCTGCGGTTCATGCTCTTGAGCAATGGGAATTCGGTCATAAGAAGTTCCCTTTCTATCAAATCGAATTCGAAACCGATCATCCAGATCAGTCGCAGGAGGCCGAGGCGTGAGAGGCCCCGAATTTCTGCGCCAGCGCGTGGGCAAGCTGAAGTCACGCATGGGCGGCGTCGTGCCGGGCAGTCACGCGACAATTCGCGGCCTCGACCTGCATTCCGCGTTCAAGGATGCGGAATGGATGGATATCTACATGTTCGCGATTACCGGCCGCCGCTTCTCGTCGGCCGAATTGGCCCTCCTTCAAAGCATCTGGACCTACACTAGCTACCCCGATGCCCGAATCTGGAACAACCGGGTGGCGGCATTGGCTGGCAGCGCACGCAGCTCCGGCGCGTTGGCCGTTTCCGCCGCTTTGGCGATATCGGAGGCGACAATCTACGGTGGCGGAACCTATGTGCCAGCGATAACGTTCCTACAGGAAACCCGCCGAAAGATACTTGCAGGCCACAGTCTCAGCGATTGTGTGCGTGAAGAACTGAAGGTCCGCCGTGGAATCGCCGGCTATGGCCGCCCTTTGACCTCGAAGGATGAGCGGATCATTCCGCTACTGGATCGTGCGGGCGAACTTGGATTGGATCGCGGGCCGCACCTTGCGCTGGTTCTTCAAATCGACCACTATTTGGCCCAAAGCCGTCTACGTATGCGGAAGAACTTTGCGGCTGTTGCCGCTGGCTTAGTGGCCGACTTGGGGGTTTCGCCCCGCGAGTTCTATCTTTATGGGTTTCCGACATTCCTCGCCGGAATGCTTCCTTGTTATCTGGAGGCTACCGACGAGCCCGAGGGTGCGCTGTTTCCGATTCCATGCGAAGATATTGCATATGCTGGACGGGAGAAGCGATTCTGGGCCAAGAAGCACAATCATGCACAAATGGATCCCGCGCCAGAGTCTCCCGCGGTAAATGCCGGTATGACGTCAGGAGAGTGACCATGAGATGGCCACGACGAAGAGCATTTTGCGCGTCCATCACGATGGTGTGGACGCTAGCCGTCGGCGCCCAACCGATGGATGAAGAAGAAGAACTTGCCCTGATCTACGGCGACAAGTCAATGATAAGCATAACTACCGGCGCGGCCCAACCTTTGGCACGGGCCCCGGCAGTTGCGACCGTCATAACGGCACAGGACATCGAGTCCATTGGTGCTACTGACCTTAATGAAGTACTCGAGTCAGTTCCCGGGCTGCATGTTTCCCATTCGGCCTTGGGCTACGCACCGATTTACACCATTCGCGGTATTGGCACTCAGTACAACCCTCAGGTGCTGGTTCTGACCAACGGCATTCCCATGACCAGCGTATTTGCGGGTGATCGCGGAAACGTCTGGGGCGGCCTGCCCGTGGACAACATCGCCCGTATTGAAGTCATCCGCGGTCCAGGGTCGGCGCTATACGGTGCGGATGCCTTCTCGGGTGTCATCAACATAATTACCAAGACCGCTGCCGATACCGACGGAACGCAGGCCGGCGCCCGCATAGGCTCCTTCCAGACGCACGACGCATGGATGCTGCACGGAGGCAAGTGGGGTGCGATCGATGTTGCTGGCTACGTTCGCATCGCCCGTACAAATGGTGCCAAAGAAACGATCGTCTCCGACGGCCAGACGCAATTGGACGCGGGTTTTCACACCCACGCATCTCTCGCACCTGGTACCACAAACCTCGGTTACGATGCCATAGATGCCAGCCTCGATCTGGCCTACAAGAAATGGCGTTTCCGCGCAGGCCTGAAGCGGCGGAACGATGTCCAGTCAGGTCCCGGCGTCGCTCAGACGCTGGATCCTACCGGCACAAACTTCGGCGAGCGCCTCACCGGAGACCTCACTTACCAGGACAAGGAATTCACCGAGAACTGGGACGTCACACTCCAGGCCAGTTACTACCACCTGAACGAGAAATCGAATTTGGTCCTGTACCCGCCGGGTGCGACATTCGGAAATGGTGTCTTCGTTGACGGCATGATCGGCAATCCCTACAAGTGGGAACGCCATCTCCGTTTCACGGCTTCAGCCTTTTACACCGGTTTCGAAAGTCATCGCGTCCGCATCGGCGCTGGGCGCGAAAACGATGATCTCTACAAGGTTCAGGAATCCAAGAATTACCGGTATGACCCGGTTTCTCTTCCTGGCAGCGGAAACGTCCTAACACCCACACCTCTCGGGTCGGTCGTCGACGTGTCGGGCACCGGCGCCTTCATGACGCCCCATGAGCGCACGGTGAATTACATCTACGTACAGGACGAATGGACATTCAAGCGCGACTGGACTTTGACCGGCGGCGTACGCCGGGACCAGTACTCCGACTTCGGCGGCACTACCAATCCTCGCCTGGCACTAGTCTGGGACGCCGCTTACAACGTGACCGCAAAACTCTTGGCCGGTCGTGCGTTCCGAGCGCCGTCGTTCGTGGAACTGTATAACATTAACAACCCGGTCTCACTGGGCAATCCTGACCTGAAGCCGGAAACGATCTCGACCCAGGAAGCCGCGGTTTCCTGGCAGCCCACAGGCGCTGTCCAGATCAACGCCAACGTTTTCCAATACAGAATGCGCGACATCATCCGCTACGTCGCCGGCGCGAATGGCTTGACGGCTCAGAATACCGGTGGCCAGACCGGCAAGGGGCTGGAACTTGAGGCGTCATGGGACGTTAGCCGCAGGCTGCGCCTTTCCGGCAACTATGCCTATCAGCGTTCGATCAACGACAGCACCAGCACCGACGCCGGCGACGCGCCCCATCATCACCTGTACCTGCGTGCGGACTGGCGTTTCGGCTATGACTGGATGGGCAACGTGCAATTCAACCAGATCGCCGGCCGCGACCGGGCCGCGGGCGATTCAAGGCCGACTGTACCCAATTACCATACGGTTGACCTGACCCTGCGCAACGGCAAGACTGGCCCCGGCCGCTGGGATTTTGCCTTCTCGGTGCGCAACCTCTTCGCCGCCACGGTCTTTGAACCCAGCCCCTTGGCACCGCTGAACATCCCCGGCGACTTCCCGATGGCCGGGCGCAGCATGTACGTCCAGGCCCGTTACGGCCTCTGAGACAGTTAAGCAGCCTTCAGCGTTTCCAAGGCGCGATTCACGGCGCGATCGAACATCGGTTCGACCGGCACGATGGTCGCCTCGCCGCGTTCGATCTGCAAGACCAACGCATCAGGCGCAACCGATATTGCTCGCGGCGACTGCGGATTGGTAAACAGCAGGATGCCACGCTGCGGACTGATCCAGGACAAGCGATAACGCAAGGGGCCGGTCTCGGCGTTGGCGAACTCGACCCAGTCGCCGCGTTGAAGCTCCGCTACCTGGGCCTGGGCATCGTCGCCGCCCTCGAACGGCGCCAACTGACCACCGTCGGCGAGTGTGATCCGCTCCAATTGCGTTTCGCCATCCTCGATATGCTCGCTGGCAATTTCCGCGGGCCCCGGCTCGGCGACCGGCGCCGTCGGCCAGGTGCTTGTCACCACGGGCGCGGCGCCACGCAAGACCGCGGCATGCAGGCTGAACATTGCATCGATGAGCGCCAGTCGACGATCGACCGCCACGTTCAGGCTATCCAGGCCATCGTGAATGCGACGAACCAGGGTGGGCAAGCGGGCTGCCAATTGCTTCCGCCCCTGCGACTCGGTTTGAGGCTGGACGCTCGCGACCAGGTCGCTGATGGTGCCCATGGCGGCACCCCAGGCGGCATCGTCGCCTGCCATGTAGTGCCGAATCAGCAGCATGCGCCATTCATGGCCCAGCAAGTCACTCACTGCCGAGGGCAGCGGCATCGCCAACCACCCGGCCAACGCCTGATCGACGGCAAGGGCCGCCAGTTCGCGCCGCTCCTGCTCCGCTACCAACGGCACCGCCTGCTCGGCACGCGCGTCGGCCGCGGCCTCCTGGCCGTCAAGGAAGGCATCCAGTTCCACGCACAGGGTGTCGAACAAGCCGGTATCCTGGCTGAATTCGTTTTGCAGACGGTCGACGATTTCGGCAATACGCATGTAGAGCGGATCGTCGTGCCCGGCCTGCGGACCACAGCGCGCGGCAGCCCGGGAGATGCCGTCGAGCAGCCGCCGCGCCGGATGGGCCTTGCTCGAGAAGAAGGACTTGTCCAGCATCGCCACCTTGAGAAGCGGAATCTGCAGGCGCGCAACCAGGGCCTTGATCGGATCGGCGACGGAGGCATCGTCGAATATGAAGTCGAACAGGGTGGCAACGATATCCACCGTCACGGCATCAAGATAGCCGAGATTCTGGCCGGTGTCGCTGGTGCGGAACTCGCGCAGCACATTGGCCATCGGCGCCGCTGCGGTCTGCGCCGGCACCACCCTTTGCAAGGCATCCAGGGAGGCCATGACCTGTTCCATGGCCACGACCATGTTCGCCGGCACTCCACCGCCATGCCCCGATCCGCCGCCTCCGGCGCCGCCAGGCCCACCGCCCGCCCCACCGGAAACGCCAGCCGCCGCGCCGGCAGACGGCTGAGCCGCCACCAGCTTTTGCAGCAGGGCAAAAACATCAGCCGCCTCGGCTGCCTTTTCCCCATCGGTCGGCCGCTTCTTGTCTGCTGACGCCCGGGAATAGCTGCGGCGCAGCTTCGGCAGCACACCGCGGCCGACCAGGAATGAGTTCAGATCATGAATGGCCGGGCCGAAAACTTCGACCGCGTTGCGCTCGATGCAATGGAGCAGCTCAAGCCGCGCCGCGGCGGCGAAGCCCAAGTCCTCGAACGCGTTGTCCAGCGCCTGGGAGATGAGATCCTCTATCGCCAGCGGTACGTCGTTCTCAGGTTGCCCAAACAGGAAAGCCAGTCGACGGCCGGCGGCAAAAAGTCCCTCTTCGCATCCATCGCGCAGGCGACTTGCTATCGACTTGACGGCCAATTCCTCGTCCATGGCGCCGAACTCGACCAGTTGGAGTTCGTCGGCATCGCCGCCGGCCTTAGCCGGTTTCGCCTTGTCTGCGGCCCGCCCCCGTTGCTCGAACAGGCCCAGCCACTTTGCCGCCAAAACGCCTTCGAGGCGCCCCGCGTTGTCGCGCATCGCATCCTTGGTGCCGTAGAACAACTGGCGCTGATCGCGCCCGTCCGCTATGTCACCGCGGGCAAGTAGTTCCTCCTCGATCTTGGGTAGAACTGACCTCAAGGCCTCACGCAGCTTGTGGGCCATGAAATCCCGGGCCTCCACGAGAGTGCGGGAGCGATCGAAATCCGCGACCGAGCCACGAGCACCGTCGGGAAACCGGATCACATTGTCGAGTGGTACTGCCATCGCCGACCTCCTTACCGCTGCTGCGCAAAACGCGCACTGCCAAACCGCAAACAATCCTCCGGGCTGGCGCGAAATCACTATGCGGGCGGCAACTGGGCCGCTTGGGGGAACCGACGGGCTTATCATCGTCGACGGAGACTGCGCCCGGAGCTTTGTCTCTGTCCGAACGCTGTCTCGGTTAGCCTGGCGGTCCCGCCATCTTGGGAAACGGCAGACATCGCGTTTCCTTTAGACCGGTGACTTTGCGTCCCCGCCTTTCGACGGGTTTGCCTTTATCAGTTAAACCGAACGATTTCAATCTATACCAAAAGTCTCAATAACGCAAGGCGGTGGTCAATGCGCCCATTTCCTCGCCGGATTGCTCCAGGATCTCGGCCAGCAGGGTCACCGCCTTCGGATCGCCCGGCAAAACCTGAACATCCGGCCTCTGCAGCGGAGACAGGATGGGGGTCAGATGGTTGGCCAGAGCCAGCAAATCGCCCAGGTCTGTCGGCGGGAAATTCGTTCGGCTCGGCCGCCACAGGGCTTCGACGGCAGCCTTGACATCCTCCGGTACTGCCAACGCCTCCAGAACGGCACGCCCCACCTGCATTTCGGCCTCAGGCGAGAGAATGCTGCCGTCGGCAAACAGGTCAGGGTAGCTGTCGGTACGCGAAATCAGGTAGAAACCGCCAACTTCATGCACGATGCCGGCAAAAAGCGCCATATCGGCCAGCGGGCGCATGAACCGCTGCGCCAGCACATTGGCCAGCGCGGCAACGTGGGCTGTGTGCTCCCATAGGCGCTCCGACAGTGCCCGGTAGGCCGCCGATCGCAACCCGCCGGCCATCTGTCGCATTACCACCGCGGTGGCAAGCGCACGGACAAACCGGATTCCGAGCCGGGTGACGGCATTGCGCACGTCGGTGACATGCTGGCCACCACGGTTGAACGCGACCGAGTTGGCCAGCGCCACCACGCGCGCCGCCAGCAAGGGTTCCGCCTGGACAATCTGTGCCGCCTTCGCCAGATGCAGATCGGGGTCGTCGAGGGCAAGACGTACGCGGAAGGCGACATCGGCGTGGGTGGGGAAAGTGACTTCCCCGCGCCCGACCTCGGCGATGATCTTGTCCAGGGTGCGCATGGCCCGAAGCCCTTGCTGTGGATGCGAAGCGGTTACATTACATCAGGTCATCGCTTATCGCCAGCGCACTGGGGCCGGCTGCAACGACAATTTCCGCCAGACCCGGCGCCGCGGCGAGCACGGTGGCCGCATAGAACGCCGCTGTCGCGACCTTGGCCGGATAGAAGGAATCGCTATCACCCGCAGCGATGTGCGCCCGCGCGGCTTGCGCCGCCCGCGTCATCATCCAGCCGCCGGAGACGATTCCCATGAGCTTCAGGAAGGGTACGGCGCCGACGGCGACGCTCCGCACGTCGCTGCCGTAGTTGGCGACGATGAATTCAGCCGCGCGCTCCAGGGAATCAATGCCGGTGCCGAAGGCGGCTGCAATGCCCGCCAGCGCCGGATCCTTGGCGGCCGCCGTCTGGCTTTGGCGCATCATGGCGACGACCGCCTTCAAGGTCGCCCCGCCTTCCCGCGCCAGCTTGCGACCGATCAGGTCGTTGGCCTGGATGCCGGTGGTGCCCTCGTAGATGGTCGTGATGCGTGCGTCCCGCATAAACTGCGCCGCGCCGGTTTCCTCGATGTAGCCCATGCCGCCATGAACCTGCACACCCAGATACGCAATCTCGTTGCCGGTCTCGGTGAGCCAGCCCTTGACCACGGGAATCATCAGATCCACGAAGGCCTGGTTCTTTCGGCGTTCGCCTTCGTCGGCATGACGCAGCGCCGTATCAATCGCCGCCGCCACCGTGTAGGCCAGTCCGCGCATGGCTTCGACCTGGGCCTTCATCAGCATCAGCATACGGCGCACGTCAGGGTGGCGCACGATCGGCACGGACGCCGCTGAACCTTCGATCGCCCGGCCCTGCACCCGCTCCTTCGCATACTCGAGGGCCTTCTGGTAGGCCCGCTCGGAAAGGCCCAGTCCTTCCAGGCCCACCGAGTAGCGGGCGGCGTTCATCATGATGAACATGTACTTGAGGCCTTCGTTCGCCTTGCCGACGAGGTAACCGACAGCGCCGCCGTTATCGCCGAAGGCCATTACCGCCGTCGGGCTGGCATGTATGCCCATCTTGTGCTCGATCGACACGCAGTAGGCGTCGTTGCGCGCGCCGAGGCTGCCGTCTGCATTGACCAGGAACTTCGGTACCACGAACAGCGAGATGCCCTTGACGCCTTCAGGCGCGTCCGGCAGCCGCGCCAGCACCAAGTGGATGATGTTGGCGGCCATGTCGTGATCGCCGTAGGTGATGAAGATCTTCTGGCCGAAGATTCTGTAGCTGCCGTCCGGCTGCGGCTCGGCCCGGGTGCGCACGGCGGCGAGATCGGAACCGGCCTGCGGCTCGGTGAGGTTCATGGTTCCCGTCCACTCGCCGCTGATCATTCTCGGCAGGAACAATTCCTTCTGCGCCTGCGTTCCGGTCAGTTCCAGCGCCTCGCTTGCGCCGCGGGTCAGCAAGGGACAGAGCGAGAATGCATGATTCGCCGAGCGCCACATTTCCGCCACGACCGCCGCGATCAGTTTCGGCAGCCCCTGCCCGCCGAACTCGGTCGGACAGTCGAGTCCGCCCCAACCGTTATCGGCAAACTGGCGATAGGCGTCCTTGAATCCTTCCGGCACCGTCACCGCCTTGTCCGCCCAGTGGGCACCTTCGCGGTCGCCAACGCTGTTGAGCGGCGCCAGCACGCCGCCGGCAAATTTGGCGGCCTCGTCGAGGATGGCATCAACCACGTCCGGCGTGGCTTCCTCGTAGCCCGGCAACGCGGCCACCTTGTCCAGTCCGGCCAGTTCGGTCAGTACGAAACGCATATCCCTCAGAGGGGCAATGTAGTCAGCCATGTCTTGTTATCTCCACTCACTTTTTCCACAAATAACGACGATCATCGAATGTGCCCACCCAGTGCGGGTAGTACACCACCATCAGCGTCACGGCCGCACCGGTAAGCCACGCTTCCGCGAAAGCCAGCAACACGTAGGACAGAAAGAAATCCCCGAATAGCATGTCCATCGGGTAGACCTCGGCCACCCCCAGCAGCAGCGTCGCCATCAGCCCCGTCAGCACGGTGTTCACGGCTGCGCCGAAGAACGCGGCGACGAAGATGTACACGAAAAAATGGGCCGGCAGCCAGCGTTCGACGGCCCGCAGGATGCCCCAGGCGATGGAAACCGGCACCACGATCATCATCAGCGCGTTGAGCGCATACGGCCACCAACCGATGTTGCCGCTGTCTCCGCTGTTGAAAGTCACCGCCGCGAGAACCACCGACAGGCCGACGATTGCCAGTTGGCGGCCGAACATCAGGGTAAACATGGTCGCGCCGAGCAGATGCATGTTCATCCCGGGCCGCACACTGGCCTTCATGCTCCACATCAGCGTCAGGATGACGATGGTGCCCAGCCAGACATTCAACTGGCTCGATTCCGCCAAGCGCTTCCACGGCGCCGTGCGCAGGCACCACAGCCAGATCAAGGCCATGGGAACATAGGAACCGAAAGTCCATCCGTTGCTGAAAAGACCTTCGGGGAAGTTCATGACTCAAAGCGACGATGTGAGTTCCGGTATCGCTTGAAAGAGATCGGCAACCAAGCCGTAGTCCGCAACCTGGAAGATCGGCGCGTCAGGGTCCTTGTTGATGGCCACGATCACCTTCGATTCCTTCATGCCGGCCAGATGCTGGATCGCGCCGGAGATGCCGACGGCGATATACAGCTGCGGCGCTACGATCTTGCCGGTCTGGCCGACCTGATAGTCATTCGGCACGAAGCCGGCATCCACCGCTGCGCGCGAGGCGCCGAGCGCCGCACCCAGCTTGTCGGCCAGCGGTTCCAGCAGCTTGTGGTAGTTCTCGCCTGACGCGAGCCCGCGACCGCCGGAAACGATGACGGTGGCAGCGCCCAGTTCCGGCCGTTCGGACTTGGTGATCTCGCGCCCGACCAGCTTGGTCTGGGCAAGATCGGATCCGGCGGCGATGGCTTCGACCGTTGCCGTGCCGCCCTGCCCGGCCGCGTCGAACGCCGTGGTGCGCACGGTGATGACCTTCACCGCATCGGCCGACTTGACCTTCGCCAATGCGTTTCCGGCATAGATCGGCCGCACGAAGATATCGGGCGACTCGACGGCAACGATGTCGGAAATCTGCGCCACGTCGAGCAGCGCGGCCACGCGCGGCAGGAAGTTCTTGCCCGAGGTCGTCGCCGGCGCCAGGATGTGAGAGTAGCCGACAGCTTGACCTACGACCAGCGCCGCCAGGTTCTCGGCCGTCTGGTCGGCAAGGTGGGGTGCGTCGGCCAGCAAGACCCTGGCCACGCCCACCACCGCAGCGGCAGCCTGGGCAGCAGCAGCACAACCGCTGCCGGCGACCAGGACATGAATCTCGCCGCCGATCTTCGCCGCGGCGGCAATGGTATTGAGGGTCGCGGCCTTGAGGCCGGCATTGTCGTGTTCGGCAATTACCAGTATGGCCATGGTCAGATCACCTTCGCTTCGTTCTTCAGCTTGGACACCAGTTCGGCGACATCGCTCACCTTGACGCCACCCTTGCGCTTCGCCGGCTCGACCACGCTCAGCGTCGTCAGCCGCGGCGTGACGTCGACACCGAGATCGGCCGGCTTGAGGACATCGAGCGGCTTCTTCTTCGCCTTCATGATGTTGGGCAGGGTCGCGTAGCGCGGCTCGTTCAGGCGCAGATCGGTTGTCACGACTGCAGGCAGCTTCATTTCCAGGGTTTCCAGACCGCCATCGACTTCGCGCGTCACCGTGGCCGCCCCGGCAGCAATCACCACTTTCGACGCGAAGGTCGCCTGCGGCCAGCCCAGGAGCGCCGCCAGCATCTGCCCGGTCTGGTTGGCGTCGTCGTCGATCGCCTGCTTGCCCAGGATCATCAGTTGCGGCTCTTCCTTGTCAGCCAGCGCCTTCAGGAGTTTCGCCACCGCCAGGGGCTGCAGTTCGACGTCGGTTTCGACCAGAACGGCCCGATCGGCGCCTAGCGCCAACGCGGTGCGCAGCGTTTCCTGGCACGTGGCCAGTCCGCAACTCACGGCGATCACCTCGGTGGCGACACCTGCTTCCTTCAATCGCACCGCTTCTTCGACTGCGATTTCGTCGAAGGGATTCATCGACATCTTGACGTTGGCCAACTCGACGCCGCTGCCGTCGGCCTTGACGCGCACCTTGACGTTGTAATCGACCACGCGTTTTACAGGGACAAGAACTTTCAATCCGCTCTCCTCGAATGAGTTCGAAGTTTAACGACATATCTACCATACGGTACAGTATGGCTTCTGCTATCCTAGCGCAGTCACGTCTTCGGATCAATACCGTACCGTATGGACATTACTGCCAGAAGACCCGCACGCACCAGCCCGCTCGATCGCCCAAGCTGGATCAAGGGTGCCTTGGCGGCGCTCGCGGACGAAGGCCCGGCCGGCGTCCGGGTCGAACTGCTGGCGAAGAAACTCCAGGTCACCAAAGGCAGCTTCTATTGGCATTTCAAGGACCGGCGCGACCTGGTCGATGCCGTCCTCGACGAGTGGAAGGAAGGCCGCATCCGCGACATCCGCAAGCAGACCGCCGCCCAGGCGGGTGACGAGGAGACCGCCCTGCGCCACACGATCGAGATCTACTCCGCCGGCCGCAACCGCAAGGGATTGCCCATCGAGTTGGCGGTGCGCGAATGGGCGCAACGGGATGCCCGGGCGGCAGCCGTCGTCGAGGAAGTCGATGCCGAGCGACTGTCCTGCTCCGCGCGCCTGTTCGAAGCGCTCGGCCTGCCGCCGGCAGAAGCCGCCGCGCGCAGCGTCCTGCTCTATGCCTACGTGTTCGGCTTCTCGCTGATGCGCTGCGACCGTTTCGTGCCGGATGTCGCCGCCGTCAAGGACTGGATCGCGCGGCGCATCACCGCGTAGCCGTCAGCGCCCCTTCCATTCCGGCTTGCGTTTCTGCATGAAGGCGTCGATGCCTTCGGCGGCGTCGTCGCACATCATGTTGCAGGCCATGGTCTCCCCGGCCAGTTGGTAGGCGGCATCGACACCCATTTCCAATTGGCGGTAGAAGAGCTGCTTGCCCATGCGCACCGCAGCCGAAGACTTGGCCCGGATGGATTCCGCGAGGCGGCCGATCTCCGCGTCCAGTTGGTCCGCCGGCACCACGCGGTTCACCAGGCCCCGGTGCCGGGCTTCCTGCGCGTCGATGAAATCGCCGGTCAGCAGCATCTCCATTGCCTGCTTGCGCCCCACATTGCGTGACAAGGCCACTGCCGGCGTCGAGCAGAACAGGCCGACGTTGATGCCCGAGACGGCAAAGCGCGCCGTGTCCGCCGCGACGGCAAGATCGCAACTGGCGACCAACTGGCAACCGGCCGCGGTGGCGATGCCATGCACGCGGGCGATCACCGGCTGCGGCAGTTGCGTGATCGTGGTCATCATCCGGCCGCACTGCCGGAACAGGGTCTGTATGTAGCCCTTCGAATGATGGGCGCGCATCTGCTTGAGATCGTGGCCGGCGCAGAATGCCTTGCCCGCACCTGCGATGACCACGACCCGTACCGATCCATCGCCCGCGATGGCATCGAGCGCCACCTGAAGCTCGGTCAGCAACTCCTCGGACAGGGAATTGAACTGGCCGGGGCGATTCAGGGTCAGGGTCGTCACCCCGTCCGCATCGGTGCGAACAAGCAGTGCGGTATCGGCTTCCGGGACAGCGCTCATGATCGTCTCCGCTCACTCGCCCGGCCGGCTGCCGCAGCCGGCAACGCATTGTCTGTAGGTATCCAGGCAGCGATCGCCGCAAGACAGCAGCGGTCCCGCGCAACCGCGGATGCATTTGTCCCACGCCGCCTGGCTTGCCGAAGGCAGCGTCGACGCCGGCAATTTCACCACGCCGCGCGCGTGGCACGCCGCCAGGTCGAAACTGCGCGGCAGACCCGGCAGCAAGGCCCATTCCGCCTCCGAGAACGTGAGATCGGCTTGCAGCCCGGCGAGTTCCTCGCGCTTCAGAAGCCCACCGTCCAAGAGCGTTGCCAGTCCCAGGCAATCGGCCTGCTGCGAGCGTGCCACCGACAAGGCCGCCTTGCCGGCGTCGCCCAGAGAATTGCGGGCGCATTCGTGGGCGAAGAAGAACAGTCTGGTGGCGGGTTTCAGCCGCGGCAACAGCGACGGGTTGTAGCGGATGGTGGTGCCGTTCTTGTCATGGCTGGTCGCGACAAGTTTCGCCAGCGACGTATCCTCGACCGCCGGCAGCATGCCTCCTGCAGCATCGGTACAACTCTCGTAGGTCGTCGTGCTCTCCGCCCTTGCGATTCCTGCGATCGAAACGACGAGTGCCGTCAGCAAAGTTCCAAGCGCTATCTTCACGATGGTCTCCCTCCGTAGTGTTGCTCCAATCACCTATTCGATGGCATCCGTCGACTTGGCCCGTTCGCGCAGCACGTACTTCTGGATCTTGCCGGTGGATGTCTTCGGCACGGTGGTGAAAACGAATCTCTTCGGCACCTTGAAGTGGGCCATGCGTTGTCGGCAGAAGTCGCGCAGTTCCTCGGCGGTCACGATCATGTTCTCTTTCAGTTCGATGAAGGCGCAGGGGACTTCGCCCCATTTCGGGTCCGGGGTGGCGACGACGGCGGCCGCCAGGATGGCCGGGTGCCGGTAGAGCACATCCTCGACCTCGACGGAAGAGATGCTCTCGCCCCCCGAGATGATGATGTCCTTCGAACGATCCTTGATCTTGACGTAGCCGTCGGGCTGCATCACGGCCAGATCGCCGGTGTGGTACCAGCCGCCGCGGAAGGCATCCTCGGTCGCCCGCGGGTTCTTCAGGTAGCCCTTCATGGTCAGATTGCCGCGGAACATGATCTCGCCCATGGTCTCGTTGTCCCAGGGCACGGGCTCCATGGTTTCCGAATCCATGACGCTGATGGCCTCCTGGCAATGGTAGCGCACGCCTTGGCGGCCGTTGAGACGCACCTGTTCTTCGATCGGCAACTCGTTCCATTCCGGATGTTTGGCGCACACCGAGGCCGGGCCGTAGGTTTCCGTAAGCCCGTAGACATGGGTGATCGAGAAGCCGATGCGTTCCATGCCCTCGATCACGGCGGCGGGCGGCGGAGCGGCCGCGATCAGGCCGGAAACCTTGTGGTCGATGCCTTCGCGCCATTCCGCCGGAGCGTTGATGAGCAGCGAGTGAACCACCGGTGCGCCGCAATAGTGCGTGACGCCATGCTCGCGGATGGCGTCGAAGATCAGTTTGGCGTCGACGCGGCGCAGACAGACGTTGGTGCCGGCGTTGGCCGCCATGGTCCAGGGGAAGCACCAGCCGTTGCAATGGAACATCGGCAGGGTCCACAGATACACCGAATGCGGCGGCATGCCCCAGGAAACGATGTTGGACAGCGCATTCAGATAAGCGCCGCGGTGATGATAGACGACGCCCTTCGGATTGCCGGTGGTGCCCGAGGTGTAATTGAGGCTGATCGCGTTCCACTCGTCGTTGGGTGGTTGCCACTGATAGTGCGGATCGCCGTCGGCCAGGAAGGCCTCATAGTCGGTGCTGCCCAGGCGCTCGCCGGCACCGAGGTATTCGGGATCGTCGACGTCGATGACCAGGATCTTGCGCCCGACCAGTTCCAGCGCCTTCTTCACCGCCGGCGAATACTCGCGGTCGGTGATCATCACCCGCGCCTCGCCATGATTGAGCATGAAGGCGATGGTCTCGGCATCGAGGCGCGTGTTCATCGTATTGAGCACCGCACCGGTCATGGGCACGCCGAAGTGGCATTCGATCATTTCCGGCGTGTTGTTGAGCATGACCGCGACGGTGTCGCCGAAGCCGATCGCCTTCTGCACCAGGGCCGAAGCCAGCCGGCGCGAACGGTCGTAGGTCTGTTTCCAGGTGTAGCGCCGCCTGCCGTGAACCGCCGACAGCCGATCGGGATAAATGCAGGCGCTGCGCTCGATGAAACTGAGCGGCGTCAGCGGCACGTAGTTGGCCGCATTGCGGTCCAGACCGATTGCGTAGGGATTTGCCATTTCAACACTCCGATTTCATGTTCTTGAACCGAACCGGGAATACACGCTCAACCCGCCCAGCAACGGCTGGCGTGGGCAGCGACCCAAGCCGCCAATTCATCGCCCAAAGCCTTGCCTGCCGTCGAGGCCGCCGCCACGCCGCCCCTGGCGTCTGCCGTCGGCGCCGCCGGGGCCAGCTTGAAACTGCGACTGGCCAGGACATCCTGAGTCCCGAGCAGGCTCGCGTGCCCCTCGAGGACGAAACGGCTGCTCTCGGGCGAATCGAAGACCTGGACAAATTCCGCCAGATCAACGAGCAGTCGGCAGCGCCCCACGCCTGCCGTCGTCAGCGTCTGTTCCAGTGCGTGCTTGAGTAGTTCGCCCGGCGGCGCGGCCCAGCGGCTCTCGGCATAGTCGAGTCGACGGGCGGCATCGGCATAAAGCAGCCGGTATTGCATGGCGCTGCCGCCAAGCCAGGTCGGCGTCGCGACATCGACGCCCGCGACACCGGTCTCGGCGATCGACGCCGCGGCCGGCGGTCCAAAGTCGAAGCGGGCCTCGGCCTGGTGGACCGGGCTGCCCATGCAAGCCGACAGCAGCAACGCAACAATCGGAATCAGCCAACGCATACGCATCCTTTCGCCTCAGCACCTCGCCCGCATGGTTTCTGCCCAGAGCGACGCGGACAGGATAGCAAGGTGTCGCGGCAAGTCGAAATCATGTCCGCCCCACGCGCCGAATCACGCGGCCGGCGCCTGGGCTGTCTCCACCCGGTTGCGACCGGCGGACTTGGCACGGTAAAGCGCCAGGTCAGCGCGCGCCAGCGCCGCCGCGGTCGTCGCATCCAGGTCCGACAGCACGGTGACGCCGATGCTGACGCTCACTTTCAAGGGACCGTGATCGGACCGGAACGACGTCGTCGTCACCTGTTCGCGCAGACGCTCGGCGTACAGGCAGGCACTCTCCATCGACGAGCCGGCCAGAACCACGGCGAATTCCTCGCCGCCGAGACGGCCGGCCGTATCGACACGGCGCAGCGACTCCCTGAGCAGGGCCGAGAAATGCTGCAGCACGCTGTCTCCGGCCGGGTGGCCATGGCGATCATTGACCCTCTTGAAGTGGTCGAGATCGAGCATCAGCAACGCCGCCGATGGCGCCAGGCCGCGACGGAGGCGGGCCAGTTCGAGCTCGAGCTGTTCGAGGAAACGTCGCCGATTGGGCAATCCGGTCAGGAAGTCGGTGGTCGCGAGACGCAATAGTTCGGCTTCCATGCGCTTCTGCTCGGTCAAGTCGCGAAAGACGACCACGGCGCCCGCTTGGCTACCGGCCTCTGCGATCGGCGTAATCGTCAGGGCGGCGGGGAAACCGCTGCCGTCCTTGCGCAGCAGCCATTCGTCCTCGACCTTGCGCGCCTTGCCGTCAGCCAACGTCTTGCCGACCGGGCAATCGGCGGCCGGATAGGCGTCGCCGTCGCGCCTTTGATGATGGAACATCTCGTGCTGATTGGCGCCCAGCACTTCGTTCGCGTCAAAACCAAACATCTCGAGCGCGGCAGGGTTGATGAAGGTGCACCGGTTGTTCGCGTCGACGCCGAAGACGCCTTCGCCCAAGGATGCCAGCAAGCGCTGGCGCTCCTCGTTCTGCACCACCGCACGCTGACGCTCGGCGCCGAGCCTGCGACTGACCAGAACGAGCAGAGCAGCCAGCAAGACCACGGCCAGCATCAGCAGCAGGAACGGCATCAGCTCGGCGCCGTAGCGCGCGATGACATCCTCCGTGGTGAAGGCCGGTTCCTTGTCGAAAGGCGGAACCCGGAGATCCTCCAGAACGCTGCGCACCGGTTCATAGTCGGCCGGAATCGACCAAGCGCTGTATCTTCCGGCAATCGCCGCCGGATGCTGATCGGGCAAGGTGTAAAGCAGCGCCGCCACCTGCCGGGCCAACTGCCGGCTCACATGCGGCAAGGCCGAAAACGGCCACTGCGGATATAGCCGCGTCGACGTGGCATATGGGAAGTCGGGAGAGGTCTGGCGGTTGAGAACGCGCACCGCGCCGGCATCGAGCTTGCCGGTTTCCACCAGCGATTCGATCAGCCCGGTGCGCACGAAGGCTGCATCGGCACGCCCGTCCAGCATGGCCTGGAAAGCGGCATCATGGGGCATGCCGGTCATCAGTACGCGAAAGTCCTTGTTGGCGAGCAGCCCCATCCCCTTCATTTCGTAGGCCTGCATCATGAAGCCGCCAAAGGACTGCTGGTCCGGCGTAGCGATGGTCTTGCCCTTGAGGTCAGTACCAGTCCGCAAGTCGGTACGTGCCGCACGCACGACGATGACACCACCGAAAGCGTCAACCGCCTTGCCACCCTCGTTGTCGACCAGCGTTGCCAGAGTGCTCAAGCCGTTGCGCTTCAGCATCAGGACGTAATGAGCCGGATTGGTCAGCACGAAGTCGACCTGCTTGGCCAGTATTGCCTGCTCGAGTTCGGCGTAGTTCAGGGCCACCACCGAAAAATGCTTGCCGGGGATCTTCGCAGACAGGTAATCGGCCGTCGGTTGCCAGCGCGCAAGCATCTCGTCCTTGGGCCTGAATGCCAGTACGCCGATCTTCACCGACAGGTCGGCCGCCCAGGCGAGTTGGGAGGCAGCCAGCAGCAGAACCGCCCAGACGCCACAGAAGCGCGGCGTCATGCGACGACCGTTGCCTCCGGCACGTTGGCCCACGCCTTCCATCACCTCGCAGGCGCCGTGAAGCCGGCTTCGCCGGGGCCCGGGGGCGGCGCGCGGCGCCCGAACACGAGGGACTGCGGATTCCGCTCGATGGCTTCCAGCAGCCGGGAAAGCTGGTGCGACGTCTCGGTCAGTTCCTGCACCAGTCCATTGACGCGTGGCAGGGTAACTCCGGTCAGCTCGCCGCCGGCGCTGCTGGTCAGCTTGTCGACGCGTCCCGACAGGGCCGTCAGGTTCTGCACCAGCGTCCGTGCCTCCCTGGTCAGCGGCGCCGCCTCGCCGGCCGTTTCCTCGAAACGGGACAGCGTGACCGACAGCTTTCTTATATTCTCGGCGGACAGCACTTCCTTCAACGACGCAATGACCTGCGGCACATCCTTGAGCCCCTCGGAGGCGGTGGCGATATTGTTGAGACTGCGCGAAAGATTGTTCAGATTCCGATCGTCGAGCAACTTGTTGAGCCGCACGGCCATCTCGCTGATCTGGATGGCAATGTCGCCGGCGTGGCTGCCGAGCTTGTCCAGCAGCGAGGACTGCAAGGCAATGCGCGGCAGTTCGCCATCGACCGCCGCCAGCACTTGCGGATCGTGGCCGTCATCCTCCAACTGCACGTAGGCGAGCCCCGTGACGCCCTGGGTGTTGAGTTCGGCCACGGTGCCGCGGGTGAGCTTGAAGCGTCGATCCAGACTGATGGTGACCAGGATCAGCCGCGGGTTGTTCTCGTCCGTGGTGATGTCCTCGACCCGGCCGGCGCGTATGCCCCGGTAGCGCACCGGCGCCTGGACATTCAGCCCGGTGACATTGCCGCTGGTCTGCAAGACGTAACGATTGACGGCCTCCCGCGGATGCCCCATCCACCAGATCGCCCCGGCGGCGGCAATGCCCAGAACGATCATGAACAAACCGGCGGCAAGGGCATAAGCTCGATTTTCCATGATCATAACTTTACCGGAGTATCGCGTTTTGGAGTGCCCGCGAACCGCGCTCGGAATGAAAGAAGCTGCGCACGAAGGGGTGATCGATGCCGACGATCTCGGCCAGCGGGCCATAGCCGACAATGCGCTGATCGGCCAGCACGGCGACGCGGGTGGACAGCGCCGCCAGGGTGTCGAGATCGTGGGTGACGAGGACCACTGTCAAGGCCAGTTCGTTGCCGAGCTGGCGGATCAGGCGGACAAAGCCGTCGGAACGATCCGGATCCAGCCCGGCCGTGGGCTCGTCGAGCAGCAGCAACTCCGGTTCCAGCGCCAGCGCGCGCGCCAGCGCGACCCGCTTGATCATGCCGCCCGACAGTTCCGCCGGTATGAGATCGCCGTGACGCGGCAGCAGTTCGACCTGATCCAGCTTCAACACGACGAGATCGCGGATGGTCGCCTCGTCGAATTTCTTCAGCTCGCGCAACGGGAAAGCGACATTGTCAAAGACGGTGAAGGCCGAGAACAGGGCCCCCTGCTGGAAGAGCACGCCGAAGCGGCGCCTGAGCGCCCGCTCGCGCTCGATGCCGGCGCCGAACAGCGGCTCGCCGAACACGCGTATCTCGCCGATTGTCGGCACCAGCAGGCCGATGATCTGGCGCAACAAGGTGGTCTTGCCGCTGCCCGATCCACCCACCAGCGACACCAGTTCGCCACGGGCGATGTCGAGGTCGATGTCACGGTGCACCCAGACTTCGCCGAAGCGGGTCGACAAGCCGCGGATGCCGATGACCGGGTCCATCACGGTATCCCGATGTCCCGCGTGATGATCGCGAACAGTGCGTCGATGAGGATCACCACGGTGATGGACGTGACCACCGACGCCGTGGTGTTGGCCGACAGGCTCTCGGTGTTGGGCAGAACGCGCAGGCCGAAATGGCAGGCCACGAGCGCGACGAAGATGCCGAACACCAATCCCTTGGCGAGTCCGATGCCGAGGTTGGCCACGGGCACCGCCTTGGGCAACTCACGGATAAAGAAACCATAGCTGACGTCGAGCTCGATCTGCGCTGCGACCATGCCGCCGATCAAGGCCGCAGCGGTGGCCCAGAGCACCAGCAGCGGCATCGCCATCGCCAGCGCCGCCACCTTGGGAAACAGAAGGCGCAGGCTGCGCGATACGCCCATCGTCTCCAGCGCGTCCATCTCCTCCGTCACCCGCATGACGCCGAGCTGCGCAGTCATCGCCGAGCCGGAACGGCCGGCTACCAGCACGGCGACCAGCACCGGCCCCAGTTCGCGGATGATGCCCATGCCGAGCAGGTCGACGATGAACACGTCGGCGCCGAGCTGGCGCAGTTGCAGCGACGACAGGTAGGAAAGCACGACGCCGATCAGGAAGCCGACCAGCGCCGTCACCGGCATGGCCCGCACGCCGCTCTTGTACAGGTTGGCGGAAATCTCGCGCGTCGGGAAATCGCCCGGATGCCGCAACAGATGGACGAAGTCGAGCGCCATCTCGCCGGTCATGACGACGAAATCGACGAACTGGCGGCCGAAGCCGATGCCGATTTCTCCGACATCCGCCACGCCCTGAAGTGGCAGGCGCCGCTTCGCATGCGGCTTTTCCTGACGGTCGGCGGCGGCGATGCGCGCGAAGACATGCAGGTGTTCCGGTCGAGCCTCGAGCAGCGGCGGCAACTGGCGCCCCCAGGCTCGCCACAGCAGCATGGCACCCGCGCTGTCGAGAGCCTCGACCGCCGTCGAGTCCCACGCCGTACCCGGCGCCGCGGCCAGCGCGGAAAGCCTGGAGGACAGCGTGCGGGCCTGCCCGCCGATCGTCGCCAGGACCCACCGGCCGGACAGGACCGCCTTGTTGCCGCCACCTTCGCGCGCAACCATGTCCACGAACAGGTCGCGATTTGCACCCGCTGGCCGGGCGCCGTCGATCACACCTTGCCTCTCCGGCTCTTGACCCTTAGTTCCAGGCCCAGGCCAGCCCATTGGCGCGCTTCCTCGGCGAGCGCCGCCGCAGTCAGGGGTGACGCGCTCAACCAGCCGGATTCGACGTGAAGATCGAAACCGCAAGGCGCCAGAACCGCGCGCACCGGCGGCTCGGCGCTGTCGTCGCGCGCCCGGTGCAGCAGCGCGGCGATGCGCAGGGCAAAGATCAGCATCCAGTCGCGGGTGTCGAACACCGCCGGCTGCACCCGCTCCAGCTTGCCGCGGTGGGCCAGCACGATGCGTGACAGCCGTGCCTGGTCGCGGCGGGAGAAGCCCGGCATGTCGGCGTTGGCGAGGATATAGGCACTGTGCTTGTGATAGCTGGAATGGGCCATGGAGACGCCGATCTCGTGCAGGCGCGCCGCCCAGAGCAGATTCTGGGCATCCTGACTTTCGGCGCCGACGCTTTCCGGCAACACCTCATGCAGCAGCGCCAGCGCCGTGCGGCTGACGCGCTCCGCCTGACGCCGGTCCACCTGGTAGCGGTTCATGAAGTGATCGACGGTCGCTTCGCGCAGGTCCTCGTGGTGATAGCGGCCCAGCAGATCGTAGAGCACGCCCAGCCGCAGGGCTCCTTCGGAAAAGACCATGCGCTCGAGGCCGAACTCCTTGAACACCGCAGACATGATGGCAACACCGCCGGGCAACACCGGGATGCGATCCGCGCGCAGACCGGCCAACGTCATCCGGTTCACGTCGCCGACCCTAACCATCATCGCCCGCAAGGCGTCCAGCCCGTCGAGGGTGATGCCGCCATCGGACAGGCCATTGAGTTCGATCAGGTCGACGATCGCCTTGGCCGTACCCGAAGAACCGACCGCCTCTTCCCAGCCGGTCGCCTGATAGACATGGACAATCGTCTGCAACTCCTTGCGCGCGGCCAGTTCCGCTTCCTTCATGCCCTTCTTGTCGACGCGGCCGCCAGGGAAGTAGCGCATGCTGAAACCGACGCAGCCCATGTAGAGCGAGTCCAGTTGCAGCGGCCTGAAATGCCGGCCGATGATGAACTCGGTAGAGCCGCCACCGATGTCCACCACCAGTTGCTGGTTGCGCGGATTGGGCAGGCTGTGAGCGACACCCAGGTAGATCAGGCGGGCCTCCTCGCGACCGGCGATGACCTCGATCGGAAACCCGAGCGCCGCTTCCGCGCGCGGCAGGAACAGCGGCACGTTCTTCCCCACCCGCATGGTGTTGGTGGCCACCGCCCGCACGGAATCCGGTTCGAAGCCACGCAGGCGTTCGCCGAAACGGGCCAAAGCCTCGATGGCACGCTCCTGCGAAGGACCATCGAGTGTCTTCTCGGTCGTCAGGCCGGCCGCCAGTCGCACCGATTCCTTGAGCGAATCGAGGGGATAGATCTGGTTACCAACCACCCGCCCGACCTGGAGACGAAAGCTGTTGGAACCCAAATCGACAGCAGCAATCAGCTCGTGAGCCACGGCGGCACGCCCTTGTGAAAGACGTCCTATTTTAGCAGGCAGCCGTGAAATACCGAGGCGCGGATCCTGTCACTGAGCTGCAACGGAAGTGTCATACTATTTGCTTCGCAGATCCAGCCAATGACTTCCATGATCAGTGTCGTGACCCCTAACCGTTTCCCCCCGGAGCATTTCATCAACCGCGAGCTGTCCCTGCTCGCCTTCAACCGACGCGTGCTCGCCCAGGCCGCCGATGAGCGGGTGCCGTTGCTGGAACGGCTGCGCTTCCTGTGCATCGTCTCCTCGAACCTCGACGAATTCTTCGAGATCCGCGTCGCCGGCCTCAAGGAGCAGATCAAGCTGGCCAGCCATGTCACCGAGGCCGACGGTCTTTCGCCGCAAGAGGTCTTCCGGCGCGTCAACAAGGAAGCCCATGCGCTGATCGCCGAGCAATACCGGCTGCTGAACCAGGTGATACTGCCGGCACTGGCCGCCGAGGGCATACGCTTCTACAAGCGCGCCACCTGGACGCCGGAACAGGACGCCTGGATCCGCGATTTCTTCTTCCGCGAAGTCATGCCGGTGCTGACACCCATCGGTCTCGATCCGGCACATCCGTTTCCGCGCGTGCTCAACAAGAGTCTCAATTTCGCCGTCGAACTGGAAGGCCGCGACGCCTTCGGCCGCGCCGGCGGCGCCGCCATCGTCCAGGCACCGCGCGCATTGCCGCGCGTGATCCATCTGCCGAAGGCGATCACCGACGTCGACCACGGCTTCGTCTTCCTGTCGTCGATCCTGCACCGGCATGTCGGCGAATTGTTCGCCGGCATGAATGTGCACGGCTGCTACCAGTTCCGCGTCACCCGCAACTCCGATCTCTGGGTGGATGATGAAGAAGTGAAGAACCTGCGCACCGCCCTTCAGGGCGAACTTCCGCAGCGTCACTTCGGCGATGCGGTGCGGCTGGAAATCGCCGACAACTGTTCGGAGACCATGGCCGACTTCCTGGCCCAGCAGTTCAACCTCGGCCAGGAAGACCTCTATCGCGTGCCGGGCATCGTGAACCTCGTGCGGCTGATGTCCATTCCGGACCGCGTCGACCGACCCGACCTCAAGTACGCGCCGTTCCAGCCGGGCCTGCCCAAGGCGCTGATCAAGAGCCGGCAGATCTTCGAAATACTGCGCAGCCAGGACGTGCTACTGCATCACCCGTTCCAGTCGTTTGCGCCGGTGATCCAGATGCTGGAACAGGCGGCCGACGATCCCCAGGTGGTCGCGATCAAGATGACGGTGTATCGCACCGGCACCGACTCGGTGCTATTGGAACACCTGGTGCGCGCCGCTCGCGCCGGCAAGGAAGTGACGGTGGTGGTGGAGCTCATGGCCCGCTTCGACGAGGAGGCGAATCTCAACATCGCCGCGCGGCTCGAAGAAGTCGGCGCCCACGTCGTCTATGGCGTGTTCGGTTACAAGACACACGCCAAGATGCTGATGGTGCTGCGGCGCGAGGAAGGCGGCTACCGCCGCTACGTGCATCTGGGTACCGGCAACTACCATCCGCGCACCACGCGCTTCTATACCGACTTCGGCCTGATGACCTCCAACGAGGAGATCGCCGCCGACGTCAACGAAGTCTTCAAGCAGCTCACCGGCCTGGGCAAGGCCGGCGAACTGAAACATCTCTGGCAGGCCCCCTTCACGCTCCACGCCAACATGATCACTGCCGTGCGTGCCGAGACGGCGGCGGCCAGAGCCGGCAGCAAGGCGCACATCATCGCCAAGATGAACTCGCTGCTCGAACCGGAGATCATCGAAGCACTCTACGAGGCCAGCCAGGCCGGCGTCGAGGTCGACCTGATCGTGCGCGGCGTCTGCGCCCTGCGGCCAGGCGTCAAGGGGCTATCGGAGAACATCCGCGTGTGCTCGGTGATCGGCCGCTTTCTCGAGCATCATCGCATTTTCTACTTCTACGCCGGCGGCGAAGACAAGGTTTATCTCGGCAGCGCCGACTGGATGGAGCGCAACTTCTTCCGCCGCATCGAAGTCGTGTTCCCGGTGCTGGATGCGCGCCTCAAGCGCCGCGTCATCAAGGAAGGCCTGCGCCTGTTCCTGCACGACAACGCCCAGTCCTGGGAAATGGATAGTGACGGCGACTTCCGGATCAGGCCCTCGCGACGCGTCCGCGCCTGCGCGCAGGAGGCCCTGCTCGCCGCACTGGCGTCCGAAGACTGACCCACCCCTCCCAACCTCCCCTCACGGGGAGGAGCCGGCGTGTGCGCGAGGCGCAGCAATGACGGGGCTCTCCGCAACGATGTTCTTCGTCGAGCCCGCTCCGCGGGCGTGCCACCTCGCCTTGTCCCGCGGGGATTCCCTGCGGTCAGGGCAACCGGGCGGCAAGGCTCCGGGCAACCATTCACCCGTTCGATAGCACGCTGCGACGCTATTGCCTTTGAAGTGGCGAACCTCTTACGCCCCGGCATGTCTTCGGCCGACTAAGCGCAGGCGCCGGCTTCGGCACGGCATGCCGGTGGACGACCTGCAAAGGGCCACAGAACGAGGCTCTGTAGGGAAGGATATGGGGTGACATGTATCCCCGGCAGGCAATGCCTTTCGGATAGCCAGATGCCAATGGCAACTGCTATACTCCTGCCATCGCGGTAGCGCAACCAACGACCTTCTAGCCGATCTCGACCCAAGAGGAGTAATTGCATGGACCCCACGAACGCCCAAGTTAAGCTCACCATCGCCAAGCTCGTCGAGGTCGCGTACTCGGAGAACAAGGGCATGACAACCAAAATCGTCTTAGCGAAAGGACCCTTCAAGCTCACGATGGACGAAGATGGCAACGCGACATTGTCGGGGAAAGCGGGCGTTGTGAACTTCAGCGGTTCTCCGACCCTCGAGAAGATCGGCCTGACTTTGAAAAGAGTTAATGTGAGTTTCTCAAACGAAGGTGAAGGACGAGTCCGCTACACCGCGAGCGTAGATGTCGTCAAGGCAGCCTCGGTAAGCGTTGCCGGGGCGTTCAGTATCGAAGACCTCATACGGCCTGTTCTGGATTATTGTGCCAGGCCGCGCGTCTGTTGAAGGGGGCTGACGCTGCCGCCGACGCGGAGATGCAGAAAATTATGGGGTACTGACGCGATGAGGACGATCCTGATTCTCGCTGTAGCTGCGCTCACCGGGTGTGCATCCGTGAACCAACACCCGAACGCCCTGTATGACTCATTTGGGCGCTATCGCCAAG
Organism: Rhodocyclaceae bacterium; assembly: GCA_041480065.1. Lineage (GTDB taxonomy): Bacteria > Pseudomonadota > Gammaproteobacteria > Burkholderiales > Rhodocyclaceae > Fen-999. The sequence goes on from JBGOZF010000009.1 coordinate 51,950, forward strand.
CAATCACGGATGGGAGTGTCGTGACAAGACGAGCAGAGTTCTTCGCACCGTCAATGCTGGAGGAGATCAACGTCAACTCGAGTAAGGAGACGACGGTGATGTTCGGCGGACACATTCCCAAGGAATACTCGCATTACGAGAAGGTCAAGCAGGGACGCGGCTGTCTTACCGTCAACGGATACGAAGACGGGGGCGACCCGACATCACTGTTCGTTGAGTACAAGAGCAGCGGTGGGGTTTGGCTTATCAGCAGTCTGAGGCTCTACTTTCAGGATAAGGCCGAGTTCTCCCGGTTCTTCGACAAAGCGCTATGCCCGCAAGAGGCGCAAGAGGAAATCACGGCCGAGTTTGAAAGGAAGTCGCAAACGCACGACTGACCGAACGGCATCCGGGCAAGCGCTGGTTCATACCCATTTCAACACCGGCAACCCGAAGACCGGCGGTGCGGCAAACTATGCGCAGAAGGTCGCCGATGCCGTTCGCATGACCAAACTGAGAATGGCCTGCCGATGAGACGCTCGCACCTCTCGCTGATCGGACTGAGCGCCGCGACGGCCATGGAACAGATCATGGGGTATTGAACGATGAAGGCGATCTTGATACTCGCAGCGGTCATGTTGGCCGGGTGCGGGTCGGTAGAACAAAAGCAAGATATCCTGCATAAGTCGTTCGAACGCTACAGGAAAGCCATCGCCGATGGGGAGGTTGTGGCAAGGCGGCGGGAGTTCTTCGTGCCCTCGATGTCGGAACATCTCGACGGGGATTTGGAGAACGACCTATTCGAGATCACCGTCGGTCACTACATTCACAAGGAAAGCTCGCATTACGAGACATTCGCGCAAAGACGCGGGTGTCTGACGTTGAACGGACACAAAGAAGACGGTACTCCGGTAACGCTGTTCTTGGAATACCAAAAGAACGAAACATCGTGGCTGATTAGCGGTTCCTACGTCTACATTCAACTGAAGGAGGACTTTTCCGAAAAGGCGCTTTGTCCGGAAGAAGCCCGGCAAGAGATCGAACGCGCAATCGAGAAGAGGATGCGGATGCGGATGCATGAATGACGGAATCGTATCTGCCCCAACCCAGTACCCAGGACTCAAACGGGCGGCCGCCGGGGACTTTGCAGGTAGCCGTTCGTGCCGCATTTCGGACCTCTCGGCCAGTGCGTGACGTAGATATGCCTCAGTATGCGAGTTTGAGTGTGGTAGGCACCGACCAGGTCGTTGATTGTCCGAGAAGCAGCGAGCGCTTGAACTGCCTCGCTTTGTCCCGCGGGATTCCCTGCGCGCAAGAGGCGCTGCTGGCGGCACTCGCCTCTGAAGACTAGCCCCGGCGCGCACTGGCGACGCCGGCCACTTCGCCGACGAGAACCAGTACGCGCTTCAACTGCTCGGCATCGGCGAGTTCGACCGTGAACGCCATGCGCGCGATGCCGCTCTTGGACAGCGTTTTCACCGCCGTGACGTTGATCTTCTCCTTCGACAGGACGTCGGAGATGTCGCGCAGCAGCCCCTGGCGGTCGTTGGCCTCGACCAGCAGATCGCTGGCGTAGACGCCATCCTGCTTGCCGCCCCACTGGGCATCGATGACGCGCTCGGGATTGCGTGCCGCCATGTTGCGGAAGTTGGTGCAATCGAGCCGGTGCACCGAAACACCGCGACCGCGGGTGACGAAGCCGGCGATGGCGTCGGGCGGCACCGGCTTGCAGCAGCTACCAAGCTGGGTGAGCAGTTTGTCCACGCCCACCACCAGAATGCCGCCGGACTCGCCCGCCTTCGACCGCTTGGTCTGGATCTCTGGTTCCGGCGCCACTTCTTCCGGCGCGCCGCGCAGCGCGACCAGAATCGCCCGCGGGCCGACCTCACCGCGCGCCGCGGCCAGGAAAAACGCATCGGGATTCTTGAAGCCAAGTTTATGCGCGAGGTCTTCGAGATTGGCCTGGGTCTGCCCGTCGCGTTGCAATTCCTTGGCGACGTAGGCGCGGCCTTGCGCAAGCATCTCCGCTTCCTGCTGCGCAGCGAACCATGTCTTCACTTTCTGCCGTGCGCGCGAGGACGTCAGGTAACCCGGTGTCAGCCAGTCGCGCGACGGTCCGCCCGCCTTGGCGGTGACGATCTCGACGCGCTGCCCGTTGGCCAGCGACGTGTTGAGAGGCACCAGATGGCCATCCACGCGCGCGCCGCGGCAATGGTGGCCGATATCGGTATGCAGCCGGTAGGCGAAGTCCACCGGCGTCGCGCCCTTGGGCAGGTCGATGACGCGGCCCTGCGGCGTCAGCACATAGATGGTGTCGTCGAGCGACGCCCGCTTGAACTGCTCGACCCAGGCCGCCGAGTCGGTCACCTCGTCGCGCCATGACAGCAGTTGCCGCAGCCAGGCAATCTTCTCGTCGTAGGCCGACTCGGCCCGCGCCGAAGTACCCGACTCCTTGTAGCGCCAATGAGCCGCGACGCCAAGCTCGGCATGGCGGTGCATCTCCGGCGTGCGGATCTGCACTTCCAGCGAGCGGCCGTCCTCGGCCATCACCGCCGTATGCAGCGAACGATAGAAGTTGCCCTTGGGATGCGAGATGTAGTCGTCGAATTCGCCGTGGATCGGCTGCCAGAGCGAGTGCACCAGCCCGAGCCCGCTATAGCAGTCCTTCACTTCGGGCACGACGATGCGCAGCGCGCGCACGTCGTAGACTTCCTCGAAGTCGAGGTCCTTGGCCCGCATCTTGGACCAGATGCTGTAGATGTGCTTGGGCCGCCCATAGACCTCGGCCGCGATGCCAGCCTTCTCCATTTCGGACTTGAGCCGCAGCACCGCCACATCGATGAACGACTCGCGCTCGATGCGCCGCTCGTCGAGCATCTTGGCGATGCGCTTGTAGGTCGCCGGCTCAAGGAAGCGGAAGGAAAGGTCTTCGATCTCCCACTTCATCTGCCAGACGCCGAGCCGATTCGCCAGCGGCGCGTAGATCTCCAGGCTCTCCTTCGCCAGGTCGCGCCGTTCCGGCGTGTCGTGGTCGGTGAACCAGCGCAGGGTTTGCGTGCGCGACGCCAGGCGCAGCATGACGACGCGAATGTCGTCGGCCATGGCCAGCAGCATCTTGCGCAGGATCTCCGCCTGCGCCCTCGCCTCGCTGGCACCCTGGGCCGCCGCCTCGGTCAGCGGGCGCAAGCCCTTGAGCCGGTGGAGGTTGTCAACCAGCGCGGCGACCGGCGCGCCGAACTGCGCCGTCAGCTTCTCGCGCGCCTCCGGCAGGAAATCGTGCGCCGCGAACAGCAGCGCCGCCATGCGCGCATCGGCATCGAGATTGAGCGCCGACAGTTGCAGCGCCATGCCCGCCGCGTGCGGAAGAATATCCTCACCGGTGCCGAGCCTCTTGCCGACATACAACTCGGCAGCAAGGTCCAGCGCCCGCGCCAGCGCCGCACGCCCTGCGTCCGTCAGGCCGGCGTCGAGGCGTTTCTGTGCCTCGTCATCGATGCCGACTTCGGAAAGCGCATGTGTCACCGACACCATATCCGGCTATCCCACCCAGGTGCGTGCGTTGCGGAACATCGTCATCCAGGGCGAATCCGTTTCCCATTCGCGCGGATGCCAGGACATCTGGACGCTACGGAAGATGCGCTCTGGATGCGGCATCATGATCGTGAAGCGGCCATCGGCGGTCGTCAGGCCCGTGATGCCCTCCGGCGAGCCGTTCGGGTTGAAGGGATACCTCGTCGCCACCTTGCCGCGATTGTCGACATAGCGTATCGTCACCAGCGCCTTGGCTGGATCGCCGGCAAACACAGCGCGCCCCTCGCCGTGCGAGACCACGATCGGCAAGCGCGAACCGGCCATGCCGGCCAGGAAGATCGACGGCGACTGCGCAATCTCGACCATCACGAAGCGTGCCTCGAACTGCTCGCTGCGATTGCGATGGAAAGTCGGCCAGTCTTCTGCACCGGGAATGATCTCGGCCAGGTTGCTCATCATCTGGCAGCCGTTGCAGACCCCGAGCGCGAACGTATCGGCACGCTCGAAGAAGGCGGCGAACTCGTCGCGCAAGCGCTTGTTGAACAGGATGGACTTCGCCCAGCCCTGCCCCGCACCCAGCACGTCGCCGTACGAGAAGCCGCCGCAGGCGACCATGCCACTGAAGTTCGCCAGATCGATTCGGCCCGCCTGCAGGTCGGACATGTGCACATCGACACTCTGGAAACCAGCGCGATCGAAGGCCGCTGCCATCTCGACCTGGCCGTTGACGCCCTGCTCTCTCAGCACGGCAATTCTCGGCCGAGCGCCAGTATTCACCATCGGCGCGCCAAGATCGAAACTCAGCGTTGCCGAAAGCCCTGGATCGTCGGCGTCGAGTAGCGCGTCGAACTCCTCCTGCGCGCTGGTAGCGTCGTCGCGAAGACGCGCGATCTGGTAGCTGACTTCGCTCCAGGTCCGCTGTAACTCGGCGCGCTTGGCCCCGAAGGCGAGCTTGGCATTGCGCCAGACGCGGATCTCGTCGCTGCCATTCAGCGTCCCGACCATGTGACTGCACGCGCCCAGACCCGCTTCGCGCAGGGCGTGCATCACCGTCGGCCGGTCGTCGCGCAGCACCTGGATCACGGCGCCCAGTTCCTCGTTGAACAACGCGGCGATCATGCGGTCGCGCATGCGGCCGTCGAGCATTTCCGGATAACGTTCGATGCCGTCGACATCGTTCATCAGCGGGTCGTAGCAGAGCGTGTCGAGATTCAGCGAAACGCCGACGTGGGCGCTGAAAGCCATTTCGCAGACCGCGGCAAACAGGCCGCCGTCCGAACGGTCGTGATAGGCGAGGACCATGCCGGCGCGCTTGAGGTGCTGGATCGTCGCGAAGAAGGCCTTGAGTTTCCCGGCGTCGACATCGGGCGGTGTGTCGCCGGAAACGCCGTAGACCTGCGCCAGCGCCGAGCCGCCGAGGCGGTTGCGGCCTTCGCCGAGGTCGATCAGGATCAATTCCGTATCGCCCGCCTCGGCATCGCGCCGCAGTTCCGGCGTCACCGTGTTGCGGATGTCGGCGCAGGGCGCGAAGGCCGTCACGATCAAGGACAGCGGCGCGATCACCTGTTTCTGCTGGCCGGCATCCTCCCAGCGCGTGCGCATGGACAGCGAGTCTTTGCCGACGGGGATAGAAACCCCAAGCGCCGGGCAGAAGTCCAGCCCGACGGCTCGCACGGTATCGAACAGCGCCGCGTCCTCGGCGCCATGGCCCGCCGCCGCCATCCAGTTCGCCGACAGCTTGATCTTCAAAATGTCGCCGATGTCGGCGGCAGCAATGTTCGTGATCGCCTCGCCGACCGCCATGCGGCCGGAAGCCGGCGCATCGAGCAACGCAATCGGCGTCCGCTCGCCCATGGCGAAACACTCGCCGAGCGTAGCATCGAAACCCATGGCGGTCACCGCCACGTCGGCCACCGGCACCTGCCAGGGGCCGACCATCTGGTCGCGCGCCGTCAAGCCACCGACGCTGCGGTCGCCGATCGTGACGAGGAAATTCTTGCCCGCCACTGACGGCAGACGAAGCACGCGCAGGGCCGCTTCCTTGATCTCGATACCGGCAAGATCGAGCGCCGGCGCGCTTAAAAAGGGGCCAGGCTCGGCCTTTCCTTCGGAAACCCGAACCTGGCCCCTTTTTACATCGAGGTGCATGCGCGGCGGCTTGCCGAGCAGCACCTCCATCGGCATGTCGACCGGCTTGTTGCAGAAGTGATCGTCCTTGACGACGAGTTGGCGTTCCGCGGTGGCCTCGCCCAGCACCGCGAACGGGCAGCGCTCACGCTCGCACAGGGCACGGAACTCGTCGAGGCGATCGGGCGCGATGGCGAGCACGTAGCGCTCCTGCGCCTCGTTGGACCAGATCTCGCGCGGCGACATGCCGGGCTCCTCGGAAGGCACCGCGCGCAGATCGAAGCGGGCGCCGCGGCCGGCGCCATCGGCCAGCTCCGGCATGGCGTTGGAAATGCCGCCGGCACCGACGTCATGGATGGCAAGAATCGGATTGCTGTCGCCCATTTGCCAGCAGCGGTCGATCACCTCTTGCGCCCGCCGTTGCATCTCCGGGTTGCCGCGCTGCACCGAAGCGAAATCGAGGTCGGCGGTATTGGCGCCGGTCGCCATCGAAGACGCCGCGCCGCCGCCCAGGCCGATCAGCATGCCTGGGCCGCCGAGCTGGATGAGCAGCGTGCCGGCCGGAAATTCGATCTTGTGCGAATGGCGGGCGGAGATGTTGCCGACGCCGCCGGCGATCATGATCGGCTTGTGGTAGCCGCGCGTCTCGCCGTTGAATTGCTGCTCCAGCGTGCGGAAATAGCCGGCGAGATTGGGTCGGCCGAACTCGTTGTTGAACGCCGCGGCGCCGATCGGCCCCTCGATCATGATGTCGAGCGCCGAGGCGATACGCTCCGGTTTGCCGTAGGCGGATTCCCAAGGCTGGCGGTAGCCGGGAATGTTGAGGTCGGAAACCGAGAAGCCGCACAGACCGGCCTTGGGCTTGGAGCCGCGGCCGGTGGCGCCTTCGTCGCGGATCTCGCCGCCCGAGCCGGTGGCGGCGCCGGGGAAGGGCGAGATCGCGGTCGGGTGGTTGTGGGTCTCGACCTTGGCCAGGATATGGGTCGCTTCCTCGACATAGCCGTAGGCGCCGCCGGCGCCGGGTGCGAAGCGCTTCACGCTCGCGCCCTCGATCACCGAGGCATTGTCGGAATAGGCGACGACCGTGCCCTCCGGATGCGCCTTGTGCGTCTCGCGGATCATGCCGAACAGCGACAGCGGCTGGTCTGCGCCGTCCACCGTCCAGGTCGCGTTGAAGATCTTGTGACGGCAATGCTCCGAGTTGGCCTGCGCGAACATCATCAGTTCGACGTCGGTCGGATTGCGGCCGATCTTGCCGAAGTTCTCGACCAGATAGTCGATCTCGTCTTCCGACAGCGCCAGTCCGAGTTCTCCGTTCGCAGCGACGAGGGCGGCCCGACCGCCGGCGAGGATATCCACCGTCGTCAGCGGCTGCGGCGCAACATGATGGAACAGCGCGCCGGCCTCCTCGATGGTGCCGAGGACGGACTCGGTCATGCGGTCATGCAGTTTGGCCGCCAGGGTCTCGCGCCCGGCACCGACTGCATGGTAGGCCGTGCCGCGCTCGATGCGTTTGACATTGGCGAAGCCGCAGTTCTTCGCAATGTCGGTCGCCTTCGACGACCAGGGCGAAATCGTGCCCAGCCGCGGTGTCACCAGCAGCAACACACCCTCGGGTTGCGGCGGCAGTCTTTCCGGTACGCCCAGCAGGTCCTTGAGGCGGTCAAGCTCGAGCGCACCTGGTTCGCCCGTCAACTCGACGAAGTACCAGTGCTCAGCCGACAGTCGCTTGAGGCCGGCATCAGCCTGTCGGGCCGACTCCGCAATGCGGGCGAGACGGGTGGCGGAGAAGGCGGCGGCGCCGCGCAGGGAGAGGACTCGGGACATGGCGAGGGGCTGGGGCAAGCGTGCAAGATTGCAATTATACGGCCTCCCCGCCCGGCCCCGCCGGCCCGTGGGGCTGAGGAATGGCCTCGCTTGAATGGCCGATTGCCAGCACGCTTCGCGCTGACTCACGCGTCGAGCGCAGCCCAGCACCGCGGCGTCGGCAAGCGCGATTATGTCTACGCATTCGGCTATATCAAGGGAGCCAGGATGCTGCCGCTGGAGAGTGCAACGCCAGCGCCGCAGCAGGCGACGTGCCTTCCCGGCCAAGGCCACCGCCCGATCGGCTCGAGCAAAGCTGTGCAATCGTTCGACACGAATTGATGGCATTGGTCTATGATGCCATCCGCTTGGCCTTACCAAAGCCATAAGACCAACGATAAAGGGAGAACTCATGGATCAGGAATCTGTTCAAAGCGAATCCGTATCTGGCACCTTTCACCGCGCGTTGTTTCTCATCTACCTGGCGAGCGTGGTGGCCGTCGTACCGTTGATCTACTTCCTGACCAAGGACGAGTTGTTCTCGCAGGCCAACAAGGAGCTGAAGCTGCTGGTCGACGTGGTCAGTTCAGCCCGGGCCATCGTCAAGGACAAGACCCGACCGTATTTTCTCGCCAAGGGCGAATTCTTCGCTCCGGTCGTGTCCTCGACCGTGATGGCGAAGGAATTGGCCACCAATTTTCGCGCCCTGCAGCCGATCTACATGGTGCGCATGATCAGCGACAACCCGCTGAACAAGGACAATTTGCCGGAAGGCCTGGAGAAGGACGTTCTCGAAACCCTGCGCCAAAGCGCCACCGACAAGGGCATCATCCAGACTGGATCGATCCGCGGCCGCGACTACCTGATTTCCGCAGTGCCGACCAAGGTCCACGACGATTGCCTGATGTGCCATGGCGATCCGACGGCGGCGCCGAAGGAAATCACCGCCCAATACGGCACGACCAACGGTTTCGGCTGGAAGCCCGGTTCGATCATCGGCGCCACCCTGGTCGGCGTCCCGATCGCCGACCTCAATTCCGCGGTCATGAAGCGTGCCGGAATCGTCATCGGTATCATCACGGTGCTGTTCGCCGGCGTCCTGATCGTGTTGAACCGCGTCGTCCAGAACGACATCATCCAACCCATCCTCCACATCACCGAGGCTGCCAAGGCCGTCAGCCTGGGCCGCAGCAACGACCCCCTGGTTTCTGACCGCTACGACGAAATCGGCGCCCTGACCCGAGCCTTCGAACTGATGCGGCGAAGCATCAACATCGCCACCGCCCAGATCACCCGCTTGAGCAAAGCGAGAAAAGGCGAGTAGCCGCCGTCTGCCGCCGAAGCCAGCCGAAGAAACAAGGAAGGCCATATGAGCCGAGAGCTTCACTCGATCGGTGACTGCCTCGATGGATTGAGGGAACTCGTCAAAAGCGGTGCCAGCGGTAACTTCTACCTCGCCGGCAGCGACAACAACATCGCCGCCATCACACTCAACGGCGGCGTCATCGAGGCCGTGAATTTCAAGGGCCGGCGCGGCGACTTCGCCGTTGAGCTATTGAAAGGCATGGAAACAGCGAGTTGCACCTTCCGTGCAGACGCGCCACGCCCGGGCCGGAATTCGCAACTCAGCAATTATGCGGTTCGCTGGCTCATCGGAGACGCCGGCACCCCCGCCGCAGCCACCAAGGCCCCGGCCGGCGCCGAAGCCGGGGATAACACCGCGATCCAGAAATATCGAAGTGCCGTCGAATCGATCGCTTTCGCTTTTCTGGGTCCCATCGCGGCAGCCGTTTGCGAAGGCGCATTCAGCGACTGTGCCAGCATTCGCGAAGTGCTCGACGAGCTCGCGGCGAATCTGCCCCCGGGTGAAGCAGAGCAGTTCCGAAACGAAGTGGCAAAGGCCATCGGCGTGAAATAGCGCGGGGACCGCGGCCGTCGACGACGGCGCGGCGCATCGCCAAACGCACAGTCGGGGCAGGGCTTTGATGGTTGATGCCCCGGTCGTTTCGTGGCAACCTTCGTCCTTCCGTTCAGCGCCCCTCCCCCGATGAAACGCCTCCATCTGCTCTGCCTGTCGTTGACGGCCTTGTGCCTGCCTGCATTCGCAGGCGGCAAGGACGAACTTTGGCAGGTGACGGTTCAAATGAGCGACCGGACTTCCGGCGCCACGCTGACCACGCAAGCGCATCAGCAATGCCTGCGCCAAGGAGTGAGCGCCGATGAAATCGTTCCCTTGCGCAAGGGCTGCCGGCTGGCGGATCAACAGACGTCCGGTTCCATGCTGACATTCCGCTTCGAATGCACGGGCAAGGATCGCCTGGGCGGCGACGGCGATATCGACCGCCCGACGCCGGACACCTATAGTGGCAGGATGCAGATGCAGGGAATCTCCGCCAAGGGTCGTGACATCGACATCGCCGTGAGCTTCTCCGGCAAACGCGTCGGCGATTGCACGTTCGGCGAAACACCGCCCGAATCATCCTCGTCTGCACCGCAGTAACAGACAGCCATGTCAGCTCACGCCTACGACGTCACCGTCGCCGACTTCGACGCCAAAGTCATCGCCGCATCCCGACATGTTCCGGTGGTCGTAGACTTCTGGGCCGAGTGGTGCCAGCCGTGCGGGGTTCTCAAGCCCATCCTCGAGAAACTCGCCGCCGAATACGACGGGCGATTCATCCTGGCCAAGGTCAACTCGGACGAGAACCAGGAACTTGCCCAGCGCTACGGCGTGCGCGGGATTCCGGCGGTGAAGGCCTTCGTCGATGGCGAGCTTGCCGACGAGTTCACCGGCGCCTTGCCGGAAGCGCAGGTGCGCCAATTCGTCGATGGCCTGGTACCTTCACCCGCCGAACCATTGCGCCGCGAGGCGCTGGCGGCCTACAGCCGCGGCGATATCGAAGCCGCCCGCAAGCTGCTTGCCCGTGCCATCGATCTCGATCCGCGCAACGAAAGCGCCTACCTCGACTACGTCGAGTTGAGCCTTGAAGCAGGCGCGCTTGACGAGGCGCGCCAGTTGCTGGACGCCCTGCGCGACCGCGCGCTCGACCGCTTCCGTGTCGAAGCGCTCGATGCGCGGTTGAATCTGGCGGCCGGCGGTGCCGGTGGCGACCCGGCGGCGCTGCGCGCCCGTGTCGAGGGCGATCCCGCCGATCTGGAGGCACGCCTGCAGCTCGCCCATGTCCTTGCCCTGGCCGGCGACTACCGGTCCGCTTTCGAGCAGTTGCTGGAAATCGTCCGCCGCGATCGCCAGTGGCACGACGAGGCCGGGCGCAAGACCATGCTGACCCTGTTCAACATGCTGGCGGCACAGCCGGAACTCGATGACCTGGTGCGCGAATACCGCGTCGCCCTGTCGCGTACTCTCAATTGACCCCCATCTATCGCCAATGACATGAAGCTACTCTTCGACCTTTTCCCGGTCATCCTTTTCTTCCTGACCTACAAGCTGGCAAGCGGTGGCCATGCCAATGGCAGTTGTGCGCCGATAGGCGACGGCACCATGCTGTCGCTGACCCAGGAACCGATCTTCCTGGCCACCGCCGTTGCCATTGCCGCCACCATCGCCCAGGTCGGCTGGCTGCTGCTGCGCCGGAAGAAGGTCGATACGATGCTCTGGGTAAGCCTTTCGATCATCGTTGTCTTTGGCGGTGCCACGCTTTACTTCCGGGATCCGACTTTCATCCAGTGGAAGCCATCGATCCTCTACTGGATGTTTGCGGCGACCTTCCTCGTCTCGGCCAGCGTACTCGACAAGAACCTGGTGCGCACCCTCATGTCTCAGCAGATCGAGCTGCCGGAGCCGGTGTGGGGACGCCTCAATATCGCCTGGATCATCTTCTTCGTCTTCATGGGTTTCGCCAATCTTGTCGCCGTCCACTATCTTTCCTGCGACGGCTGGGTGAGTTTCAAGCTGTATGGGCTGACCGGCCTGATGCTGGTATTCATGGTCGCGCAGGGATTCTGGCTGGCCCGGTACATGGAGGTGCCGGCGGAGTCGAAACCAGGGGAGAACTCTTGATGCTCTATGTCGTCATGGCCGAGGATGCGCCCGACTCGCTTGCCCGGCGGCTCGCCGCCCGACCGCAGCACCTGGCACGCCTGACAGCCCTGCAAGCGGAAGGCCGGCTGGTGCTGGCCGGCCCCTGCCCGGCCATCGATGCGCCGGACCCGGGCCCCGCGGGTTTCTCGGGCAGCCTGATCGTCGCCGAATTTCCGTCCCTCGAAGACGCACGCGCCTGGGCCGACGCCGATCCCTATGTCGCCGCCGGCGTCTACGCCCGCGTCACCGTCAAGCCGTTCAAGCGCGTGTTCCCCGCGTGAGCACCGTAGACGAACTGCACCGGCGTCTCGCAGCGCTGGAGCCGCTTCGGCTCGATATCGTCGACGACTCGGCCAAACACGCCGGCCACGCCGGCGCCGGCGCCGGCGGCCATTACCGCCTCACCATCGTCTCGCCGAAGTTCTCCGGCCTGGGCACCATGGTCCGGCACCGACTCGTCCATGACGCCGTCGGCGACCTCATGAGCAGCAAGATCCACGCCCTCAGCATCGCCGCCAGTAGCCCGGAAGATGCCTAGCACGAAAGTGATGTTTTCAGCCTAGAATCCCCATTGGCATCGATCACAGGGGAGTTTGGCCATGACCATCCGGAAGCGGTTGCTAGTACTTGCGGTCGTCACCATCATCGTCCTCGGTGGCATGCTCCTGGCGGTGGTCCTGGGCCTGCAATCGATCCAGGAGGCTCAGGAAACCTCCGGCCGCCGCGAGACCTACGTCCGCCAGGTGCTGGAAATCAAGGCCAGCGCCGTTTCGACCATCCTGCACGATCCGGCCTCGTCGGAAACCAGGAACATCTTCGCCGCTGCGGAAAAAACGGTCGCCGAACAGGGGCAGGCGGTCGTGGCCGTCATCAAGCGTCAGGAAATCAAGGACGAATTCCGGCGCATCCTGAATGCTTGGACTGCCTACGATCAGCACTCCCGGGAACTGCTGGCGCTCGCCGCGACCGACGCCAAGACGGCGGGTGGCAAGCTCGAAGCCGTCTACCAGTCCGACTTCAAGCCCTTTCAGACAGCCCTCGACAAGTTCGTCGGCGACCGCGTGAAGGATGCAGACAAGGCAAGAGAGGCAGGCAAGTCCACCGAGCGGACAGTATTCTGGATCGTCGTCCCCGCAACGGTTGTCGGCATCGTGCTGATCCTAGCCTTCGTCTTCTTGCTCTCGCATGCCTTGCGCACCCGTTTGGCAGGCATCCTCACCAAGCTCGAGCCGCTGCGCCAGGGCCAGCTCAAGGAACGCCTGCCGACCACCGGCAACGACGAACTGAGCCAGATCGCATCGGAGGTCAACTCGGTCATCGAAGCCTTGCAGAAACTGGTCATGGAGGTCCATGCCAAGGCCGACGATGTTGCCGCCTCGGCCGACCAGCTTTCTGCCGATGCCCGGCGCTTCGCCGATGGTTCGGTCAGCCAGTCCGATTCCGCCTCGGCCACTGCCGCCGCGATCGAACAACTGACGGTCAGCGTCGCCCATATCGCCGAATCCGCCGAGGAAGTGCGCCGACTCTCCAGTGCCAGTCTCGAAGGCACGCTCAAGGGCAGCCAGAGCATCGCCCAACTGCAGACGGAGATCACCACCGTCCAGACCTCCGTCGAATCGATTGCGTCGTCGGTAAGAACCTTCGTCGAGAACACGCGCGCCATTGCCGGCATGACCAACCAGATTCGCGAAATCGCCGACCAGACCAACCTGCTGGCGCTCAATGCCGCCATCGAGGCGGCGCGGGCGGGCGAACAGGGACGCGGCTTCGCCGTCGTCGCCGACGAAGTGCGCAAGCTCGCCGAGCGCTCGGCCGCGTCGGCCGGAGAAATCACCGCCGTGACGCAGAGCCTGAATTCGCAATCGATCCAGGTCGGCGAGTCGCTCGATGCGGGCCTGGCGGCCCTGCAGACCAGCCTGCAATTCGTCAACACCGTCGTCGCCGTATTCAACGAAGCGCGCGAAACAGTGCATCAGACCAGCGCCGGTGTGGACGAGGTATCCGCCGCCGTACGCGAGCAGCAGACCGCGAGCAGCGAAATCGCCCGCAATGTCGAACGCATCGCGCGCATGACGGAGGAGAACAGTGCCATCAGTCAGGACAGCGCCACGGCCTCCCGGGGCCTCAACGACCTGGCTGGCGCGCTCAAGAGCTCGATCAATCAGTTCACAGTGTGACAGGCGGATGACATCCCGGCGCCGGGCTGAATTGGCATGGTGTATTATTATTTCCTTTTTTGGGCGTCCGCAGGAGCCCGGGCCAGCAGGCATCGACGCCGGCGCCCCCGGTCGGTGCCCGAGAGATCAACATAACGTTAAGGATCCCCTATGAATCGCAAGCTTCTTGCCGTCGTCCTGATCACGCTTTCCGCCTCCCTGGCCCAGGCTGCATATGGCGCCGACACTTCCGAGTCCATCGCCACGGTCAATGGCAAGGCCATTCCCAAGGCGCGCGCCGATGCGCTGCTCGCCGGCCAGTTCGCCCAGGGCAAGGAGGATACCGAGGACCTGCGCAAGGCCGTCAAGGAAGAACTGATCCGCCGGGAAGTGCTGGTCCAGGCGGCCGAAAAGAAAGGGCTGGACAAGAAGCCCGAGATCATGGGCCAGATGATGATGGCCCGTCAGGGCGTCTTGATCGGCGGTTATCTCAACGACTACGTCAAGTCCCATCCGGTCACCGACGAGATGCTGAAGAAGGAATACGAGTCCATCCGTCAGACGCTCGGCAACAAGGAATACAAGGCGCGCCACATCCTGGTCGACAAGGAAGATGAAGCCAAGGCCATCATCGCCGGCCTCAAGAAGGGCGACAAGTTCGAGGATCTGGCCAAGCAGTCCAAGGATCCGGGTTCCAAGGATCGCGGCGGCGATCTTGGCTGGGCCAACCAGGCGGCTTACGTGAAGCCTTTCTCCGACGCCATGGTCAAGCTGGAAAAAGGCCAATACACCGAGGCCCCGGTAAAGACCGACTTCGGCTGGCACGTCATCATGCTCGACGACACCCGCGACCTGAAGGCGCCGCCGCTCGAAGAAGTCAAGGCGCAACTGACCCAGCGCCTGCAACAGCAGATGATCGAGAAACATGTCCTCGATCTGCGTACCAAGGCCAAGGTCGAATAAGCGTTCTCCCTGTCCCGAAACGGGGGCCGCGGCCCCCGTTTTTCGTTGACGGCTCGCCATGCGCCTGCGCCCTTCGCCCTACCTGCTGCTGATCCTGGCCAACCTGTTCTGGGCCGGCAACTGGATCGTCGGCCGCGGCATCCGCGGCGACGTGCCGCCGCTCGCGCTCTCGTTCTGGCGCTGGGCGCTTGCCCTGCTGTTGATCCTGCCGATGGCCGGGCCTCACCTGCGCCGCGACTGGCCGCAACTCGCCGCCTCATGGCGCTGGCTGGCTCTGTTCGGTTTTCTCGGCACCGCCACCTACAACGCCCTGGCCTACATCGGTCTGCAATACACGACGGCCACCAACGGCCTGTTGCTCAACTCCTTCATCCCGATCGCCATCGTCGCCCTCGGTTGGGCATTCCTCGGCAAGCGCTTGCGCCCGATCGACGCGCTCGGCATCGCGGCTTCGTTCGTCGGCGTGCTCACCATCATCGCCCGCGGCGACCCCGGCGTTCTCCTCGGCCTGCATCTCAATGTCGGCGATATCTGGATCCTCATCTCGGTTTTCGCCTGGGCGATCTACACGCTCATGCTGCCGCACCGGCCCGGCGTGCACCCGATGACCTTCCTCGCCGCCATCGCGATCTTCGGCCTGATCGAGCTGTTACCGGCCTATGGCTGGGAACTGGCTGCCGGGCGGCACATGGCGCTCTCCTGGCCGACTGCCGCGGCGGTCGCCTACACCGGCATCTTTCCCGCCTTTCTCGGCTTCATCTTCTGGAACCGCGGCGTCGCCGAAGTCGGTCCCGCCCGCGCCGGCCTCTTCATCCACCTGATGCCGGCCTTCGGCATCCTGCTTTCCATCGTCTTCCTGGCCGAGCATCCCGAGGCCTACCATTTCGTCGGCATCGCTCTCATCTTCTTCGGCATCTGGCTCAACACACGTAAAGCGACATGATCGGCAAGTGGTGGAAGAAACGCGCGCTGGAGAAGATCCAGGTCAGCGACCATGACTGGGCAGCCGCCGAGGCGGACCTCTACTGCCTCGGCCACTTGTCCGGCGACGACCGGCTGCGGCTGCGGGAGTTGGCGCGACAACTGCTTGCCGAAAAGGAATGGACCGGTGCCCAGGGCCTGCAACTGACACCCGCGATCCAGCTTTCCATCGCCCTCCAGGCCAGCCTGCTGGTGCTCAATCTCGGCCTCGATCATTACCGTGGCTGGGTCGGCATCGTCGTCTATCCCGGCGACTTCATCATCCCGCGCAGCGTCATGGACGCCGACGGCGTGGTGCACGAGTACGACGACCAGGCGCTCGGCGAGGCCTGGGAAGGTGGCCCGGTGCTGCTGTCGTGGTTCGACGATCCCGACGATGCACTGGGCATCAACATGATCATCCACGAATTCGCGCACAAGCTCGACATGGAGAATGGTTCCGTCGACGGCGTCCCGCGCCTGCCGGCCGAAATGTCGCGCCAGGACTGGATCGCCGCCTTCGAGCCCGCCTACGAGGACTTCTGCCGACGTGTCGACGAAGCCGACCGGCGCGGCGAAGAGACGCTGCTCGATCCCTACGGCTCCGAGCATCCGGCCGAGTTCTTTGCCGTCATGTCGGAAGCCTTCTTCGAAACGCCGGAAGTGCTGCGCGACGAATACCCGGCGGTGTACGAGCAGTTGCGCCGCTACTACGGCCAGGACCCGGCAGCCGCGGAATCGGCGGCATAATCCGACGACGACGGCATCACGAGGCCCACATGGCGAACAAGGCGGCATTCGACTGGCAGGACCCGCTCTTTCTCGACGCCCAACTGAGCGACGAAGAGCGCATCGTGCGCAACAGCGCCCGCGCCTACGCGCGCGAACGCCTGCTGCCGCGCATACGCCAAGCCTTCCGCGAGGAGCGGACCGACCGCGCGGTGTTCGAGGAAATGGGCGCGCTCGGCCTGCTCGGCGCCACCCTGCCGCAGCAATACGGCGGCGCCGGTCTGAATCACGTCTGCTATGGCCTCATCGCGCATGAGGTCGAATGGGTCGATTCCGGCTACCGCTCGATGCTGAGCGTGCAGTCCTCGCTCGTGATGCTACCGATTCATCGCTTCGGCACCGAGGAACAGAAGCGCAAGTACCTGCCCAGGCTCGGGTCGGGGGAATGGGTCGGCTGCTTCGGCCTCACCGAGCCGGACCACGGCTCCGACCCCGGCGCCCTGCAGACGCACGCCCGCAAGACGCCGGACGGCTACCTGCTCTCCGGCGTCAAGACCTGGATCACCAACGCGCCGATCGCCGACGTCTTCCTCGTCTGGGCCAAGACCGACGACGGCACCATCCGCGGTTTCCTGCTCGAGAAGGGCGCAAAGGGTCTGGCCGCGCCGGCCATCAAGGGCAAGTTCGGCCTGCGCGCCTCGATCACCGGCGAGATCGTCATGGACGATGTCTTCGTTGCCGACGACGCCCTGCTCCCCGGTGCCCGCGGCCTCAAGGGGCCATTCACCTGCCTCGACTCGGCCCGCTTCGGCATCGCCTGGGGCGCGCTCGGCGCCGCCCGCTTCTGTTATGAGACCGCCAGGCAATACGTGCTCGACCGCCGGCAGTTCGGCCGCCCGCTCGCCGCCAATCAGTTGATCCAGAAGAAGCTCGCCGACATGGCGACCGAGATGGCACTGGGCCTGCAAGGCTGCCTGCGCCTGGGCCGCATGAAGGACGACGACAACGCCCCCGCCGAAGCGACTTCGATCATGAAGCGCAATTCCGCCGGCAAGGCGCTCGACATCGCGCGTAGCGCCCGCGACATGCTGGGCGCCAACGGCATCTCGGACGAGTTCGGCGTCATACGGCATATGCTCAACCTTGAAGTCGTGAACACCTACGAAGGCACCCACGACATTCACGCGCTCATCATCGGCCGCGGCATCACGGGCATTGCCGCCTTTTCCGGCTAGCCGTTCACGCAACGCTGATGAAGTTCTGCACCGTCGACGGCAGGCGCATCGAGTACCTTCGCCTGCCTTCCAGCCATCCGCGCGAAGGCGCGCCGGCCATGGTGTTTCTGCACGAGGGACTGGGTTCGCTGTCGATGTGGCGCGACTTCCCGCAGCAGTTGGCGGACGCCTGCGGCTGCGAGGCCATCGTCTTTTCGCGCTACGGCTACGGCCGCTCGGACCCGCTGACCGAAAAGCGCACGCCCGGCTACATGCATCACGAGGCGCTTACCTGTCTGCCGCAGTTTCTGAATCTGTTGAACGTCGAGCAACCGATCCTGTTCGGCCACAGCGACGGCGGCTCGATCGCGCTGATCCACGCCGGGGCCGCGCAACGGCCGGTGACCGCGGCCGTCGTCATGGCGCCCCACGTCATGGTCGAGGACATCGCCATCGACGGCATCAAACGAACACGCCAGGTCTATCTGGATACCGACCTCAAGCAGCGCCTCGCCAAGTACCACCAGGACCCCGACTCGGCGTTCTGGGGCTGGAACGACATCTGGCTCGATCCGGAATTCCGCGCCTGGAACATCGAGGAATTCCTGGCGCCGATCGCCTGCCCGGTGCTGGCCATCCAGGGCGAGGACGACGAGTACGCCACCATGGACCAGATCGAGCGCATCGGCCGCCAGTGCCGCGACGTCGAACTGGTCAGGCTCGCCGACTGCCGGCATTCGCCGCACAAGGACCAGCCGCAGCAGGTCATCGCCGCCGTCGCCGAATTCGTCGCCCGCGTGCTTGACTGATCAGCCCGTCACGACTGGCCGAACACCTCGTTCAACTGGCGCGCCACGCGAATGAAGGTGGTGCGCTTGGACAATTCCTTGAGCCGGCGTGCACCCACGTAGGTGCAGGCGGAACGCACGCCGCCGAGGATCTCCCGCAGCGTGCCCTCGACCGGGCCGCGGCAATCGAGCAGCACTTCCTTTCCTTCCGACGCCCGGTAGGCGGAAACGCCACCCGAGTATTTGTCCATCGCCGTACGCGAACTCATGCCGTAGAAGCGCGCCTTGCGCTCGCCGTCGCTGTCGACCACGTCGCCCATGCACTCGTCGTGTCCCGCCAGCATTCCTCCCAGCATGACGAAGTCGGCGCCGCCGCCGAAGGCCTTGGCCAGATCCCCGGCCGATGTGCAGCCACCGTCGGCGCAGATCAGGCCGCCCAGACCGTGGGCGGCATCGGCGCACTCGATGATCGCCGACAGTTGCGGGTAGCCGACGCCGGTCATCTTGCGCGTGGTGCACACCGAACCGGGGCCGATGCCGACCTTGACGATGTCGGCGCCATCGAGAATCAGTTCCTCGGTCATTTCTCCCGTCACCACGTTGCCGGCCATGATGGTGATCTTCGGGTAGTTCTTGCGCAGCTTTTGCAGGAAACCGACGAACGACTTGGTATAGCCATTCGCCACATCGACGCAGACGTACTCGATCAGATCGCCCGCCGCCTCCTTGACGCGGCGGAACTTCCGGTAGTCGGCCTCGGTGATGCCCATCGAATAGAACACCGCGGAGCCGGCTTCGCCTGCTTTGGGTCTGGCGCGCGCCTTGAAGAAGGCCGCCAGTTCAGGTTCCTTGTAGTGCTTGTGCAGTGCCACCGATACTCCGTGCCGAGCAAGCGCTTTGGCCATTTCCATCGTGCCGACGGTATCCATGTTGGCAGCAATGATGGGAATACCCTGGTAATGCAGTCCGGAATGGTAGAAGACATATTCGCGCGACAGATCGACTTCGGATCGCGACGTGAGGGTCGAACGCTTCGGACGAATGAGGACGTCGTTGAAATCAAGCTTGAGTTCTTCTTCGATGCGCATGGCGAGCTCCCCGACAGAACGTCAGTGCCACTATAGCAAGAGCGGTCTGTCACGGCATCGACGAACCTGACTCACGCCGCATGGCAGACGGGATTATGCCCAAAGCAATCGGCGATTGACTGCGGCTGCCAGGCGCGCACATACTTGTGCGAAGGGCCGCGAAATTTCCTATTCTTACGACATGAGCTGACGAACGCCGTCAGCCCGGTTCGAGACGTTCGACAGATGGCGTCAAACGGAGGGCGGCAGCAGGCTGAAATAGCCGCCTTGCTTCCAATAACTGCTTGGTAACCGACATCAGACACACGACCATGTTCGGTTTTCTGCGTGCATTGTTTGGCAGCACCTCCACGCCGGCGGATCCGGATCTTTCCCTGGAGCGCCCGACCGAGCTCGCTCCGCCGCGCGTCAAGGAACCGGCAGCGCCCCCCGACCGGTCGTTCGTGTGTCGCGAGCCCATCCTGGATCGCGGCCATCGCATCGCCGGTTATGAATTCCTGTTGCATCAGCGTTTGCAGAAACGATTGTCCGGGCGGGGCGCGGTATTGTGGCGGGCCTACGACGACGTGCTGATCCGCAACCTGGCTTCGGTCGGCGCCGGGAGCCTGATTGGCGACCGCCTCTCTTTCATGTGCATATCGCCGGAATCTCTCGAGAATCCGCGCTTGTCGACTTTGCCGGCCGCCAACACGGTACTCATGATCGATGCGCCGGATGCCTGTGGCCTGGACTTTGAGTCCTTGCCAGATCGTCTGTCGGCCCTGAAGGAGCGGGGGTTTCGCATCGGCTATCACCTGCAGTCGGAAACGTCGGCCGAGGCCATTCTTCCCCTGTGCGGCTTCGTCCTGATTTCGACGCCGGCCTACGACGGGCTTGAAATCGCCGATCTGGTGCGCCACCTGCGCAAACTGAAGACAGTGACGCCCCTGTCGCTTATCGCGGCGGACATCGAAAGCCCGGATGATTTTCACCTGTGTTTCCGTGCCGGGTTCGACTACTTCCAGGGCCCCTTCGTCAATCATCGGGAGAACTGGCACCCGCCAAAGGCTAACGTGGACCGCGCCCTGATCACGCACGTGCTGTCGCAACTGCGCAGCAACGTCGACAATGCGGTATTGGCCAGTACCGTCCGGCAGGACGCGGTAATCACCTACAAACTGCTGCGCTATATCAACTCTCCGTTCAACGGCCTGTCGCACGAAATCACGACGATCGACCAGTGTCTGCAACTGCTCGGTCGGGAACGCTTCTACCGCTGGCTGTCGCTTCTGCTTTTTGACGTGCAGAAGCCGGGCTACGTCGAGCGGATACTGACCGAGCAGGCGCTGGTGCGCGCCAACCTGATGGAGCGCATGGGGCAGCGCTCCCACACGGCCGAGGCCAACCCGGATCAGTTGTTCCTGACCGGGCTTTTCTCCCTGCTCGACAAACTGCTGGACCGGTCTATGGCGGAAACGCTGGCCAGCGTTTCCGTGCCGCAGGCGGTCACCGATGCGCTGATCTCGGGACGCGGCCCCTTGAGACCATTCCTGAACCTGGTCGTCGCTTGCGAGAAAGGTGTGCAGGAGGAAATCGCCGCCTGTGCCGCCGTCTGTCGGCTCGATGTCGCGGGCGTCAACGAGGATTTGCTGGCGGCACTGGTTTGGGCCAACGAAGTCAGCAAGATGGACGGCAGTTGACGGCGCACTTCCTCGCCAGGCCAGCGGCAATCTGAGCTTCCAAAGTCCTCGATCCGGCCGATCGGATGCCGCAAATCGCTTCTGCGATAATCGGCGCATCACTTTCGCCAGGATTCCCCCATGCGCTTCGCAGGTACTGAAAACTACGTCGCCACGCCCGATCTCATGCTGGCAGTCAATGCCGCCATCGCCCTGCAGCGGCCGCTGCTGATCAAGGGCGAGCCCGGCACCGGCAAGACCATGCTGGCCGAGGAAGTCGCGGCGGCGCTGGGGCTGCCGCTGCTGCAATGGCACGTCAAGTCGACCACCAAGGCGCAGCAGGGGCTCTACGAATACGACGCCGTCTCCCGCCTGCGCGACTCGCAGCTCGGGGATGCGCGCGTGCACGACATCGCCAACTACATCGTCCGCGGCGTGCTCTGGCAGGCCTTCACCGCCGAACAGCCGCACGTGGTCCTGATCGACGAGATCGACAAGGCCGACATCGAGTTTCCCAACGACCTCCTGCGCGAACTCGACCGCATGGAGTTCCACTGCTACGAGACGCACGAAACCGTGCGCGCCCGGCATCGGCCGCTGATCTTCATCACCTCGAACAACGAGAAGGAGTTGCCCGACGCCTTCCTGCGCCGCTGCTTCTTCCACTACATCAAGTTCCCCGACCGCGAGACGATGCAGAAGATCGTCGACGTGCACTACCCGCACATCAAGCGCGACCTGCTGCGCGAGGCGCTCGAAGTCTTCTTCGAACTGCGCGAGGTACCGGGCCTGAAGAAGAAGCCCTCGACGTCTGAACTCATCGACTGGCTGAAGCTGTTGGTCAGCGAGGACATCCCGCCTGATGCGCTGCGCTCCAAAGAGCACAAGACTATCGTGCCGCCGCTCGCCGGCGCCCTGCTCAAGAATGAGCAGGACATGCACCTGTTTGAGCGCCTGGTGCTGATGGCACGCCATAACCGCTGATGCTGATCGACTTCTTCCTGCACCTGAAGGCGAAGAAGCTGCCGGTATCGACGCGCGAGTACCTGACGTTGCTGGAAGCGCTGCGCGAGCGGATCGCCGGCCACAGCATCGACGAGTTCTACTACCTGTCGCGCGCCTGCCTGGTCAAGGACGAGAGCCACTACGACCGCTACGACCAGGCCTTCGGCGAATACTTCAAGGGCGTCGAGTCCATCGCGGGACTGGAGAAGGAAATCCCCGAGGAATGGCTGCTGGCGCTGGCGAAGAAGCATCTCACGCCCGATGAGAAGGCGAAGCTGGAAAAGCTCGGCTGGGACAAGCTGATGGAGGAGTTCAGGAAGCGGCTGGCCGAGCAGAAGGGCCGCCATCAGGGCGGCAGCAAGTGGATCGGTACCGGCGGCACCTCGCCCTTCGGCAACAGCGGTTACCATCCCGAAGGCATACGCATCGGCGGCGAGAGCGCGAGCAACCGCACGGCGGCGAAAGTCTGGGGCCTGCGCGAATATCGCAACCTCGACGACTCGGTCGAACTGGGCACGCGCAACGTCAAGGTCGCCTTGCGCCGCCTGCGCCGCTTCGCGCGCGAAGGCGCCGCCGAGGAACTCGACCTCGACGGCACCATCGCCGGCACGGCGAAGAATGCCGGCTGGCTCGACATCAAGATGCGGCCGGAGCGCCACAACAAGGTCAAGGTGCTGCTCTTCCTCGACATCGGCGGCTCGATGGACGACCACATCCGCGTCTGCGAAGAACTGTTCTCCGCCGCCCGCGCCGAACTCAAGCATCTCGAGTATTTCTACTTCCACAACTGCGTCTACGACAGCGTCTGGCGCGACAACCGCCGCCGCAGTTCGGAGCGCCTGCCGCTCGCCGACGTCATGCACAAGTATGGCCCCGACTACAAGCTGATTTTCGTCGGCGACGCCGCGATGAGCCCCTACGAGATCACCCATCCGGGCGGCTCGGTCGAGTACAGCAACGCCGAGCCGGGCGCCATTTGGCTGCGGCGCATGCTCGACACCTGGCCGGCCGCTGCCTGGCTCAACCCGGAGCCCGAGCGCGTCTGGGAATATCGCCCGTCGACGCAACTGATCCGCAACCTGATACACGAGCGCATGTACCCGCTGACCCTGGCGGGGCTGGCGCGCGCGATGAAGCAGCTCTCGAAGTAGGGGCCGTCAGTCGAAGGTAAAGCGGTTCTCGCGGAAAAGGCGCAGGCACGCATCCGCCACCGCCGTGTCGTAGAGGCGGCCCCGGTTCTGCTCGATCTCGGCAAGCGCCGCTTCGATTCCCAGGGCGACCCGGTAGGGGCGGTGCGAGGTCATGGCATCCACGACGTCGGCGACGGCCAGGATCAACGCATCGAGCACGATCTCGCCGGCCTTGAGATGGTTCGGGTAGCCGCTGCCATCCAGGCGCTCGTGATGCTGGAGGATCATCGCGGCCACCGGCCACGGAAAGTCCACGTCCTTGATGATGTCATAGCCGATCTGGGGATGCGCGCGCACCAGGTCGAACTCCACATGGCTCAGTTGGCCCGGGCGGTTGAGGATCTCCGAAGGCACGTAAATCTTGCCGATATCGTGGATCTCGGCGCCGCGCTGGACGCCGACCACCCGCGCCTCGGGCAGTCCCATTTCGCGGGCGATGGCGGCGGCCAGACGGGCGGCACGCTTCTGGTGGCCGGCCGTGTAGGGGTCGCGGGCCTCGATGGTGGTGGCGATGGCGCGGATGGTGTCCTCCAGGCTCCTCTCCAGCCGGCGGGCGTCCTCCCGCTGCTGGGTTCGCGCCCGCAGCGTGGCGATGCCGTAGGCAAGGTCGCTGGACAACTCCGATACCACCCCGGCGACGTCGTCGGCGAAGGCGCCTGTCTCACCGGCGTAGATGGCGACGGCTCCGATCACCCGCCCCTCGAACTTGAGGGGCACCACGATGATGGAGCGATAGCCGAATTCCAGGGCCAGCGGGCCCCAGGGCATGGCGGTGGATTCCGCATCGAGATCCTGCTCCACCTGTATCTCGCCCAGACGGATGGCACGCCCGATTGGCCCTTTGGCCCGGTCGGCATCGGTCGCGGCGACACGCATCCTGGCCAGGTACTCGTCGCCGCCAACGCCGAAGCAGGCCGCCGGATGGATCGCTCCGCTCTCGTTGTCTTCGGTAAAGCCTACCCACGCCATGCGAAACTCGCCCGCCTCGACCACTGCCTGGCACATGTCGCGCAACAGTTCGGTCTCGTCGTTCGCCCGCACCAGGATCTCGTTGCAGCGGCTGAGCGTGCGCAGAAAACGATTGCTGCGCTGAAGCGCACGCTCGCCCGCCTTGCGCTGGGTGATGTCACGAATAATGCCTATCGCATGCCAGCTGCCACGGATCATCACCGAGGAAACCGACAACTCGACGGGGAACACTTCCCCGTTCTTGCGCAGGGCGACGGTCTCGAACGTCCGCCCGACCACCGGGCCTTCGCCGGTGTCGCTGAACTTCTGCCAGCCGGCGCGCGCCGCTTCGATGCTCTCGGCAGTGGCCAGCATTTCGTGGAAATTGCGGCCGAGCACCTCTGCCGCCGAGTAGCCGAAGATCCGTTCGGCGGCACCATTCATGAAGGTGGCGTTGCCGCTGCGATCGAGGATGACGAGGCCGTCGAGGGCGGACTCGGCAATCTTGCGGAAGCGCTCTTCGCTTTCGGCCAGCCCCTGCTCCGCCTGCCGGCGCATGCGCCGGTCCTCGGACTCCTGCAGGGTACGGCTCACTGCCAGCGGCAGCTTGCTCAGATGGCCCTTGAGAACATAATCGGCGGCGCCCTGGTGCAGGGTGTCGATGGCGAATTCCTCACCCATGACGCCGGTGACGAAAACGAACGGCACTTCCGGCGCCTTCGCGCGGGCGATCCCGAGGGCCATCAGGCCGTCGAAGCCGGGCAGGCTGTAGTCGGCCAGGATGAGGTCGGGCGCGAAGTCGGCGAGCGCGTCGACGAACTCCGTCTCGTGCGCCACCCGCTGCGAGACGAACTCCAGCCCGGCCTTGCGCAGGTGCCGGATCTCCAGCTCGGCGTCAGCCTCGTTGTCTTCCAGGATCAGGATGCGCAGTGTCAAATCAACGCTCCCTTCAGAACTCCGGAATCCTGTTCACCAGCACCCAGTAGAGCCCGAGATCCCCCACCACCTTGGCGAACTCGTCGAACTCCACGGGCTTGGTGATGTAGCTGTTCACGCCCAAGCGGTAGCACTCCTTCAGGTCCACCTCCTCCCGGGAACTGGTGACGACGACGACGGGAATGGTCTGCGTACGCACGTCGGCCTTGACCTGGCGCAGAACCTCGATGCCGGAGACCTTCGGCAGCCGCAGGTCCAGCAGCACCACCTTCGGCTTGTGGTTGACCACGTCGCGGCCCTGGTAGGCACCGGTGCCGAACAGGAAGTCCAGGGCCTCGGCGCCGTCCTTCAACCAGATCACATTGTTGGCCAGCCCCCGCTTCTTCAGGGCTCGCAGGGCCAGTTCTGCGTCTGCCGTCGTATCCTCGACCAACAGCACCTCGACCATATTGGAATCAGCGTTCATTTCTTCTCTCCTTTGTTGGTCGGCAAGGTGAAGTATACCGTCGCGCCCTCGCCGATCTTCCCTTCCGCCCAGACACGGCCGCCATGGCGATGAACGATGCGCTTGACCATGGCGAGTCCGATACCCGTTCCCTCCAGTTGCGCATCCCCATGCAGGCGCTCGAAGACCCGGAACAGCTTGTCGGCGTAGCGCATGTCGAAGCCGATCCCGTTATCGCGAACGTAATAGCTATTCTGCTCCTCGCCGTCCGATCCGCCCACCTGGATCAGCGCCTGGTCGTCGCGGGCGGAGAATCGGATGGCGTTGGACAGCAGTTCCGCCAATACCCGCCTGAGCATGCCCGCGTCACCGCGCGCCGGCGGCAGGTTGCCGACTTCGAAGCCGATGCGCCGATCGGCGGGCGCCAGTTCGGCAAATACGTCGCGCGCAAGCGCATCCATATCCACCGGCAACACCCGCAACGGCTGCCGGCCCAGATGCAGGAACGCGAGGATGCCGTCGATCAGCAGCCCCATGCGCCGGGCATTTTCGGCAACGATGCCGACCAGGCGACGCCCCTCGTCGTCGAGCCGCGGGCCGTACTCTTCCTCGAGTATGCGGCCGAAACCGTCGATGGCCCGCAGCGGGCTGCGCAAGTCGTGCGACACCGAATAGGAAAACTCCTCGAGTTCCTTGTTCGCCGCCTCCAGTTCCGCCGTACGCTCGGCCACCCGCTGTTCGAGTTCGCTGTTGAGCCGGCGCACCTGTTCTTCCGCCCGCGCCACCTCGTCGGCCGCGGCCACCTGCCGCTGCCAGCCCCGATAGATCAGCCACGACGATGCCAGCGTGCCGACCAGGAACAGGACCAGCAGCAGGCCGGCCTTCGCAGCCTGATCGCGCCACGTGGCCAGGTCGTCCACGGTGGAGCGGCCGACGACTATGTACAGGGGCTGCCCAGGTATCCGGCGCACCGAGAACCGCCGCTCGACGCCATCCACGGTGCGGTCGGAAACGTAGGCCGCGAGCTCGCCGTCCGCTTCCGCCAGCGCCAGAAACTGCGGTACGGACAGCGCCCGGCCGATGACGCCGCCGTCGGCGGGAACCGGGTAGCGGGCGAGGATCCTGCCCTCCCGGTCGCGCAGGGAAATGGAACCGCGGCGGCCGACGTCGATGCCGGCAAAGAGGCTGATGAACTGATCCAGCGCGACGGGCGCATAGACCACGCCGGCGAACCTGCCGTCCGGCCGGTCGAGCCGGCGGGCGAAGAACACCACCCACTTCCGGTTGACCCGACTCTGCAAGGGTCCGGAGAAGACCAGCCCGGCCTTGGCATCGTCGCGCAGGCGGATGAAGTAGGCGCGATCGGCAATATCGACTGCCGACCCGGGAATCACGTCGGTGCCGCAGACCACCTTGGCGGCCGCATCGGCCATGCGCAGGGCATCCACCTCCGGCAGGCGCGGCCGCTGCCGGGCGATGAAGCGGTCCATGGCCGCCACGTCGAAGCCCCCTGCCGCAAGCTGCCGCGCGTACTCGTCGGCCATCGCGAAGAGGGCGAGATTCACGCTTTGCAGGGTGCCGGCGATATCGCCTTGCAGCGCCAGCGAAAGGTTCGCCACGTTGGCCGCAGCCTGGTCCTCCAACTGTCGTCGGCTCTGGTTCAGGAGCAGCACCGCCAGGCCGGCGACGAACAGGTTGACCAGCAGCACCGCCCCGACCCAACTGCGGACAACAGCGACGCGCGATATCGCGGCCCTGCCGCCGGTCATGGCAAGCCGCCTTCGGGCCGCGCATCCCGGTTAACGGGCAGGGTGAAATAGAAGGCAGCCCCCTCGCCCGGCTTGCTCTCGGCCCACACCCGGCCACCGTGGCGCAAAACGATGCGCTTGACGATCGCCAGGCCGATGCCGGTACCTTCGAATTCCTCCTGGGCGTGCAGGCGCTGGAACACACCGAACAGCTTGTCGGAATAGCGCATGTCGAAACCGACGCCGTTGTCGCGCACGCAATAGACGTTTTCCGCCGCCTGCACGGTGCCGCTGACCTCGATCACGGCCTTGGCCCGTGCCGCGGAAAACTTGATGGCGTTTGCCAGCAGGTTACGCAGCACCTGACGCAGCATCACGCGGTCGCCCTTGGCCGCCGGCAGGTGCCCCAACTGCAACTCGATATCGCGCTCGGGCACCGAAGCCTTGAGTTCGCCGAAGACCGTCGTCGCCAAGGCCGCCACGTCCATGGACTCGGTGCAGATGTCCTGCCGCGACATGCGCGAAAACGCCAGGATGTCGTCGATCAATTGCCGCATGCGCGCCGAGTTGTCGCGCAGCATGTCGAGGCAGTGACGGCCCTCGTCATCCAGCTTGTCGTAGTAATCCTCGAGCACGATGCGCGAGAAGCCGTCGATGGCCCGCAGCGGCGCCCGCAGGTCGTGCGAGACGGAATACGAAAATGATTCCAGCTCCTGGTTGGCAAGCTTCAGCTCGCTGGTTCGCTCCACCACCCGCTGCTCCAGTTCCTGGTTGAGCTTGCGCACGGCCTCCTCGCTCAGCCGCAGCTTGCCGATGGCCGACTCGACCTCCTCGCCCATGGTATTGAAGGCGCGGACCACTTCGGCGATCTCAGGCACCGCGACGGGATCGATGCGCGTGGACCACTCGCCGGCAGCCAGGCGATGGGCACCCTCGGCCACCCGTCGCAGGGGCCGCAGTCCCCGCCGCAGGACGTACGCGAGCGCGGCGATGACGGCGGCCAGCCAGACCGCGCCGATCGCGAAGAAACGACAGGTCGCCTCCCAGAGCTCCCGCATCATTGCCCGATCGGACATCTCCAGGCGCAGAACACCATAGTCGACGCCGCCCACGCTGATGGGAAACTCCTGGGCATATTCGCGCGATCCGCTGAGACGGCTGAACCACGCCGGCGGCGACGGTTCGGCGGCAGGCTCATTGGCGGTCTCGACCAGCACCTGCCGATCCCCCGCCCGCAGCACGGCAATCCGCCGCGTCGCGTGCAGTTGGACAATGGGATCGATGGTCTGCTGGACGGTCGCCAGGTCCCCGACCACCAGGGTGTTGCCCAGCATCGGCTGGAGCGCCAGGAACAGGCTGCGGGCACTTTCGCGGTACTCGCGCTCGCCCGATTGCAGCCGATCGCGCACCACCATGCCGAGACCGAATAGCGAGCCCGCCGCGACGACGACGCTCGTCAGAATCAGAACCCGCCATTGGAGGCTGACGGGCTTCATCGGCGGGCTTTCATTGTTATCCCAGACTCCGAAGCTACCCTGGATCTATGAGCCGTGGATTTACCATACGCCTCGGCACGCCCGCAGTCCACCGACTGCGTCAACTGACTTAAGTCCTAGCCCGAATATTTCACCAGACCGGCCCGAATATGACCGTATGTCACATCCAATGAGGCTTTCGATGAATCGACCCGAAGTCCACTTTGTACCGCCGGCCTTCGCGGGTGCTGGCGGCCGATACGCGGCGTCTTCGCGC
>JBGOZF010000010.1:0-80780 GCA_041480065.1 Rhodocyclaceae bacterium
CGTATAGCCATGAGGCGGTGCGGCAGACGCTGAAAAAAACGACCTCAAGCCATGGCAAAGGCAAATGTGGTGCATCCCCGAGGTCAGCGCCGAGTATGTAGCGGCCATGGAAGACGTGCTGGACCTGTACGAAGAACCCTACGACGAGAAGCGGCCGATGGTGTGTTTCGACGAAAGCCCCAAGCAGTTGATCGCCGAAGTGCGCAGCCGCATCCCGGCAGTCCCCGGCCGAGCGGAACGCTTTGACGTCGAGTACAAGCGCAATGGCGTGCGCGACCTGATGATGATCAGCGAGCCGAAGCTTGGGTTGCGCAAGGTGCTGGTTACCGAGCGGCGCACCAAGATCGAGTTTGCCCAGACCATGAAGCATGTCGTCGATATGTACCCGGACGTTGAGGTCATCCGTGTCGTGCTGGACAACCTCAATACGCACAAGACGGCTTCGCTCTATGAGGCGTTCCCGCCCGAGCAGGCCCGTGCCATCGCCAGGAAGCTGGAATTCCACTACACCCCGAAACATGGCAGTTGGCTCAACATGGCCGAAATGGAGTTCTCCGTTCTGTCGCGTACATGCCTCGCCGACCGAGTTCCCGATGAAGCAACCTTGCGCCGACGCATCAATGCCAACGTCGCCGAGCGCAACGGCAAGCACCAACCGATCAATTGGCGCTTTACGATCCGCGATGCGCGCCGCAAGCTTCATCGCCTCTATCCATCCACTTCGGCATGACTGACTACTAGTTTACAAGGAGACATATATGTCGGATTTGATATACGACGGATTGCGACGGACGATTACTCTGGTTGACCGCCATGGCAACACTGTAGGAACGTGGCCCGCAAACAATCGCGTCGATTCCCACGCCACGTTACGCCGCGTTCCGGATGGTACCTACCCCATGTTGGATCGGAACCTCTCGCATCGGCACGGCGGAGCAGACCGGCAAGGTATTCCTCGCGACTCTGTGACGGGTGAGTATGGCGCACATGGAATCGTCCGCCTGAACGATTTTCCTGCGGAGGGTCGTATCCATGCGGGAATCGGGATTCACTCCGGGCGTCTTGGTATGGCCGATCGCTCTGCGGCGCACGGGACGGGGCCGAACCATGTGACGCAAGGGTGCATCCGCACCACGGATGACGCGATGCGCGTCATCACGCAAACGATGCGAATTGATCCGCTAAATACGACCACGGTGAGAAGCAACAATGGGCATTAGGCGATTGATATCTGGCGGTGCTGTTCTGCTGCTGTCGCTATTGGTGTTCCCGATCTCGGCTACGGCGGATCGGCTTCCGGACCGACAACTCGCCATTGGTAAACCGGACGAGACACTATGCAGCACAAGCGTCTACAGGACCCCAATGAAGAACGTAGTGCAGAAGTTCGGCGCACCAACCGAAACCCGCTTACTCAAGGACGAAGGGGTCGTCGAGTATCGGTGGCAGTTGGGCGGGCTCGAGATCGTTATGGCAGCCTACAGTGACAAGGATCCCAAAGGGCTGGAAAGCGCACCGCATTCGATCGAGATCAAGGGGCAGGACCCGAAACACGTTTGCAGGACCGGCCGCGGACTGGGGCTCGGCGACAGGCTTACGGACGTGAAACGGCGGTACGGTCATTATGCTGCGTACCGGAACCAACGCACGCCTCAGCAGTCTCCCGACCAAGTGGACATTCAGTGGGACGACGAAACCTTGTTAGAGCTTCGGCTTTCGCCGGATGGACAGATCGTTTCGATGCATCTTATGGCCAACATCAGCTGACGCAGCCCATTCGGCAAAAGAAGTGGAAGCACAAAGGGCGACGCCCAGCCCGGCGCGCTACGGTCCTTTGCTCGAAACTCGCTTTTCGCCGCGCTCCGCACGCGGTTGCCCGGCATGCTGACCCGCAGCCGGCGCTTGCGCCGGCTGGCCGGTGGGCGCGGGGTTGGGGTTTGCGCCGTTGCTCGGCCGAGGACATGCTGGCGCACAAGCGGTTCGCACACAGAAAGGCAAACCCTTCGCAGTGCCCCATCGACCGCCCGAGAGGCTAACAGGGGTTCCTCACAGGCGGCCGCCTATGGACAACCCTTGCTTCTCGCTGCCAACGTCCGCACGACCGCAGCAGCAGCCTTCTGGCATGGCTTGCGAGTGGACTTCGATACCCGGACGCGACGTGTACCGGTAGACGCTGCCGGGCGTCCGTATTGCGCATTGCGAACTCGTGTTTTACAATGCGCAACAGCACGATCGCCCTGCCTATCCGGCAGGTCTAAGCTGTGCAAGAACGGCCTGCCAACCGCGGGCCAGTCATAACTTATAAGTAGGAGACACGCCATGTCCGCGACCCCCATCGGACTGCCGCTGCCCGACCCCGACGCACAGGAGACTCGCGAGTGGCTCGACGCCCTCGAAGCGGTCATCGAAGCCCAAGGTCCGGAGCGCGCGCATTACCTCATCGAGCGGCTGATCGAACTCGGCCATCGCGCCGGCCTCAACCTGCCCTACTCGGCCAACACCGAATACGTCAATACGATCCCTGCCGACCGGCAACCCTTGGCACCGGGCGACTATGCGCTCGAGAACCGCATCCGCGCCTACGTGCGCTGGAACGCGCTGGCCATGGTGCTGCGTGCGAACAAGGGCGATTCGAACCTCGGTGGTCACATCGCCAGCTTCGCCTCGGCGGCAACGCTGTTCGATGTCGGCTTCAACCATTTCTGGCACGCCCCAACTGAAAAGCATGGCGGCGACCTCGTCTTCGTCCAGGGCCACTCGGCGCCCGGCGTCTATGCGCGCGCCTTTCTGCTCGGCCGGCTGACTGAAGAGCAGCTCGACGGATTCCGCCAGGAGGTCTCCGGCCGCGGCCTGCCCTCCTATCCGCACCCATGGCTGATGCCGGACTTCTGGCAGTTCCCCACCGTCTCGATGGGCCTCGGTCCCTTGCAGGCGATCTACCAGGCGCGCTTCATGAAGTACATGAATGACCGCGGCATGATCGAAGCCGGCGACCGCAAGGTCTGGGCGTTCATGGGCGACGGCGAGATGGACGAGCCCGAGTCCATGGGCGCGATCGGCATGGCCGGGCGTGAGCGTCTCGACAACCTGATCTTCGTCGTCAACTGCAACTTGCAGCGCCTCGATGGCCCGGTGCGCGGCAACGGCAAGATCATCCAGGAACTGGAAGCCGAATTCCGCGGCGCCGGCTGGAACGTCATCAAGGTCATCTGGGGCGGCTACTGGGACCCGCTGCTGGCGCAGGACAAGCACGGCCTCTTGCGCAAACGCATGATGGAGTGCGTCGACGGCGACTATCAGACCTTCAAGTCGAAAGATGGCGCCTACGTGCGCGAACACTTCTTCAACACACCCGAACTGAAGGCGATGGTCGCCAGTTGGTCCGACGACGATGTCTGGCGCCTGAACCGCGGCGGCCACGACCCGCACAAGGTCTATGCCGCCTACCACGCGGCGGTGAACCATAAGGGCCAACCGACCGTGATCCTGGCCAAGACCATCAAGGGTTACGGCATGGGCGAATCGGGCGAGGCGCAGAACATCACGCACCAGCAGAAGAAGATGGGCACGGTTTCCATCAAGGCATTCCGCGACCGCTTCAAGCTGCCGATCGATGACGCCGAACTGGAGAAGCTGCCCTACCTGAAATTCGAAGACAACTCTGCGGCACTCAAGTACATGCGCGAGCATCGCCAGAGCCTCGGCGGTTACCTGCCGTCGCGGCGGCGCAAGGTGGAACCTCTGCCGGTGCCGCCCCTATCCGCCTTCGACGCGCTGCTCAAGGCCTCCGGCGAGGGCCGCGAGATTTCGACCACCATGGCCTTCGTGCGCGTGCTCGGCATCCTGCTGCGCGACAAGGCCATCGGCAAACGCATCGTGCCCATCGTTCCCGACGAATCGCGCACCTTCGGCATGGAAGGCCTCTTCCGCCAGATCGGCATCTGGAACCAGCAGGGCCAGGGCTACGTGCCGCAGGACGCCGACCAGTTGATGTTCTACAAGGAATCGAAGGACGGCCAGATCCTGCAGGAAGGCATCAACGAGGCCGGCGCCATGGCCGACTGGATCGCCGCCGCGACGGCGTATTCGACGCACGGCGTGCAGATGATCCCCGTCTACATCTTCTACTCGATGTTCGGCCTGCAGCGCACCGGCGATCTCGCCTGGGCCGCCGGCGACTGCCGCTCGCGGGGCTTCCTGGTCGGCGGCACCGCCGGCCGGACGACGCTGAACGGCGAAGGCTTGCAGCACGAGGACGGCCACAGTCACATCTTCTCCGCGACGATCCCCAACTGCATTTCCTATGACCCGACCTTCGCCTACGAAGTCGCGGTGATCGTCCAGGACGGCCTGCGCCGCATGGTCGCCGAACAGGAGGACGTGTTCTATTACCTGACGGTAATGAACGAAAACTACGAGCATCCCGAGATGCCGGCCAACGCCGAAGCCGACATCCTCAAGGGCATGTACCTGTTCCGCAAGGGCGCGGCGTCCAACGCGCCGCGCGTGCAGTTGCTCGGCTCGGGCACCATCTTCCGCGAAGCCATCGCCGCCGCGGAGCTGCTGAAGAGCGACTGGGGCGTCGAAGCCGACCTGTGGTCCTGCCCCTCCTTCACCGAGCTCGCGCGTGACGGCCACAACTGCACGCGCCACCACATGCTGCATCCCGAAGAACCGCAGCGCCTGTGCCATGTCGCCAAGAGTCTCGCCGACACGCGCGGCCCGGTGATCGCGGCGACGGACTACGTGCGCGCCTTCGCCGAACAGATCGGCCCGTTCGTCAGCCGGGACGGGCGCCGCTACACGGTGCTCGGCACCGACGGCTTCGGCCGCTCGGACACCCGCGAGCAGCTACGCCACTTCTTCGAGGTCGACCGGCACTGGATCACCGTCGCCGCGCTGCGCTCGCTCGCCGATGACGGCCAGATCGATACCGCCAAGGTTTCCGAGGCATTGAAGAAGTACGGCCTCGACGCCGACAAACCCAATCCGGTGGGAGTGTGATCATGGCCACCATGATCGAAGTGAGAGTTCCCGATATCGGCGACTTCAAGGACGTGCCGGTGATCGAAGTGCATGTGAAAGCCGGCGACACGGTCAAGGCCGAGGATTCGCTGATCACCCTTGAGTCCGACAAGGCGACGATGGACGTGCCCTCGCCCGCCGGCGGCGTGGTCGCGGAGATGAAGCTCAAGGTTGGCGACAAGGTCGCCGAAGGCGCGTTGGTGATGATTCTGGAGGCCGCTGATTTCACCGCAAAGGACGCCAAGGACGCAAAGGAAATCCAGCAGCAACCGACGCCGGCTTCTCTCGGTGTGCTCGGCAGTAATGCGGCGGCCGAACCGGCGCGGCTCGCGCCGGCGGCCGCGCCGGTCGCCGACGCTGCGCTTGCCGACTTCCGTCCCACCGAGGCCGAGCCGACCACGGCACCACCCGTCGTGCACATGCCCTCACCCGCCGAATTCCTTGCCGGCAGCGGCGGCCCAAAGTCGCATGCGAGCCCATCCGTGCGCCGCTTCGCGCGCGAACTCGGCGTCGACCTCGCCCGCATCAAGGGCACCGGACCCAAGGGCCGCATCACGCAGGAGGACGTGCAATCCTATGTGAAGAGCGCGCTTGCAGCCGGTGCGGCCCCCGCCAGTGCTTCACCGGCGGGCGGTGCGCTGAATCTCCTGCCCTGGCCGCAGGTCGATTTCGCCAAGTTCGGCCCCGTCGAGGTCAAGCCGCTGTCGCGCATCAAGAAGATCTCCGGTGCCAACCTCGCCCGCAACTGGGTGATGATCCCCGCCGTCACGTATCACGAAGACGCCGACATCACCGAGCTCGAAGCGTTCCGCGTGCAACTCAACAAGGAGAACGAAAAGGCCGGCGCCAAGCTCACCATGCTCGCCTTCCTGATCAAGGCAGCCGTCGCTGCCTTGCAGAAGTATCCCGACCTCAACAGCTCTACCGATGGAGAGAACCAGGTTTTCAAGAACTACTGGCACATCGGCTTTGCCGCCGACACGCCCAATGGCCTGATGGTGCCGGTCCTGAAGGATGCCGACAGGAAGGGGGTGTTCGACATCGCCCGCGAGACTTCGGAATTGGCGAAGAAGGCGCGCGAAGGCAAGCTCGCGCCAACCGAAATGCAGGGTGCCACCTTCACCATCTCCTCGGTCGGCGGCATCGGCGGCACCGCCTTCTCACCCATCGTCAATGCGCCGGAAGTCGCCATCCTCGGCGTCTCCCGGTCGGCGATGAAGCCGGTGTGGGACGGCAAGGCCTTTGTACCGCGGCTGATATTGCCATTATCATTGTCGGCCGACCACCGCGTCATCGACGGTGCGCTGGCCACCCGCTTCAATGCCACCCTGGCCCAGTTGCTGGCCGATTTCCGGAGGGTTCTGCTATGACCACGATCACCGTCGTCAAGAAGAACGGCGAAGTCGCCATCGCTTCCGATTCGCTCACCACCTTCGGCGACACCCGCCTCGGCCGCCATTACAAGGGCGAGCACGACAAGATCCTGCTGATCGACGGTTCCTGGATCGGCATCTGCGGCAGTTCGGCGCACCATCTGGTGCTGGAATCGGCGATCGCCCGCCTGCCCGAGGTGAAGCTCGGTTCGCGCATGGAGGTGTATGAAACCTTCCGCCAGTTGCATCCGATCCTCAAGGAACACGCCTACCTGAATCCCAAGGAGGATGAGGACGATCCCTACGAGTCGTCGCAGATCACGGCGCTGATCGCCAACAACACGGGTATCTACGGCGTCTACAGCTTACGCGAGGTGTTCGAGTTCGACCGCTTCTGGAGCATAGGCTCGGGCCGCAACTTCGCGCTCGGCGCCATGCACGCCGCATTCCAGGGCGCGCGCTCGGCGGCCAAGATCGCCGAGATCGGCGTCGCTGCCGGCATCGAGTTCGACTCGGCCTCCGGGCTGCCCATCGTCGTCAACAGCGTGCGTCTGCGCGGAGATGCCACATGAGTACCGACGTCAAGGTTCCCGATATCGGCGACTTCAAGGACGTGCCGGTCATCGAAGTGCATGTGAAGCCCGGAGACACAGTCAAGGCCGAAGACCCGCTCGTCACGCTCGAATCGGACAAGGCGACCATGGATGTGCCGGCGCCGGCGGCAGGCGTCGTCAGCGAGGTCAAGATCAAGGTCGGCGACAAGGTCTCGGAAGGCTCGTTGGTGCTGGTTCTTGAGGCCGCTGATTCCACCGCAAAGGACGCCAAGGACGCAAAGGAAAGCAGTTCAGTGCCTATCGCCACTGCTCTTGCGGCAGCGGCCAACATTGAATGCGACATGCTCGTCCTCGGTGGCGGGCCGGGCGGCTATTCAGCCGCCTTCCGCGCCGCCGATCTCGGCATGGACACGGTGATGGTCGAACGCTATGCGACGCTCGGCGGGGTCTGCCTCAACGTCGGCTGCATACCCTCCAAGGCCTTGCTCCATGTCGCTGCGGTCATCGAAGATGCCGCCCACGCCGCTGAATCAGGAGTCGAGTTCGCGCCGCCCAGGATCGACATCGACCGGCTGCGCGCCCACAAGGAGAAGGTCGTCGCCAAGCTCACCACGGGGCTTGCCGGCATGGCCAAGGGCCGCAAGATCCGCGTGCCCCGCGGCTACGGATATTTCATCGACGCCAATCATGTCGAGGTCGAGGTCACCACCGGCAACGGCCAGGAGAAGACCGGCGAGAAGCAGGTCATCCGCTTCAAGCAATGCATCATCGCGGCAGGTTCGCAGGCCGTGCACCTGCCGTTCATTCCTCGCGACCCGCGCATCGTCGACTCGACCGGCGCGCTCGAGTTGCGCTTCGCGCCAAAGAAGATGCTCGTGATCGGCGGCGGCATCATCGGTCTCGAGATGGCCACGGTCTATTCGACGCTGGGCGCGCGCGTCGAGGTCGTCGAGATGCTCGACACCCTGATGCAAGGCCCCGACCGCGATCTGGTCAAGGTGTGGGAGAGACAGAATGCCCACCGCTTCGACCGCATCATGCTGAAGACCAAAACGACTGCCGTCGAGGCGAAGGATGACGGCCTCTGGGTCAGCTTTGAAGGCGAGCAGGCGCCCGCCGAGCCGCAGCGCTACGACATGATCCTGCAGGCTGCCGGCCGCAGCCCCAACGGCCGCAAGATCGGCACCGACAAGGCCGGCGTCTCGGTCGACGAACGCGGCTTCATTCCGGTGGACTCGCAGATGCGCACCAATGTGCCCCACATCTTCGCCATCGGCGACGTCGTCGGCCAGCCGATGCTCGCCCATAAGGCGGTGCATGAAGGCCACGTCGCGGCCGAGGCTGCCGCTGGCCAGAAGAGCCATTTCGACGCGAAGGTGATCCCTGGAGTCGCCTACACGCACCCGGAGATCGCCTGGGTCGGCCTGGGCGAGGACGAGGCGAAACGCGACGGACGAAAGATCACCATCGCGAAATTCCCCTGGGCCGCTTCGGGCCGCGCCATTGCGAACGGTGCCGAGTACGGATTCACCAAGCTGGTGTTCGATGACGAGACTCACCGTATCGTCGGCGGCGCCATCGTCGGCCCAAGTGCGGGTGACATGATCGGCGAGATCGCGCTCGCCATCGAAATGGGCTGCGACGCCGAAGACATCGGCAAGAGCATCCACCCGCATCCCACCCTGGGCGAAACCATCGGCCTGGCGGGTGAAGTGGCGGCAGGCAGCTGTACGGACCTGCCGACGGCAAGGAAGCGCCCGTAGCCGATCACCCGCCAGCGTTCCACGGGCCGATCTGGCGCACCTCGCAGAACGGCCTTACACTCCACGCCATCATGATCCGGCGATCTTCGCGATGGGTCGCTCTGCTCGTCATAGTGGCCCTGTCCTACTCGCTCTCAGGCTGCAGCGGGCACGACGGTCGTGCACCTACGGCGCGCCAGGGACTCGTCGACTTGTCCGGCAGCGGCGAGGTGCTGACTGCCTCCTCCATCGATCTCGATGGCGAATGGGCGTTCTACTGGAAACAGCTCCTCACGCCGGAAGATTTCCGTGGGCCGCAGCCGCCCCCGGCGTCTGCCCACCTTCGCTTGCCGGGGGCATGGAACGGGCTCAAGGTCGACGGCACGAGCATCGACGGTGACGGATTCGCAACCTTCCGCTTGCGCATTCTGACCGGGGCGACGCCCGGCGACCTGGCGCTGCATCTCGGCACCATCGAGTCCGCTTACCGCCTGTGGGCGAACGGCACACTGGTTTCGGAGAACGGCGTGATCGGCATGAACGCCGCCGCGGAAACGCCTGCGCAATCGAGCCGGCTGGTCAGGCTTCCGCCCGGCCGACCGCTGGAGCTGGTGCTGCAGGTATCGAATTTCCATTATCGGGAAGGCGGTGTCCTCTCGCCGATCGAACTCGGCGCGCCGGACTGGCTGGAGTCGGCTCGGCTCAGGAAATGGGCGGTGGTTTCGTTGTGCATCGGCGCCATCGCGGTGATGGGGCTCTACCACCTGGTCTTCTACGCCTTCCGCAGGAACAACATGGCGACGCTGTATTTCGGCGTCTATTGCCTGTTGTGGACGGGTTATCTCTTGACCTCCGATTCGAGCGATTGGGTCGTCAATCTGCTGTCGCAGCGGATTCCCGTTCCGCTGCTCAACCGCGTCGATCTGATGTGCTTCGTGCTTTCGGTTCCGGTCTGCTATGCCTTCTTCCGTTCCCTGTATCCCGAAGAATTCTCCCGGCGCCTCGGGCAGGCCACGTGGGCGTTGGCGACGCTGTTCACGGCGATGGGCGTCGTACTGCCGACGCTGGCGTTCACCTCCGCCATTCCGATCTACTACGCGTTCGCGGCCGTGATGATTCTCTACTTCCTGGCCCGGTTGTTCGTCGCCGTGCGCAGGAAGCGTGAAGGTGCCTCGTTCATCCTGCTCGGCTTCATCGTTCTGGGCGGCGCGGGAATCAACGACATGCTCTACGACATGCAGGTGATCCGGTCGGCGTTCCTGATGCATATCGGCCTGCTCGTCTTCGTCCTGTGCCAGGCCTTTGCCCTCTCGCTGCGCTTTTCCATGGCGTTCACGGCGGTCGAGCGGCTTTCGGCCGAGCTTGGGGACAAGAATCTTTCCCTGGAACAGGAGATGAACGAAAGCAACCGGCTGGCGCGCGAAATCGTGAACGTCAGCGAGGACGAGCGCAGGCACATCAGTTACGAGTTGCACGACGGGCTTTGCCAGCAACTGACAGGCGCGCGGCTGCACTTCTCGGTGCTCCGACGCAAGCTTGCCGGCACGGTGAGACAGGATCCGGAATGGGGCCAATTGGCGTCGATGCTGGAGGGGCTGGTCGATCATGCCTATGAACTGTCCCACGGCCTCTGGCCGGTAGACCATGATGGCCACGGCGTCAGCCCATCCCTCGAGGAACTGGCCCATCGGCTGAGCGCGACCAGCGGCATCGCCATCGAGTTGCTCGAAGACCGTGGCTGTGATATCTGCCGAAACCCTGCCGTCACCCAGTTGTACCGCATCGCCCAGGAAGCGATCACCAATTCGGTCCGCCATGCCCGCGCCGATCGCATCACCGTCACCTTCGACTGCAGCGACCGCAAGATCATGTCGTTGAGCGTGCGCGACGACGGCATCGGCAGGGATCGGGCCGCGCGCAGCGGCGGCGGCCTCGGCATGCGCATCATGGCCCACCGTGCGCAAATCCTCGGCGGTCACCTTGAAATTGCCGATGCGCCCGAGGGCGGAACCGTGGTGTCCTGCACCGCTCTGTGCGAAGCGATGACGAAACAGGAACAGCGCCCATGAACGACCTCTCCGCCAAGACTGCCCACATCTT
Source organism: Rhodocyclaceae bacterium (assembly GCA_041480065.1). GTDB lineage: Bacteria > Pseudomonadota > Gammaproteobacteria > Burkholderiales > Rhodocyclaceae > Fen-999. The sequence continues at coordinate 10,795 of JBGOZF010000010.1, forward strand.
CGTCATCGACGATCATCCCGTGGTGCGGCAAGGATTGAGGCTGCTGTTTACGCAAGCGTCGCATGTCGTCTGCGGCGACGCCGAGTGTAGTCGCGAAGTCCTGGAGCGGATCGGTACTTGCGGGGCCGACGTGGCGGTCCTGGATCTCTCCCTGGGCGATGAGAGCGGACTTGACCTGATCGGCGAAATCCGCGCCGCCGGAGCCGCCGTGCTGGTCTATTCCATGCACGAGGACCCCGCGACGATCGAACGCGCCTTTGCCGCCGGCGCCAGCGGCTATGTCAGCAAGCGCGAGAGCGAGGACGTCCTGTTTCGCGCGGTTTCCGACCTGCTGGCCGGACGCCACCACGTCAGCGAGCGGGCAGCCCAGAGCCTGGCGAACCGCACGCTGTCCGTTCCCGCAGCCGAGATCAAGCATGCGCTGAGTGAACGCGAAAGGGAAATACTCGCGCGGCTCGGCCAAGGCGAATCGAATGCCGACATCGCCACCGTCTTGTCGATCAGCGTCCGCACCGTGGAAACTTACTGCGTGCGGCTCGCCGCGAAGCTTGAACTGGACGGCATGAAGGCGCTTCGGCGCCATGCGATTCGAAGAACCCTCGGCAACCTTGCCGAATAGTCGGCTCCGCGCGCTGTAGCTGCCGGCGCCGACGGGCATTCCACCGCGCCCGTCAAGAATTCAGGGGCGCATGTAAGGGAATTTCCGGACAGACATCGCGTGATCCATGACCCATACTTGCCATGTCGCAACCATTGGACTGAAGGCATAGCACCGCCGTACCGATCATGCTTCGCGCATCACCGGACCGCCGCCTGCAAGACCCCCGCGGCCACGCCGACAGGATAAGTCCATTGGACCTGCCTGGCCCAGCCCGGCTTGGACTGGCAGCGCCGGGAACGCCAGCGCAACAGCGGGACGGCCAGAACGCTACCAACGACATTTGCCTATCGACTGTCCGGGACGAGTTCCCCATCGGTTCCGCACCCGGCCATGGGGCGGCGAGTCGATTGCGGCGGCGGTTATCGGGAAACCGGCGTCCGAGGCGTTTTCGCCGGTCCCCGGAATTCCTTGGATTGACGCACGGGAGACGTAGCAATGAGCCGGGAACAATGCGTACGAACGCCCTCGAGTAAGCCGTCCGCCACGGGCCGGCCCGACTGCCATTGCCAATCGTGTCGCCCCGGCGTCACGCGCCTTTCCGCCGTAAGCAATGCGATGCGGAAGGCACTGGTGGTCGCTTGCCTGGCCCTGACCGGCGGAGCCGCGCTGGCACAAACGGCAGCCGACATCGAGGCCGCAAGGCGGCAAGCGGAGACATTGCAGCGCCTCGAACAGCAGCGCCTGCAACAGGATATCGAGAGGGCATTGCCTCCTGAGCGATCGCCTCAGGGAGTGGACACCAGAACCCTCGTACCCAAGACGGATGCGTCCGCGGCGGGGCAGGGTTGCCACCCGATCCGCGAACTCGTGATCACCGGCGCACCCAATCTCCCGGAATCCGTCCGCACCGAGCTCAACGCCCGCTACCTCAACCGCTGTCTCGGCGTGCCGGAAATCGAGGAGATCCTCGGCGAGATCACCAAGGCCTACATCCTGCGCGGCTACGTCGCGGCCCGCGCCTACCTGCCGGCGCAGAATCTGGGCTCCGGACGGCTTGAGATCACCGTCATCGAAGGCAAGGTGAGTTCGATCCGCATCGAGGACGGGAACAAGGGCTCCGTTTCCAAGGGCAATGCGTTCCCGGGCGTCGAAGGCCGGGTACTCAACCTGCGCGACCTCGAACAGGGTATCGACCAGATCAACCGGTTGGCCTCCAACAACGCCCAGTTGGACATTCAGCCCGGCGATCAACCGGGCGACAGCAGCATCGTCGTTCGCAACGAACCGCGCTCCCCGCTGCACTTCAACATCGGCTACGACAACCAGGGCGATTTGAACACCGGGAAGTACCAGACAGGCGGAACCCTCAGTGTCGACAATCCGTTCGGCTTCGACGATTTCATCACCGCCACGCACCGCGAAACCACGCCGGGCGACAAGCACCGCAAGTTTTCCGGCAGCGACAGCCTGCTCTACAACATTCCCTTCGGCTACACCACCGCCACCTTCGGCAGGAGCCGCTCGCAGTACGCGACCCCGGTTGTCTTGCCAAGCGGGTTGGAACTGGTCTCCTCGGGCAACACTACCACCTCCTACATCACAGTCGATCGCGTGATGTATCGCGATCAGGCGAACAAGGCGACGCTCGGCGCGACGCTGACCACCAAGCAGTCGAGAAACTACCTGGCCGGCAACTTCATGCAGGTCAGCAGCCGCAACCTCACCGTACTCGACATCGACGGCTCCCTGGCGACCGCCCTGGGCGGCGGCGCCTTCCAGCTCAACGCCGGGCTTTCCGAGGGTCTCGACGCCATGGGCGCATTGAAGGATCTCGACGGCCTGCCCGACACCGCGCCAAGGGCGCAATTCCGCAAGTACCGGCTGGGAGCGAACTACACCCTGCCGTTCAGGCTCGCCGACCGCGATGCCGCGTTCTCCAGCCAGCTGACGACCCAGTATGCAGAGAATGTCCTCTACGGCTCGGAACAAATGCTGATCGGCGGCCTCTACACCGTGCGCGGCTTCGTCAGGAACACACTGTCCGGCGACCATGGCTTCTACTGGCGCAACGAACTGTCGACGCGCTTTCCCGTTCAAGTCGGTGACACCACCCTGGGCGGTCGCGCCTTCGTCGCCTACGACCAGGGCAGGGTTACCAACCGGGCGCCCGGCGTACCTTCGGGCAGCCTCGCCGGCGGTGCCATCGGCGTTTCCATCGCCTGGAAGGGCGCGAGCTGGGAATGGTTCTGCACCCGCCCGCTTTCAGGCCCCTCGTGGATGAACCTGGAAGGCACGCAGACCTGGTTCCGCGTGTCGCTATCGCTGTAGGAGACGAAAGATCATGAGTGCCAACCACATCTATCGCGTCATCTGGAGCGAACTCCTCGAAACCTGGGTCGCCGTCTCCGAGATCGCCCGCGCGCGCGGCAAGCGCAGCAGCAAGGCCCTGCGCCTGGCACTGCCGATGGCATTGCTGTCGACAAACGTGTTGGCCGATGGCACGCCCACCACCGTCGTACCCACCGGAGGCAAGACGACCGCGTACATCTCCGCGAACGGCGTGCCGGTGGTCAACATCAACACCGCCAATGCCGCCGGTCTTTCGCACAACCAATACACGCGCTACGACGTGGAGAGCAAGGGCCTCGTGCTCAACAACGGCAACGCCACCCAGATCCAGCGGGCATCGCAACTCGCCGGCAGCGTGCTGGCCAACCCGAACCTCAAGGAGGAGGCCCGCGTCATCCTGAATGAGGTCGTCTCGACCAATCGCAGCACCCTGGCCGGATTCACCGAAGTCGTCGGCGGCAGGGCCGACGTCGTCGTCGCCAATCCCTACGGCATCACCTGTTCCGGCTGCGGCTTCATCAACACCGACCGCGCGACGCTGACTACCGGCACGCCTCAAATCAACGGCAGCGGCGCGCTCACCGGCTTCGCCGTCGATCGAGGCGACATCCTGATCCAGGGCGCCGGCCTCAATGCCACCGGCCAGCAGGTTCTCGATCTCGTCGCACGCTCGATCAAGATCGACGGGCGTCTTGGCGCCTCGTCCACGGGTTCGCTGCGACTGGTCGCCGGCGCCAACCAGTGGGACTACGACACGGGCAACGTGACCGGGGCTCTCGCTGGCAGCGGCCCGGCGCCCGCTTACGCCATCGATTCGACCGCGCTGGGCGGCATGTATGCCGGGCGCATTCGCCTCATCGCCACCGAAGCCGGTGTCGGCGTGCGCATGTTCGGCGAAGCAGCCGCATCGGCGGACGACTTCAGTCTCACTTCGGCCGGGCAGGTGGTCGTCCGAGCCAAGATCAGCGCAGAGCGCAATCTGACCGTATCCACCACCGGCGACAGCGCGGATATCACCTTCCAGGACGCCAGCACGCAGCTATCGTCCAAGGCCGACCTCAGTGTCTCCACGAAAGCCGGAGGCGGTGGCAGCATCACCAATGAGGGGCTCCTGCTCACCGGCGGCAACCTGACGGTCACGGCGGACAAGTCGATCAGCAACGGGCCGGCTGCCGCCATGTCGGCGCCCCTCGGGAACCTCGATGTCACGGCCACCACGGGAGACATCACCAACGAGGGCTGGCTCTACGCGGGCACGAAGGTGACGGCACGCAGCAGCATGGGCACATTCACCAACAAGAAGACGGGCTGGCTCTGGTCGGATGGCGACATGGAGGTCAATGCAGACACTTTCGTCAACAACAATTCCATCCAGGCGACCAACGACATCGCCATCACCACGAAGACGGCCTTCCGCAACGAAATCGAAGGCGGCATGCCGGCCAGGACGACGTCCGAGGCCGTGACGGTGGCCGACCATCCAATAGCGTTCATTGACGCGTGGGATTACACGACATGCTGGCCACATGACATTTGCAGCTACATCGATGTCAGACAGGATACGGTCACCGTCACCGAGGCCTGGATGGGGACCCCAGACCTCAGTACGATTCCGCAGCCGAAGATCGCCGCCGGCCGCAACCTGACGATCAACCTGAACGACGGTGCCGGCGCCAATACCGGCGGAGTGCTGACGGCAACCGAAAACCTCACGGTTACCGGCTCCGCCATGGCGACATTCACCAACACCGCCATCGGCCTTTACGCGCGGGACTACAGCCGCCGCTGGTCCGTGGACAACAGGGATTGCGGGGGCTGCTACGAGTATTTCTACTATAAGTACGCCAATAGCGAGTACTACTACGACAACCTCCCACATTGGGGGATTGGCGATTTCGTCTCCTGGTGGCCGATCGATAATCACAGCGTGCATGACTTCGATGGGGCGATGTACGAGAATGCCCGCAGCAAGGCGTTCCGGCATCTGGATGCGACACCGCTCGTCCCAGGCACAAAGCTTCGCTCAGCGGTCGTCCGCGGGAACAACGTCACCTTCAACGGCGGACTGGCCCTGACGAATCTCGGCATGGCAGTGGAAGATGGAGTGCACGGCGATCTTCCGGTCCTGCCCACGGACCTCCCGCCCACGAATCCCAACGGTTACTTCGTCCCAACCAGGGATCCTTCGGCCAAGTACGTGATCGAGACGAATCCGCTGTACGGATTGGGGTCCGACTATGCGGGCTCCGACCGCCTGCTGAAGAGCCTGGGCATCGACCCGGAAGGCACGACAAAGCGCCTGGGTGATGCCAACTACGAGGCTTACCTCATCCGCCAGCAACTCATCAGTGCGACCGGCAGCGCAGTGCTCAACGGCTACGCCAACGAGGCGATGCAAATGGAGCGCCTGATGGATCAGGCCGCCGGCGAAAGCAAGGGCTTGGGGCTGATCCTTGGTAAGGCGCTGACCACCGACCAGATTGCCAACCTGAAACAGGATATCGTCTGGATGGTCGAGACCACCGTCTCCGGTCAGAAAGTCCTCCAGCCGATCGTCTATCTCGCGTCGGAATCGCGCAAGTCGATCGTCTCCGGCGCCGTAATCGCCGGACAGAAGGTCAACATGGACGTGAGTTCGCTGACCAACAAGGGCGGAACGATCAGTGGCGCCGAGTCGCTGACCGTCATCTCCAAAGGCGACATCACCAACACCAGCGGCACGATCAAGGGTGGCGATGTCACCTTGAAGTCGACCGAGGGCAGCATCGTGAACAGCCGGGCCGTCGATCTGGGCGCCAACACCAAGTACAAGAAGGCGAGCGTCGAGGCGACAGGCACTCTGAACATCGGTGCCGCCAAGGACATCAAGATCCTGGGCGCCGACGTGAAAGCCGGCAGTTGGGCAACCCTTACGGCCGGCGGCGATATCACCGTGGGTACGGTCGTCGACAAGACCTCCACGGCATCCACAACCGCCGGTTCCATCTATCAGAACGCTCTGACGAACACCTTCACGGTCAACGAGAAGAACACCGGTTCGACGATCACCACCGGCGGCAACCTGACACTCAAGAGTGGCGGCGATACGACCCTCACCGCAACCAAAGCCACTGTCGGCGGCGACCTGGGCGTGACGACCGGCGGTGACTTCAAGGTTCTTTCCGCTCAGGACAGAACCACCACCCACAGCGAAGCTGCGACTTCCGGACTCGGCGTCGGTGGCGGCCTCTGGGGTAGCGAGAAGACCATGGTCGACGATTTCACCGGCACCAACGTCAAGTCCTCCATCACGGTTGGCGGCCGGGGCGACATCACGGTCGGCAAGGAGGAAAACAGAAAGGACATGACCGTCCAGGGCTCGGACATCGCGATCGCCGGCGCCGGCACGATCACCGCCAAATCGGTGAGCCTGCTGGAAGGCCATGACGAAAAGCACACCGTCACGACGACCAAGACCACGACTTTCCTCAGCACCGGCGGCGAGAAGGAGCGCCACAAGGGGGCAACCGCTTCCACCGAAACCGGCAGCGGTGCCGCCGAGGCGAGTGCCAGCGCCGGCGCCGGTGCCAGCGAAAACCACGAGTTCAATCTGACGGAGAGCCGAACGGCGACAGTGGATCACACCAAGTCGACCGGTGTCGCTTCCAACCTGAAGACCGGTGGTGACCTGACGATCAACGCCGATGATGCCGTGACTGTCAAGGGATCCAACGTCGATGCCGGGCAGGACCTCACGATCAATGCCAGGAACATCGAGGTGCTGGCCGGCGAGAACTCCGAGAAGACGACCACCACCACCCGTTCCACCAAGATCGGTATCTACACCGACAGCAAGGCCGAGGCGAAGGCGGAAGCCGGAGCCAGTGCGACGGGCATGTCGGCATCGTCCAAGACCAGCGCGAGCGCCGAGGCCAGCGCCAGTTCCACGGTAACCGTCGGTGCGCGCATCGAAACCGGCAAGGAGGAAACGACCTCCCTCACCCATACCTCGTCTTCGCTGAAGTCGGGCCGCGACATGACGCTCACCGCCACGGAGGAGGCCAGGTTCGTCGGCGCCAAAGTCGAATCGGGTAACGACCTGACCATCAATGCCAAGGACATCACCAGTCTTGCGGCGCAGGACGAGATCAAGACCACCCGCGACAGCACGACCCAGACGACCGGAATCTACCTGGAGGGCGAAGGCTCCGCCGAACTCAAAGGCTCGCTCAAAGCCGGGCTGGGCAACGCCTCGGCCTCGGGCGGCGGCGGCGTGAGCGGGGAAGCCGGCGCAGGCCTGCGTTACAGCCAGGAGGAACAGAAGAGCGGTGAAGGCTCGACCAGGAACGTGGTCAGCACCTTCAAGGCGGGCGGCAGCATCACCCGCACGGCGACCGACACCATCTCCGACCAGGGAACCCAACTCGAAGCGAAGAAGGACATCACCCAGTCGGCCACCACGCTCAAGGAAATCGCCGCCGAGGACAAGACCTGGTCCTACGACTCATCCGAGAAGCACGATGCGAAGCTCGGCGTCTATGCCGGCGGCAGTTACCAGGGCGATGCCGGCGCGCAGATGAGCGTGCTCGGCGCCGGCCACTATGCGGAAGACCTCGGGCCCGAGGCATCGGCCGGCTTCAAGGCAAAGTACACGTACGACAAGACCGGCGAAAGCAAGACCGAGACGACCGCCGTCACCTCGCGCTACAAGGCCGGCGGCAGCATCTCTTCGACAACGACGGACAAGACCACGCTGATCGGCACGCAGTTCGAGGCCGGCAAGGATGTCTCGATCACTGCCGGCAGCCTCGACTATCAGGCGGCGCACGACACCGCATCGAGTTCGTCCGAGACGAAGTCGGGCAGCGCCGAGGCCAAGCTGAAGGTCTACGGCACCACCGGCGTGGATCTCAATGCTGGCTACGAGCAGGAAAAATCGTCCTCCACGTCGAGCACGGCCCGCGTCGGCAACATCGTCGCCGGTGGCAACGTCACGGTCACCGCCAAAAAGGGCGATGTCCGCCTCGAAGGCACGGGCATCGACGCCGCCGAGAAGGCCACGATCAAGTCCGAAACCGGCAACGTCACCTTCGACGCGGCCAAGAGCACGGCCCACGAAGAATCGAGCGGCTTCAACGTCAGTGCCGGCTTTGGCTCGACCAGCACCCTTCCGAAGGGCGCCAAAAAGGGGGCCAAGCCCGAAAAGGAGAACAAGACCACCCTGGGCGGCGGCTATTCGAACAGCAAGGGCGATTCGAGCACCGAACAAGGGGTCGGCATCAAGGCCCGGAACGTCGAAGTCTCCGCCGAAAAAGACGTGACCATGCGCGGCGCGCAGGTGGATGCCAAGGACACCGCCTCCGTCACGGCGAAGACGGGGGACGTCAAGCTTCTCGAAGCGGTGAACAGCGAAAGCAGTTCTTCCTTCGGAGTTTCCGGCAAAGCGACGGGGATGCGGCTCACCAAACCCGAAGGTGACAAGAGTTCCGCCCAGTACGGCGGCGCCAACGTCAATGCGTCGAGTGACGAGCGCAAGACCGGGACGGCAACCAGCATCAAATCCGGGGGCGACCTGACCGTCAAGGGACGGAGCATCACTTCCCAGGAGGCTCAACTCTCCGCTGGCGGAACCCGGAAGATCGAGGGGCCCGTGCAGACCCAAAGCCTGACGAGGGTCGACAAAGGCATGAAGGTTGACGTGAGCATCGATGGCTCGCGGAAGTCGAAGCCGGCGGCCAAACCCGAGGCATCATCGCCGTCCGACGGCAAGTCCGCCAAGGCCTCCGACAAGAAGACCAAGCCGACGACGAAGAGGAAGGCGACCAGGAACAAGACTGCGGCCGCCGGACCGGTCAAGCCACCCGGCAACTGAGAATTGCGCGGTTACGGTCGTCGCCCGTGGCCCCCTGAAGTGGGGGCACGGGCGGTCAGGCAATCCTCAACCCGCCTTGCGGCGAGAAACGAACACGCCGATCATCCCGATCGCCATCAGAAGGATAGTTTCGGGCTCGGGAATCTCGGCCATCGCCAGTTGCGCCATCAAGGCATGTCCAGCGGTAGTCGGATGGATGCCATCCCAGAACAAATACCCCGTGGGATCGTTTACGCACGCAGCACTCATGGCGCAGGGGTGGGTCACGTCACTGAGACCGAATGCACCCGGATCGTTGGCGATATCGTTGAAGGCTTGATAGGCGTCGAACAAATGGATGCCGTCGGTCACGTCGGTCGGCAGGCCGGCCAACGCCAGGGCCAGGGCCTGGTTCATTTGCGAGACCAGAAAGCTGGCATTGGCCGATGCCGTCCCGCCCAAGGCGGTGATCGCCGGGATCTTGCCGATATCGGGGATATTCCAGACCAGAAACTGATCGGCTCCCGCCAACGACAGCGTCGAGAGAATGGTCGCCATATTGCTGGCATAGGCCTGGATCAGCGCCGTGGGATCGACTCCGCCCATAGCGGCCGTCAGCACGGCACGCGCGTCATTACCTCCGCCCTCGACCACATACAGCCCACTGTGCGGCGCCACGCCACCTGTGGCGTTAAGGAGCATGCCAACCTGGTCGGTCAGGCTGTATGGAAACGACGATCCGCCCGGTCCGGTTGTCGCCCCGCCGAACGCAAAGTTGGTGCCGCCCACCAGCGCAGGCTGCGCGCTCAAGCCAAGATTGGCGGCAAGATACTCTACCCAGACCGGCCCATTCGAGTAACGGTTGGACGCGTAGGGTAAGGTCGGAATCAGGGGTTCGCTCAGCGGGGTCGGCGTACGCATTCCGCTATACGCCGTGTAGTGGTCAAAGAAGTAGGCGTTGTTGCCGCTATCGGCGAGGCTGTCGCCGAACACGTAGAGGCTGCTGTACGGCGCCGCCACCGCCGCCCCGGAAAACAGAAGAACCGCTGCCAGCAGACCATTTAGATATTTCGACATTCCTTCCCCCTTGGTGACTATTTGTTTGGCATGTGCTGCCCTGCGTTTGCCAGGCAAGCAGCCGCAATCCTGTCGCGTCAGCCGGCAAAAAGCAAGTAGACGACGATGCGCCTCGTCGGGAGGAAATGACCTGTCCGCAGGAGTCACACGTGATGTATCCGGATCTTGGGCGGCCTGCCGGCCGACGCGAAGGAGTACGTACAGACTTGCCGGCACCGCGAAGCATGTGGGGCCACCGCGATGCAGCGGCCCCGAGACAACTCAGCCGAGCAGCTTGCCGGCCAGCGCCGCCAGACCGCTTTGCAGCGCGCTGCCTTCGGTGACCTGGCCTTGCGGCGTCAGGTGGTCGATAAGCTGCGGCAGGATGTTCGCCAGTCCGCCGGCCGCCTGATCTTGCGACAGGCCGAGTTCCCCCGCGATATCGGCCACGGTACCGCTGCCGAGCGCCGTCTTCAGTTGATCGGCCGAGATCGGGACGTTCTGGCCGGTGCCGACCCACGACGCCGTATGATCCGCCAAGCCCGCCTGCTGGAATCTTCCCAGCAATTGGCCGAGACCGCCGTTCTGGATCAGACCCATCGCCAGTTGCAGCAACTGATCGCCCTGCCCCTGAGTGCCGCCCGCCATCTGGCCGAGCACTTGTCCTGCCAATCCATCCAACAATCCCATATCATCCTCCGATTTCGTCGCCAATTCGGACCACGCGATGATTATCAGATCAATTCGATGACAGGCGCAACAGGGTGTCGCGGCGAATCGCTAAAATTGGTGACACATCATGGAGGAGCAGCCCAGAATGACGCAGGATGAAATGAAACAGGCCGTAGCGCGCGCCGCCTGTGATTACGTGGCCGCGAACATGCCCGCCGGCGCCATTATCGGGGTCGGCACCGGCTCCACCGCCAATTTCTTCATCGACGAACTGGCCGCGATCGGGGACCGGCTGGCCGGCGCCGTTGCCAGTTCCGAGGCGACCCGCAAGCGGCTGGAAGGTCACGGCATCCGCGTCGTCGAGTTGAACGAAGTTGCCGAGATGCCCGTCTATGTAGACGGCGCCGACGAAATCAACGCGAAACTGGAAATGATCAAGGGTGGCGGCGGCGCGCTGACGCGTGAGAAGATCGTTGCCGCGGTGGCCAAGACTTTCGTCTGCGTTTGCGACCAGAGCAAGCTGGTGGATACGCTGGGGACGTTTCCGCTGCCGGTCGAGGTGATTCCGATGGCCGAGGCCCATGTCGCCCGTCAATTGGCCCGATTGGGCGGCAGACCGAAACTGCGCGAGGGCTTTGTTACCGACAACGGCAACCTCATCCTGGACGTACACGGGTTCGCGATCACAGACCCGAAGGGCCTCGAAACCACCATCAACCAGATCGCCGGCGTCGTCACCAACGGGCTGTTCGCCCAGCGGGCGGCCGATGTATTGCTGCTGGCGACTGCGCAAGGGGTTCGCAATGTGACAGCTCAAGTATCCTGACCGCAACAATTCCGTCATCTTTTCGCCATAGACTGTACGATCATGTCACAGCCACAACATTCGACCATGAACGAACATATCGCCAAGCAGTTCGATCTCGACCTCGAGAACATCCGCAGCCGCGTACTGCAGATGGGCGGCCGCGTCGAACAACAGATCACCAAGGCGCTGGAGGCACTGGCCACCGGCGACCTCTCGCTGGCCGAGCAGGTCATCGATGCCGACCAGATGGTCAACCTCGACGAGGTCGAACTTGACGAGGCGTGCACCCACATCATCGCCCGCCGACAGCCCGCCGCGTCCGACCTGCGCGTCGTCATGATGGTCATCAAGACCATCACCGACCTCGAGCGGATCGGCGACGAGGCGAAGAAGATCGCCAAGAAGGCCCGCGCCATCCACTCCGACGACACGCAGTTCGCACCGCGCGTGCCGCTTCAGCACGCCGCCTCGCTGGCGCTGGAAATGCTGCGCAAGGCGCTCGATGCCTTCGCCCGCATGGACCTCGCCGCCGCCGCCCAGGTCGTGCGTCAGGATCAGCAGGTGGATGCCGAGTTCAAGTCCATCATGCGCCAGTTGATCACCTTCATGATGGAAGACCCGCGCACCATCTCGCATTCCCTCGATCTTCTGTTCATCGCCAAGTCCATCGAACGGATCGGCGACCATGCCAAGAACCTCTCGGAGTACGTCGTCTACATGGTCAAGGGACGCGACGTCCGCCATATCGGGGTCGAAGGGATTGAACGCGAAGCCAGCGAGTGAGCGTCCGCGGAGCATGGAAAAAGGGCCGCTGTCGCGGCCCTTTCTGTTTGCAACGGCAAGCGCTCAGGACTTGGGCGCCACGAAGCCCGATACGGCCTCGGCGCCGTCGCCGAAGAAATGCTTCTGGACCTGCTCGGCCAGGTACTTGCGCGCCTGCGGGTCGGCGAGATTGAGGCGGTTCTCGTTGATCAGCATGGTCTGGTAGCGTATCCACTGCTGCCAGGCCTCCTTGGAAACATTCTCGAACAGCCGCTTGCCGAGTTCGCCCGGCATCGGGGGGAAGTCCATGCCTTCGGCCTCGCGGCCGAGTTTGACGCAGTTCACCATGCGAGCCATGGGGACAATCTCCAAATCAGAAAGAGGTGATTGTAGCCAAAACGGCGTCGCTTACAGCGTCTTGACCAGCACTTTCGACCGGCGCTGGAAATTGTAGAGCTCGCGCTTCGCCGCCGGCAGCGCATCGACCGTGGCCTCGACGAAACCGCGCTCGACGAACCAGTGCGCCGTGCGCGTGGTCAGGACGAAGATCTTCTTCAGCTTCAACTTCTTCGCCCGCGCCTCAACATAGCGGCGTAACTGATCGCCGTAGCCCGCCCGCTGATACCCGGGCATCACCGCGAGACAGGCGAGTTCGGCCGCCTTCTCGCCCGAGAACGGATACAGCGCCGCGCAGCCGACGATGACACCGTCGTGCTCGATGACCGAGAAGCGCGTGATTTCCATTTCCAGCCGCTCGCGGCCGCGTCTCACCAGCGTACCGTCGGCTTCCAGCGGCGCAATCACTGCCAGGACGGCGCCGACGTCGTCGTGGCTGGCATCCCGAAGCAGCGCGAGCGGCGCGCTGGTCAGTACGGTGCCAATACCCTCGCGGGTGAAGAACTCCATGAGCATGGCGCCATCCGACCGCCGATCCAGGAAGTGCACCCGCCCGACGCCCGCGCGGCAGGCGCGCAGCGCACCGGGCAGCACGCGCGCGACTTCGCTCGACTGCGTGGTCTTCCTGCCGAGCAGCTGCTCGACGTCGGCCGCCGTCAGCGCATCGATCAACTCGCCTTTCTTGTCCACCAGGCCCGGGGCATCGCACAGGAAGATCAGCTTGTCGGCCTGGATCGCCACCGCCACCGCTTCGGCCACCTCCTCCCAGGCGAGATTGAATATCTCGCCGGTCGGCGAAGCGCCGATGGGCGTGATCAGCACCACATTTTCCTGATCGAGGTCGGCACGGATCTCGTCGGCGATGATCTTGCGGACAGCGCCGGTGAACTGGAAATCCACGCCATCGACGACGCCGACCGGCTTGGCGGTAATGAAGTTGCCGCCGGTCACGCGCAGGAAGCCACCCGCCATCGGTGTGTTCGGCAGGCCCTGCGACAGCAGCGCCTCGATTTCGATGCGGGTGACGCCCATGGCGCGCTTGACGCATTCCAGCGTCGGGCCATCGGTCACGCGCAGGCCGTTGTGGAAGCGCGGCTTCAGCTTGCGCGCATGCATCTCGGCGTCGATCTGCGGCCGCGCACCATGCACCAGTACGAGATGGATGCCCATGCTGTCGAGCAGGGCGATGTCGTGGATCAGGGCCTGAGCAGCGCCGGATTCGAGCACCTCGCCACCGAAGGCGATGACGAAGGTCTTGCCGCGAAAGGCGTGGATGTACGGGGCCGCCTGGCGCACCCAGGCGACCAGACGGGTATCGGTTTCGGGGGCGGCGTTGGTCTCGGCAGTTGTCATGGCAATGGCAAAACAGACATTTTCTAAATCATATCTTCTTTTTCTTCAGCGCCGCCTCGAGATGTTCGCAGACGGTGCGCAGAATCTTCACCCGCGCATAGCCCTTGTCGTTGGCCTCGACCAGGGTCCACGGCGCGTCGCCGGTGCTCGTTCGATCCACCATGTCGCAGACCGCCGCGTGATAGGCATCCCACTTCTTGCGATTGCGCCAGTCTTCCTCGGTGATCTTGAAGCGCTTGAACTCGATGTTCTCGCGCTCCTTGAAGCGCTTCAATTGCTCGTCGCGGCCGATCTGCAGCCAGAACTTGAGGACGATGGCGCCGGCCTCGACCAGCTCGTGTTCGAAGTCGTTGATCTCGGTATAGGCGCGCAGCCAGTCGGCCTCCGCGCAATAGCCCTCGACGCGTTCGACCAGGACGCGGCCGTACCAGGAACGATCGAATATGGCGGCCCTGCCCGTGCGCGGCAAATGCCGCCAAAAGCGCCACAGGTAGGGCTGCGCGCGCTCCTCCTCGGTCGGTGCGGCAACGGGAATGGTCTGGTACTGGCGGGCGTCGACCGCCGCGGTGATGCGGCGGATGGCGCCGCCCTTGCCGGCGGCATCGGAGCCTTCGAAGACGCAGATCAGCGAATGCTGCTTGAAACGGGGATCGCGCACCAGCTCGGACAGCCGCCCCTGCCACCGGGCCAGTTGGTTGTCGTAATCCTTCTTGGTCAGCTTGTGCGTCAGATCGAGTTCGGACAGCACATCGCGACCGTCGATGTTCGGCGGCACCGGCGGTGCCACCGGCGTCGCCCGCTTGTGCTTGTCGGCCAGGCGCTGCTTCAGCGAATCGAGCAGGATGCGGCCGGCCGTCAGCGAACGGTAGCGGTCGTCGCTCCCCTCGACGATGATCCAGGGCGCCCAGGGCGTATTGGTCATCCGCAACACGTGGCCGGCGACTTCCTGGAGTTTTTCGTAGGTCTTCAGGCGGTCCCAGTTCCACTTGGTCACGCGCCAAGCCGTGTGCGGATCCTTTTCCAGTGCCTTGAGGCGCTTCTTCTGGCCATCCTTGGTCAGGTGGAACCAGAACTTGAGTACCAGCGCGCCCTCGTTCACCAGCATGGCCTCGAAGCGGTTGATCTGGTCGATGCGCTGGTCGAGCGCGAACTTGCTCATCTTGTCTTCGATGCTGTAGTGGATCGGGCTCGAGTACCACGAGCCGGCGAAGATGCCGATGCGCCCCTTGGGCGGCAGCGCACGCCAGTAGCGCCACATGTAGGGCCGGTCGCGCTCCTCGTCGGTGGGCTCGGAAAAGGCCAGCGTCGAGATGAAGCGCGGGTCCATCCACTCGTAGAGGATGTTGATGGTCTCGCCCTTGCCGGCACCGTCCTGGCCGCTGACGAGGACGACGACCGGGATCTTGCCCTTTTCCTTGAGTTCGTACTGGGCGTCGAGGAGCGCCGCACGCAGTGCGGGTACCTCCTTGCGATAGCTTTCCTTGCTGATCTTGTGACCCAGTTCCGCAGATTCGAACATCAGAAATCTCCCCATAGAGCCATCATTGCCGACAACGCCGCCATCGCCGCCGTTTCGGTACGCAAGACCCGCGGCCCGAGACTCAGGCCGCGGAAGCCGGCGCTGGCAGCAGCCGCCAATTCGCCGTCTTCGAATCCACCTTCCGGCCCGACCAACAAGGTCACTCCGCCGGCCGGCCTCGACATCTGCGCCAGGCGCAGATCCGCACCAGGCGCCAGTATCAGCCGAATGTCATTCTGCCCCGCGGCTTCGCCCAGGAATTGAGTTAGGTCAACGGGTGTGGCCACCTGGGGTACGCGGTTGCGACGGCATTGTTCGCAGGCGGCCACCGCCACGTTTTGCCAATGCATGACGCGCCGCTCCATGCGTTCGCCGGAAAGCCTCATCACGCTGCGTCGGGCAACGAGCGGCCGAAATTCCGCCGCGCCGAGCTCGACGCCCTTCTGGATGATCCAGTCCATCTTGTCCGCGGCAGGCAATGCCTGGGCGATGGTCAGCCGCAGCGGTGCTTCGCGGTCTTCGGCAATGAAGAACTCCAGGGCCACGGCGACTGTCTTACCCGTACGCCGCAAATGCCCGCGCCACTCGCCGCCGCGGCCGTCGAACAACTCGACGGTGTCACCTTCGGCGAGACGCAGCACCCGGGTCGCGTGGTGCGCCGCCTCGGGCGGCAGATCCACGATAGCGCCCGGGGCCAGCGGGAATGGGCAATAGAAGCGAGCTATCATCGAGCGATTATTCCATAACCGACAAGGAGCGAGTCATGGCAGCCACCCAACCCCCCGTCTGCAACTTCGGCTGGCAGGCCATCGATTTCGATTTGCCCGGCGTCGATGGCCGGCGCCACAGCCTCGCCTCGGCGCGAGGTGCCAAGGGTCTGCTGGTGATGTTCATCTGCAACCACTGCCCCTACGTCAAGGCCGTGATCCCCCGCATCGTCCGCGATACCCGGGAACTCGCCACGCTCGGCATCGGCAGCATCGCCATCATGAGCAACGATGCGACCGACTATCCGGAGGATTCCTGGGACAACATGGTGAAAGTGGCGCGCGAGATGGACTTCCCCTTCCCCTACGTCATCGACGAAAGCCAAGAGATCGCCCGCGCCTACGGCGCCGTGTGCACCCCGGACTTCTTCGGCTTCAACGCCGACCTGAAGCTGCAATACCGCGGCCGACTCGATGAGTCGCGCAAGGAGACCGCGCCCGAACGCGTGCGTCGCGATTTGTTCGAGGCAATGAAGCAGGTGGCGCTGACGAGCGCAGGCCCTGAAGAGCAAATCGCCTCGATCGGTTGCTCGATCAAGTGGAAGGGCGCTTAGCCCGCTTCGCCTTAACCGGCACGATCGGCGCCTGCTCGACGATCAGGCGCGGGCCTTGCGTCCCCACGAACTCGAGAAAGGCGGCGGTGACCGGCAGCACAAGCTTGTCGGCGCGACGGACGACGTACCACTTGCGCATGACGGGGGTGCCGACGACGTTGAGCTTGACGATGCGGCCGGCGGCCAGTTCGAGACCGATGGTGGCCTCGGAAATGAAGGAAATCCCCATGCCGGCCATCACGGCCTGCTTGACGGTCTCGTTGTCGAGCATCTCGGTCGTGTCGCGAAGCTGGATCTCGCGCTCGGCAAAGAAACGCTCCATCGCTCCGCGCGTGCCCGAACCCGGCTCGCGGATCAGGAAAGGCTCGGCGGCCAGTTCAGCCGGCTCGACGCGGCGGCGCCCGGCCATGGGATGGTCGGCGGCAGCGATGATGACATGCGGCTGGTCGGCGAACACCGACGCCACCGTTTCGAAGTCTTTCGGCGGCACGCCCATCATCGCGAGGTCGATCTGGTTCTCCTCGAGCAGACGAACGATGGTTTCCCGGTTGTGTACGCGCAGTCTCAGGTCCGTTTCCGGATACAGCTTGCGGAACGCCACCAGAAGCCGCGGCGCGAAATACTTGGCAGTGGAGACGACGCCCAGGATCAGCCGCCCGCCCCTGGCGCCGCGAATCGCCGCCACGGCCTCGTCGGCCTCGCGCAGTTGCTGGGTAATGCGGCGCGCGTGACGCAGCACTTCCTCGCCTGCGGTGGTGAGGAAGATCTTCTTGCCCATCTGCTCGAACAGGGGCAGGCCGGCTTGGTCGGCCAGCGCCTGCACCTGCATCGACACCGCCGGCTGCGTAAGGTGCAATTCCTCGGCGGCACGCGAGAAGGACAGGTGGTTGGCCACCGCCTCGAAGACTTTCAACTGGCGCAGGGTAGCGTTCTTCATGGCCGTTTACTTTATCATCAGGATAAGAATCTGTGACTGGTCCTTATGGATGACTGCGACTACGCTCGCGCACCATGCACCTTCAAGCCCTGATATTCGACGTCGACGGCACCCTGGCCGACACCGAGCGCGACGGCCATCGGCCGGCCTTCAATGCGGCCTTTGCCGAGCACGGACTGGACTGGCACTGGAACGAGACCCTCTACGGCGAACTGCTCGCGGTCACCGGCGGCAAGGAGCGCATGCGCCACTACGCGCAGACCTACGACCCCGCTTTCCTGGCGCAACCGGATGCCGACGAGCTGGTGACGGCGCTTCACGCCACCAAGACCCGGCACTACCTGTCCTTGCTTAGGACGGGTGCCATCCCGCTGCGTCCCGGCGTCGCCCGGCTGATCCGGGAAGCCCGGGCCGCCGGCCTGCGGCTCGCCATCGCCACCACGACGACACCGGAGAATGTCACCACGCTGCTGGCCGCCAGCCTGGCCCCCGAAGCCGCCGCATGGTTCGCGGTCATCGGCGCCGGCGATGTCGTGCCGGCGAAGAAGCCCGCTCCCGACATCTACCTTTGGGTGCTGGAGCGCTTGCGGCTGCCCGCTGCTGCCTGTCTTGCCATCGAGGATTCGGCCAACGGACTGGAGGCCGCACTCGGCGCCGGCCTGACGACGGTGATTATCGAAAGCGAGTACACCACGGGTCAGGATTTCAGCGGAGCACTGGCCGTATTACCCGATCTCGCCGCGACCGACCTTGCCTCGTTACGCCTATGGCATGCTAGCATATATAAGCCCTCGCTTATGCGTACAATAACTATTTGTGACTATTGCTTATACACTATGATCGCTACCATGCGTATCACTCGCTAAACGCCCAATGTCGAAAGAACAGGAGCAACACCATGGATCAGTCGAACCGCTACGCCAACCTCAGCCTCAAGGAAGCCGATCTCATCAAGGGCGGCAAGCATGTGCTGTGCGCCTACATCATGAAGCCGAAGGCCGGCTACAACTACCTCGAGACGGCCGCGCACTTCGCCGCAGAGTCCTCGACCGGCACCAACGTCGAGGTGTGCACCACCGACGATTTCACCAAGGGCGTAGACGCGCTGGTCTATGAGATCGACCCGGCCCGCGAACTGACGAAGATCGCCTACCCGGTCGAACTGTTCGACCGCAACATCATCGACGGCCGCGCCATGCTCGCCTCTTTCCTTACGCTGACCATCGGCAACAACCAGGGCATGGGCGACGTCGAGTACGCCAAGATGCACGATTTCTATCTGCCGCCCTGCTACTTGCAGTTGTTCGACGGTCCTTCGATGAACATCGCCGACATGTGGCGCGTGCTTGGCCGTCCCATGGTTGACGGCGGCATGGTGGTCGGCACCATCATCAAGCCCAAGCTCGGCCTGCGGCCGCAGCCTTTCGCCGATGCCTGCCACATGTTCTGGCTCGGCGGCGACTTCATCAAGAACGACGAACCGCAGGGCAACCAGATCTTCGCCCCGCTCAAGGAAACCATGAAGGCGGTTGCCGACGCCATGCGCCGCGCCCAGGACGCCACCGGCGAGGCCAAGCTGTTCTCCGCCAACATCACCGCCGACGACCCCGCCGAGATGATCGCCCGCGGCGAATACATCCTCGAGACTTTCGCCGAAAACGCCTCCCACATCGCCTTCCTGGTCGACGGCTATGTCGCCGGCCCGACCGCCGTCACCACCTGCCGCCGCAACTTCCCGCAGCAATTCCTGCACTTCCACCGCGCCGGCCATGGCGCCGTCACCAGCCCGCAATCCATGCGCGGCTACACCTCCTTCGTGCATTGCAAGATGACCCGCCTGATGGGCGCTTCCGGCATGCATACCGGTACCATGGGCTACGGCAAGATGGAAGGCGTCGCCGACGACAAGAACATCGCCTACATGCTCGAACGCGATTCCGCCGACGGCCCCTACTACCAGCAGGAATGGCTGGGCATGAAGGCGACCACGCCGATCATCTCCGGCGGCATGAACGCCATCCGCCTGCCCGGCTTCTTCGACAACCTCGGCCACTCGAATGTCATCCAGACCTCGGGTGGCGGCGCCTTCGGCCACAAGGACGGCGGCACCGCCGGCGCCAAGTCGCTGCGCCAGGCGCAGGATGCCTGGCAAAAAGGCGTCAACCTGGTCGAGTACGCAATGGACCATGCGGAACTCCGAGGCGCCTTCGAAAGCTTCGCCAAGGACTCCGACAAGCTCTACCCCGGCTGGCGCGAAGCCTTGAAGGTCGGCCGCTAGCCAACGCCGCAGGCCATCCCGACGGCATCAGTATCACCACGGCATCGAACCATAATGTCCTTATTCCCATGATAAGAAAAAGTGAATGGCACTTATGGATGGGGGGAGTTAAATTTTGTCCCGCGGGTCGCGGGTTTCCGTGGTCCGCATTTCTCCACTCCCTCTGGCGTAAGCCAGATTCGCCCCGCCCCGCAAGGGGTGGGGGTTTTCTTGCCGGGATGGAAACGGTAGCGGCCGGACCAAAACGGGCAACGCCAGGACGCAGCGGTGCGCTTGGCCAAACCGCGGCAGGCAACGCCAGAACGCAGAATTTTCATTAGAGGGGAGAAATCATGTCCATCAAGCATCCGATCATCGCGGTCACCGGTTCTTCCGGCGCCGGCACGACAACGGTCAAGCGCTCTTTCGAGCATATCTTCCGGCGCGAAAAGATCACCTCGGCGGTGATCGAAGGCGACAGCATGCACAAGTACGACCGTGCCGAAATGAAGAAGGTGATCGCCGAGGCCGAGGCGCGCAACGACTGCAACCTACCGACGCACTTCGGCCCCGCCTGCAACGAACTGGCCGAGCTCGAGAACATTTTCAAGACCTACGGCGACACAGGCCACGGCCGGCGCCGCTATTACCTCCACAACGAGGACGAGGCCAAACCCTACGGCCAGCAGCCCGGCACCTTCACACCGTGGGAGAACCTGCCCGAACACACCGATCTGCTGTTCTACGAAGGCCTGCACGGCGCCTACGTCGGTGACGATGCCGACGTGAACCAGCACGTCGACCTCGCCATCGGCGTAGTGCCGGTGGTTAACCTCGAGTGGATCCAGAAGATCCATCGCGACACCGCCGGTCGCGGCTACTCGGTCGAAGCCGTCACCCACACCATCCTGCGGCGCATGTCCGACTATGTGAACTACATCTGCCCGCAGTTTTCGCGCACCCACATCAATTTCCAGCGCGTGCCGGTGGTCGACACCTCCAACCCCTTCATCACCCGCGACATCCCGACCCTGGACGAATCCCTGGTCGTGATCCGTTTCCGCGACCCGCACGGCGTCGATTTCCCGTATCTGTTGACCATGATTCACGATTCCTTCATGTCGCGACCGAACATCATCGTCGTACCCGGCGGCAAGATGGAACTGGCGATGCAGATCGTGCTGTCGCCCATCATCCTGGATCTGATGGAAAAAAAGTGGAAGCGCAGCAATAAGTAAGTGGCTGCGCGCCCCGCCATCGGACCGGTATGACATCGGTCCCATTCAATCGACAACACAAGGGGTCGGGTTTGCCCGATAATTATCGGCTTGCCCGTACCGCCACCAACCAGGTACGACGAGGAAACCAAATGTCCACTTTCAGCGATTTCGAGCCGCCCGTGTTCAACAATCTGACCAGCGCAATCCGCGCCCTCGCCATGGATGCCGTTCAGAAGGCCAATTCCGGCCATCCGGGCGCGCCCATGGGCATGGCCGAGATCGCCGAAGTGCTGTGGAATCACCACCTCAAGCACAACCCGGGCAACCCCAAGTGGGCCGACCGCGACCGCTTCGTGCTCTCCAACGGCCACGGCTCGATGCTGATCTACGCCCTGCTGCACCTGACCGGCTATGACCTGTCGATCGAGGACATCAAGCAGTTCCGCCAGTTGCACAGCAAGACTCCGGGGCATCCGGAATACGGCTACACGCCCGGCGTCGAAACCACCACCGGCCCGCTCGGCCAGGGCATCACCAATGCCGTAGGCATGGCGATGGCCGAGAAACTGCTGGCCAACGAGTTCAACCGGCCCGGCCACGAGATCGTCGATCACCGCACCTGGGCTTTCCTCGGCGACGGCTGCCTGATGGAAGGCATTTCCCACGAAGCCTGCGCACTCGCCGGCACCTGGGGCCTCGGCAAACTGACCGCCTTCTGGGACGACAACGGCATTTCCATCGACGGCCACGTCGAAGGCTGGTTCACCGACGACACGCCCAAGCGCTTCGAAGCCTACGGCTGGCACGTGGTGGCGAACGTCAACGGCCACGACCCGGAGGCCATCAATGCCGCTATCGAAGCCGCCAAGGCGGTTACCGACAAGCCTTCGCTGATCTGCTGCCGCACCGTGATCGGCGCCGGCTCGCCCAACAAGGCCGGCACCCATGACGTGCACGGCGCGCCGCTGGGCGACGCCGAAATCGCCGCCGCCCGGCCGCATATCGGCTGGGTCTTCGCGCCATTCGAGATTCCGGATGAAGTCTATGCGGAATGGGACGGCAAGAAGAAGGGTGCCGCCGCCGAAGCCGCCTGGAGCCAGAAATTCGAACGCTATGCCAAGGCCAATCCGGAGCTTGCCGCCGAGTTCAAGCGCCGTACCGCCAATGAGTTGCCGGCCAAGTGGGCCGAGCACGCAAGGAAGGCCATCGAGGCCGCCAATACCAAGGCGGAAACCGTCGCCACCCGCAAGGCCTCGCAGATCGCCATCAACGCGCTGGCGCCCGTCCTGCCCGAATTCGTCGGCGGCTCGGCCGACCTCACCGGTTCCAACCTGACCAACTGGACCGGCTGCAAGCACGTCTCCGGCAAGCAGCCCGGCAACTACATCTCCTACGGCGTGCGCGAATTCGGCATGTCGCACATCATGAACGGCATGGCCCTGCACGGTGGCATCCTGCCGTTCGGCGGCACCTTCCTGATGTTCTCGGAATACGCCCGCAACGCCTTGCGCATGTCGGCGCTGATGAAGCAGCGCGTGATCTACGTGTTCACCCACGACTCCATCGGCCTCGGCGAAGACGGCCCGACGCACCAGCCGGTGGAGCAGACCGCCACGCTGCGCATGATCCCGAACATGGACGTCTGGCGCCCCTGCGACACGGTCGAGACCATGATCGCCTGGACCAGCGGCGTCGAGAAGCGCACCGGCCCGACCGCGCTCTGCCTGTCGCGGCAGAACCTGCCCTTCGTCGCTCGCGACGCCGCGACCATCGAAGCCATCAAGCGCGGCGGCTACGTCATTTCCGAAGCCAAGGGCGCGGCCAAGGCCGTGATCATTGCCACCGGCTCCGAAGTGGATCTCGCTCTCAAGGCCCAGGCCGCGCTGGCGCAGGAAGACATTCCCGTGCGCGTGGTTTCCATGCCCTGCACGAACACGTTCGACCGCCAGGATGCAGTCTATAAAGAAAGCGTGCTCGGCAAGGGCTTGCCGCGCGTCGCGGTGGAAGCCGGCGTCACCGACGGCTGGTGGAAATATGTCGGCACAGAGGGTAAGGTGATCGGTCTCGACCGCTTCGGCGAGTCCGCCCCGGCCGGTGTGCTGTTCAAGGAATTCGGTTTCACGGTAGCCAACGTCGTGAATGCCGTTGAGTCTTTGCTCTAAACCCTATCAGGAGATCAGTACCATGACGATCAAAGTCGGTATCAACGGATTTGGCCGTATCGGCCGTATGGTGTTCCGGGCCATCGCCAAGGAAGCCGAGTTTTCGGACATCGAAGTCGTCGGCATCAACGACCTGCTCGATCCGGAGTACCTGGCCTACATGCTGAAGTATGACTCGGTGCACGGCCGCTTCAACGGCGACATTTCCGTCGACGGCAACACGCTGATCGTCAAGGGCAAGAAGATTCGCCTGACCGCCGTCAAGGATCCCGCCGAGCTCAAGTGGGGCGAGATCGGGGCCGACATGGTCATCGAATCCACCGGCCTCTTCCTGACCAAGGAAAGCTGCGAGAAGCACATCGCCGCCGGCGCCAAGAAGGTCGTGCAGTCGGCTCCATCCAAGGACGACACGCCGATGTTCGTCTTCGGCGTAAACCACGCGAAGTACGCGGGCGAGAAGATCGTTTCCGCCGCTTCCTGCACCACCAACTGCCTGGCCCCGGTGGCCAAGGTGCTGCACGACAACTGGGGCATCAAGCGCGGCCTGATGACCACCGTGCATGCCGCCACGGCGACCCAGAAAACCGTCGACGGCCCGTCGATGAAGGACTGGCGCGGTGGCCGCGGCATCCTGGAGAACATCATCCCCTCCTCCACCGGCGCCGCCAAGGCTGTCGGCAAGGTCATCCCCGAGCTCAACAAGAAGCTCACCGGCATGGCCTTCCGCGTGCCGACCTCCGACGTGTCGGTGGTCGACCTGACGGTCGAACTGACCAAGGAAGCCAGCTACGAGGACATCTGCAAGGCCATGAAGGCCGCCTCCGAAGGCGCGCTGAAGGGCGTGCTGGGCTATACGGCCGAGAAGGTCGTTGCCACCGATTTCCGCGGCTGCACCACGCCGTCGGTATTCGACGCCGAAGCGGGCATCGCGCTCGACTCCACCTTCGTCAAGGTCGTGGCCTGGTACGACAACGAGTACGGCTACACCTGCAACATGCTGCGCTTCGTCAAGCACGTCGCGAAGTAAGTCGATATCACCACGGAGAACGCAGAGGGCGCAGAGAGAACCAAGAGAAAAGCCGTTTGAGTTTCTCTGCGTTCTCTGCGTTCTCTGCGGTGAAAGGTTCTTGAAAATGACATTCAAACGACTCGTCGATTTCGACCTCAAGGGCAAGCGCGTCTTCATCCGCGCCGACCTCAACGTCCCGGTCAAGGACGGCAAGGTCACCTCCGACGCCCGCATCACCGCTTCCATGCCCACCATCGAGGCTTGCCTTGCGGCCGGTGCCAAGGTGATGGTCACCTCCCACCTGGGCCGTCCCGAGGAAGGCGTCTTCTCGCCCGAGAACTCACTCCAGCCCGTGGCCGACGTCATGGCCAAGAAGCTCGGCAAGCCGGTGCGGGTCATCCGCGACTGGGTGAACGGCGGCTTCGAGCTTGCCGCCGGCGAGGTCGTGCTGCTGGAGAACTGCCGCTTCAACAAGGGCGAGAAGAAGAACGTCGAGGAGACGGCGAAGAAGTACGCGGCGCTGTGCGACCTCTTCGTCATGGACGCCTTCGGCACCGCCCACCGGGCCGAGGCCTCCACCTACGGCGTCGCCCAGTTCGCGCCCGCCGCCTGCGCCGGCCTGCTGGTCGCCCGGGAACTCGAGGCCCTGCACAAGGCCCTGGCCAACCCGGCCCGGCCCATGGTAGCCATCGTCGGCGGCTCCAAGGTGTCCACCAAGCTGACCGTCCTCGAGGCCCTGTCCGAGAAGGTGGACCAGTTGGTGGTCGGCGGCGGCATCGCCAACACCTTCCTCAAGGCATCCGGCAAGAACGTCGGCAAGTCCCTGTGCGAGGACGACCTGGTGCCCACGGCCCAGGCCCTGATGAAGAAGATGACCGCCCGCGGCGCCACCATCCCCATCGCCGTCGACGTGGTCTGCGGCAAGAAGTTCGATGCTGCCGAGCCGGCCGTACTCAAGGACGCGGGCAGCGTCGCCGACGACGACATGATCTTCGACATCGGCCCGAAGTCGGCGAAGGAACTTGCCGACGTCATCATGAAGGCCGGCACCGTGGTCTGGAACGGCCCCGTGGGCGTCTTCGAGTTCGACCAGTTCGGTGCCGGCACCAAGACCATCGCCATGGCCATCGCCAACACCAAGGCCTTCACGCTCGCCGGTGGTGGCGACACCATCGCCGCCATCCAGAAATACGACATCTACGACAAGGTGTCCTACATCTCCACCGCCGGTGGCGCCTTCCTCGAATACCTCGAAGGCAAGGTACTGCCTGCGGTCGAAATCCTCGAGCAGAGGGCGAAGGGCTGATACTCACCACAAAGGACGCAAAGGACACCAAGGTTCACAAAGAAGTAAGGGCTTTCTGGTTTCCTTTGCGTCCTTCGCGTCCTTTGCGGTAAACCCATGCAACGTACGACAAAAATCGTCGCCACTCTGGGACCGGCATCCACCGATGCCGAAATGCTCAACAAGCTGGTCGCCGCCGGCATCGATGTCGTGCGGCTCAATTTTTCCCACGGTACGCCCGCGGATCACCGGCAGCGCGTAGACAACCTGCGCCTGGCGATGAGCGCGCAGAACCGCACGGTCGGCGTCATGGCCGACTTGCAGGGACCGAAGATCCGCATCGGCAAGTTCGCCGGCACCAAGGTGCTGCTGAAGCAGGACCAGACCTTCGTGCTGGATACGGAATGCAAGCTGGGAGATGCAAACCGGGTCGGTCTCGATTACCCCGAACTCGTGCGCGACGTCGCCGCCGGCGACGTGCTGCTGCTGGACGACGGCCGCATCGTGATGGATGTGGACCGCGTCGACGATTCCGAGATTCATTGCCGGGTCCGCCATGGCGGCGAGCTGTCCAACAACAAGGGCATCAACAAGCAGGGCGGCGGACTCTCGGCACCGGCGCTGACCGCCAAGGACATCGAGGACATCAGCACCGCCGCCAGCCTCGATGTCGACTACGTCGCCGTCTCCTTTCCGAAGTCGGGCGACGATATGCATCAGGCCCGCGAACTCCTCCGCTCCGCCGGCTCGCGGGCGATGCTAATCGCCAAGATCGAACGCGTCGAAGCCATCCAGAACCTGCAGGAAATCATCGACGCCAGCGACGGCGTCATGGTCGCGCGCGGCGACCTGGCTGTCGAAGTCGGCGACGCCGCGGTGCCGGCGCTGCAAAAGCGCATCATCCGCACGGCGCGCGAACGCAACCGATTCGCCATCACCGCCACGCAGATGATGGAGTCGATGATCCACAGCCCGACGCCGACCCGCGCCGAGGTTTCCGACGTCGCCAACGCCGTGCTCGACGGCACCGATGCCGTCATGCTGTCGGCCGAAACCGCGGCCGGCGAATACCCGGTCGAAACCGTCGAAGCCATGGCGCGCATCTGCCTCGAGGCGGAAAAGTCGGCGGATGTTTCCCTCGAGAAGCACTTTCTCGACCGCGTGTTCACCCGCATCGATCAATCGATCGCCATGGCCGCGCTGTTCGCCGCCGAGCACCTGAAGGTGAAGGCCATCGCCGCCCTCACCGAGTCGGGTTCCACCGCCTTGTGGATATCGCGGCTCTACTGCGGCGTGCCGATCTATGCGCTGACGCAGGACATACGCACCCACTTCAAGGTCAGCATCTTGAAAGGGGTATATCCTTTGCTGATGCGCCATTCCGGGCGGGACCGCGATACCCTGCTGCGCGAAGCCGAACAGGAATTGATCCGCGCCGGCGCCGTGCAGCCGGGCGATCTGATTGCCCTCACCATCGGCGAACCCATCGGCACGCCCGGCGGCACCAACACGCTCAAGATCGTCAAGGTGGGCGACCACCAGACAACCGATTGACCAACCAAGGAGATAGACATGCCCCTCGTTTCGATGCGCCAGCTGCTCGACCATGCCGCCGAACACGGCTACGGCCTGCCGGCGTTCAACGTCAACAACCTCGAACAGATCCAGGCCATCATGGAAGCGGCCGAGGAAACCGACAGCCCGGTGATCATGCAGGGCTCGGCCGGCGCCCGCAAGTACGCCGGCGAAGCCTACCTGCGCCACCTGATCGAAGCCGCCATCGAGACGCATCCCGACATCCCCATCGTCATGCACCAGGACCATGGCGCCAGTCCGGCGGTGTGCATCCAGTCGATGCGCTCCGGCTTCTCCAGCGTCATGATGGACGGCTCGCTGATGGAAGACGCCAAGACGCCGTCGACCTTCAAGTACAACGTCGACGTCACCAGGCACGTGGTCGACATCGCCCACGCCATCGGCGTTTCGGTCGAGGGCGAGCTGGGCTGCCTGGGCTCCCTGGAAACGGGCAAGGGCGAGAAGGAAGACGGCCACGGCGCCGAAGGCACACTTTCCCACGACCAACTGCTGACCGACCCCAACGAGGCCGCCGAGTTCGTCAAAGCCACCGGCGTCGACGCGTTGGCCATCGCCATCGGTACCAGCCACGGCGCCTACAAGTTCACGCGGCCGCCCACCGGCGCCGTGCTGCGCATCGACCGCATCAAGGAAATCCACGCCCGCATCCCCAACACCCATCTGGTGATGCACGGCTCCTCTTCAGTGCCGCAGGAGTGGCTGAAGATCATCAACGAGAACGGCGGCGAGATGGGCTCCACCTACGGCGTGCCGGTCGAGGAAATCGTCGAAGGCATCAAGAACGGCGTGCGCAAGGTGAACATCGACACGGATCTCCGCATGGCCTCCACCGGCGCCATCCGCCAGTTCATGAACAAGGACCGCAAGAATTTCGACCCGCGCAAGTACCTGGCCGAAGCCCGCAAGGCCATGAAGGAAATCTGCAAGGCCCGCTACCAGGCCTTCGGCTGCGCCGGCCAGGCCAGCAAGATCAAGGGAATCGCGCTGGAAACCATGGCCAACCGCTACAAGAAGGGCGAGTTGAACGCAATCGTGAAGTAAGTTGGTTCAGCGCACGAAGAAGCAAAGGCCGCCCACGTGGCGGCCTTCTTCCGTAACGCTCGCCTGCCCATCGGGCAAGCACGCGGCTCGGGTCCAGGACGAGCCAGCTAGTGTGACGAGGTCATCGGACCCAGCATTCTCCGATAGAGCGCCTCGCGTTCGTTGGCCGCGACACGCACCAGCTTGCCGAACGCGCTGTCCGGAACAGGGCGGTACTTGCGTCTGTTCCTCGACATCCGGACCTCGCGCCATCCGACCAGCACGAGCCAGTCCCAGAGTTCGGACGATACCGGTTCCGTCACCTTCATCACCACGCGCCGCTTCACGATTGATGCGCCCACGCTGGGGCAAGGCCCCGGGGATGGCAAACGACGTCGCTCCCTTGCCGGTTTGCCGCCACCCGAAAACAGGTTACGCAATGTCTTTAGCATGTTTAGGCTCTGTACCAAGTCAAACCGAAGGCCCGTCAAGGTCCGCGGCGATTTTATGACTTCTGCCGGTCATACTCAATCTGTCATTTCCCTGCTTGCAAGGTTATGTACTCAAATCCTCGGCCACCGCCCGGCGGGTGAAGGCGGCCGCGTTTTGCGGTAAAGTTCCGGCTCCGCTCCAGCCGGACCGGTTCTCTATCCCACACCATGGACATCCAATCCCACGCGCTCGACCGCATCCGCCGCTTTTTCTCCGGCGGCCTGGACATAATCGAATACATCGGCCTGCTGGTCATCGCCTTCGCCACCACGGCGGCGATGTACCACGAGGTGACGTCGATGTTCTCGTCGAAGTGGGTGGCGCTGGCCGACCTGCTGTTGATGTTCCTCTATCTCGAAGTGCTGGCCATGATCGGGCAGTACTTCAAGTCCGGCCACCTGCCGGTGCGCTATCCGCTCTACATCGCCATGGTGGCGCTGGCGCGCTATCTGGTGCTCGATCTCAAGGAACTGACCGAATGGCGCATGCTGGCCGTGGCCGCCGCCATTCTTCTGCTGACGCTCGCCGTGCTGGCGATCCGCTTCGGTCATGTCCGCTATCCCTATCGGGAAGACGCGACGGCCGCCAACCAAAAACCCTATGTTCGCGAGTAATGCCATGACCCAATCGCTTTACGAATCCGACATCCCCAGCCTGCCGCTGCTCGGCCGCGGCAAAGTGCGCGACATCTACGCCGTCGGTACCGACAAGATGCTGATCGTCGCCAGCGACCGCCTGTCCGCCTTCGACGTCATCCTGCCCGACCCCATTCCCGGCAAGGGCGCCGTGCTGACGGCGGTCGCCGATTTCTGGTTCGCCAAGCTCGCCCACATCATCCCCAACCAGTTGACCGGCATCGATCCTGAAACCGTGGTTTCCGGCGAATCCGAGCGTGCCCAGGTGCGCGGCCGCGCCACCGTCGTCAAGCGCCTGAAGCCCCTGCCCGTGGAAGCGGTAGTGCGCGGCTACCTGATCGGCAGCGGCTGGAAGGACTACCAGAGCTCCGGCCGCGTCTGCGGCATCCAGTTGCCCGCAGGACTGCAAATGGCGCAGCAACTTCCCGAGCCACTGTTCACGCCGTCGACCAAGGCCGAGATCGGTACCCACGACGAGAATATTGACTTTGCGACTGTCGAGAAACTTGTGGGCAGCGACCTTGCTGCGCAAGTACGCGACGCCACGCTGCGCCTTTATACCGAGGCGGCCGCCTACGCGGCATCAAGGGGCATTATCATCGCCGACACCAAGTTCGAGTTCGGTCTTGATAACGGCGGCAAGCTCCACCTGATCGACGAGGTGCTGACGCCGGACTCGTCGCGTTTCTGGCCGGCCGACACCTACAAGGTCGGTACCAGCCCTGCCAGTTTCGACAAGCAGTTCGTCCGCGATTACCTGGAAACGCTCGATTGGAACAAGAAGGCGCCCGGCCCGAAGCTGCCTGCCGAGATCATAGAGAAGACCGCCGCCAAGTATCGCGAAGCCCTGGAGCGCCTGACCACCTGAGGCAATCTCCCCGGCGACCCAAGCCCCGCGTTGCGCGGGGCTTCTAGTTTCTGGCTGCGTCCCCATTTATCAAACAATAGCCACCTAAGTCCATCTGAAGAACAACCATGAACCCCCTGCTCGATCTCTCGGGACTGCCCCGTTTCGATGCCGTTACACCCAACCACGTAACACCCGCCATTCGCCAGTTGCTTGAGGAGAACCGGGCGCTGATCGCCACACTCGAAAAGCCCGAAGCGCCCGCCACCTGGGCGGGCTTCATGCAGCCGATGACCGATGCCGGCGAGCGGCTTGGCCGCGGGTGGGGCATCGTCGGCCACATGCATTCGGTGATGGACACGCCCGAATGGCGCGAGGCCTACAACGCCATGCTGCCCGAGGTGAGCGGTTTCTATGCCGAACTGGGCCAGAACCTGGCGCTGTTCGCCA
Source organism: Rhodocyclaceae bacterium (assembly GCA_041480065.1). GTDB lineage: Bacteria > Pseudomonadota > Gammaproteobacteria > Burkholderiales > Rhodocyclaceae > Fen-999. Next base: position 41,372 of record JBGOZF010000010.1, read on the forward strand.
AGGTCAAGGCACTGCGCGAGAGCCCGGAATATGCAACGCTGACACCGACGCAGCAGCGCATCGTCGACAACGACCTGCGCGACTTCCGGCTATCCGGCGCCGAACTGCCGGACGAGAAGAAGCCGCGCTTCAAGGAAATCCAGGAGGAGCTTTCCGCGCTGGCGGCCAAGTTCTCGGAGAATCTGCTCGACGCCACCAACGCCCACGCCGAGTGGATCACCGAAGAGGCAGATCTGGCGGGCATTCCCGACGACGTTTGTGCCGCCGCGCGCGCCGCGGCCGAGAAGGAAGAGAGGCAGGGCTGGAAGTTCACGCTGCACGCGCCCGCGTACATACCCGTCATGCAATACGCCGAGAACCGCGATCTGCGCGCACGCATGTACCGCGCCTACGCAACGCGCGCTTCCGAGTTCGGCAAGGCCGAATGGGACAACGGTCCGTTGATCGGCCGCATGCTCAGGCTGCGCGCGGAGGAGGCGACAATGCTCGGCTACCCGAACTACGCCGAGGTGTCGCTGGTGCCGAAAATGGCCGATTCGACGGTACAGGTGGCCTCCTTCCTGCGCGAGCTGGCGGCCAAGGCGCGCCCCTACGCCGAGCGCGATATCGCCGAATTGCGTGACTTTGCCCGCACCGAACTGGGCATGGAATCGCTTGAAAGCTGGGATCTTGCCTGGGCCTCGGAGAAGCTGAAGCACGCCCGTTACGACTTTTCCGACGAGCAAGTGAAGCAGTACTTCCCCGAGCCCAAGGTGATGACCGGCTTGTTCCGACTCATCGAATCGCTGTTCGGCGTCGCCATCGAGCCCGACTCGGCGCCCGCCTGGCACCCGGACGTGCGCTTCTATCGCATCGTCCGCAATGGCCAAGAAACGCGCCGGGCCGCTCCAAGCGTTTCTTCGCCCCTTGGGGGGAGAACGCCGCAAAGCGGCGTTGTCGGGGGGGGCTCATTGGTCGGCCGGTTCTACGTCGACCTCTACGCCCGGGAAACCAAGCGCGGCGGGGCCTGGATGGCCGACGCCATCGGTCGGCGCCGTATCGCCGACGGCATTCAGACGCCGGTGGCCTACCTGTGCTGCAACTTCCCGTCGCCGATTGGAGAAAAGTCGGCGACCTTCAGCCACGACGACGTGCTGACGCTGTTCCACGAGAGCGGCCACGGACTACACCATTTGCTCACCCAGGTCGATGAGCTACCAGTGTCGGGCATCGATGGTGTCGAGTGGGACGCGGTCGAACTGCCCAGCCAGTTCCTGGAGAACTTCTGCTGGGAGTGGGACGTCCTCCAGGGCATGACCGCCCATGCCGAGACGGGTGCCCCTCTGCCGAAGGCGCTCTACGACAAGATGATCGCCGCCAAGAATTTCCAGAGCGGCATGCAGACGCTGCGCCAGATCGAGTTCGGCCTCTTCGATCTTCTCCTGCACAGCGGGTACGACCCAGAGGGCATCCGCACTGTTCAGCACCTGATCGAGGATGTGCGCCGGGAAGTAGCCGTCGTTGTTCCGCCCGAGTGGAACCGCTTTCCGCAGAGCTTCTCGCACATCTTCGGCGGTGGCTATGCGGCCGGCTACTACAGCTACAAGTGGGCCGAGGTGCTGTCGGCCGACGCCTTCGAGGCCTTCGAGGAGGCCGGCCGCAGCACCGGACGCGTGCTCGATCCGGCCACCGGCGAGCGCTTCTGGCGCGAGATTCTGGCCGTCGGCGGCTCGCGTTCGGCGATGGAATCCTTCAAGGCCTTCCGCGGCCGCGAGCCGCGCGTCGATGCCCTGCTGCGCCACAGTGGTATGATGGAAAAGTAGGAATTCCGGAGCATGCAAATGAGAACCTGGTTCGCGATGATCCTGCTGGCGATGGCCTTCGGCGTCGCCGCTCAAACCATGTATCGCTGGGTGGACAAGGAGGGCAGGGTTCACTACACCGACAAGCCGCCCGCCGCCGGCGAAGCCGCCAAGGTCGAGCAGAAGCGCGCCGTGACGCTGGGCGTGCCGGCGCAGGAACCGTCGGCCCTGATGCGCCAGGCCGCGGCCGACTACCCGGTGACTTTGTACACCCAGCCGACCTGCGGCGAGCCGTGCCAGAGCGGCCGCGAATTCCTCACCCGGCGCGGCGTTCCGTTCAGCGAAAAGATCGTCGAGACCGACAAGGACGCCGCAGCCCTGCGCGCGGTGATCGGCGGCAGCGACAAGCTGACCGTGCCGGTCATGCAGGTCGGCGCCAAGTCGGTGACGGGTTACTCATCCAGCCAATGGGACAGCCTGCTCGATGCCGCCGGTTACCCGAAGGCCGCGGCGAAGCCCGCCAAGCCCTAACGCTCATGGCTCCGATGAACCACCCCGCGTCATGAAATACGCGGACTTCGTTGCGCCTCAAGCTGGCAAATGCGCCCGCCCCTCCCATCCTCCCCTCGCGGGGAGGCTACTGATTGGCTCGCTGCGCTCGATCATCACCGGCGCATTGACCAGTGTCTTTCACGTTAAGGGCTGATCACTCCGCAGAGATCAGCGCCGCCAGTTCGCGGTCGAGCAGCGCCGGGTCGCCGGCGTTGAGTTCCACCAGCCGGCGCAGGTGGGTGATGCTGTCGAGGTCGATGCTCTCGCAGTAGAGACCAACCCGGCGCCCCTGGACATGGGCCACAAGCGCCCGCATGATGATCGCGTTGCCTTCGGTCAGTTTCAGCTTCAGTTGGCAACTGTCCTGTATGCGGCCCTGCCAGTCGGGCGGCACCTTGATCAGGGCGCCCTTGAGCGAGATGTCGATCAATTCCGCGGGGACCGTGCCCCGCTTGTCGACCAGATGCACCGGCGAACGGAAAGTTGCGCGCCAGAACTGGCGGCGATCACCGAAGTCATTCATGTCCGCGCACTCCCGAGCCAGAATCACGATCCATTATAGGTCGGCATCATGATCGGTGGGCGAGCGCCCGCGCCATGCGTTCGAGCGCGCGGTCGAGTGTCGCCCGCGGACAGCCGAAATTCAACCGGACGAAATGCCGGCAGGCACCGTCGCGGTCGAAATCGCTGCCATCGGACAAGCCGATGCCGGCCTGTTCGAAGAAACGAGTTGGCTGTTCGATTTTCGCTCCGCCGGCATCGATCCAGGCAAGGTAGGTCGCCTCGACCGGCGCCATCGTCAACCCCGGCATGGCGCCGACCGCGTCGGCGACGCGATCGCGATTGCCGCGCAGGTAGTCGATCAGCGCCTCGCGCCATGGGCCGCCCTCGCGCAGGGCGGCCTCGCAAGCGACCATGCCCAGCGTATTCACATGCGGCACGATGCCGTTCATGGCCGTGCGAAAGTCACGGCGCAGGCGCGGCTCGGAGATGATCGCCAGTGCGCAGCCGAGTCCCGGAATGTTGAAAGTCTTCGACGGCGCCATCAGGGTGATGCTGCGCTGCGCGGCCTCCGGCGAGAGACTGGCGAAGGACCGGTGCCGGCGCGTGCCGTCGAGCACCAGGCCGCAATGAATCTCGTCCGAGCAGACCACCAGGTCATGTTTGAGGGCCAGCGCGGCAATGTGCATAAGTTCCTCGTCGCGCCAGACGCGGCCGACCGGATTATGGGGATGGCAAAGCAACCACAGTCGGGCACCGCTCTTCTTCAACGTCGACGCGGTGGCGGCGAAATCCCACGACCAGCCGTCATCGCCGCAGGCGAGCGGCGTGGTTGCCAGGGGCCGCCCCGCCGCCACCGGCGCCGAGAGGAAGGGAGGATAGATGGGCGTCGCCGTGAACACCGGACCTTCGACCGCCCTGCAGGCGACGTTGAGTCCGGTCACCAGCCCCGGCAGCCAGACGATCCACTCGGGCTCGATGTGCCAGGCGTATTCGCGTTCAAGGTGTTCGATCACCGCGTCGACGAGCGAGGGCCACGGCTGGCCATAGCCGAATACGCCGTGGTCAATGCGCCGATGCAACGCCTCAAGCACGGGTGGAGGCGCCGCGAAGTCCATGTCGGCCACCCACAACGGCAGCACGTCGCGGCCGGCGTATTTGTTCCACTTGGTCGAATCGCCGCCGCTGCGGTCGATGATGGTGTCGAAGTCGAAGGGCATGAGTTTGTCCGAATACGGGATCGCCCGCGCCTAGAGGGTATCATTGCCCCCACCAAGTTTCCGACGGTCGCGCCAGTGACTCTGAAGATCGCCACCTGGAACGTCAATTCGCTCAAGGTACGCCTGCCCCAGGTGCTGGACTGGCTCGGCGACCAGAAGCCTGACGTGCTCTGTCTCCAGGAGACCAAGCTCGAAGACAAGGCTTTCCCCTTGGCCGAGATTGAGACGGCCGGCTACCGTGCCGTGCATCACGGCCAGAAGACCTACAACGGCGTCGCCATCCTGGCCCGTAGCGAGCCGACCAATGTGGTGCGCGGCATCACCGACTTCGATGACCCGCAGTCCCGCTTGATCGCTGCCACATTCGGCGACACCCGCATCGTCTGCGGCTATTTCCCGAACGGCCAGGCGGTCGGCTCGGACAAATACGAATACAAGCTGCGCTGGCTGGCGGCACTGAACGGCTGGCTCAAGGCCGAACTGGCGCGGTTCCCGAAGCTCGCCCTGCTCGGCGATTTCAACATCGCCCCGGAGGACCGCGACGTTCATGACCCTGCCGCCTGGCGCGGCCAGGTGCTGTGCTCCGAGCCGGAGCGCGCAGCCTTTCGCGCCCTCACAGGCCTGGGCTTGCGCGATGCCTTCCGCTTGTTCGACCAACCCGAAAAGACATTCAGCTGGTGGGACTACCGCATGCTGGCGCATCAGCGCAACATGGGACTGCGCATCGACCACATCCTGCTGTCGCCCACGCTTGCCGACGACTGTACCGCCTGCACGGTGGACCGGGCGCCGCGCCGTCTCGAGCGCCCCTCCGATCACGCACCCGTCATCGCGGAGTTGAAGTCTTGACGACTGCCGACCTCAGCACACTCTACCCCGTCCTGGCGGAGTTGCCGGCCAGCCTCTGCCGCCAGGCGATCGACAAGGCCCAGCAGCTGACCGTGCCCGCCGGAACCGTCCTGTTCGACGAACACCAGCCCTGCCAGGGCTTCCCCTTCGTGCTCTCCGGCGGCATCCGCGTCCTCAAACCGGCGGCCAACGGCCGCGAACTGCCGCTTTATCGCGTGCTGCCGGGCGAATCCTGCATCATCACCTCGAGTTGCCTGCTGGGTCACACCGATTACAACGCCCGCGGCGTCGCCGAGAGCGAAACCACGCTGGCCATGATGCCCCGCGCGCTGTTCGACGAGATGCTGGCCGAGCCGCCGTTTCGCGACTTCGTCTTCCACCTGTTCTCGGAACGCATCGCGGAACTCATGCAATTGGTCGAGGAGGTGGCCTTCCGGAAGCTCGACCAGCGCCTGGCCGGGCTGCTCCTGGGCAAGGGACGAGTCATCCACGCCACGCACCAGCAACTGGCCGACGAACTGGGCAGTGTGCGCGAGATGGTCAGCCGCCTGCTCAAGGGCTTCGCCGAGCAGGGACTCGTCCGCCTGTCCCGCGAACAAGTCGAAATCCTGGATCCCGCCGGATTGCGCCGCGTCGCATCTATGTGACATTGGTCACAGACCCGACCACGGTACCGTGGTCCAATAGCGTCCGTTCTCACCGTAACTCACCTGGAGGCCTGGCATGAAACTCAATGTTGGCGGTATCGACCGTATCCTGCGCATCGTTGTCGGACTGGCCCTGGTCGCCTGGGCGCTCTTTCTGGGTGGCCCCATCTGGGCCTGGATCGGCATCATCCCCCTCGGCACCGGCCTGATCGGCTTCTGCCCCCTCTACCCGCTCCTGGGACTGAATACCTGCCCCGCCAAGAAGGACGCATAAGCGTTCCCCCACAAGCCGGGGCTTCGGTCCCGGCTTGGAACGACGGCCCGCCGCTCCCCTGGCGGGCCGTTTTTCATTTGCTCAGAGAATTCGCCAGGCGGATGTAGTCCGCTACCGCCAATTCCTCGGCGCGCGCAGTCGGCGCAATACCCGCGGCCTCAAGACCGGCCTCGTCCACCAGTTCGCGCAGGTTATTGCGCAGCATCTTGCGCCGCTGGCCGAAGGCAGTGGCGACCAGCTTGGCAAAGAGGGTCTGGTCGCGCGCAGTCAGTTGGGCCGGGGCCTTTGGCAGCAGCCGGACGATGGCCGAATCCACCTGCGGCGCAGGACTGAAGGCTCCGGGCGGCACCTTGAACAACCGTTCCATGTCGAAGCGATACTGCAGCATCACCGACAGGCGGCCGAAGTCGCCCGTCCCGGGCTCGGCGACCATGCGATCGACGACTTCCTTCTGCAGCATGAAGTGCATGTCGCGCACCGAGGCTGAGGCATCGGCGAGGTGGAACAACAGGGGCGTCGAGATGTTGTAGGGCAGATTGCCGACCACCCGAAGGTCCGATCCCAGGGCGGCAAAATCGAAGGCCAGGGCATCGCCTTCGTGGATGGTGAGCCGTCCCGGCGGGAATCGCTCGGATAGCCGCGCGATCAGGTCGCGATCGATCTCGACCACGTCCAGGTGATCCAGCGCTGCCAGCAAGGGCTCGGTCAGCGCGCCCAGGCCGGGTCCGATTTCGACGATGCGGTCGCCGGGACGCGGCGCGATGGCTTCCACGATCTTGCGAATGATGCCCGGCGAGACAAGAAAATTTTGCCCAAACCGCTTGCGGGCCTGGTGACCCCTCATCGGCGGGCGATGATCTCGGCGGCCAAACGAACGGCCGCAAACAGGCTGCCCGTGTCGGCGCGACCCGTGCCGGCAAGATCAAGCGCAGTACCATGATCGACCGAGGTGCGCAGGATCGGCAGGCCGAGCGTGATGTTGATGCCTTCCTCGAAAGCGGCGTACTTGAGCACCGCCAGGCCCTGATCGTGATACATCGCGAGCTGCGCATCGGAGCCGGCCAAGACCTTGCGGGTGAACAGCGTGTCTGCCGGCAGCGGGCCGACAAGGTCCATGCCCTCGGCGCGCAGGCGGTCGAGCACCGGACCGATGATTTCGATTTCCTCGCGGCCCAGGTGGCCACCTTCGCCTGCGTGGGGATTCAGTCCTGCCACAAGGATACGTGGCCGTGCGAAACCGAACTTCTCCACCAGGTCCGCGTGCAGGATGCGGATGGTAGTGGTCAGTCCATCGGCCGTGATCGCGGCCGGCACGTCCTTGAGCGGCAGGTGGGTCGTCGCCAGTGCCACGCGAAGACCCGACTGCTCTCCGGTGCCGGCGAGCATCATCACAACACGTGGTGTGCCAGTCTTCTCGGCGAGGTACTCGGTATGGCCGGTGAAGGGAATGCCGGCATCGTTGATGACGCCCTTGTGTACCGGCGCCGTCACCATGGCGGCAAACTCGCCACCGACGCAGCCTGCAAGCGCTGCATCCAGAATGTCGAGCACGTAGCGGGCGTTGGCCGGATCGAGCCGTCCGGGCACGGATGGCGCGCGCAACGGGATGTGCTGGATATCGAGTCGATCGACGTCAAGACCCAACCGCTGGGCGCGCGCGTGCAGCAGACCACGGTCGCCGAGAACTACGATGCGCGCAGGCAATTCCACCGTAGCGAGCGTAAGACAGATATCCGGCCCAATGCCCGCCGGTTCGCCCGACGTTACCGCAATTCGCGGCAGGATCATTTCTCTTCCAGCCGGACCTCGACGTAGGCGCGGTCACGCATCTGGCGCAGCCAGTCCTGGTAAGCCTCGTCGGACTTGCGCGCCCGCAGGGCCTGGCGCGCCAACAAGCGCTTGCGATCCGCCGAGGCATCCTCCGTGCGCCGTTCGAGTACCTGGACCAGGTGCCAGCCAAAAGGCGAGCGTATCGGCTGGCTGACCTCGCCGACTTTCAACGCATCCATCGCCCGCTCGAACTCCGGTACGGTGTCGCCCTGATAGAGCCAACCCAGATCGCCACCCTTGGCGGCCGACAGGTCGTTGGAATGAAGCCGCGCCAGTTCGGCGAAATCGCCGCCGTTGTCGAGTCGTTCTTTCAGTGCGTCGAGCCTGTGCTTGGCATCGTCCTCGGATACCAGTTCGTTCACCCGGATCAGGATATGCCGGGCATGCGTCTGCCGCAGCGGCTCGCTCGGCAATGTTCCGCCACGCCGGTCAAGCAGTTTGACGACGTGAAAACCAGCCGGGCTGCGCAAGATCCCGCTGATCTCGCCGGGCTTCAGCTTGCGAATGGCGTCAGCATAGAGGCCGGGCAGTCGGTCCGCCGGGCGCGGGTCCATGACGCCGCCGGCAAGTCCGTCCGGGGCATCCGAGAAACTCGCCGCAACCCGGCCGAAATCCTCGCCACGCTGGAGTTGCTGGATCGCCTGCTCGATGCGGCCACGACTGCGCGCCAGTTGCGGTGCGTCCGCCTGCTCGGGAACCCGGACAATGATGTGGGCCACCTGGACGAGTTCTTCGTTGCCTCCTGGCCGATTGGCGTTCTCCAGGTAATTGTCGATTTCGCCTTCGGAAATGGTGAGTCGGTTGTCCACTTCGCGCTCGCGCAGGCGCGAGATGATCATCTCCTGACGGATCTCTTCGCGAAACTTCGGCCAAGCGACGCCATCCCGCTCCAGCGCCGTCTTGAATTCGGCCACGCTCATCCGGTTGCTGTCGGCAATGCGTCCCAACGCCGCGTCCAGTTCTCCGTCGGAGACGTTCAGGCCCGTATCCTTGGCAAACTGCATTTGCACACGGTCGAGAATCATTCGTTCCAGCAGTTGCTGTTCGAGCACCTCGGTCGGAGGCAGCGGAACATTTTGACCGCGCAATTGCCGCTCGACCATCGCCAGCCGGGAGCGCAGTTCGAACAAGGTGATGGCTTCGCTGTTGACGACGGCCACGATACGGTCGGCATTCACCGCCTGCGACTTGGAAGACTCGGCCGGCACGACCGACGGACCGCTCAGAAGGATGATCAGGGCGAGGACGAGTATGCGTCTCATAATAGGCTCTATCAGTAGGCGCCGAAGATGGGATCGGCTGTGGGCTGGTTGATGACCCCATAACCGGGGATGTTGCGCTTCAGCATTTCGATCGGGTTCGACCCGATACGGGCAAGGCCGTTCAACTCGAGCTGGAAGAAGATGGCGCTGGTGCTGGAACCTGTCTGGGTCGCCAACCGGTGCAGGACAATTCGCGCAACCCAGCAACCGCCGTCGTATTCCAGGCCACCAAGACCCTCGATCAGCTTACGATCCTGGATCGAGTAATTGTAGCGGGCGACCGCGTACCAGCCGCCGAACAACGGCCACTGTGCCGACAGGTCGATCTGCTTGATCTGGTCGCGGGTCAAGCGATAACCGGCGTTAAGTACCTTGTTGATCTCCGGCTGATAGCGCGCGCCGACATTGGCGATCTGGGTACGGTGAAGGCTCGGACTGTATTGCCAGCCGGCGTCGAGGTAGGTCCGGGGCATCACCTGACCGGAAAACGTTGCCAGAAGGTCGGTCCTGCTGTTCGTGCGTATGGCCTCGCCGGGTAAAGTCACCTGTTGCGAGTTGAAATAGAAGCGCTGCCCGACCGCACCGCGCACCAGTTCGCCCCCAGTCGCTGGATCGATCAGGCGCGAGACCGCCGCCGCCGTTATCTGGTTGGCATCGCCGATGCGATCGTTGCCGACATAGCGATTCTCCGAGAACATCTGGGCGAAGTTGAAATCGGCCACGCCGGAGTCGAACACCGGAATCCTGCTCTGATCCCGGTTCGGAATCTTCACATAGTAGAGTCGTGGCTCCAGCGTCTGAGTCAAAGAACGGCCCTGCCAATTCACATCCCGTTCCATGACCACGCCCGAGTCGATACTGAAGATTGGCACCTGACGGCTCAACTGATCCGGCACGCCGGGCGCCTGATCCTGGAGGTTGTAGCGCGTGACATGCAGTCCGATCTTGGGCGTCAGAAAGAAAGCGGATGTCTGCAGCGGCAGGGACATCTGCGGATAGGCCATCATCCGAGTGCCCCGCACGAGCGTCGGGTGGCCGAAATCCACGTACTCACCCGAAAAATTGAATGCCAGCCCTGCAGGCAAGTCCGGCCGCGCTGCCGTAACCAGCAGTTGCGGCAGCATGTAATAGGGTATCCCAACCGGTACCGAGGGATCCTGAAGCGTCTGATAGCGCAACGCCTGCAGTGTCGCTGTGTACCAACTACCACCGTAGGCCAGCATTCCCTGGCGAAGCAGGTTGGTCTGGGATGTCACCGACAGCCGGGAGGAGAGGTCGGTGAAGTAGGTGTCGTCCGAGGCACCGTTGAGGTTGACCAGGCCAGTGAGCCCAGGCGCCAGAACCTGGTTGTGAATGATCGAATAGGCGCTGCGGTTCCTGCCCGTGATGTTGTCGTTGGGCAGGAATTCGAAGTGAGCCTGGTTCTGGAAGGGCGTGGTGCCGTTCGGCTCAAGATATCGAAACTCGCCGTTGATCTGCAAACCGCGTTTCGTCATCAGCCGCGGCGAAATGGTCGCGTCCATGTCCGGTGCGATGTTCCAGTACCAAGGCAGCGTGAAGTCGAGGCCGCTGGTCGAGGTCGAGCCGAAAGTTGGCGCCAGCAGGCCCGACTTGCGCTGGTTGTTGAGCGAGAACGACAGCCACGGGGAGTAGAGGATCGGGGTGTCCTTGAACATCACCGTGACGCTCGACGCCTGGCCGACTTCGCGGTCGTAATCCAGACGCAGTTCGTCCGCCCGGACATACCAGTCGCGGTTGGGCGGCGGGCAGGTGCTGTAGGTCGCCGACGACAGGCGATAATGCCCTTCGCCTTCGAAATCCAGGCGGCTTGCATCCCCGGTCGCAGTCAGGGGCTCGCGGGGCAGTGCCAGGGGGGAGTCGTTCTTCGGCAAGCGCTTGATCGCGTAGTACGGTTGCTCGAAGAAGCCAAGACTATCCTTCATTTTCAGACGCAGATGCGGCCCCGTCATGAGGTCCGCTTTCTTGGTCAGGCGCACGTTGCCGACCGCCTCCAGTTCGTCCTCGACCGGCCAGTAGGTCAAATGGTCTGCAGTCAGCGTGCTGCCGACTCGGCGCATCTCGACGTTGCCTTCGGCGACGGTTTCAATGTCTTCGCGGCCACTGATGCGATCGGCGCTGATAAACGTGGCGCGTCCGCCTTCGTCATCGCTCGGCGGCGTCAGTTCCCGGCTCAGCTTGAGCGCCGGCTGAGGCAGATCGTTAGTGGCTGCGGCGGCCGATTCGGGCGGCGGCGGATCGTCCGCTGCCGCGGCGCTGACGGCAACGAAAAGAAATCCCCAGACCAAGTGTCCGCGCACGCGAAACTGCATCGTCGCCTTATCCGTCGCCCGCCAGGGCGCGCTGCAAGCCAATGTTAGAATTTGGAATTCTATCATTCGAGTCAGGTTTGCCGGCGTGGAAAGGCAGCAGAAGATCACGGAGTGGATCAACCGGCTGGCGCCAGGAAAGAAGTTCTCTTTGGCTCCGGCATCTGCGGACGCAAGCTTTCGCCGTTACTTCCGGGCAAGCTTCGACGACGGCCAAACCCGGGTGGTCATGGACGCGCCGCCGGAGCGGGAGGATATTCGCCCCTGGCTTCACGTGCAACGCCTGTTCCATGACGCCGGGGTTCATGTCCCGGACGTTCTCGCCAGCGACCTCGACCAGGGATTCTTGCTGCTGTCGGACCTCGGTTCGACCACCTATCTCGCCGACCTCTCTGACACCAATGCCAACGGCCATTACCGCGCCGCGATCGAGGCGCTGATCAGGATCCAGCTCGCCAGCCGCCCGAACGAATTGCCTGCCTACGACCGCGCGATGTTGAAGCGCGAGCTCGACCTGTTTCCCGACTGGTATCTGGCGCGGCATGTCCGCGTCGAACTGTCGGATCAGCAGCGCACCGAACTACAATCGGTGTTCGACAAGATCCTGGCGATCAACCTCGCCGAGCCGTCGGTCTATGTCCACCGCGACTATCATTCGCGCAATCTGATGGTGACGGAACCCAACCCGGGCATCGTCGATTTTCAGGATGCCGTCTTCGGGCCAATCACTTACGATCTGGTTTCGCTGTTCAAGGATGCCTATGTGTCCTGGGGGGAAGAGCAAACGCTGGACTGGCTGATCCGTTACTGGAACGACGCGCGCCGCGCCGGCCTGCCGGTACGCGGCGACTTCGCCGAGTTCCACCGCGACTACGAATGGATGGGCGTCCAGCGCCATATCAAGGTGCTCGGCATCTTCGCCCGCCTCTATCACCGCGACGGCAAGGACGGCTATCTCAAGGACATGCCCCTGGTCGCGCGCTACCTGCGCGCCGCCTGCGAACGCTACCGCGATCTCGCTCCCTTGCTGCGGCTGCTGGATGTCGTCGAAGACCGGCAGGCCGACGCGGGCTACACGTTTTGAAAGCCATGATCCTCGCCGCAGGACGCGGCGAACGCATGCGGCCACTGACCGACCGCACGCCGAAACCGCTGCTGCCGGTCGCCGGCAAGCCGCTGATCGTCTGGCATCTCGAGCGGTTGGCGCGCGCCGGCTTCCACGAGATCGTCATAAATCACGCTCATCTTGGCGCCCAGATCGAGGCCTTGCTCGACGACGGCGACGCCTGGGGTCTCTCGATCCGCTATTCCGAAGAGCCGCCGGGCGCCCTCGAGACCGCCGGCGGCATCGCCAACGCCCTGCCGCTGCTGGGCGAAGATCCCTTTGTCGTGGTCAACGGCGACATCTTCTGCGATTGGGATTTCCGCCGCACTACCACTGCACTTGCAGGCGACGACCTGGCCCATCTGGTGTTGACCGATAACCCGGCCCACAACGCGGCTGGAGATTTCGCGCTGCGCGAGGGACGCGTATCGGGGGACGGCACTGCGAGACTGACCTTCACCGGCATCGGCATCTACCGTCCCACCCTGTTCGCCGGCATCGAACGCGGCAAGCCCGCGAAGCTGGCGCCGCTGTTGCGCGATGCCATCGCCGCACAGCGCGTGTCCGGCGAATTGCACACCGGGCGCTGGGTGGATGTCGGCACGCCGAAACGATTGGCGGAACTTGACGCCGAGATTCGCTCTCTATAATCAAGTGATGGATACCAGCCCTTTCCTCGATCGCCGCCGCCGCCTGCTTGAACGCATGGGCACCGGTGTGGCGGTCTTGCCGACAGCGACCGAGAAGGCACGCAATCGCGACAGCCACTACCCGTTTCGCGCCGACAGCTACTTTCAATACCTGACCGGCTTCACCGAACCGGAGGCGGTTCTGGTGCTCATCGCCGGCGACGCACCGCGCTCGGTACTCTTCTGCCGCGAGCGAGATCCCGCCAGGGAGATCTGGGATGGCTACCGCTACGGCCCGGATCGGGCGCGAGAAGTTTTTGGCTTAGACGAAGCGCATGCCATCGCAACGCTCGACGAGAAGTTGCCGGAACTGATAGCCAACCAGCCGGCGCTCTGGCACTCCATCGGCTACGACAGCGCCTGGGACGAACGCATCGCTGCAGCGATGAATGCGGTCCGCGCCCAGAGCCGCGCCGGCAAGCGCGCACCCGCGGCCATCTACGATCCCCGTAACGTGCTCGACGAGATGCGCTTGATCAAGGACAGCCACGAGATCGCCTTGATGCGTCGCGCCGCCACAATATCCGCCGAAGCCCACAAGCGCGCCATGCGCGCCACGGCACCGGGCCGTCATGAATACGAGATCGAAGCGGAACTGATACACGAGTTCCGCCGCCAGGGCAGCCAGTACCCGGCCTACACTTCGATCGTCGCTTCCGGCGCCAATGCCTGCGTGCTTCATTACGTCGGCAACGACCGCATGATGCGGGACGGCGACATGCTGCTGATCGACGCCGGCTGCGAACTCGACGGTTACGCGGCCGACATCAGCCGCAGTTTCCCCGTCAACGGCCGCTACAACGGCGCTCAGGCCGACATCTACAACCTCGTGCTGGCCGCCCAGGATGCGGCCATCGCCGCCGTCAAGCCCGGCGCCAGTTTCATCGCGCCGCACGACGCGGCGGTGAAAGTGCTGGTCCAGGGCATGCTGGACCTCAAACTTCTCAACGGCAGCATCGACGGCGCGATGGAAAGCGAGAGCTACAAGCGCTTCTACATGCATCGCACCAGCCACTGGCTGGGCAGCGACGTGCACGATGTCGGTGAGTACAAGGCCGGTGACGACTGGCGCCCGCTCGTCGCCGGCATGGTGCTGACCGTCGAGCCCGGCTGCTACATCCGGCCCGGCGACGACGTGCCGGAGGCGTTCTGGAACATCGGCGTGCGCATCGAGGACGACGCGCTGGTCACCGAGTCTGGCTGCGAAATTATCACCGCTGAAGCACCGAAGACCGTCGCGGATATCGAGCGGCTGATGGGCGAACAAAGGGGTAGGTGAGGGGTGACTGAGCCAGTTGCCATCGTTGGTGGCGGACCCGCGGGGATGGCCCTCGCCCTGGCACTGCACCGCCAAGGCGTCGCCACGCAAATTTTCGATGCCCGCGCCCGCGGTGCCGCGAAAGAGGATTTGCGCATCCTCGCCCTCTCCCATGGCGCGCGACAGATACTCGAAGGCCTGGGTGTCTGGAAGGCCATCGCCAAGACGCCGATCACGACCATCCACATTTCGCATCAGGGCGGCTTGGGCATCACGCGCATCCGCGCCGACGAAGAGGGTGTGCCGGCGTTGGGCTATGTGCTCGCAGCGGCCGGCCTGGCCACAAGCCTCGATGCCGCGATTGCCGAAGCCGGCATCCCCTACCGCGACAACTGCCGCGTCGATACTCACAATCCCCCCGCAGCTCCCCTGACAGTCTGGGCCGAGGGGGCAGTCGATGCCGATGTCGCCGTCAGCCGCGACTACGGCCAGCATGCCGTCATCTGTACCGCCAGCGCGAAGGAGGACCATGGCGGCCGCGCGTGGGAACGGTTCACACCCCAGGGCCCGGTCGCGGTACTGCCTTGCGGCCGCGACTACGCCGTCGTGCTCACCTGCCCCGCCGAAGAAGCGGAGGCCACGGCCAAGGCCGGCGACCGGGAGTTTCTCGACACCTTGCAGTCGCGCTTCGGCGGCCGATTGGGCTTCACGGCCGTCGGTACGCGCCACGTTCTTCCACTCGGCTTGCGTTACCGGCCGGACCCGATGGACGAACGTCAGGTATGGATCGGCAACGCCGCGCAGACGCTGCACCCGGTTGCCGGCCAGGGCTTCAATCTCGCCTTGCGCGACATCCACGATCTGGCGCGCTGTCTTGCCGAAGCGCCCGACCCTGGCGCCGCCGAAGTACTCGCTCACTATGCGCGTGCGCGTCGCGTCGACAGGTATGCCACCATGGGATTCACGGACGTCCTGGTCCGTCTCTTCAGCAACAACAATCCGCTCCTCAGACACGCGCGGGGTGCGGGTCTGCTGGCCCTCGACCTGCTTCCACCGGCACGCAGTTTCGTCGCGCGCCGCATGATGTACGGCGCCCGAGCCTGGTAATGTCGCTGATCGGCGCATTGCCCAAACTTTAGGCAGATTGGGCTAGAATTCGCCCCTTCCTTCCCCCGCAATTCCCGGTCATGAATTTCCTGGGCTTCAAGCTCCGCAACAACCTCTTTGTCGCGCCCATGGCCGGCGTCACGGACAGGCCCTTCAGACAGTTGTGCAAGCGGCTCGGCGCCGGCCTGGCGGTTTCCGAGATGGTCACCTCCAACTCGCTTCTCTATGGCAGCGCCAAGACGCGCCGCCGCGCCGACCACGAGGGCGAAGCCGCGCCGATCTCGGTGCAGATTGCCGGCGCGGATCCCGCGATGATGGCCGACGCGGCGCGCTACAACGTCGACCAGGGCGCACAGATCATCGACATCAACATGGGCTGCCCGGCGAAGAAAGTCTGCAATGTCATGGCCGGCTCCGCGCTGATGAAGGACGAGAGCCTGGTGGCGCGCATACTCGAAGCCGTCGTCGGCGCCGTGCCCGGCACGCCCGTGACACTCAAGTTCCGTACCGGATGGGACCACCAGAACAAGAACGCGCCGCAAATCGCGCGGATCGCCGAAGACTGCGGCGTGCGCGCCCTCGCCATCCATGGCCGCACCCGTTCCGACCAGTATCGCGGCCACGCCGAGTACGACACCATCGCCCTGGTCAAAACGCTGGTGAAGATACCCGTCATCGCCAACGGCGACATCAATTCGCCGCAGAAGGCCAAGCATGTTCTCGCCTGCACGGGCGCCGATGGCCTCATGATCGGTCGTGCCGCTCAAGGCCGGCCGTGGCTGTTCCGCGAGATCGAGCACTACCTGAAGACCGGCGCACTGCTGTCACCGCCTTGCACTGCCGAGATTCACGCCATCCTGAAGAAGCATCTGGCCGAGCTCTACGCGTTCTATGGCGAAGACACGGGCGCCAAGGTCGCACGCAAGCACATCAGCTGGTACACCAAGGGCATCGAAGGCAGCGCCCGCTTCCGCCACGCCATGAACCAACTGACCACGGTCGACGGGCAGTTGGCGGCTGCCGACGAATTCTTCCTCGCCCAGGCCGCCAACGAACAACTCCGCTACGAAGAGGCAGCATGAGCAGCGATATCGCCGATTGCGTCAAACGCACGCTCAACC
This sequence comes from Rhodocyclaceae bacterium, assembly GCA_041480065.1. Classification (GTDB taxonomy): domain Bacteria; phylum Pseudomonadota; class Gammaproteobacteria; order Burkholderiales; family Rhodocyclaceae; genus Fen-999. The sequence continues at coordinate 57,895 of JBGOZF010000010.1, forward strand.
GCTATTTCCGCGACCTGGACGGTGAAACTCCGCATGCCGTTTACGACATGGTTCTGCAGGCGGCTGAGAAGCCGATGCTTGAGGTGGTGATGAAGCATGCCAACGGCAACCAGACCGTCGCCGCCGAAATACTCGGCATCAACCGCAACACGCTGCGACGAAAACTCACCGATTACGATCTTCTTTGAGGTTTCCATCCATGACAGTAACCCAGGCCCTGATCAGCGTTTCCGACAAGCGCAGCGTCGTGGACTTTGCGCGCGCCCTTGCCGCCCTGAATATCAAGCTGCTGTCGACCGGCGGCACGGCGAAGATGCTGCGCGACGCCGGCCTGACGGTCACCGACGTATCCGATTACACCGGCTTTCCCGAAATGCTCGACGGCCGCGTCAAGACCTTGCACCCGAAGGTGCATGGCGGCATCCTCGGCCGGCGCGACCTGCCCCAGCACCTGGCCACGATGGCGGAGCACGGCATCGCGCCGATCGACCTGGTCGTGGTCAACCTCTACCCGTTCCAGCAGACAATCGCCAAGAAGGATTGCACGCTCGATGACGCCATCGAGAACATCGACATCGGCGGCCCGGCCATGGTGCGCGCGGCGGCCAAGAACCACGGCAACGAGCAGGGCGGCGTCGGCGTCATCACCGATCCCGAGGATTACGCACCAGTGGTCGAGGAACTCAAGGCCAACGGCGGCACGCTGAGCTACAAGACGCGGTTCGCACTGGCCAAGAAGGCGTTCACGCACACCGGCCGCTACGACTCGGCGATCGCCAACTGGCTGACCAGCCTGGACGCGGACAACAAGCCCGCCACGTTCCCCGAGCGCCTGCAACTGGCCTTCGACAAGGTGGACACCATGCGCTACGGCGAGAACCCGCATCAGTCGGCTGCGTTCTACCGCGAGCCGACGCCTGTTCCCGGCAGCATCGCCAACTACGAGCAGTTGCAGGGCAAGGAGCTTTCCTACAACAACATCGCCGATGCAGACGCGGCCTGGGAATGCGTCAAGGCCTTCGACGGCGTCACGGCCTGCGTCATCGTCAAGCACGCCAATCCCTGCGGCGTCGCGGTGGCCGAGAATGCCGAAGCCGCCTACCGCAAGGCGTTCAAGACAGATCCGACGTCGGCCTTCGGCGGCATCATCGCTTTCAACACCGCCATCGACAAGGCGACGGCGGAGGCCGTTTCCGGCCAGTTCGCCGAAGTCATCATCGCGCCCGAGATCACGGCCGAGGCCCGCGCCGTCTTCGCCGCCAAGCAGAACCTGCGCGTGCTGGTCGTGCCGCTGGGCGCCGCGCCCGGCACCGTGTTCGATTTCAAGCGCGTCGGCGGCGGCCTGCTGGTGCAGACGGCGGACTCCGCGCGCATCACCCGGGCCGACATCAAGGTCGTCACCAAGCGCGCACCGACCGAACAGGAAATGCGCGACCTGCTGTTTGCCTGGCGGGTCGCCAAGTACGTGAAGTCGAACGCCATCGTCTACTGCAAGGACGATATGACGGTCGGCGTCGGCGCCGGCCAGATGAGCCGTGTCGACTCGGCGCGCATCGCCGCCATCAAGGCCGAGAACAACGGTTTGACGGTCGCTGGCTCCGTGGTCGCTTCGGATGCCTTCTTCCCCTTCCGCGACGGCCTCGACGTGTTGGCCAAGGCGGGCGCCACGGCCGTCATTCAACCCGGCGGCTCGGTCCGGGATGCAGAAGTCATCGCCGCCGCCGACGAGCAGAACGTCGCCATGGTATTCACCGGCTTCCGGCATTTTCGCCATTAAGGATCAGACTGCCAATCATGAAACGAATTCTTTGTCTCTGTCTCGCCGGACTGTTCGCGGTCATCGCGGCGCCTGCCAGTGCCGAGGATCAGCCCGGCTGGTTCGACCGCGCCTGGAACGAAGTCGCACAGACCTATCGCCTGGGTGACACCGAGATCTATCTGCCTTTCCATACCTGGCACGCCCCCTGGGCCTACACCAACGATCAGATCAAGCACTACCAGAACTGGCCGCCCGGCTTCGGCATCGGCCGCGGACTGTTCGACGACAAGGGCAACTGGCACGGCGTCTATGCCATGGGCTTTCAGGACTCGCATTTCAAGCCAGAATGGATCGCCGGCTACGGCTGGAAGACCTATTGGCAGATCGGTTCCGAAGGCCGGGTGGGGCTCGGCTACACAGCCGGCTTCACCACCCGCACCGACTACGGTCACTACACGCCCGTGCCTCTGATCCTGCCGATCGCCTCGGCCGAGTTCCGCAGCGTGTCGCTGGAAACCGCCTACGTCCCGGGCGGCAAGGGCAACGGCAACGTCTTCTTCATGTGGGCGAAATGGCGAACCGACGGCAAGAGCCCGTCCGACTGGTCCAGGAAATGAAACTTCTCGTCATCGGTTCGGGTGGCCGCGAACATGCTTTGGCCTGGCGTCTCGCTCAGGCGCCCGGCCTGCAGAAGGTCCTGGTGGCGCCCGGCAACGCTGGCACTGCGCGCGATCATGAACTGGAGAACCTGCCGATCACCGATGTCGAGGCGCTGGCCGACTACGCCGCCAACGAGAACATCTACCTGACCGTGGTGGGGCCGGAAGCCCCCCTGGCCGCCGGCGTGGTCGATGTTTTCCGTTCCCGCGGCTTGCGCATCTTCGGCCCGACCAAGGCCGCCGCGCAACTCGAGAGCTCGAAGGATTTCGCCAAGCGCTTCATGGCCCGTCACGGCATCCCGACAGCAGAGTTCGAGACTTTTGCCGATGCGGCCAAGGCCCATGCCTATGTCGACGCCAAAGGCACCCCCATCGTCATCAAGGCCGATGGCCTGGCTGCCGGCAAGGGGGTCGTCGTCGCCATGTCGGCTGCGGAAGCGCACGAAGCGATCGACATGATGCTGCTCGACAACAAGATGGGAGATGCCGGTGCCCGCGTCGTCATCGAGGAGTTTCTCGACGGCGAGGAGGCCAGCTTCATCGTCATGGCCGACGGCAAGCATGCTTTGGCACTGGCTACCAGCCAGGACCACAAGCGCCTCAAGGACGGCGACCAGGGGCCCAACACCGGCGGCATGGGCGCCTATTCGCCGGCTCCGGTGGTCACGCCCCAGATCCATGCCAAGGCCATGCGTGAAGTCATCATGCCGACCATCCAGGGCATGGAGAAGGACGGCATCCCCTACACCGGCTTCCTTTATGCCGGCCTGATGATCAAGCCGGACGGCTCGCTCAAGGTGCTCGAATTCAACTGCCGCATGGGCGACCCGGAGACGCAGCCGATCATGATGCGGCTTAAGAGCAATTTCGTCACTCTGGTCGACGCCGCCATCGACGGGCGCCTCGACAAGGTGGAGGCCGACTGGGACCGGCGCGTCGCACTGGGCGTCGTCATGGCGGCGGCCAACTATCCCGAGACACCGAAAAAGGGCGACGCCATCCACGGCCTGCCCGAACGAGATGCCGAGGACGTTCACATATTCCATGCCGGCACGGCGAAATTCGAAGGCCGCGTGGTCACCGCCGGCGGCCGGGTACTCTGCGTCACGGCGCTCGGCGAGACCGTCAAGGCCGCCCAGAAGAGGGCTTACGAGGCCGTCGACACGATACGCTTCCACGGCATGCAGTTCCGCCGCGACATCGGCCACCGCGCCATCCGGCATTGATGGACCCCGCCCAGGTCCGGAATTACCTCTCCGGCCTCCAGCAGCAAATCGTCGTCGCCCTCGAAACCTTCGACGGCAAGACATTCCGGCGCGACGTACAACCGGGCGGCAATACGGCTTGTGTCGTCGAAGAAGGCAACTTCTTCGAGCGTGGCGGTGTCAACTTCTCTCACGTCGCCGGCGAGAATCTGCCCGCTTCGGCGACTGCGCATCGGCCCGAGTTGGCCGGGCGTAAATGGGAGGCGATGGGAGTCTCGCTGGTGCTGCATCCGCGCAACCCGTACTGCCCGACCAGCCATATGAACGTGCGCTTCTTCATGGCCACGAAGGAAGACGCCGAGCCGGTCTGGTGGTTCGGCGGCGGCATGGACCTCACGCCCTACTATGGCTTCGCCGACGATGCCGTCTATTTCCACCGCACGTGCAAGGACGCGCTGACGCCATTCGGCGCCGATGTGCATGCCCGCTGCAAGAAGTGGTGCGACGAGTACTTCTATCTCAGGCACCGCAAGGAAGCGCGCGGTATCGGCGGCATATTCTTCGATGACCTGAACGAAGGCGGCTTCGACCGCTGCTTTGCGCTGACCCGCGCCGTCGGCGACAGGTTTGTTCCTGCCTACCTGCCGATCTGCGAACGCCGGCGCGACCTGCCCTACGGCGAGCGCGAACGGGATTTCCAGGCCTACCGGCGCGGCCGCTACGTCGAATTCAATCTCGTCTGGGACCGCGGTACCCTATTCGGATTGCAGTCAGGTGGCCGCACCGAAGCCATCCTGATGTCGCTGCCGCCGATCGTGAAATGGCGCTATGACTGGCATCCCGAACCGGGCAGCGCCGAGGAAAAGCTCTACACGGATTTTCTGCCGCCGCGTGACTGGCTGTAGTTCACGTCTTGGCGATCAGCCCGGCCAAGCCGCCGGCATCGCGAACCATCGTCACCCCGCGCCCGGTTTCGACGTAGCCGAGAGAGACATACTCCCGAATCAACCGCGCGACCACCTCGCGCGTGGTGCCCAAATGCTGCGCCATCTGCTGCTGGGTCATGCGCAACTCGCCGTCGGCGGAGGCGTGCACCAGCAGCAGGTTGGCCAGCCGCTGGTCGAGCTTGTAGGAATGGACTTCCTCAAGCTCCGTCATCAGGCGGAACACCAGGGTCGACAGGGCGCGAACGGTGACATCCTGGATCGACGGCTCGTGTTCGAACAACTGGCGGAAAATCGGCCCGGGAATCAGGGCCACGGTCGTGTCCGACTCGGCCTGCACCCAGGCCGGGTAGCGCAGATCGTTGAACAAGCTGTTGAGCGCGAAGACGCAGGTCTCGCCCGGGTCGATGAAGTAGAGCGTGGCCTCGGTGCCGTCCGGCGCCAGCGAATACACCCGCAGACGGCCACGGACCACGAAATAGGCGCCCGAGATCGGGGTTCCCTTGTGCAGGATCGGCGCCGGCGGCGAGCAGTCCTTGTAGATGGTCCCCTGCCGCAACAGTTTCCGGCCGCTTTCGGAGAGATTGCGGAAGGGCCCCAGCGATTCCAACTGATTGTTGGCCATGGCCCGCATTCTAGCCATAAAGACCGATGGCGCAAACCCACACCCTACCGCGAGTGAACGCGGCCTACCGGGAGCTTTCGGCGAGGAGACGATTCAGTTCGGTGTCAGCGGCCGCGTCATCCAACTCGCGTTCGAACTCTCCCTCAGTACCAGGAACCAGGCGAAGAACGCTGTCGTCAGCGCCTGCGAGATCAGTGGGGCCCAGGCCGGCAGCACGCCGGTCAGGTCGTACAGCAGCCCGGTGCCCGGATACGGTCCGAACCCGCCGAGCGCCGGTATGCGGTACCAGTAATACGTGCTCACCGCCGCTGCGGCGAAGATCCTGATCAGGGTATTGCGCGCCGCTTTCGACCGGCACAGCCATTTGCGGGCCACCAGATAAACAGCAAGCGACACCGACGCGCAGCCGAACGGCCACAGGTAGGCGGCAATCACTTCGCCCGCTCCGATGTCTCCGGGGTAATCAGGCAGTTGGTACCAGCCCCAGACGAATCCGACAAAGCTGCCGGTGAGGCCGTGGCCGAGCCATTTCTCCAGCGGCGAACGGCCCGTGACAGCGGGGCTCATCGACCGCGTCGAGTCCGGGCACGGCGTCGTGCATTTGCGGCAGGAATCGCAGCGCGCGTTGCCGACAGTGATCGCCGGCGACAAGCCGTACAGCTTCTCGACCGGGTGGATCGGACACAGCGACGTACACCAGCCGCTGCGCCACTCGAATGCGATGCCGAGTGAGAACGCGATCACGGCGGCAAGCAAGAGCATGAGTGCCGTGAACGGTCCACTGGTGTTGAGCGACAGATGGCGCAACGGCACAATCAGCAACAGCGCCGAGACACTCATCAGACCCAGCAGGCCCGCCCACCGGCGCGGCAGGATAAGCTCGTGCGAAAGACACAGGTAGTGCGGCAGCAGGCTCAGCGTTGCCATCGGACAGACATTGCGCCATAACCCGGGCGCCACCACGATCAATGCGGGCGCGACCGGTATCAGGATGTTCCACATGATGGCGATGCCAGCCGCGGGACTAATGATCAGCAGGCCGACCAGGAAGACAGCCGCCACCAGCACGATGCCCTGGATAGTGTGCCAATGCGCGAACGGGTTCGAGCCGGTCGCCGGCGATCGACATCTTGCCGATCGAACCGTCAAGGTGGATGCTTCGGCAAACTCGGTAGCGGCGGTTAACATGATCGCATCCCCTGCTTTCGCGGCGGGACGCACGAAGGCGTGCCCCGCACGGTGGCAGCGTGCGCCGAAATCCTGCCGCGGTCTGTACCAAATGTTACATAGACGCGACTGCCCCAACCGGGATGGATGGGGCAGTCATCGCTGGCGCCACGTCGATCAGCGCTTGGCGTGTTTGTCCTTGGCAATCTGTGCGGTCAGCGTGTCGCTGCTCAAGGAGTTGAGGAAGGCGACGACGTCCTCGACATCCTGATCGCTGAGCGTACGCCGCTCGACGCGCTTGAACACTCGCTCGGTCGGCGACCAGACGGCGGAACGCGCCGGCGCTGCGTTGGCGCCGATGGTCGCGCCCAACTGCGCGCTGGCCATGATGCGCACCATTTCCGACAGTTTGTCGACCGAGCCGTTGTGCAGGTAAGGCCCGGTCAAGGCGATATTGCGCAAGGATGGAACACGCCAGGTGCCGCGCCCGCTGTGTCCCGATGCGCCGCCGTCGGCAAGCAGATCGTAACGGGTCTCGTAGGGCGTCGGATTGGTCGGGAAAATGCGCATGGCCATCTTGCCGCCGAGCAGGCTCGCATCGCTGAAGGCCGGGCCCTGGTGACAGGTCACACAGCCCGTGGCTTCGAACAAGGCCATGCCGCGAACCTGGGCCGGCGTCAGCGCGGTGGCATCGCCGCGCACGAAGCGGTCGTAGGGCGCGTCCGGAGTGATCAGCGTCCGCTCGAAGGCAGCGATAGCCTTGGCCATCAGATCGAGTGTGATCGGCTGGTCGGCGCCGAAAACGCGGGCGAACTCCTCACGATAGGATGGATCGGCGCTGATCCGCTTCACCGCCTCCTCGGAGGTCGGCATGCCCATCTCGATCGGATTCATGATCGGGCCCTTGGCCTGCTCTTCCAGCGAGGGGGCGCGGCCATCCCAGAACATCACCGACTGGAAGGCGGCGTTCCAGACCGTTGGCACGTTGCGGCCGCCGATCTGGCCCGATATGCCGGTGGCCGTGCGCCGCGCGTCGCCGCCGCCTTTCTGGTACAGATCATGACAGGAGGCGCAAGACAAGGTGTTGTCGCCGGACAGGCGAACGTCGTAGTACAGGCGCTTGCCCAGAGAGACCTTTTCCGGGGTTGTCGGGTTGTCCGGCGGTGCCGGTGCCTTGTCGGGCAGAGGCTGCCAGACGTATTCCGGCGGCAACGCGTTGGCGTCGAAGACCCTCGTGCCCCACTCGTTCATGTGTGTCACCGGACTCTGCCGGTAGGCGGCAAGAATGGGCGCCACCACCTGTTCCGGCGCCTTCGCGATCGACAGTGCCACCGTGATCTTGAATGCAAAGGCGATGACGCCCATGCTGAAGGCAAGCGTCAACATCCACTTGCCGCCGGTCGAGATACCGACAAAGGGACCGAGTTCCTTGTGCACCATCAGCACCACCAAGGAAAACGCGACCAATATGGCGGGAATCGCAACTTCCAGAATATCGCTTATACCTGTATCCATCTTATGCTCCCCGATGTTTCCCCCGTCTGCGCCTGCCCGTTCGTTCAGGCGTTGGCCGGACGGCGGAAGAACGTATCGCCGGGCGTTGCCGTCGTCACTTCGGTGATCGAATCGAACGGCAGACCGACCCGGGTGTGTGCCCGCTTGACCGCATCCGCATCCGGCGCCATGTTCAGGCAGAAGGCGCGGCCATCCTCGTAGCCGACATGTATGCGCAGGGGCACCACCCCTTCTGCATAGCACGCCTTCTCGTAGAGGGCAAAGAAGCCTTCGAAATCAGAGGGTGTCAGCTTCTCCGGAAACGTCTTCAGCTTGCGGTCGTGTGTATCGATGAAGAAACGCATTGGCTGCATGGCAATCTCCCGTCAAAAAGCTACGAATCGTAGTGAGATGAAGGCTACCGGCACGCGCCCCGCCCGTATGTAACAAAAGCTACATAGCGTCCGATATATCGTCCTGATTGTTCAGCAGAAATGAACCGACGCGGCGGCATTCGGGCAGGCTACGCGTGTCAGCAGCAGCGCCATCGAGGGCACAGTCCCACTGCCAAGCCCCGGAAAGGCAGCCCACATTGCTGTCTCCCGCTAATCGTCAGCCGGCAAACCCTCGTAGCCGCCACCGGCGAGCACCACCGACGTCTCCACCTGCCGTTCGGGAATGTTCCAGTAGCGGCGCAGCAGGCGGCTCTTCTCGTCCGGCGTGACCTGGACATAGCCGTTCTTGCGGTAGAAGCGGATCGCCCAGTCGGCCGCCGCCCAGGTGCCGATCAGGATCGGCTTCGCGGTCATGCCTTCGAGGTGTCGCAGCAGCGCGGTGCCGACGCCGCCCTGGCGGGCAACGGTACGCACGTAGGCATGGCGGATCAGGCAGACCTCGCCCTTGTCCTGGATGCCCATGACGCCGACCAGTTGCAGGCCGTCTTCCATGCCCCAGAAGCGTACACCATCGGCAATCTCGCCGCGCAATTCGTCGAGCGGCATGTAGGGCTCGTGCCAGCGGTCGGCGGGAATCACGCCCCGGTAGGCCGAAGCGGCGTCGTTGATGATCTCGGCCATCGCGTCGAGATCGGCGTCGCCGCATTCACGAATCGACGCCGGCGCCATGGCGAGGTATTCAACCGTGCCCGGTGCTCCCGAAACCGCCTTCGCCGCGATGGCTTGCATCGAAATCATCGACGACATTGAATGCCACCTGCACCACCGGCACGACGACCAGTTGCGCCAGCCGATCGAGCGGATTGAGCGTAAAGGGCTCCTTGCCGCGGTTCCAGGTGGAGACGAAGATCTCGCCCTGGTAGTCGGAATCGATCAGGCCGACCAGATTGCCCAGCACGATGCCATGCTTGTGGCCGAGCCCCGAGCGCGGCAGGATCATGGCCGCCAGCCCCGGATCGGCGAGATGGATCGCCATGCCGGTGGGAATCAAGTGCGTTTCACCCGGATGGATCTTCAGCGGCCCTTCGATGCAGGCGCGCAGATCGAGGCCGGCGGAACCGGGCGTCGCGTAATGCGGAGGGCTGTCGCGCAGCCGCTGGTCGAGGATCTTGACGTCTATACGGTGCATTTCATCATTCCTGCAATATGGGCGACGATGGCGCGAGCGACGGTCAGCTTGTCGGCCGCCGGCAGCGGATGGGCACCACCATCGTCGAACAAGGTAACCTCATTGTTGTCGCCACCGAGCCCGTCCTGGACGAGATTGCCGACCACCAGCGGCAGCCTCTTCGTCCGCCGCTTGCCTTCGGCATACTCGGCGAGATTTCGGCTCTCGGCCGCGAAACCGACGCAGAACGGCGGCTTCGGCCGCGCCGCCACCTCGGAGAGAATGTCGGGATTCGCCACCAGTTCCAGCGTCAGCGTCGGCGAACCTTTCTTGATCTTGTGATCGGCAGCGGCTGCCGGACGGTAATCGGCCACGGCGGCGACTCCGACGAAGACATCTTGACCGTGGAGCACCGCGAACACGGCGTCGCGCATTTCCAGCGCGCTCGTCACGTTGATACGGTGCACGCCCGCCGGCGTCGGCAGACTTACCGGACCCGCCACCAGCGTCACGGCCGCGCCTGCCTCGACGAAGGCTCGGGCGAGCGCGAAGCCCATCTTGCCCGAGCTCGTGTTGGTCAGGCCGCGCACGGGATCGAGTGCCTCGAAGGTCGGGCCGGCTGTCAGCAATACCCGCCGGCCGGCGAGCGGCTTGGGTTGTATGAAGGCGACCAAGGCGTCGAACAGTTCCTGCGCTTCCAGCATGCGGCCCTCGCCCGTCTCGCCGCAGGCCTGCTCGCCCGCGGCCGGGCCGAGAATCGCGATGCCGTCGGCGGCCAACTGGACGACATTGCGTTGCGTTGCCGGCTGCTCCCACATCTGGCGGTTCATCGCCGGCGCCACCAGTAACGGGCAGTCGCGCGCGAGGCAGAGCGTGGTCAAAAGGTCATTAGCCATGCCGTGCGCCAGCCGTGCCAGGAAATCGGCGGTGGCCGGCGCCACCAGCACGGCATCGGCGCCGCGGGTGAGATCGATGTGCGCCATGGCCCTATTCTGCTCACTCCAAAGGCTGGTCCACACCGGGCGGCCCGAGAGTGCCTGGAAGGTCACGGCGCTGACGAAATGCGCGCCGGCGTCGGTCAGGACCACGTCGACATCGGCGCCGGCCTTGACCAGCAGACGCGTCAGTTCCGCCGCCTTGTAGGCGGCAATGCCGCCCGTGACCCCCAGGACGATACGCTTGCCAGCGAGTTCGCTCATGACAGGTAGAATTGCCGGAAACAGACGGGGAATTCTACTCCATGGCAATTTCCGACTGGCCGGAAGGCGAGCGCCCGCGCGAAAGGCTGCTAGCGCGCGGTGCCGAGGCGCTGTCCGACGCCGAACTGTTGGCGATCTTCCTGCGCGTCGGCGTTCGCGGCAAGAGCGCCGTCGATCTCGCGCGCGATCTGCTCGCCCATTTCGACGGTAGCCTGGGTCGCCTTGCCGAAACGCCGCCGCAGGCTCTGGCCAGACTGCCTGGGCTGGGGCCGGCCAAAGCGGCGCAACTGGCCGCGACACTGGAACTTGCCCGTCGCGCGCTCGCCGAAGAAATGAAGGCCACCGATCTGCTCGGTTCGCCCGCGGCGGTACGCGACTGGCTGCGCTTGAAGCTGGGTGGCCTACAGTACGAGGCGTTCGCCGCGCTCTGGCTCGATGCCAGAAACCGTCTGATCGGCCACGAGGAGTTGTTCCGCGGCACTCTCACCCAGACCAGCGTCTACCCAAGGGAAGTGGTCAAGCAGGCGCTAAGTCATAACGCGGCGGCGGTGATCTTCGCCCACAACCATCCTTCGGGCCTGGCCGAGCCTTCGGCGGCGGATGAACTGCTGACGCGGACCTTGAAGGAAGCGCTGGCGCTGGTCGATGTCCGGCTGCTCGATCACTTCATCGTCGTCGGCCAGGCGCCGCCTTTTTCCTTCGCCGAGCGCGGGCTGGTCTGAGGTTCAGGCACGGACGATCGCCGGCTTGGCCGGTAGCTTCAGGCGGCGCGGCTTGAAGTCGATGTCGAGCAGGCGTTCGATGCGCGCAAACACCTCCTGGCGCGAGAAAGGCTTCTTCATGAAGTCGTCGGCGCCGATGCGGCTGCCGAAGAACTGCTCGGTCGCCTGCTCGTTGCCGCTCATCATGATCACGGGCATTTCCTGCGTCCGCGCATCCTTGCGCAATTGCCGCAAGGCCGAGAAACCGTTCATGCCGGGCAGGACGATATCCAGGAATATCAGCTCCACCGGCTGGGAGCGCGCGATTTCCAGCCCCGATTCGGCGTCCAGGGCTTCCAGCGTCCTGTACCCGGCCGAGTGAAGCATCTTCCGCAACGCGGTGACGATGGTGCGCGAATCGTCGATGATCAGCACCCGCGTTCCCGGCAGGGCATTCATCCGGTCGCGGTTTCTGCGCTCGACAGGCAGCGACGCGACCGGCGCCGCCAAAGGCTCAGGCTGCTGGCCGCTCTTGGTGAAGATCGAAAAGAACTTGTTGAAAATGCCCACGTTCGAATTCCCATGATGCAATGTCGGGATCGTGCCTTGAAGCCAATGGAATATCAAGTCGAGAAAAGCCGGGAAATGTCCCGCTTACCCAAGATACTTGATCGTTGGCGCCGATTCCGGGTATACTGCGCGGCTTTACTGAATTCGACCAACTGGAGCAAGACCATGTCCCGCGTCTGCCAAGTGACGGGCAAGGCCCCGATGGTTGGGAACAATGTTTCCCACGCCAACAACAAGACCAAGCGCCGTTATCTGCCCAACCTGCAAAACCGCCGCTTCTGGGTGGAAAGCGAGAACCGCTGGGTGCGCCTGCGCGTATCCAATGCTGGCCTGCGCACCATCGACAAGAAGGGCATCGATGTCGTTCTCGCCGAATTGCGCGAGCGCGGCGAGATCTAACGGAGAACCACGATGGCCAAAGGCGCCCGCGAAAAGATCAAGCTGGAATCCACGGCCGGTACCGGCCATTTCTACACCACCAACAAGAACAAGCGCACCACGCCCGAAAAGCTGGAGTTCATGAAGTACGACCCCAAGGCGCGCAAGCACGTTCTCTACAAGGAAGTGAAGCTGAAGTAAGCGGCTTCGCCAACCAACAAAAGAACCCGCCGCGGCGGGTTTTTTGTTGCCCACCCTCAGGCGGTCGGGGCATCGCCAAGCAGACGAACCTCGCGTTGCGGGTATGGAATTTCGATGCCTTCTTTCCGGAAAGCGCGCCAGATGGCAAGGTTGACGTCGGAACGCAGGCCCAAAGAACCGTCGGCCGGATCGTCGATCCAGAATCCCAGTTCCAGGTTGATGCCGGAATCGGCAAACGCCACGAGGAAAGGCATCGGCGGTGGCTCGGCCAGCACGCGGGCCTGTGCCGTCGCCGCCTCGACCAGGATCGCCATCGCCCGTTCGAGATCCGAGCCGTAGCTGATCTGCACCGGCAGGGCGATGCGCACCCGCTTGTCGGACAGCGTCTCGTTCTGCACCACCGAGCCCATCAGCACTTCGTTGGGAACGATCGCCTCGGTGCCGGCATTGTTTTTCAGCACGGTGTAGCGCGTGGTGATCCGGGTCACCTGGCCGCGCTCGCCGCCGACGGCGACGGAATCGCCGATCCGGATCGAACGGTCGAGCAGGATGATGAAACCGGATATGTAGTTGGCGGCAATCTTCTGCAGGCCGAAACCGAGGCCGACGCCCAGCGCGCCGCCGAACACCGACAGTGTCGTGAGATCGATGCCCACCGCGGGCAGCCCGACCAATACGGCAACGACGATCAGCACCGCCTTGGTCAGGCGCGACAGGACCACGCGTAGATTCGGCTCGAGTCCCGGCGCCGCCATCAGCCGCGCCTCGATGGCGCCGCTGATCCACAGCGCCACCAGGATGGTCGCCAGGACCGTGGCGATGCCCTGCAGAACCAACCATAGCGTCAGATGCTGCCTGCCGACATTGAAGCCGACCCCTTCCAGCAAATCGATCAACTCGGGCAGCAGACCGGTGATGTGCAAGGCCACCACCGCCCAGGCCAGGAAGGCGAAACCGCGCTCGAAGCTGCCGAGCCAGGGACCGCGGAAATTGTGGCGCAGGACGAAGAAGACCATCCGGATGACCGCCAGCGAGACAAGCAGGGGCACCGCGATGGAAAGCAGGTTCACGTGCTGCCATTGCCGCAGAACCATGCGCGCCACCAGGATCAGCGCCAGTGCGACCAGCGGGAAAGTCACCCGCTTGAGGCCGCGATGGCCGAGCTGCCAGGCGCTGCCTTCGGCGAAGGACCGCCGCCGCACCAGGTAGCCGGCTAACCAGGCCAAACCGAAGCAGACTCCGAGGACGGCCGCCTGCCAGATGACGTCGGGTTGTTGGAGGTCGCTCCAGAAATCGGCCAGCAGTCTGCCGAACTCGCTTCCGGAATTCATGGCAGCATCCTTTCTTCCGTCAGCGGCAGCGCATCGGCCCGATGACGCTGCCAGTTCTCCAGGTAGGCGCGGGCCAGCGCCGCATTGCCGCGCAGGATCAGCAGGTTCTCGGCATTTCGCGCCTGGGCCGAATAGGTGTAGTTATAGCTGCCGGTGACCACGACGTTACTTTCCTCAGTTGCGTCGACGACCATGATCTTGTTGTGCGCGGAAGCGTAGCGCACCTCCAGCCAGACCGGAATTCCGGCGGCGGCGAGTTGCGACAACTGGCTGTTCTCGCCCTTGCGCGCCATCTCCCGATCGGCAAGCACGGCAACGTCGACGCCGCGGCGATGCGCGTCGATCAGGGCGCGCGCAAGCGGCCTGCTGGTGAACAGGAAGGCCTGTACCCGGACCGATTTCTTCGCCGCCGACACGACGCGCAGCAAGGCACCCTCGGCATCGTCCCAAGGCGTGAAGGCGACTTCGACCATGCCGGTCGAGGGCATGGGCGCAGCAACGCAAGCAGCGGTGGCCGCGCAAATAATCGCCAGCAGCAGCCTTTTCACGGCTTGCGTCGCTCCATCACGGCGGCATAGAAGCCGTCGGTGCCGTGCAGGTGCGGCAGCAGGCGCAAGTCCTCGCCGGTGTCGACGACGATATCCTGCTTCGCCAGCACCTCGGCGGCGGAAAGCCGCGCGAAATCGGGATGCACAGCAAGAAAGGCATCGACCACCATCTCGTTTTCCTCGGCCAGGATGCTGCAAGTTGCATAGACGATGCGTCCGCCCTGCTTTACCAGCCGCGAAGCGCCGGCCAGGATGTCGGCCTGCTTGCGCGTCAGTTCCGCCACCGACTCGGGTGTCTGCCGCCATTTCAGGTCAGGATTGCGTCGCAGGGTGCCCAGGCCGGAGCAAGGCGCGTCGACCAGGACGCGGTCGATCTTGCCCGCCAGCCGCTTGATGCGAATGTCGTTTTCGCCGGTGATGCAGACCGGATGAACATTCGACAGCCCCGCGCGTGCCACTCTGGGCTTCAGCTTGGCCAGGCGCTTCTCGGCGACGTCGAAAGCATAGAGCCGACCGCTGGAGCGCATCATCGCACCGAGCAGCAGGGTCTTGCCGCCGGCGCCGGCGCAAAAGTCCGCCACCATCTCGCCGCGCTTGGGGGCAAGCAAGTAGCCGAGGAGTTGACTGCCCTCGTCCTGCACCTCGATCACGCCCTTGAGATAAAGCGGATCGCGCGATAGTGACGGCCGGCCCTTGAGCCGAATGCCGAGCGGCGCATAGCGGCAGGGTTCGGCATCGATTTCCGCCGCCGCCAGTTGTCGCAGTACTTCGTCCCGGCCCGCCTTGAGTGCATTCACCCGCAGATTCAAGGATGCCGGCTGGTTGAGACCGCGAGCCAAGGTCAGGATTTCCTCCTCGCTCATTCGCGTCGACAGGCGCTCGATCAGCCAGTCCGGGAAATCGGCCTGCTCCGCCAGCGACAGAACCGGTTCCGGCGCTGACTTCAATTCCGCCAGCCAGACAGCCTCGTTCTCGCTGATGGCATCTGCCAAGTGCCGCTGGCTCATGCCCTGGAGCCGAATCAGCGCTGCCAGCACCAATCGCCGCGGGCTCGGATCGGCCCCCACTAGACGCTCAAGCAGGCGCTTGCGCCGCAGCACTGCGTAGGCAGTCTCGGCGATGAACGCGCGCTCGCGGCTGCCGGTCCGCTGGACATGGAAGTAGGTCGACAAGACGCCATCGGCGGGCTGTGTGAAACTCAGCAACTCCGTGGTCGCAAAAACCGCGCTTTCCAGCAACTTCGCGCTTATGCGCATCAGTGGGGCCTTTCGGTGATAGGTTCGATCTCGATACTGCCGGCCACCTGGTCGAATACTTCGCCCTTGCGGTCGACGTGCCGGATTCTCAAGGGCAGGCGCGCGTAGTGGAGCCCGAGCCAGACATCGGTCGCCTCACTGCCCGTGCCCAGGGTGCGCAAATGCAATGTCGGCTGTTCGCCCATCGGTGTCGAGAGTCTTTCCTCGCCGACTACGGTGAATTCGTAGTTCTCAACTTTCTTTCCCGTTACAACCGGTAGCGATACTGATGGGCCGCTGATCGGTATCAGGCCTAGCTGGCAGAACATCGACAGCATGTCCTGGGCGCCGGGCTTGAGCTGAAAACGCCGTTGCCCGTCCGAGAGCGTGACTTGGCCCTGCTCCCAGTCGAACATGGCCCATTCGCCGGCCGCGCCATCGCGCTCGATCCTAAATTCGCGCGGTCGCAAGCCGTCATCGACCACCTCGCCCTCGGAGGTGTGTACAAGATCAACGCGCTTGAACAGCCGGGCCAACCCGGTGGTTCCCGTCGTACTGCGCAGCAGGTAGGTAACACCATCATTCTGGAATTCCTGCACAGCCTGGCCGATGACCAAGCCGCCCTCACCCATGGTCACGGCATACTGGATGCGCAAATGAGCGAACGGGAGTTGGACCTTGGATGCCGCCTCGGTAGCTCCTGGCGTCGCCGATTCGGCGCCGCTGGCTTCGGCTTTGGCCTGCACCTCCGGGGTCGGTACCGGCTCCGGTGCGGACTCTGACACCGGCGTCTGCGGAACGACCGTCGCTCCGGGACGCGGCCTGGGCCTTGCCGGCCTGGGCGCCGGCGCAGGCAGGGGCTTGCCGGCCGGCCTGATCAACCAGGCATCCAGGCTTTGCGGCTGCTTCTTCGGATGCAGGAATTCGTCCAGCGAGGGCAGATACCAGCCCGGCGCGGTGACGATGCCGAGATGGAGCAGGATCGAGGCCACGAGTGCAAGCAGGAAACGGCGGCGAACCTTCATCCGGCCCGCGGCGCGATCAACACGCCGGCTGCCGCCGACTCGCCATCGAGCCGGATGCAACCGTCCGCGAAATGTAGCCGCCCCTCGAGAAACCAGCGTACCGCCTCGGGGTAGATCACGTGTTCCTGCGCCAGCACCCGTGCCGCCAGCGTCTCCTCCGTATCGCCGGCCAGCACGGGAACCGCCGCCTGAATGACGATCGGCCCTGAGTCGAGGCTGGGCGTGACGAAATGGACTGTGGCGCCGTGCAGCTTCACCCCGGCGGCAAGCGCCGCGGCATGGGTGCGCAGCCCCGGGAAAGCCGGTAACAGCGAAGGATGGATGTTGAGCATGCGGCCTAGGTAGCGGCGCACGAAGTCATCGCCCAGGACACGCATGAAGCCTGCCAGCAGAACCAGCTCCGGCGCATGACGGTCGATTTCCGCCGCCAGCGCGGCATCGAACTGTTCGCGGCCCGGATAGGCCTTGTGGTCCACCACCGCAGTCGCCACGCCGCCCGCCGCCGCCCAGGACAGACCGGCCGCGTCGGGCCGATTGCTGATGACCGCCGCACAACGGCCCGGCAGTCCGGCGTCGAGAATCGACTGCATGTTGCTGCCGCGTCCGGAAATCAGCATGACGAAGGTCTTCATCGCAGGCCCGGCACCGGCAGGAAGATGGCCGTCGCCATGCTTTGGATCGCTTTCACGACGCTGCGGTTGGTCTTGTCGGCGACGATCTTCGACAGCAGATCGAGATTGCCGATCATCTTGCCGAACTCCCGCTCAAAACTGAGATTCTGCGACGGCTGCATTTCGTTGCTGAGCAGCAGCGGATTGCCGTCGGCGCCGCGAGCGTTGGCGAGCTTCCAGGCTGCGATCTCGACGTTGCGCGCGCTGTTGTAGAGCTTTTGCGGGTCCAGGTCGTCGAATACATAAAACTCGGTCTTTTCCTCGAATGCGGCGTGGAGCATGCCCCCCAGGCCGCCGATCAACGCTGCCACCCGGTCGCCGGCAAAATCGTCCCGGAAGGCGGCCAGGATCGCCTCGACGCCCCGACGGCCCTCGATCCCGGGCGGCCGCCAGCCGCTCTGCGGATCGAACAAGCGGGCGACGGCTTCGTCCTGGTTCGCCAGTCCCGCCTTGCGCCATTCCCGCGGATTGCGGCGGTAGAGCTTTTCCGCCAGGGTCTTCAGGCTCGCGAAAACTTCGTGGCGGTGTGCTTCGACGATCCGGTCGATATCGGTCTTGGCCAGTTGGCCCGGAGCGAGGGCACCGTTGCTGGCACAAGCCGAAAGCAGAAAGACCGCAGCCAGCAATAGCGCACGCATGGCGCATCTTAGCGCATGGCGAGAAAACGACGCCAACTAACTGTTTTATTGAGACAAACGCTGCTTGAGCCAACCAAGCGCGATGGGCATCAGGGACAGGCCGACAATGACCAGCATTACGGCCGAGAGATTGGTCTTCACCACCGGCAAATTGCCGAACCAATACCCGGCCAGGGTGAGCGAAAACACCCAGAGTGCGCCACCCAGGAGGTCAAAGAAGAAATAGCGCGGGTAGCGCATCCGGGACACGCCGGCGACAAACGGCGCAAAGGTGCGCACAAAGGGCGTGAAACGCGCAAACGTCATGGTCATCGCGCCCCAGCGCTCGTAGAAGCCATGAGCCTTGTCGTAAGCGCTCCGGTTGAATAGCGTCGGCGCGCCCTGGCCCCAATGCAGCACCCTGAGTCCGAACCAGCGGCCGATCCAGTAGTTGACGTTGTCGCCCAGCACCGCCGCCGACAGCAGCACCGTGATCAACACCGTGATGTCCATGCCGCCGGTGGCGGCGAGCGCGCCGGCGACGAAAAGCAGCGAGTCGCCGGGCAGAAATGGCGTCACCACCAAGCCGGTCTCGCAGAAAATAATGGCGAACAGGATGGTGTAGATGAAGGTACCGTACTGACCGACCAGCAGTTCCAGGTGCTTATCGAGATGCAGGACGATATCGAAGAACTGGCTGAAAATCTCCATGGGGCGCGTAGTGTAACCCAAGGCCTATAATCCGCCGCCATGTCGCAAATTCACTATCTTCCCGACCTTCTGGTCAGCCAGATTGCCGCCGGCGAGGTCGTCGAACGCCCCGCCTCGGTACTCAAGGAACTGATCGAAAATAGCCTGGACGCCGGCGCCGGCCGGATCGACGTCCAGATCGAGGAAGGCGGCATCCGCCTGATCCGCGTCGCCGACGACGGCGGCGGCATTGCCAAGGACGACCTGCCGCTCGCCCTGGCCCGGCATGCCACCAGCAAGATCGCCAGCCTGGACGACCTGGAACGGGTCGCCAGCTACGGTTTCCGCGGCGAAGCCCTGGCCTCGATCGCCTCGGTCGCGCGCCTGACGCTCACCAGCCGTTCGCCGGCCGAGAGCCATGCCTGGCGGCTGCGCGAGGGCGCCACAGTCGAACCGGCAGCGCTGGTGCAGGGAACCGTGATCGAAGCGGCCGACCTCTATTTCAATACCCCCGCCCGGCGCAAATTCCTCAAGTCGGAAGCCACGGAATTCGCCCATTGCGACGATGTCCTGCGGCGCATGGCCCTGGCGCGGCCCGAGGTCGCCTTCAATCTGACACACAACGGCGCCGCCAGGCGCCGCCTGCCCGCTGCCGATCTTGAACGCCGGGTGCGCGAGATATTCGGCGACGAGTTTCCCGCCCAGGCCCGCAGCGTCGAAGCCCAGGCGGGGCCGCTGCGCCTGACCGGCTTCGCCGCCCTGCCCGCCTACTCCAAGGCCTCGCGCGACGAACAGTACTTCTTCGTCAACGGCCGCTTCGTCCGCGACAAGCTGCTCGCCCACGCCGCCCGCGAGGCGTATGCCGACGTGCTGCACGGCGCACGCCATCCCGCCTACGTGCTGTTCCTGAGCCTCGACCCGGCCGCCGTGGACGTGAACGTGCATCCAGCCAAGATCGAGGTCCGCTTCCGCGATGCCCGGGCGATTCACCAGTTCGTCTTTCACGCCCTGACGCGGGCGCTGGCCGAGCCGCTTGCCGCCGCCAGGACAGCCGCGGTCCATCCTGTCGCTGCACCCTACCAGGCGCCACCACGCCAGATGAACCTGTCGGTCCAGGAACGGCAGGACGCCAGCGCCTACCTCAACTTCGCCGGCCAGGCATTCGCGCAGGCGCGCAAGGAACCGCTGTCCGAAAGCACCGGCGTCATACCGCCTCTCGGCTACGCCATCGGCCAGCTCCATGGCCTCTATGTCCTGGCGCAGAACGAGGCCGGACTGGTGCTGGTCGATCAGCACGCCGCCCACGAGCGCATCCTCTACGAGCGGCTCAAGACCACGCTCGATGCCGGCCCGCCGCCGACCCAGAACCTGCTGGTGCCCGCGCTCTTCGCCGCCAGCGACAAGGAGATGGCGACCGC
The DNA here is from genome assembly GCA_041480065.1 of Rhodocyclaceae bacterium. Taxonomy (GTDB): domain Bacteria; phylum Pseudomonadota; class Gammaproteobacteria; order Burkholderiales; family Rhodocyclaceae; genus Fen-999. The sequence continues at coordinate 77,895 of JBGOZF010000010.1, forward strand.
GGGTGACGAAGAAGAGACGCTGCGCAATCTCGGCTTCGAGATCGCCGCCGCCGGACCGCGCCAACTGGCGGTGCGTGCCGTACCGGCGCTCGTTGCCGGCGGCGACGTCGCAGCGTTGACGCGCAACCTCCTGTCCGAACTTGCCGAGCACCCTGCCAGCCAGGTCGTGACCGCACGGCGCAACGAATTGCTCGCCACCATGGCCTGCCACGGCGCAGTCCGCGGCCGGCGGCCGATGACCCTGCCCGAAATGAACTCGCTCTTGCGCGAGATGGAAGCGACCGATCGCGCCGACCAGTGCAACCACGGCCGGCCGACCTGGGTGCAACTGGCGCTGGACGACATCGACAAGCTGTTTCTCCGTGGCCGCTGATTTGCCACCCTTTCTGCCGCCGGCCATCCTGCTCATGGGGCCGACGGCCAGCGGCAAGACAGCGCTGGCGTTCGACATCGCCCGCCGCTTCCCGGTCGACATCATCAGCGTCGACTCGGCCCAGGTCTTCCGCGACATGGACATCGGCACCGCGAAACCCGACGCCGAGACCCTGGCCCGCTTCCCGCACCGGCTGATCGATCTCATCACACCGGAAGAACGCTACTCGGCCGCCCGCTTCCGCGACGACGCGCTGCACGAGATGGCTGCGATCACCGCGGCGGGCCGCGTACCGCTGCTGGTCGGCGGCACCATGCTCTACTTCAAGGCGCTGCGCGAGGGCCTCGCCGACCTGCCGCAGGCCGATGCAGAAATGCGTGCCACCATCGACGCTGAAGCAGCGTCACGCGGCTGGCCGGCACTCCACGCCGAACTCGCGCAACTCGATCCGGACACCGCGGCTCGCCTCGCACCCAACGACGCCCAGCGCATCCAGCGCGCGCTCGAAGTCGTGCGCGTCACCGGCAGGCCGATGGGCGAATCGTTCGCCCGGCAGGCTGCGGAGTCGCTGCCATACCGCACACTCTCGCTCGCCCTCTCGCCCTCCGATCGCAGCGTGCTGCACGAGCGCATCGCCGAACGTTTCGACGCCATGCTCGCCGCGGGCCTCATTGCCGAGGTCCAGGCGTTGCGCAAGAAATACCGGCTGAACGCCGAACTGCCGTCGATGCGCTGCGTCGGCTACCGGCAGGTCTGGGCGATGCTCGAAGGTGAAATGCCGACAACCGAACTGCGCGATCGCGGCATCTTCGCCACCCGCCAGTTCGCCAAGCGGCAAATCACCTGGCTGCGCGCCACGCCCGGCGTCACGACGCTGGACAGCCTCGACACCGGCGCCGCGGCGCAGGCCTTCAAGGCCATCGAGAAGCTGGTGGCGGATGACTAACGATGGCTTCAATTCGGCCTTATGTGGAGTGCTGCATAAGGCCGACGTGCTGCCCGATGGCGGCAGCGTAGGACGGTAGTTCGGCCGGAGCTGTTATTCGACCATCACAGGCCGAACGACAGGTTTCCGATAGTGAACAGACTTTGGCGCCGTAAGACTATTGAACGGCATGCCTCCGTTCAATCAGCTCGATGAAGTCATCGAAGCGCTCGTCCGCAACAGACCTACCGCGTGGAATCAAGACATCAGCGGCCCAACTCAGCATATCCGCAGAACGATGCTCAAAATCCCTAATAAGTAACAATTGATCTCTGGTCGATTCGCCCCAGCTCAAAGGATCAAGCCCTTCCGTAGCCTCCTCTAAACGTTCCCGCTCACCCTTCCAATATCGAACAACTTTGAGTCGATCAATGGCTTGGTCAATACAGGCATCCGACAATACTACCGGGGCGATACGGTCAAACATGTCACTCCTGTCGCCCAATGAAGATTGCCACAGGTAAAGCAACTCACGCATGCAATATGGTGACCGAAGATACTTCGCGCTAAAGATCACCACGACCTTACTGGCTTGGCCAATTTCAGCTATGAAGCGGGATATCCAATCTCCGGTGCGCATGGATGACTTATCCCGCCGCACGCAATGTCCTCGTGCAGCTAGCTTGCGTTCCAAACTGTCTGCAACATCCTCGCTTTCTCCTCCCCATGCGTAGGAGATATGGACAACACTCTCACTCTCGGGCACTGCATCCAGTTCCTCAGACTTGATTGCCGCTTGGGTACTGGCGAGAGAGGTCGAGGATTCGCCACCGAATGCGCCTTCGCTTTGCACCTTCTGCAGCTCTATCTCGGCGATTTCGTCAGCCAGCCGCTTTAGGAAGGCCGTCTCGTCTGGACGGAGCTCAGCGAATCCGCTATCAATGCACTCGCGCGCCTCCTTGAATCGGCCACCTCGCATCAGTATTTTGATCTTGGCTCGATAGAACACATCCATCTGTCGCAGCCCGCTCGCGATTGCATCCCGCCCCTTGTCGAGAATAGCCAGAGCCTCGTCATATCGACCTTGGTCGGCAAGAAACTCGGCTGCCGCCCTGAAGACGGAAAGAGAATTGCGCGTTCCTGGAACTTCCCGAATGCATTCAAGGAGGAGGTTGATCGCGGCCTCCTTTGCCCCGCGACGATTCAAGAACTCCGCTCCACGTTGATACAAATGGAAGATCAAGCCGCCGGAACGCGTGGCAGATCGAATTCCAGCCCGGAGATAATCTTCCGCAGCTTTGATATCCCCGGTCTTTGCGGCAAGTTCCGCCGCCGATTGGTAGAGCGAGAAGAGGTTTTTGTCGGCCGGGATGACCTTGATCCCTTCCTTCAGCAAGGCCACGGCGTCGTCAGTCTTCCCTGCCTGTCCCAGCAGTTCCGCCGCCGATTGGTAAAGCGAAGAGAGGCTCTTGTCGGCCGGGATGATCTTGATCCCTTCCTTCAGCAAAGCGACGGCGTCGTCAGTCTTCCCTGCCTGTCCCAGCAATTCCGCCGCCGATTGGTAGAGTGAATAGAGGTTTTTGTCGGC
>JBGOZF010000011.1:0-77694 GCA_041480065.1 Rhodocyclaceae bacterium
AGGCCGAGCGAGATGCGCCGCTTCTGCGGGTCGACCTCCAGGATCTGCACCTCCACCTGCTGGCTGGTCGATACGATCTTGCCCGGGTGGATGTTCTTCTTGGTCCAGCTCATCTCCGAGACGTGGATCAGCCCCTCCACGCCCGGCTCCAGCTCCACGAACGCGCCGTAGTCGGCGATGTTGGTGACCTTGCCGAACAGGCGCGTGCCCTGCGGGTAACGGCGAGCGATGCCCACCCACGGATCTTCGCCCAGTTGCTTCATGCCCAGGGAGACACGGTTCTTTTCCTGATCGAACTTGAGCACCTTGGCGGTGACCTCTTCGCCCACCGTCAGCACTTCGCTGGGGTGACGGACACGGCGCCAGGCCAGGTCGGTGATGTGCAGCAGGCCATCGATGCCGCCGAGGTCGACGAACGCACCGTAATCGGTGATGTTCTTGACGATGCCCTTGACGACAGTGCCTTCCTGCAGATTCTCCAGCAGCTTCTGGCGCTCTTCGCCCATGCTGGCTTCGAGCACGGCGCGGCGGGACAGGACGACGTTATTGCGCTTGCGGTCGAGCTTGATGACCTTGAATTCCAGGGTCTTGTTTTCGTACGGTGACAGGTCTTTGGTGGGACGGGTGTCGACCAGTGAGCCGGGCAGGAAGGCGCGAATGCCGTTGGTCATGACGGTGAGACCGCCCTTGACCTTGCCGGTGATGACGCCCTTGACCAGGGTCGCCTCGGTCAATGCCTTGTCGAGATCGTTCCAGGCGGCAATGCGCTTGGCCTTGTCGCGCGACAGGCGGGTCTCGCCGTAGCCGTCTTCGAGCATCTCGATGGCGACCAGGACGAAGTCGCCGGGGGTGACTTCGAGTTCACCGCGGTCGTTCTTGAATTCTTCGGCGGCGATGAATGATTCGGACTTCAGGCCGGCGTTAACGACGACGAAATTCTGGTCGAGGCGGACGACTTCGGCGGTGATGACCTCGCCGGCGCGCATTTCCTGGCGGGAAAGGCTCTCTTCGAAGAGGGCGGCGAAGGATTCGTTGGGGTTGGCGGCAACAGCAGCGGTAGCAGACATGGACACTTCCAAATAACCGCACCGGTGGAAAACCCGGCGACGGGTTGGTTGACGAATGTCGTCGTGGCCAGGCGGCCGCAACGACGCCTAGTGCGGCAGCCGCTGCCGGACTATGTCCAGCACTGCGGCAACCGCGTCGTCGATGCCCATCGGTGTGGTATCCACCAACACGGCGTCGACGCACTGCCGGAGGGGAGCGACGCTTCTCGCGGCGTCGCGAGCGTCCCGCTCCTGCAGGTCCTGCAAAAGGGTGCGCATATTAGCAGGCATTCCCTTTTCGATCAACTGTTTATAGCGGCGCTCGGCCCGCGCCTCGGCGGAGGCGGTCAGAAAGACCTTCACAGCCGCCTCGGGAAAAACCACCGAGCCCATGTCCCGGCCGTCGGCCACCAAGCCGGGCAGGCGCCGGTAGGCGCGCTGGCGCTCCAGCAGGGCAGTCCGCACCGAGGGCATGGCCGCCACTTTCGAGGCGCCGACGCCGACGTCCTCGGCACGTATGGCTTCGGTGACGTCGTCGCCGGCCAGGAGGATATGGTCACCGTCAAACTCCGCCGGCAGACCGGCCGCGGCAGCCGCGACACCAGCCTCATTGTCGAGCGCAATGCCGGCGCGCATGGCTGCCAAGGCCGTCAGGCGGTAGAGCGCGCCGCTGTCGAGGAAATGAAAGCCCAGCGTCATCGCCACCTGCTGGGCCACGGGGCCCTGGCCCGAGGCCGCGGCCCCGTCGATGGCGATCACTGGCGCAAGGATTTGGCCATAGCGATCGAAGTAATCGGGGAAGGTCTTGGCGACGCAACCGGGATCGTTGATTCGCACCGGCACACCGCCCAAGGGCGCGAGAGAGAAACACATCGCCATGCGGTGATCGTCATAGGTGTCGATCGCCGCATTCGCCATCCACCTCTGCGGCGGCGTCACGCGCAGCCTGTCGGCGCCCTCCTCCACGGTCGCGCCTAGCTTGCGCAGCTCCGTTGCCATGGCGGCGATGCGGTCCGTTTCCTTGACGCGCCAGGAGGCGATATTGCGCAAGGTACAGGGGCCATCGGCAAACAGGGCGACGACGGCGAGCGTCATGGCGGCGTCGGGAATGTGGTTGAGGTCGAGATCGAAAGCCTTGAGCCTGCCCGCTGCCGGCGCCCGTGCTTCGACCCAGTTTTCGCTCATGTCGATGCGCGCGCCCATCGCCGCCAAGGCATCGGCGAAACGGATGTCGCCCTGGATGCTGTCGCGGCCGATGCCGAGCACGCGCACCGGCCCGCCGGCGATGGCGCCGGCAGCGAGGAAATATGAAGCGCCGGAGGCATCGCCTTCGACATGCACGCTGCCGGGGCTGAGGTAGTTCTGCCCGGCCGGAATCACGAAACGCTGCCAGCCCTCGCGTTCTACGCGAACGCCGAAGCGTGCCATCAGCTTTAGCGTGATCTCGATGTAGGGCTTGGAAATCAGTTCGGTCACGACCTCGATGACGGCCTGCCGCCCGGTCAGCGGCAAGGCCATCAGCAGAGCCGTCAGGAACTGCGACGAGACATCACCGCGCACGCGGATCGGCGCGTCGAGGCGAATCTCGGCCGGTTCGATTGCCAGCGGCGGAAAGCCTTCGCTGCCGGCGTAGCGGACATCGGCGCCGATCTGGCGCAGGCCGTCGACCAGGTCGCCGATCGGCCGCTCGTGCATGCGCGCGACGCCGGAAAGTCGATAGCGACCATTGGAAAGTGCCAGCGCCGCCGTCAGCGGGCGGAACGCCGTGCCGGCATTACCGAGGAACAGTTGCGCTTCCTTGACCGGGAATGCACCGCCGACGCCGGCGACGCGCCAGGATTCGCCGCCCAGCCACTCAATGCCGACGCCGAGCTTGCGCAAGCTATCGACCATGACCCGCGTATCGTCCGAATCGAGCAGGTCATGAATCTCGGTGACACCGGCGGCCAGGGCCGAGAGCAGCAATACCCGATTGGAGATGCTCTTGGAACCGGGCAGGCGCACCGTCCCCGCAACGCGGGTCACACCGGGCAGATCCAGGGTGTTCATCACTCGCCCGGCAGCGGCACCAGGCTGTCCAGCCAGGCGTCGCGCCGGGCGCGGGCGCTGGCGAACATCGCCTCGAGGCCGGTGCTGTCACCCGCTGCCAGCAGCACGCGGGTCTTCAGCAGTTCCGCCATGTAGGCGTCTAGTTCCTTGATCAGCGCCACGCGGTTGGCGAGGCAGATGTCGCGCCACATTTCCGGGTGGCTGCTGGCGATGCGGGTGAAATCGCGGAAACCGCCGGCGGCGAATCCGAACAGCATTTCCGAGTTCTCGCGGCCGGCCAGTTGATGCACCAGGGCATAGGCCAGAAGGTGCGGCAGATGGCTGACGGCGGCAAAGACGCTGTCGTGCTCGGCCGGTGTCAGTTCGGAAACCTTGGCGCCGCAGGCCTCCCAGGCCGCCCTGACCCTGGCAACGGATTCGCCGGCGTTCGCCGGCAATGGCGTCAGGACGACACGCTTGCCCTGGTAGAGGTCGGCCGTCGCCGCGGCGATGCCGCTCTTTTCGGCCCCCGCGATCGGATGGCCAGGGACGAACTGGCACAGCTTGTCGCCAAAAGCCGCCTGGCCGGCCGCCACGACATCGAACTTGGTGCTGCCGCCGTCGGTCACCACCGTATCCGGTCCCAGGAAAGGTTCGAGGGCATACATCACGGGCTCCATCTGGCCGACCGGCATGGCCAGCAGGATCAGATCGGCATTGGCCGCTTCGGACCAATCGCCGCCGACGCGGTCGATGACGCCAAGGCGAAGCGCTTCTTCGAGCGGCGCCCGGGTGCGCCCGAAACCGACGACCTCCTTGACGACGCCGGCGGCCTTCAGCGCCAGCGCGAACGAACCGCCGATCAGGCCGACGCCGCAGACGATGACCTTGTCGAGCATCACAACGACTTCTCCAAGGCCTCCAGGAAGCGGGCGTTCTCCGTCTCCAGGCCAATCGTCACCCGCAAGTGATTCGGCATGCCATAGCCGGCGATGGGACGCACGATCACGCCTTGCTTCAGTAGTTTCTCGTTGATCGCGGCCCCATCGGGCACCGCGAAGGTGACGAAATTGCCGTGCGACGGGATGTGATCGAGACCGAGGCGCTTGAAGCCGGCAACGATCTGGTCCATGCCATGCCGATTGAGCGCAAAGCTCTCGGCAACGAAGACGTGATCGTCGAGACCGGCGATCGCGCCGACCAGCGCCAGGTTGTTGACGTTGAACGGCTGGCGGACCCGGTTCATCAGATCGGCCACTTCTGGCGCCGCCACCGCATAGCCGACGCGCAGGCCGGCCAAGCCATAGATCTTCGAGAAGGTGCGGGTAACGATGAGATTCGGGAATTCCTTGACCCAGCCGATGGTGTCGACGCGGTCCGCGAGCGGCAGGTATTCGTTGTAGGCCTCGTCGAGGACGACGGCCACGTCGGCCGGCACGGCAGCCATGAAGGCCCGGATTTCCGCGTACGGCAGGAAGGTGCCGGTCGGGTTGTTGGGATTGGCGATCCAGATCAGCCGCGTGTCGGGCCGGATGGCCAGCCGCATCGCATCGAGATCATGGCCGTAGTCTTTCGCCGGCGCGACAATGCACTTGCCACCGGCGCTCATGGTCGCCAGCGGATAGACGGCGAAGGCATGCTCCGAGAACACCGCCGAGCGACCTGGCGCCAGGAAGACGCGCGCCGCCATGTCGAGAACGTCGTTGGAACCGTTGCCGAGCACGATCCGGTCCGGCCCGACGCCCAGGCGCTCGACCAGCGCCGCGACGAGATCGAATTGGTCGGGATAGCGCTCGACGCCGGCGAGCGCCGCCTCGACGGCAGACTTTGCCTTCGGGCTCATGCCGCGCGGATTCTCGTTGGAAGCGAGCTTGACGATGCTCGCCTCGGGCAGGCCCATCTCCCGTGCCAGGGCGCTGATCGGCTTGCCCGGCTGGTAGGGAGAAATGGCACGAATGTAGGCCGGAGCCTGGTCGGCGATACTCATCGGCAAATCCTCAGACAGCTTTGGGGTAGGAACCAAGTTCCTTCAGAAAACCGACCTGGCCGCGCAGATCGTCGAGCGCGCGGGCAACGGCGGCATCCTGGCGATGACCTTCGAGGTCAATGAAGAACACGTATTCCCAGCGCGAACCGCCGAAGCCGCGCGCCGGCCGCGATTCGAACTTGCTCATCGAAACGCCATGGGTTTTCAGCGGCGTCAGCAGGTCATGGACGGCGCCCGGCCGGTTCTGGGCCGAGCAGACGATCGATGTCTTGTCGCTGCCCGATGGCCCGGCATCATGGCCTGACAGCACCAGGAAGCGCGTCGTATTGTTGGGATCGTCCTCGATGTTGGCGGCCAGGATATTGAGTTCGTAGAGCCGCGCCGCAGCCTCGCTGGCGATGGCGCAGGAGTTCGCGTCCTCGGCCGCCAGCCTGGCCGCCTCGGCGTTACTGGCCACGGGCACGCGCGGCAGATTGGGCAGGTTCTTGTTCAACCATTCGTGGCATTGCGCCAGCGATTGCGCATGCGAGTAGAGCTTCGTCATGCCGGCCGTCGACTCGGCCTTGGACAGCAGGTTCTGGTGGATGCGCAAGCCCACTTCACCGCAGATCATCAATGGTGAAGTCAGCAGAAGATCCAGCGTGCGGCCGATGGCACCCTCGGTCGAATTCTCGACCGGCACGACCCCATAGTCGGCGTTGCCCGACTCGACGGCGCGGAACACGTCGTCGATGGCCAGGAAGGGAGTGAAATCTGGCGAGGAGCCGAAGTGCTTCTTCGCTGCGCTTTCGGTGAAGGTGCCGGCCGGGCCGAAATAAGCGATCCTGAGCGGCTGCTCCAGTGCCAGGCAGGCCGACATGATCTCGCGGAAGACCTGCCGCACCGATCCCTCGGGCAACGGGCCCGGATTGATGTCGGCGATGCGCCGCAGTACCTGGGCTTCGCGCTCGGGGCGATAGACATTGCCATGCTTGATTTCGCCGATACGATGAGCGATCTGCGCCCGCTCGGAGAGCAGGCGCAGCATCTCGCCGTCGAGCGCATCGATGCGCTCGCGCAGCCTGGCCAGTTCCTCCTCGGGAGAAACGCGCCGGGCCGCCCCAAGCGTTTCTCCGCCCCCTGGGGGGAGGACGCCGCCTTGCGGCGTCTTCGGGGGGGGACTCTGCGTCATCAGCCTTCCACAGGCAGGTAGCGCACCGCCAGCACACCTTCGATCCTGGCAATGGCGTCGATCACCTTCTTCGGCACCTTGCTGTCCACGTCCACCAGCGTATAGGCGACATCACCCTTGGACTTGTTCACCATGTTGTGGATGTTGAGCTTGGCCTCGGCCATGGCGGTCGAAATCTGACCGACCATGTTGGGCACGTTGGTGTTGGCGATGGCGATGCGGAAACCCGATTCCCTGGGCATCGAGACGCTCGGGAAGTTCACGGCGTTGACGATGTTGCCGTCGAGCAGGTAGTCGCGCACCTGGTCGGCGACCATCAGCGCACAGTTCTCTTCCGCTTCACGCGTGGAGGCGCCCAGGTGCGGCAGTGCAATGACCTGCGGATGGGCATTGACATGCGCGCTCGGGAAGTCGCAGACATAGGTGCCGACCTTCTTCGCTTCCAGCGCCGCCAGCATCGCCGCCTCGTCGACCACACCCTCGCGCGAGAAGTTGAGCACCACGGTGCCGTGCTTGACCTGATCCAGCGCTGCGGCATTGATCATCTTGCGGGTGGCGTCGACCAGCGGCACGTGCAGGGTGATGAAGTTTGCGTTCTTCAGCACCTCGCCGAGGCTGTTGGCCTTCTTCACCTGGGAAGGCAGGCTCCAGGCGGCATCGACGGTGATCTCCGGGTCATAACCGATGACGTCCATGCCCAGCTTGATCGCGGCGTCGGCGACCAGGCAGCCGATCTTGCCCAGGCCGACCACGCCCAGCGCATGCCCGGCCAGTTCGAAGCCGGCGTAGGTCTTCTTGCCGCCCTCGACCTTCTTTTCCATTTCCGGGTCCTTGGGATCGAGGCCGGTGACGAACTTCACGGCACCGCCGATGTTGCGCGCAGCCATCAGCATGCCCGCAAGCACCAGTTCCTTGACGGCATTGGCATTGGCGCCGGGAGCATTGAACACCGGCACGCCGCGCTTGCTCATCTCCTTGACGGGGATGTTGTTTGTGCCGGAGCCGGCACGGCCGATGGCCAGCACGGACTTGGCGATGTCCATGCTGTGCATGTCGGCCGAGCGGACCAGGATGGCGTCGGGCTTGGCGATTTCCTTACCGGTGACGAAACGTTCCACCGGCAGGCGCTTGAGGCCGTGAGCGGAGATGTTGTTGAGAATCAGTACCTGAAACTGAGCCTGGGATTGTTCGGTCATGATCTCTGTCAACCTTTGCTCGCTGCGAATTCTTTCATGTACTCGACCAGCGCCTGCACGCCTTCGATCGGCATGGCGTTGTAAATCGAGGCACGCATGCCGCCGACCGAGCGGTGACCCTTCAACTGCACCATGCCCTTGGCCTTGGCACCCTTGAGGAACTCTTCGTCGAGCGCGGCATCCTTGAGCGTGAACGGCACGTTCATGCGCGAACGGTCGGACTTGGCGACCGGGTTGCGGTAGAAGTCGGTCGTTTCCAGGTAGTCGTACAGCAGGTTGGCCTTGGCGACATTGCGCTGTTCGGCGGCGGCAACCCCGCCGGTGCGCTTCAACAACTGGAACACCAACCCGGCGATGTAGATGCCGTAGGTCGGCGGCGTGTTATACATCGACTCGGCATCGGCGTGGGTCTTGTAGTCGAGCATGGCCGGGGGAGTAGGCACCGCCTTGCCGACCAGGTCGTCGCGGACGATGACGATGGTGAGACCGGCCGGGCCGATGTTCTTCTGCGCACCGGCGTAGATCAGGCCGAACTTCGAAACATCGACCGGGCGCGACAGGATGTTGGACGACATGTCGCATACCAGCGGCACGTCGCCGGTCTCCGGAATCCAGTTGAACTCGACCCCGCCGATGGTTTCGTTGGCGGTGTAGTGGACGTAGGCGGCATCCTTGGTGAGCTTCCAGCCCGACTGCTCGGGCGCGTAGGTGAAGCTCTTGTCTTCGGCGCTGGCGGCAACGTTGACGTTGCAGAAAGTCTTGGCGGCCTTGATGGCCTTCTTGGCCCACTCGCCGGTATGCACGTAGTCAGCGACCGGGTGGCCAGCGAGCAGGTTGATCGGGATCATCTCGAACTGGAGCGAGGCGCCACCCTGCAGGAACAGCACCTTGTAGTTGGCGGGAATGCCCATCAACTCGCGCAGATCGGCTTCGGCGGCCTGAGCGATAGAGATGAACTCCTTGCCGCGGTGGCTCATTTCCATCACCGACTGGCCGGAACCGTGCCAATCGAGCATTTCATCGGCAGCTTGCTTCAGGACTTCCTCGGGCAGCGCGGCAGGACCGGCGCTGAAATTGAACACACGTGCCATGGCTGTTACTCCTCTTCTGTTTCAATGACTTTTTCGATGCTGGCAAGCTTGGTGCCTTCATCGAGATTAATCAGCGTCACGCCCTGGGCGGAACGGCTTGTCTCGCGCACATGCTGGACCGGGGTGCGGATCATGACGCCGCCGGTGGAAATGAGCATCACCTCGTCCTCAGGTTCCACCAGCACCGCGCCCACCACCTTGCCGTTCCGCTCGGAAGTAGAGATGGCGATCATGCCCTTGGTACCGCGCCCATGCTTGGTGTATTCGGCGATGGGCGTACGCTTGCCGAAGCCATTCTCGGTAGCGGTGAGCACATTCAATTGCTCGCCCTGGGCGACCAGCATGGAAATGACGTTCTGGCCGTCCTCGAGCATCATGCCGCGGACGCCGCGGGCGGCACGGCCCATCGGCCGAACGTCGCCCTCCTCGAAGCGCACGGCCTTGCCGGCGTCGGAGAACAACATGACATCGCAAGAGCCGTCGGTAATGGCGACGCCAATCAGAAAATCGCCATCGTCCAGGCCGACCGCGATGATGCCGGCCTTGCGCGGGTTGGAGAAATCCGTGAGTGGCGTCTTCTTCACCGTGCCCATGGCCGTGGCCATGAAGATGTAGTGCGCGTCGTCGAATTCCTTGACCGGCAGCACCGCGGTGATCTTCTCGTTCTCCTCCAGCGGGAAGAGATTGACGATCGGCTTGCCGCGTGAGGTGCGGGTTCCCTCTGGCACTTCGTAGACCTTTAGCCAATAGACGCGGCCACGGTTGGAGAAGCAGAGGATAAAGTCGTGCGTGTTGGCGATGAACAAGCGGTCGACAAAATCGTCTTCCTTGATGTCCGCCGCCTTCTTGCCTCGGCCGCCGCGCTTCTGCGTCCGGTAGTCGTCCATCGGCTGGCGCTTGACGTAGCCGCCGTGCGACATGGTCACTACCATGTCTTCGCGTGCGATCAGGTCTTCAAGGTTGATGTCGGCGGTCTGCAGCACGATCTCGGAGCGGCGCTTGTCGCCGTACTGCGTCTTGATCGCCGCGAGTTCGGCGCCGATGATCTGGATGATCCGCTCCGGCCGGGCCAGGATGTCGAGCAGATCGGCGATCTGGTCCATGACTTCCTTGTACTCGGCGACGATCTTGTCCTGCTCGAGGCCGGTCAATCGCTGCAGCTGCATTTCCAGGATGCGCTGCGCCTGGGCTTCGGAGAGAAAGTAGCCGCGGCGGGAATAGCCGAACTCCGGCGCCAGGCCCTCGGGGCGCGAGGCCTCGGCCGAGGCGCGCGCCAGCATGTCCTCGACCAGCGTCGAGTTCCAGGCACGCGCCATCAGCTCGCGCTTGGCATCGGCCGGCGTCGGTGCCGCCTTGATCAGCGCGATGATCTCGTCCACATTCGACAAGGCCACGGCGAGACCCTCGAGAATGTGGCCACGCTCCCGAGCCTTTCTGAGTTCGAACACCGTGCGCCGCGTCACCACCTCACGCCGATGGGAGATGAAGCATTCCAGCATCTGCTTGAGATTGAGCAGTTGCGGGCGGCCGTCGACCAGGGCCACCATGTTCATGCCGAAGGTGTCCTGGAGCTGCGTCTGCTTGTAGAGATTGTTCAGCACCACTTCCGGCACTTCGCCGCGCTTGAGCTCGATCACCACGCGCATGCCGGACTTGTCCGACTCGTCCTGCAGGTGGGCGATGCCGTCGATACGCTTCTCGTTGACCAGCTCGGCGATCTTTTCGAGCAGGGTCTTCTTGTTCACCTGATAGGGCAGTTCATCGACGATGATCGCCTGCTTGCCGCCCTTCTCGAGATCCTCGACATGGGTGCGGGCGCGCATGATGACCCGGCCGCGGCCCGTGAGATAGCCCTCGCGGACGCCCGAGACGCCGTAGATCAGCGCCGCCGTCGGGAAATCGGGCGCCGGCACGATCCTGATCAGTTCCTCGATGTCGATGGCCGGGTTATCCAGCAGGGCCAGGCAGGCATCCACCACCTCGGCCAGGTTGTGGGGCGGAATGTTGGTCGCCATACCCACGGCAATGCCGGCACTGCCGTTGATCAGCAGATTGGGAATCCGTGACGGCAGTACCGTCGGCTCCTGCTCCTTGCCATCGTAGTTGGGCTGAAAATCGACCGTTTCCTTGTCGATGTCGGCGATCAGTTCGGAGGCGATGCGATCCAGCCGGCACTCCGTGTAACGCATGGCAGCGGCATTGTCGCCGTCGATCGAGCCGAAGTTGCCCTGCCCGTCGACCAGCATGTAGCGCAGCGAGAAGTCCTGGGCCATGCGCACCAGGGTGTCATAGATGGCCGAGTCGCCATGGGGGTGGTATTTGCCCATGACATCGCCGACCACGCGCGCACACTTGACGTAAGGCCGGTTCCAGACGATGTTGGACTCGTGCATTGCGAAGAGTACGCGCCGATGTACCGGCTTGAGGCCGTCGCGCACGTCGGGCAGTGCCCGGCCGACGATCACGCTCATGGCGTAATCGAGGTAGGAGTGGCGCATCTCCTCTTCGAGGCTGATGGGAAGTGTTTCTTTGGCGAAGGAAGTCGTCTGCATCAAGAAGCGCCCGTGAGGGCCAATGAGGGTCGGCCTACGAAAGGATGGGATTTTAACATGCGGACATAGGCTGTCCGCGTTGTCCCCCACCCATGAATCTGGTTTAATCGCCGACCATGTCCGCCGCCATCGACCTTCTGATCGAGCCCAGCTGGATCATCCCCATCGAGCCGGCCGGCGCGGTGCTGGAAGGGCATGCCCTGGCGGTGGATAAGGGGCGCATTGTCGCCCTGCTGCCGGTCGAGAAAGCCGCCGCCCGCTACGCCCCGCGGGAACTGCTACGCCTGCCCGGCAAGGTTCTGTTGCCGGGTTTCGTCAACCTGCATACCCACGCAGCGATGACCCTGCTGCGCGGCTACGCAGACGACCTGCCGTTGATGCGCTGGCTGCAGGAACATATCTGGCCGGCCGAGGCGAAGCATCTGTCGGCCGACTTCGTTCGTGACGGTACCCTGCTTGCCGCCTGGGAGATGCTGCGCGGCGGCGTCACCTGCTTCAACGACATGTATTTCTTCCCGCAGGCCGCCGCCGAAGCCGCGGTCGAAGCGGGGATCCGGGCGGTATTGGGAATCACCGCCGTCGAGTTCCCGTCGGCCTACGCGGCCGACGCCAACGACTACCTGGCAAAAGGGCTGGCCGCGCGCGATACTTGGCGCGACGAGCCGTTGCTGTCATTCGCCCTGGCGCCCCACGCACCCTATACCGTCAGCGACCGCAGCTTCGGCAGCATCGCCACGCTGGCAGCCCAACTCGACCTGCCGATCCACATCCATTTGCACGAAACCGCGGCCGAAATCGAGGACAGCCTCAGGCAGCATGGCGTGCGGCCGCTGGAGCGCCTGCAACGACTGGGCCTGCTCGGCCCCAATCTGATCGCCGTCCATGCGGTCCATCTGTTGCCGGAAGAAATCCGCCTGCTGGCGGAGAACTGCTGTGCGGTCGCGCACTGCCCGACATCCAACATGAAACTCGCCAGCGGCATCGCACCGATCGCCGGACTGCTGGCCGCCGGACTCCGGGTGGGACTCGGTACCGACGGCGCCGCCAGCAATGATCGCCTCGACATCCTGCGTGAAATGCGCCACGCCGCACTGCTGGCCAAGGTCGCCACCGGCGACGCGACCGCCCTGCCCGCCCATCGGGCGCTGCGCATGGCAACCCTCGAGGGCGCCTCCGCCCTCGGTCTCGACAACTCGATCGGCTCCCTGGAACCGGGGAAATGGGCCGATCTGTGTGCAATCCGTCTGGACGACTGGCTGACCCAGCCCTGCTACGATCCGGCCTCGCATATCGTCTATGTCGCCGGCCGCGAGCAAGTGAGCCATGTCTGGGTGGCCGGAACGTTGCGTATATGTAACAGTCAACCCGTTGAGACGGTAGCGACCGAATTGATCGAGATTGCCAATTCGTGGCATAATTTAAAATAGACATTTACAGCGGAACCCTACTGTAAGCTCCCAACGCTATCCATTTTTCATGGAGAAGAAAATGAAAAACATCGCCAAGTTTCTGATGGTCGCCGGATTTGTCGGAGTCGCTTCCAGCGCTATCGCCCAAACGCCGGGCATCGACCTCAAGGACACGGTCGGCTACGCGGTCGACCAGCGCGGCAATGTCGCCAAGAGCGGCTACGGCCTGTGCTGGCGTACCGGCTACTGGACGCCGGCGATGGCCATCGCCGAATGCGATCCGGATCTGGTGAAGAAGGCCCCGGCAGCGACTACAACCCCGCCGGCAGCCGTGCCGCCGGGAGCGACGCCGAAGCCCGCCGCCGAGAAGGTGACCCTGGCCGCCGACGCCCTGTTCGATTTCAACAAGGCTGTGCTGCGCCCGGAAGGCAAGGCCAAGCTGGATGACGTGGTCGGCAAGGTCAAGGACATCAAGCTCGAAGTGATCATAGCCGTCGGCCACGCCGACCGCATCGGCACCGATGCCTACAACCAGAAGCTGTCCGAGCGCCGCGCCGCCGCGGTCAAGGAATACCTGGTCAGCAAGGGCATGGAAGCCAACCGGGTCTACACCGAAGGCAAGGGCAAGAAGCAGCCGGTCACCAAACCCGATCAGTGCAAGGGTCCCAAGAGCAAGAAGGTCATCGATTGCCTGCAACCCGATCGCCGCGTGGAAATCGAAGTCATCGGCACCAAGCAGCCGAAGTAAGCAACCCGCTTGCGGCAAGAAAAAGCCCTGCGCCGCAGGGCTTTTTTCATGGCTGGACGGAAGAGAGCCTCATGAGCCTGAACGCGGACCCGAAGGAACTGAATAAATTCGGCGAACTTGCCCACCGCTGGTGGGATCCCAATTCCGAATTCAAGCCGCTGCACGACATCAACCCGCTGCGCCTGGGCTGGATCGATCGCTGCTGCCAGTTGCGCGGCAAGAAGGTGCTGGATGTCGGCTGTGGCGGCGGACTGCTTTCCGAGGGCATGGCCGAGCTCGGCGCCCAGGTGACCGGCATCGACCTGTCGGAGAAGGCGCTGGGCGTCGCCCGCCTGCATCTGCTCGAATCCGGCCGCCGGGTCGAGTACCGGCAGATCGCGGTCGAGGAGTTGGCTGCTGCGCAGCCGGGTAGCTTCGATGCCGTCACCTGCCTGGAAATGCTCGAACACGTGCCGGACCCCGCGAGCGTCGTGCGCGCCTGCGCTCAACTGGTGAAACCAGGTGGCGAGGTCTTCTTCTCGACCATCAGCCGCAACCCGAAGGCCTATCTGCTTGCCGTGGTCGGGGCCGAGTACATCCTCAAGCTGCTGCCCAGGGGCACGCACGACTACGCCCGCTTCCTGCGCCCGGCAGAGCTGGCCCGCCACTGCCGCGACGCCGGCCTGACGGTCGGCGAGATCGTCGGCATGAGCTACAACCCGATCACCAGAACCTATTCGCTGGGCCGCGACACCTCGGTCAATTACCTGATTCGCGCACAAAGAGATGCCTGAGGGGATGGTCGAGGCCGTCTTCTTCGACCTCGACGGCACGCTGGCCGACACCGCGCCGGACCTCGGCGGAGCCCTCAACCGACTGCTCCGGGAACGGGGACGCGTACCCCTGAACATGGCGACGTTGAGACCCCATGTCTCGGCCGGTACGCGCGGCATGATCGGCGTCGGCTTTGGCCTCGCACCGCAGGACGAGGCCTATGCCGGCCTGGCGCAGCGATTCCTGGAGCTCTATGCGGCAAACCTGTGCGACGGCACACGGCTGTTTGACGGCATGGCTGCGCTGCTCGAACATCTCGAAGGCCGAAACATCCGTTGGGGAATCGTGACCAACAAGCCTGAACGCTTTACCGTACCGCTGGCCGAGCGCCTGGGCCTGAGCAAGCGTGCCGCCGCCATCGTGTCAGGCGACTCGGTACCAACGCCGAAACCGGCCCCGGACGCGCTCCTGCTCGCCTGTGCCACCGCCGAGGTCGCGCCGGAACGGACGCTCTACGTCGGCGACGACCTGCGCGATGTCCAGGCCGCCCACGCCGCCGGCATCCGCGCCGTCGCGGCCGCCTGGGGCTACCTCGGCGACGGCCAGACAATCAGCGAATGGGGTGCGGACGCCACTATCGACTCTCCGCTCGATCTATTGAACCTGCTTTAGCTTGAATTAGCGCCCCTCCGCCACCATAATTGATGCATGGTCGTAATTCCGGCAGACCGGAAGCGTTCTGGACGCGGGTTCGATTCCCGCCACCTCCACCACTGAGGGGGTGTACTGGTTTCGACAGGGCGTAGAAGGCGAGCAGGCGGCCCGAGAGGCGACGGACGTAATCCGCGCAAAACCACAAACGCCAACGATGAGCGTTTCGCACTGGCCGCCTAAAACGGCCTGCTGAGGATGTAGCCATCCAAGAAACAGAATGACTACCGGCGGGGGCTCAGTTTCGTACTGTGCCCCCGCTGTCATTTCCACTTAGTGATTGGCGGGCCGGTATTCCGGTACGAGCCGTTTGAGTTGTTCTTTGACTTCCGCCTCCGCGCGCACCGGCGCCTCCAGCCACGTAAGCAGTTCATCGAGCCAGGCCTGTTCCGGCATTGCCGTCGGTCGGGCGATACGCAGTTTGGGATGCGGTGTCGGCAGTGTGGCCTCGTTGTCAGCCAGCAGTTCTTCGTAGAGTTTCTCGCCGGGCCGAAGCCCCGTGTACTCGATGCGGATATCGTCTTCGGAAAAGCCTGAAAGCCGGATCATGTCGCGAGCCAGATCGGCGATCTTCACCGGCTCGCCCATGTCCAGCACGAATGTCCGACCGCACTCCTCGCCTGCGCTGGCCATCAGGCCGGCCTGAAGCACCAGTTGTGCGGCCTCTGGAATCAGCATGAAGTAGCGAATAATCTCCGGGTGCGTCACCGTCACCGGTCCGCCCTTGGCGATCTGTTCGCGGAACTTGGGAATGACGCTGCCCGACGAACCCAGGACGTTGCCGAAACGGACCACGACAAAGCGGGTCGCCTTGCTCTGCCCTTGCACCGCATGGCAGGCCATTTCGGCCAGGCGCTTGCTGGCACCCATGACATTGGTCGGGTTCACCGCCTTGTCCGTGGAGATCAACACAAACTCGCTCGTGCCGTGCGCAATGGCCGCCTGGCCGACGCGATACGTGCCGAGAACGTTGTTGCGCACCGCCGCCCAGGCATTCCCGTTCTCCATCAGCGGTACGTGCTTGTAGGCGGCGGCATGAAATACCACATCCGGCCGGTAGTGGCGAAAGACCGCGTCAAGCTGCGCCGCATCCTTCACGTCTGCCGCCACGCAGGCGGTGGACTGACCGGCGAATTCCTGTTCGATGGCATAGAGCGCGAACTCGGACTGCTCGTAGAAGACAAGCAGTCGCGGCGAAAAGCGGGCGATCTGACGCGCCAACTCCGAGCCGATCGATCCGCCGGCACCGGTGACAAGTACCACCTTGTCGGTCAGCAGCCGTTGCAGCCCCTCCGAATCCAGTTGCACCTGATCACGACCAAGAAGGTCCTCAAGTTCCACCTTGCGCACCTGCGAAACGGATACCCGGCCGGAAAGAATGTCGGCAAATGCCGGCACCGTGAATACCGTCAGACCTGCCGCCGAAGCGAGTTCCGCCGCTCGCCGGCGCTCTGCAGCGGTCGCAGCCGGCATGGCGATGATCACCTGCTCCACGCCCAGCCGAAGCGAATGTTCGCCAATGCTGTCGAGCGCCCCGAGAATCGACACGTCGCCTATGCGCCTGCCGTGCTTGCTTTGGTTGTCGTCGAGCAGGCCCACTGCGCGCCATTGGCTGCTGCGCTCAAGCTCCTTGACCAGCGCCGCGGCGGCATCGCCCGCCCCTAGTACCAGCACCGGCGAACCGGCGCCGACGGTACCGCCGAAAAGGTGCCCATCCTTCCATGCTCGATAGAGATAACGGTCGCCACCCATCATCATCAGGAGCAAGATCGGATGCAGAACCAGCACCGACCGTGGAATTCCCGCGGCGTGCAGCATATAGGTAATGCCGGCCGTCGCCACTGCACCCACGCCAACGGCAAGCAGCAGGCGTCGCAAATCGCCCATGCTGGCATAGCGCCAGATGCCACGGTAGAGCCCGAACTTGAAGTATATGACTGCATAGAGAGGCATCAGCCAAGCCAATGCCTGCCATGAGGCCGACATGAAATCCGACGGCACGCTTAGATTGAAACGAATCCAATATGCAGCCAGCCACATGAGGGCGGTGGCGACCAAGTCATGAAGGAATGCTGCAAGGGCTCGCGGATTCATATCGCCTATCAGTGTGACACACCCGACGCCTTCAGTACCTTGGCAATCGTCATAAACAGGATCTTGAGGTCGAACCAGAGCGAGCGGCGGCGAAGATACTCGGCGTCATAGGCAACCTTGACTGGAATCGGCAAGTCATCCCGGCCATTCACCTGCGCCCAGCCGGTAAGCCCCGGCACCAGCCGATGCACTCCGGCTGCCGCACGCAAAGCCACCAGATCATCCTGATTGAAGAGCGCAGGCCGCGGCCCGACAAAGCTCATGTCGCCCTTGAGAATGCTCCACAACTGCGGCAACTCGTCGAGACTGGTTCGGCGCAGGAACCCGCCGATCGGCGTCAGGTAGGTACCCGGATCGCTCAGCAAATGAGTCGCCACAGCGGGCGTGCCGACGCGCATGGTGCGAAACTTCGGCATGCGGAAGATGCGGTTGTGGGCACCGACGCGATCCGACCAGTGGAGCGCCGGCCCGGGCGAAGTCAGGCGCACCAACACCCCCACCAGCAGGATCGGCAGCGCCAGGACGGCTGTCGCCGCCAGAGCCAGCACCAGGTCGAATACGCGTTTCATTCCGCTGGCAGCCCCAACATCTCGCGCACGCCTTCGCGTAGTTCAATCCGAGCACGCCAGCCTAGCTCGCGCTCAATCCTCGCCGGCGAGTAGCAGGCCGAGCCGAGCAATCGTTCCACCACCTCGGAATTCACCGGCAAGGGCCGTCCGGCAAGGCGACCAAGTACGTCGCATAGCACCGCACCGGCACGCAGCAAGCACGCCGGCAAGCTCCAGCGAAAAGTCAGGCGTGGCGGTACGCCGCTGATGGCGTCGAATATCTCCCGTCCGGAATATGGACGGGGATCGGCGATGATGTAGGTGCGCCCATTCGCCGCCGGCGCATTGGCGACAAGCCGAATGACCTCGACCACATCGTCCACATGCACCAGCGAGCGCTTGTTGCCCGTATCGGGAAGGCGGGGAAACCAGCCGGCGCGTATACCGCGCGCCATGCGCTCCAGGTTGCCGCGCCCACCGCGGCCATAGACCATCGCCAGACGGAGGTTCACGACGTGCATGCCGTACTTCGCGCCAGCCTCCAGCACGGCATCCTCCGCGGCCCGCTTTGCGCAGCCATAAGCGCTATCCGGTTCGCCCGGCCAGCCCTCATCGATGCATTCCTCGCCCGGCTCGGCCATTGCCTTGACGCTGGAGAGAAAGACGAAGCGCCGCACTCCCGCCTCCCCGGCCGCGATCACCAGGTTGCGCGTGCCTTCGAAATTGACGCGCCAATGTACATCGGGATCGGAGGAGTTAAATGCATGCGAATAGCCCGCGCAATGGAACACCCGCTCGATACCAGTGCACGCCGCTCGCAAGGAAGCACCATCGAGCAGGTCGCCGGGCACGGCGCTCGGCATCGCGCTATTGCCACGGACCAGAATCCGATTCCCCGACTGCAACAATCGGGCACCAATGAAACCGGTAGCACCGGTAACCAATGTCTGCCGATCGCCCACGTCAATGCTTGTGCCAAACGGTTCGATTCACGAAGTCCACATAGCTCAACACAATGCGGAGCACCTGCTTCGATACCGGCCCCGACTCATAGTCCGGAACCGCCTTCATGGTTCGAGTGCCTCGTTCATGTTGGGCGATGACGACCTTCACGGCGTCGAGGACACGCTCAGCCTTCAAGCCGCTCATGATCAAAGTACCGACATCCATGCCTTCCGGTCGCTCGTGCGCATTCCGAATGGTGATCGCCGGCAAATTGAGCAGCGAAGCCTCCTCGGTAATCGTGCCGCTGTCCGAGATCACGCAACATGCCTCCATCTGGAGCTTGTTGTAATCGAAGAAGCCGAAGGGCTTCACGAACTGGACAAGCGGATTGGCGGGTTCTGCGCCGAGTTCGTCAAGGCGTTTCCTGGTGCGCGGATGGGTCGACACGACGATCGGGAAACCATAAGCCTCCGCGAGCGCGTTCAACGTCGCCAGAAAGTCATGCAGGTTCTCCGGGACGTCGACGTTTTCCTCGCGGTGTGCGCTGACCAGGAAGAACCGGTCGCGCTCGAGTCCGAGCCTGCTCAGCACATTCGACGCCTCGATCCCAGGCCGATAATGCTCCAGCACTTCGCGCATGTGCGAGCCGGTCTTGACCACCGTTTCCGGGCGCACCCCCTCCGCAATCAGGTAGCGGCGGGCGTGCTCCGACAGGACCAGATTGATGTCGCTCAGGTGATCGAGAACCTTTCGGTTCAGTTCTTCCGGCACACGCTGGTCGAAGCAGCGATTGCCGGCCTCCATATGGAAAACCGGAATCTTGCGGCGCTTGGCCGAAATCACTGCGAGACAGGAATTCGTATCGCCATAGAACAGTACGGCATCCGGCGCTTCCGCCGCCAGCACCTCGTCGGCCTTGATGATCACCTGACCGATGGTCTGTGCAGCCCCCTCCCCTACCACATTGAGGAAGTGATCCGGCTTGCGGATGCCGAGTTCCTCGAAGAACACCTGATTGAGTTCGTAGTCGTAGTTCTGGCCGGTGTGCACAAGAACATGCCGGGTGTGGGCATCAAGCTCGGCGATCACCCGGCTCATCTTGATCAACTCCGGGCGAGTGCCGACGATGGTCATCACCTTAAGCATTCTTGATCGCCTCGCGAATGAAATCCAGGGACATCAACAGTTCCTTGACGCGCGTGACATCGAGACGCTCGGTATTGTGGGACGTGTAGTCCTCGAGCGTCGATACGCGCGTTTCTCCCTCGACGAAATACTTGTTGTAGTTGAGGTCGCGATCGTCCGCGGGCACCCGGTAGTAACGCCCCATGTCCTCGGCACGCGCCATCTCCTCGCGCGACAGCAGCGACTCGTACAGCTTCTCGCCGTGGCGAGTTCCGATGATGCGGATCTCGCTCCGGCTCTTGAACAATTCGCGCAATGCTTGGGCTAGGTCGCCCACCGTCGAGGCGGGCGACTTCTGGACATAAATGTCGCCCTGAACGGCGTGATTGAAGGCATGCAGTACCAGATCGACCGAGTCGTCCAGGGACATCAGGAACCGCGTCATATTCGGATCAGTCACCGTCAGCGGTTTGCCGGCCCGCATCTGATCGATGAACAAGGGAATGACAGAGCCACGCGAGGCCATCACGTTGCCATAGCGCGTGGCGCAAAGCACCGTCTCTCCCTCGCTGCGCATGCGCGCCTTGGCGACCATCAGCTTTTCCATCATCGCCTTCGAGACACCCATCGCGTTGACGGGATACACGGCCTTGTCCGTACTCAGCACCACGACACGCTTCACCTTGCAGGCGATCGCTGCGTTCATCACGTTCTCCGCACCAAGCACGTTGGTGCGAACCGCCTCCATCGGATAAAACTCGCAGGATGGAACCTGCTTCAGCGCTGCCGCATGAAAGACATAATCAACACGATGCATTGCCTCATGGACGCTGTCATAGTTGCGAACGTCGCCGATGTGAAACTTCAGTTTCGGATTGTTCAACGCAATCCGCATGTCCTCCTGCTTCTTCTCGTCACGACTGAAGATGCGGATCTCGCGCACATCGGTATCGAGGAAGCGGCTCAGCACGGCGCTGCCGAATGAGCCCGTGCCGCCTGTAATCATCAGGGTCTTGCCTGCAAACATCGGTAGTCCTTTAGTGAAAGTCCCGCATGCGCGCGATTAGGTCTGGCCAGGATGCGGCGACATACCCGGTCGCCTCACGGAAACGATCTGCATTCAGCGAGCGATCGATGACCACGCGGTCGTCGGGTTCGATTGCAATCTGCTTGGCGTAGGCCGCGGCCACCAGCTTCAGAAGCTCATACTTGTTGATCGGCGCTGCGGCCACGTGAAAGAGTCCGGATAGCGCTGGTCGTGGCAGCACGACATCGCGCACGATGCGCGACAGTTCCACCGTCGGCAGTCCCGAGAAAACAGCCCGCCGGTAGCCCTTGACGCTCTTTCCCTGCCCGAGGAACCACCCCACCAGCCCGTGCGCACCGGTCAGTTCATGGCCGATGATCGACGTCCGCAGCGTGATGGCATGGGGATAGGCCACTTCACCAAGAAACTTGGACCTGCCATAGAGATCCTCGGCATTGGAAGCGTCTGACTCGCGGTAGTTGCCGCTGGCGCCATTGAACACGCAATCCGTGCTCACGTGCACCAAACGCGCCCCAACCAGGCTGCACAGGCGCGCCAGTCTGTGCGGCAAGAGTGAGTTGATGGGCAGTGCCTGCAGGGGGTCGTCGACTGCCGCCAGTTGCTTTACCAGGCCAACGCAATTGACTACGACATCGGGCCGAATCTCCTGGAACACCCCGGTAAGCGCATCGAAGTGCTCCACGTCCACGCCGGGCAGAATGCGGCCTGCCAGCGTCGGCTCGAAATGGCGCAATATGGAAGGCGAACGAGCGGTGCCACGAACGTCGTGCTCGCCCGTTTCCGCCATGACGCGCAGCATTGCGTTGCCGAGCATCCCCGAGGCCCCGAGGACCAGGATCTTCACCGATATTTCTCCCTGTAAGCCGTCGAAAGTTCCCGAAGCTGGTCCGCCAACTCAGCCACCAAGCGATCCAGCGAAAAGTGTTCCATCGCGTAACGACGCGCATTTTCGCCCATTTCAGCCCGTTCGTCTGCACTCAACCGGAACAGCTTCTGCATCGCATCGGCCAACGCTTCTGCATTGCCGGCCGGGCAAGCAACCCCGGCACCCGCCGCGACCACTACCCGAGCTCCTTCGCCATTCAGTGAGGCGACGACCGGTCGTCCCGCCGCCATGTATCCCTGCACCTTGCTCGGGATCGTGTAGGCGAAGATCGGCTCGTCCCGCAGGGAAACCAGAAGCACCGACGCGGCATCGTAGAAGAGCGGCATCGCCTCCGGTGGGAAACGTCCCGGCAGGATGACATTGCGCAAGCCCCGGCGCCCTATTTCGTCCCGGACCCAGTCCGACTGGCTGCCGCTGCCGATCAGGAAGAGGCGGATGCCGGCGCCAGCAATCTGCAAACGCTCCGCCGCCGCGACGATGGTATCAAGCGACTGAGCCGCGCCGAGATTGCCCGCGAAGACAGCGGAAAACCCGCTGGCAATGTCCTGCGCCATCTCGCGAACCTCCGACGACCGCACCTCGGATTCAGGCTCTTCCACATAAGCGTTCGGAAAGTACTTGATCTTCCGTGGCTCGGCGGCCAAGTTCTCGATTGGCGGCCGGAACCCCTCGGAGGGAATCAGGATCAGATCGGAATGCCGGTAAATGAACCTGACCGCGCGCTCAACCAGCTTCAATACGGCCCGATTCCTGATAAAGCCGGTTGCCGAAAGACTTTCCGGCCACAGATCCTGAACCCACAGGGCAACCGGTATCCCCTTCAACCAAGCGAGCCAGATCGCTGGCAAGGCTTGCAGCAATGGCGAAGGTGCAAATACAAAGATCACGTCAAAATGGCGCCCCCGTAGCAGCCACGGTCCGAGCAGGAAAGCCGCGACAATGAACGAAACGTAATTCAGCACCAAGCGCAACGACGACCCCTGTCCCCGTGGATATAGCGGCAGGCGGAGAATTTCCACCCCGTCGTGGCTCTCGCATTGCGTGCCACTCGCGGAGTACCCGGGGAAGACCTTGCCATCGGGGTAGTTCGGCTTCCCGGTCAGGACGGTTGTCTCGATGTCCCGCCCGCGCAGGGCACGAACCAGCGCATTGATGCCAAAGGTTTCCGGCCAGAAGTACTGGCTTACAAGAAGTAGCCTCACTCTTGGACGACCGGACGGGCAGCGTTTCTGTCCGAACCACGCAGGCGCGCAATCAACAGCCCCCAGATGAAGAACGTGATGATTCCCGGATAAGGCTGCCGCATCCCGACTTTGAGCATATTCTCGACCAATAGCAGATAGCCGGCCGCCACCGCCGTTCCAAGCAGGAGCGGGTTGGCCAGGACGACATTTCTGTGCCACCAGGCAATATGCACGGTCCAGATTGCCAGGACAAGAAGTGGAAGGACCGCGAGCATGCCGAAATTGTACAGAGCATCCAGCCAGTAGTTGTGGGCACTCGGGTGTTGCGCCCGATCGGGCGGCGTCGCATGGCCGAGAAGAAACGAGCCATGGGATTCGACAACACCCCGTCCATAGAATCGCCAGTGGTCGATTCGCTGGGTTGCACCTGACGGCATTGGCACGATTCCGACATTGTTCCTGTCAAGTTTCAGTTTATCGCCCAGCAACTGATTCTCCACCGCATTTCGGCCAGGTTCCAGGATCGAAGTGCTTGAGCCAGGCTGTGACAGCAGGCCATAACCGGAACCAGCCGCCAAGGCCGTACCCACCAGAATCGCAGCAGAGACTCCTGATCGGCCCATGAGGCGACTTGCATAAACAAAGTAGAGCAGGCCGAACGCCAATGCAGCCATCGCAATGATCGATTGCGAAGCCACGACGTGAATTGCGAGCAGCGGTAACAAAACCCACAGCGCAACACGCGGCCAGCCCCCCTGCGTCCAGAAGGCAAAGACGACCATCAGCCCGAGCGAAGCCACTACCATCGGAAAATACTGAAGGTGTTGATAGATGCTGAACAGGTACAGCGATGGAGACAAGAGCGAGTAACCCTGCAACCAGGTGGCCAGCAAATGCAGCGGAACAATTGCCAGCAAAACCAGCAGCGCGGACCACTCGAATCTTCGCTCGTTTGAAGACGCGCCATACATTTCCCCGAGAACCAGGCCGAACATCGGCAACAGGAACTGGGCAAGCAAGACTAACTTTGCGCCCTCGTTCGCCAGGCTGCCTTGTGAGGTAGTAATCGAGGTCACGACGAACAATAGGGCGGTGAAGAACAAAACCGTCAGGGTGCGCGTCGCTGCGGCATAGTTGCCGAGCATGGCAATTCCCCCGAACAATCCCAGCACCGACACCGGCACTGGCAAGCGCGAAATCGCCCCTCCGGTATCGAAGACGAAAGCCGGATCACGAAACAGTCCGCCGCTGATCTGGAAAAACACCGGTAGCACGAGAAGAACACCAATCCCTTGCAGCACCGGACCACGATGTCGAACAAGGTGACCTTGATCGCTTCCGGCGCTCGACAGGAAAGTCAGGCTGAGACAAGCACTCAACGCGTACAGACCAGCCAGTGCCTTTGGACCGAGGATGTAGAACACGAATGGCACGCAGGTCGCAATCAGCACGTTCGCCAACAGGTCGGCCCCAAAAACCTCCTGACCACCAGCGCGATGAATCAAGCGCGTCCGGAGCGCCGCGGCGATCATCATGACTGCACCGCCCGCGATCGACAACCCAACCGCCAACCAGAACACCGGCGACCGACCGAGCAAAGTCAGCCAACCTGGTTCCCAAGCAGCCGCCACGGCAACCCCGGCGCCGACGAAGAGCATTGCGGCAGAAACAGGCAGCAGCCCGCCGGGCAATGCTGATGTGCCGAAGCGATGCGCGAGCGTAGGCGCCAAGGCCTGGCCAAACACCGTTGGAAGGAGCCCGCCGATCGCAAACGCAGTAAACAGTTCGCCGGCAACGGCTTTGCCGGCGACAAGCGCAATCGAAATGCGAAACACATAGACGCTCATGCCGATAATCGCCGTCGATCCGACGTGCGGCAATAGTGTCTCAAGCGCGAGGTGCCCCTCGCCTGTGTGCCTGGACAGTCTGCTTCCACGAACTGCCCACAGTGGCGCAAACGCCCAGGGGATGGCGCTCACCGCCAGATCCAGTTCGAACAGCAACGGCAGCCCAAGACAGAGCAGGAACGAGAGGCCCTCGACCGTCAGCGCCTGGACTGCAATCGCCGAATTGCCCGCACGCTCATGGCGCGCAAGCCCGATCTCCCCCATCCATTCCGATACACGCCTGACAATCAACACGATGGCGAGCGGAGCCGCCACTGTGCCAATGCCGACGCTGAGAACATACGCAGCACCAGAAAGCGGCAGTGTTAGCAGAAGGCGCGCCCGCAGCAACCCGGTTGCCACGGCCCCACCAGAATCCGCAAGAATCAGGTTTCTTGCATTTGCCGAGAACGCATAGAACAGGGCCAGTGTCGCCCCCTGGACCAGGCCGATATCCGCGGCAATTTCGGAGCACCCAGCGATGCCGAAGACCAGCAGCAGCGCCGTCATCGAAAATGAATTGAGCAAGGAAGCGAGCGGAAAGATAACTAGCGCGCGTCGCGTGGTCGTGCTCAATTTTGACCTCCCATAACAAGCCAGTCGGCCCGTCAGGCCAACTGTCTTCGACCACAATAATGCACGGCGAGGAGCCGGTTTGCGGCAAGTATGATCAATACGTTCAGCACCAAGGTTCCGAACAGGAGATATGACTGGCCCGGCACGTAGCCGAAGCTGACGTATCGAAATGCAATGACCTGTGCGAACAGGGAACACAACACCCAGTTCCTTCCGCCCAGTCGATAGGTGAAGTACTCGAGACCCGCCGCTGCCAGCCCAAGGACGAAGAGTCCCGCAAACAGGAAGCCCATCGACCCCGGGTAATAGAAGAAAGCGACAAGGCCAGGTAGCGATACGAAGTGGTGCTTTGATCTGTCAATGCTCGGGTTCCGGTAGGGCGAATCGATAAAGATCCGGTCATAGATGCTCAACTGCCCCTCCTGGTACTTCTCGGCCAGAGCCTCATGCCACAAATCCCATCCAAGCCGCTTCGATGATGAAACCGCCATGACCCCCTCGATCCCCACCCAGCGATCGATGACAAGTGGACGCGCCAGGCCGTTGACGCTATAGACAACCGCAGCTGACTTGTCTGTTCCCAACGACACAGTTCTGAAATAATTTACGGCGACAACGGATGTGGCGAACAAAACAACGAATGTCGCTATTGCAATGGCGACCATCTTCGGCGGAATACGGTTTCGCATCCCTGCTACCACACGAAACCCACCCAGCATCAAGGCAGACGCATTCAGGACCATCCCACGGCTAAGCAGGGATACGTTCGAAAAGAAGCACTCCAGCAATGGTGGAAATACCGCCCAGGTCGAGACATTGCGATTCAATTCGATCTCGAATCGAACGATCAGTGCCGAAATCGAAGCGAGGCCAAACTGAAGCAGCCATTTGTACACGCCATTCATTCCAAATGGAAGAACTGTCTGGACAACCATCCCCCGCTGGTATATCCCGAGCCAGGCATTGCTGACGGCTACCAGCACCACGGCGCCAAGAAATGCTCCGATCAGGAGCTTCCGGTGGCCCTTGTAGAACTGGAAAAGTCCGGACTGCGTACAAGCCGGCGGCTCATCCGGGTAGCAGAAGAACCGTTGTCGGACCAGGCTCGCCGCGAGCAAGGCGGCAATTCCGCAGGAAGAGACATTTAAGGCACTGTCGAAGGCCTCCGGCGACCCGTCAAAGGCACCCACAGGCTCATGAAACAACCCGGACATGAACGCCAGGCGCACCGAGAACTTCAGCCAGAACCCCAACCAGACGAAGATTCCGATGAAAGTGTCGAAATAGATCGCGCGCTTCCAAAATCCATTGAAGAGCAAGGCATTCACGATCAGCGTAAATGCCAGATAGGCACTCCAGTGCCCCTGGTAGCGAAGGCCCGCGGCGATTGACAGCACGCCAATCATCACAGCGCACAACAGATATACCACCCTGATCACTTACCCCTCGCCTAGTAGATTTCCAATCCCGACGAGCGGTACTGGACGGATGTCAGTTTTCGGCAAAACCACCCAAGATACGGCTGGCTAAAGCAATATGCCGTTGCGCTTGCACTTCCCAGAGATAATGCATCTTGATTATAGCCTGCAGCCGAGCCGCGGATGCGCTGGCCGATGCGGAATCGCGCAATAGCCGCGACATCGCTTCTGCTAACGCGGAGGATGACACAGGCGCCATTTCGCCCGCCCCCTGTCCTGCAATGTCATCAAGCCCGCAGGTATCTGTAAAGAGAACCGGGCAGCCGCATATTCCTCCTTCAAGGACGACGATCGACATTGCCTCGCGGCGTGACGGGATGACCAGCAGGCTGGCGCCATGCAGCGCCGCGCTCTTCTCGGCACCCCCGATATAGCCGACGAAATGCACGCGGGAGGCAGCGCCCTGGGCTGCCGCCTCCTCCTTGAGCTGGGATAGCAATCCGCCGTCCGGACCGGCCATGACGAGGTGAACGTCGGAAAGGTCTGAGTCCAGGCGACAAAAGGCGTCGACAAGCAGATCTGGCCCCTTGATCGGGTTCAAACGGCCAAGGAACAGGACAAAGCGCGCGCTGCCGATTCCGACCGCCTGACGGAAGCCGGCAACTGCTTCGTCCGGATTCTCAAGCCGGTAGGCATCGGGATCGATACCGTTCGGGATCACTTCGATGTGATCGTCGGACACGCCATAAGCGGCGAACTCGGTGCGCTCGGCTTCCGTCACCGCCACGCACCCCGCCGCCGATCGCGCCAGCGTCCGCCCGACCAGGAACTCGTACAGACGCTTGATCAGCAGGGATCGTCCAAAAGGTCGAAGCGCGCCGGCGGGACAAAACAGGTAAGGCTTATTAAGCCTGCGGCATGCCCGAAAGACAAGCGCGTTCAAGATCGTCCAATGCCCCGAGAGGAGCACGATATCGGCATCGGCGACCAGGTTGCGTATTTCCCCGGTGCGTACGCGCGGAATGAAAAAGCGCTCGTTGAGGCACCGCACCGAATGAACCCTCACGCCGCCAAGTCCGGCCCTCCGCTCGGCGGACAGGCCAACGTCCAGGGTGAGGATCGTGCATTCCACACCTGCCCTGGCAAGGAAACGGGCAAGCTGATAGTTGCGTTCGGCCGTTCCACCGCCGGAGACTGCATCCAACAGGTGATTGACAAGCAAGACTCTCACCGCCTGTACCCGCAGAATTTCAGCACCTTGGCACCGTAGCCGACGATTGGAGGAGGATCGACTCATAGAGTCCCGCAACATGCTCTTCGGAATACCGGTGGCGTACGATATCGACGGACTCTTGAGCCACCGGCATGGGATGAATCACAAACGATCGCAGGGCTTCCACCACTTCGGCCGAGGGTATTTCGCCAGACCGCTCAATGGTCAGCTTCGCCGGATAGTCAGCCAGAGCCCCAATTGAGGTATCGCGCGCAATGCTCACAATATTGAGAATTGGCTTCCCTATCGCCATGTACTCTATGACCTTGCTCGCCAACTGCGCCTCGGAGTCGTTGCCGATATTGACGAGCACGTCGGAGTCAATCATTGCTTGGACGACCCTTTCACGACTGATCAGCCCATGGACAAAGACGATGGACTTGATGGCCTCCGAACAGGAGGCAAAATCGTCGCCGCAGTCGTTGATCGTTCCATAGAAGTGCAACTCGAGATGTCGTTCCGGAAGTGCCTGGCTCAGCGCCGAGACGCAAGCAAGCAGATATTTCGGGCTACGCAGCTTCTTGTAGAGCGTACCGACAAACACCAGTCGGAGAGCTCGATCACCATCCCTTTCGGTGGGGCGAGGCAACTCGGGCAAGGAAAGAAGAGGCGGAACGACCCGGACTTTCCCTATCGAAGTCGGAAAGCTGGCCTCATACAATTGGCGCGTCGAGTCGGTAGTAACAGTTATTGCCTCGGCGCTGTCGACCACTCTACCCTCGATCGCTCGGTTCAGCCAGGCGTAGATATGGCGATTGTTTGGCGAGGGCTCCTTCATATCGGAGTATGGATCGCTTATGTCGACAAGCCAGTTTGAATTTGGCGATCGCAATCGCGTCAGCATGCCGATCACATGTCCGGTAAACGGATGGGAGCTGGAAATGATCCAGTCATAATGACTTGTTTGGCAAAGTGCACGTGCAACACGAGTCGCAGGAATGACCCAGCCGCACGCGTAGTCGGGCCAGTACACCGCGCGCCAGATGGCACGGGCAGCCTTCCGCAGAAGGCCACGTAGAGAAATGCTGGCCCTTGCGGGCCTTGATGTGCCGGCGCCGGGTATCACGCGCGCAGACGCGTCGAGCAGCCAATCCCGCACCCGATAAACCGTTACGCCGTCACTGTCTGCAACCACGTCGGCTCCAGGCGCGGCTGCACAGAGCACGTGCACTTGATGCCCCTTCCTCGCCAAGGATGCCGTGACGGCCGACCAACGAAAGGCCCGTGGCGTCAGGTCCGGAGTGTACGAATAGGTGATGATCAGCAGCTTCATGATGACACTGCCCGACTATGCGTTGACCATGCGGCCATAGCCCTGAGAATACGGGAGTGGCTCCGGAGTCGGATCGGAAATTGGCAAGTTTCCCTCGGCAAAGTCATGCACCACGATTCTTTCATTTTCCAATGCAACGATTCGATATACCCACGGCCCATAGCCGGAGTGACGCCCGATGAATCCGCGCGGCCCGAAATAGATGCATTCGCCTTCAGCGCAGCCCCGGAGGTCGAACACTCCGCGGGTAAGGTCCGCAGGTTCGCGGTCAGGAACGCGAGGAACGTCATGAGCGCTTGCGGAGCGGTATGCGTTGCGTTTGGCTGGCAACGCGGTGTAGATATAGGAGCCTGGATCGCGAACCCGGTTTTCACCATCGATGACGAGTTCAATGGCCAGTTGGTCGCAATGCGCGTGCGCTCCCAGGCCCGCGATGCCTATTTCACCACATCGCACGGCGAGGTAGAGCCGGGGGCTACGGATGACATAACAACCCATTCCCGGGAAAGCCGCCAGCTTCATGTCGACGAGTAGCCCGGACGAGTCCGCATCGAAAACACTCGTCCAGCGACTGCCGGCGGAAGATTCCGCAAACCGTTCGATAACGGCCAACCACACTGAGTCAGCCGCTGCCGATCGGTCGGCCAACTCCTCGCGGGACACCGGATCGACAGGCGCAATGCAACCACTGGGATGGCCGCAGATTGCATGGACAAACCGAGCGCCCGGGTCGGCTGCCACGAACGATGAATGCAAGTCACTGCCAACAAGCGCATCGATCCCCGCCACCAGCGCACCGTGATCCATGGACCACAAGGGTGATGCCGGATCATTGCCAGCCCGGAGTTGCTCGCCACTGCCCAGTGTGATGAAGCGGCCGCTATCGTTGTCCCCAAACTGAACGACCAGATTGTCCGGTCGCGTCATGGCGTCGGTGAAGTCTCCCATTCTCGCGAGCCGCACCCAAAACCAGGCTGGCAGCGGACTGTCGTGATGCATCCCGGGAACGCGATGAAACTCAATCGCACCACGCCTAAGCGCTGGCGTGGTGCGCAATCCCCGGTGATCGGGACGACCCAGAGCCACGCGCTTGTCCGGACTGAGGTTTGCCAGCAGCGCGGATGCCCACAGAACCATCTCGGAGGACAATCGGTGATAACACACCGAGGCCTCGAAATTGCTCCCATCCTCATGAAACTGGTAACCCACCTCGGCAATCAGTTCCTGTACCGAAAACGCGAGCCAGGCATCTGTCTCGTCATCGCAGGGCAAGTAGATCGCCGCAAACATCAAGCCGATAATGTCTGCGATGTAGTGGTTCCCCCGAATTTCCGGCGACCATTCGAGGTTGGCTGCGATGTGCTGGGCATGCGCCTTTACGCTGGCGACAAAAATTGCCTCAAACTCGTCATCCAGCCGAGTTCCGTACGCGACGAGAATGTCCCGCGCCACCAGCAGGTTCGCAACACGGATAGCGACATCCATTGCACATGCCCAATTCACGCCGAATCCCGGTGGATTGGTCGCGATGAAGTCGAGCACCTGGTTTCGAAACTCCCGAACGTAGCTTTCGGGCCTCTCGAATCCGGCAATTCCGGCATTGGCGAAGTGGCAGGCCATGGCCAGGGTCGGGAGGTGCTGCATCCGGCTCAATTCCCATGGAACCTTGATGTCCACTCCGGAAAGGTCACCAAAACGAATGTCGCCGTACCACGTGTTTTCGCTCCAGCGGTATCCGGACTTGAAGTCCAGGTGCCAGTCGATCGGCACATAGTGCTCGTCAACCTGACGCCAGATAAGTTTCGCCATAGAGCGATTCGCAGGGTTGATCCGGCTGTCGAGCCAGTCACCGCATCGATCGGGAGACGTTGCCGGCGACATGGCATAGGCGAATCCATCGAGCCCGCCGCATCGCATGCCATGCTTGACCACCAGGGGGCCAGACCCGAGCAGGTCGAATCGATGTGCAATCGAATGCTCCGCCTGCTGCCGTACCAACTCCGGATAGCCGGGAAAATCGATGGCCAACTGTTCAATGAACCGCGAGTCGAGAAATGAAAATATGCGCGCCAGATTATTGGCGCCACCACTGGTATCGGGGTACGTCGACTGAACACGATCGCGCATCTTGAGCAACAGCGCGCGAAGCTCCCTGCGTACTCGTCGGGATGCGCGGTAAGCAAAATTCCGCAGGGCGCTAGTTCGGCGCACGATGAACATCCATCCGAATCACGTCCACCAAAAGAAGCATCGCCTGAAGAGCCGCCTTCGCCTTAACCGACATCAAATCGTTCCTTGCGCAGAAGACACTTGGAGCGTGCCACGACGCTCCTGCTGTAGGTTGGACAATCAACACAGTTGTTCAAGACTACGAGTACAGCCGTACACGCCGTATCGCATCGCGCCAGCGCAATATGGACTTTTCTACAGTCAATACCAGGAGTACCGACAGCATCACGCTCACAACCAGCACCACCACAAATCCTGCTGGGCCTTCGATGCTGCTGCGACTGACAGCATAGACTATCGGCCAATGGACGAGGTACAAGGAGTACGTGAGGTCTCCCAATCGCTTGTCAATACTCTCCGACCGTTTCGGAACTCCCGGCACAAGCGCCAGCCCCCCCATGAGAGCCACACTCGCCGCAAATGCGAGCGTAGTAAGCTGAACATTCGTCGTTGGTGACGCGCTGCTATAGGCGACATAGGAATGAAACGCCATAAGCATTGCAACCAAGCCAATCAGTAACGAGCCGATTCCTCGATAGCAGAGCCAACGATAGTAGGCAAAGCCGAGGACAAAGAACGGGACGTGCCTGAGTACCGGATGTTGTATTAAACCGGTCGACCAGGCATAGACATAGAGCAAGAGGAATCCAGCACCCGCCGCACCTATCAACTGTCCACTCTTTAGAAGCCCACGCCTACTGGCAAGCCGATCAACGTAGTCCACCAGCGCCGCGGCAAAATAGAACCGCAACTCAATACTCACGGCCCAGACTACTGATATCCACCGCAGTTCGGTCGGAGGTAGCGCCTCTGCCAAAACAATAGAAAGGTTGGCAAACACCGTTCCGGCAGCAACATTGAATTCCGGATGCGAAAACGTGATGTAGATTGCGATGGCGATCCCGCATGCAGCCCAATACGTCGGATAAAGCCGCAGAAACCGGTTAAGCAAGAAACGGTATGGTGCGCCTGGATAAAATATGTCGCAGGCCTCCGCTATCACAAAACCAGATAGAACAAAGAACGAGAACACCCCGACGTTTCCGAGCGCAAGTGGGAGTACCCACGCGGCCAAATAGTCACTTGTATGGCTGATGACGACAAGCAGCGCCAACAAGGCTCGGTAGCTACCCAGCAAGCGGTAAGGGGTTCTATCGATCTGTTTTCGTGTTATCTCAAGTTCCATCGCTTCTCGTTCAGTAGGCGTCGAAATCGCGCAAATGGACTCCTCCGGTAAGCTTGGCCCCCGATACCGATGCAAGGGCTTAGCAAGAACATCCATGCACTGGCTAATTGTGGCGGGAGGCGATCAGCAATTTCGGCATTCCAGGCGATGACTCGTGGCGATTGCATCAAGTGATCGAAACCGAACCCACACAGAAATGTCCGTGGCCGGTAGGCGAGAATCTGGAACCCGCCCGCGGAAATCACTGAACGGATTTGTCCAAATGAAAAGAAGTTGATGTGCGGACTGATCGCCAAGGTATCCGACGCGAGGGAACTGACGCCGCTTGGGCGCAACATTCGCTTGAATGCGCGCAGGACACGGTAGATGCCCGTGAGGTGCATAACCGTCTCGACGAATGAGGCGAACTCAAATGGTCCGAGACCATTCGGCAGTGTGAGGACAAGCTTGCCGTCAGGCGCGAGGAAACCCCGGAGCGAATTCAGGAAAGCATCAGGATCCTCGACATGCTCGATCACCTCCGAGGCAATTACCAGGTCAAAGGTTTCGGTATCGCCGAAGGCGGCCTCAACGAAGTACTGCGCGTTACCGGCAGGATTCTCCCGACTGGCATAGGCGATGCTCGCCGGATCGCTGTCGATGCCGACAAAGTTCGTTCCGGGAAATCTTTGCGCAAGCGGTGCCGTCAGGTTTGCTCCCGTTCCGCAGCCCACATCCAGGACGCGCTTTGGGTGAAAGTCGGCAACGATTCCGGCGACGAACTCCAGACGCTTGCTCAGGCCGTACACGCTTTCAATCACGGATGTACTCTTTCCACCACAACGAGAAATTGAACAAATACCAGACCTGTGCTGCCTTTTTCTCGTCGATCAGACGGAGCACCTCGTCGCGATCGAAGAAGTCGGTCCGCGAACAGAAGTCGTCAAGTTCCCGGCGGATCTCGGCGCCAAGCTTGTCCAGGAACCATTCGTGGATCGGCACACCGAAACCCTGTTTCTTCCGGTCGATAATCTCGTCCGGGATAACGCCGCGTACCGCTTTCTTGAGGATGTACTTCAATGTGCCATGCCTTGTCTTCATTTCCTCAGGAATACTCATCGCCAGCTCGACCAGTTTGTGGTCGAGGAACGGCACTCTGCCTTCGAGGCTTACGCCCATGCTCATCTTGTCCACGCGCATGAGCAGCAATTCAGGCAGCCTGAGATTGAGGTCCAGATAGGTCATCCAGTTGAGCCATGAAGGATCCTTGGCCTTGTCTACAAACCGCTGCCGAATCGGACGAATCGCCTCCCACGACGACTTGCCCGCGAGTTCCTGCCGAAGTCTCGGCGAAAGCAGGCGCCACTTCTGCGCCTCAGTGAACGCCTCCGCCCCACCCCAAAAGACGGGCTGTCCAGCGGCACCGCGGCGCAACCACTCATACGAGAACGAGAGCCCCTTCCCGAAAGCGCGCATTGCCGCGAGGCCAAGCTTCTTGCAGAAATTCGGGATGGGCAGGTCGTTGAGGTGCTGAAGACGCAATGCCGTTTTCCATCCTGGATACCCCCAGAACAGTTCGTCGGCGCCCTCTCCGACCTGACAGACGACAACCCCACTGTCCCGCGCCAGTTTCGAGACAAAATATACGGGAAAGCAAACCGGATCGGCGATGGGTTCGTCCTGCAGGCGCACCATCTGCGGCAGGAAGCCAATCAGATCGTCAACGGTCAGCAGTCTCTCGTGGTACTCGGCCCCAACCTCGGCAGCGACGCGCTTCGCATAGGCAAGCTCGTTTTGATAGCTTTCATACTCCCCTGCGTAGCCGATCGAAAATGTCCTGACCTTCTCACCGTCGCCTTCCGAGAAAAGCGCGGCATTGGTGCTCGAATCGATGCCGCCGGAGAGAAATATGCCGACCGGCACATCACTGACCTTTCGCAACCGGACTGCGACCTTGAGTTCATCCAGGATTCTCGTCGCGACTTCGTCGTCCGTAAGCGCGGTTCCGGATTCGACGTGGTCCAGCACGTCCCAGTAACGCTGCTCGTGCATTTCACCGTTGGCGCTAACCTTAAGCCAGGTGCCGCACGACAATTTCTTGATGCCAGCAAACAGCGTGTCCGGCGCTGGTGTGGTAAGAAAGGAGAGATAGTGAAAGAGCGCAGCCTCGTTAACAGTCCGCTGCTGTTGCGGATCCTCGAGCAGGGCCTTGATTTCCGATGCGAAGTTGAGCCGCCCGTTGTGAACGCTGTAATAGAGAGGCTTCACACCCATCCGATCGCGGACAAGCCACAGCTCTCGCTTCCTGTTGTCCCAAAGAGCAATTGCGAACATCCCGCGGAACTTGTGGAGGCACTCGATTCCCCACTGTTCAAAGGCATGGAGAATCACCTCCGTATCGGAATGACTTGTCTTCCATCGGTGGCCACCGATGGACTCAAGCTCCTTGCGCACCTCGGCGTGGTTGTATATCTCACCATTGAAAACCACGCGCAGGCTGTCATCCTCGTTGCTCATCGGTTGCGCCGCGGCGTCCGACAGATCGATGATCGCAAGCCTGCGATGGCCGAGTCCGACATGGCCGTCCGCCGCCACCCAGGCCCCGCATCCGTCGGGACCTCGATGCGTCATCACGTCACGCATGCCGACGATGAAACCTTCGGTAATGACAAACTCAGGGTCGGCAAACACCAGCGACCCGACGATTCCGCACATTACTTCCGGGCCCTGATGCCGATGTACCACCCCCATGAATCAGGGAAGAACTTGCTTATCCAACGTGGCCAATGATCGGTATCGGCTTTCGTAATCATCGGAATAATTTCCGCATTGTCGAAATTGGCGAACATTGAGCCCAGTTCGGCGACCGTGTAGGCCTTGGTACCGACGCTTTCCACCTTGTCCCACACCACATCGGCAAAGCTCAGCCAAGGCTTTCCCGCGAGCAGGGCGAACTTCACCCAGAACTTGAATACCAGCGGTGACCGGCGCCCGTACATCATCCCGATGAAGAGACCTCCGGGTTTCAGTACGCGCTTTACCTCGCTGACAATGAATTCCGGCTTCTCCGAGTGATGGATGACTCCCCACGAATACACGATGTCAAATGACTCATCAGGGAACGGCAGCACCTCAGCATCAAGACGTTGCAGGTTGGAGTTGAATCCGTAAATGGCAAACCGCGTCCGGGTTGCTTCCAGCGCCGCGTCCGTGAGGTCGACACCGAAGCATTGCGCCCCTGATCGTGCCCACTGCAGATGGTCGGTACCTGCCCCAACGCCAACTTCAAGCAGTTTCTTGCCGTGGTGTCGCGGGAACTGTGCAATCGAGTGAATGAAAGGTTCAGTTTCGTATCGATACTCCTCGATCCGCTCAAACCACTCCTTTGTCAGCGGCTCAAGTTCACCGACAATGACACTGCTGCTCCCGCAGGGTCCCTGCTCCCAGAATGCCCTTACCTCGTCATTGAGTGCCATCTTTTATACATCCTTGCTTTGAATGCGGCCGAGACTTCCGAAGTCCGCTATTCGGAACACGCCAGCTCGCCGGTTTTCGGAAAAAGCAAACGGTCGACCTCGAAACTGATCCGCGTCGCCTGCAACTGTTGCCACAATGGGATTGGCCATTCGGACTCGCCCTTCACCGCACGAGCGAACGCAACCAATTCCTCCTTCTGACCCTTGTCTGGAGCACGTGTCGCAAACGGCTTTTGTCGCAAGCCCGCAATCGCCATGCGACGGTAGTCGTCGAGCGAGGCCACCGTGCCATCGACGAAGATATCCATCGTCTCCTTGGGAAACTCGCTCGTACCGAGCGCCGTATAGGTGAGGGTGGCGACCGAACCGTCCTCGAACGCTACTGTCGCCACAAAGTTGTCGGACGGCGAATAGTAGCCGGTCCTCGGAACGATCGCGCTGGCCTGTATCCGTGTCGCCCTTGAGTCGGTAAAGAACGTGAAAAGATCGTAGATATGGCAAGCCTCGCCGCGGTTCCGGCCGCCGCCTTCGGCAGCATGGACCCAGTGATCGAGCGGAATGTAGCCCGCATTCATCCGATAGTTGATGATCATCGGGTTCGACCGCTTCCTGATCGTGCCCGCGATACGTTCGGCATACGGCGAAAAGCGTCGGTTGAACCCAGTCAGTAGAACCGGCTTGGCGCCGGATCCTGTCGCGAAAAATGCCTCGATCGCCGCCAGATCCTGCTCTTCAAGCGCAAGCGGCTTTTCGAGCAGGACATGCTTGCCGGCCTGCAAGGCTTCAAGGGCAATCGACGCGTGCGTATCGTGGCGGGTCGCGATGATGACGGCGTCGACCTCCTTGTCGTCGAGGACTTCCCGGTAGTCGGTGGCACAGTAGTCGGCGCCGAACCGCGTGCCCGTCGAAGCGGCGTTGTGGCCGGTGCGACTGACGACGGCGCGCAGTCGATACTGGGATTGCAGTTCGATGAGATTGGGCAGGTGCATCCCCTTGGCGAAACCACCGGCCCCAATGACGGCAATGCGTATAGCATCGCGGGAGATATCCTGAACCCGCGGAGACAGTGCAATGCGCTTGGGCATCTCGGCCTGCAATTGCGGATACGAGAGCAACACCATCAAAGGCTTGCCGGCGCCAGATTGAAGCATGCGATAGGCGGCATCGACCTCGGCGATCGGATGCACGGCCGCAATCAACGGCCTCAGGTCGATGACGCCGTCGGCAATGAGGCGCAGGTATTCGACCATGTTCCGATTCTCGGTCCAGCGCACATATCCGAGCGGGTAGTCGAGGCCATCCTCCTCATAGCGTTCATCGTATCGCCCGGGCCCGTACGACGTGGAAATCAGGAAATCCAGTTCCTTTGCGTAGAAATCAACCCGTTGCAGATCCAGCCCGACATCGCCGACAAGCACAACTCTCGCCTTCTTGCGACACATGCGGAACGCCGCCGAAACAATCGCATCGGAGGGACTTGCGGCGGTGACTATGACACCGTCCGCCCCGGCACCATCAGTGAGCCGGGCCACGTGAGCCACGTCGTCACCATCGTCCGGATGAACCCCCCAATGCAATCCGTGCCGCTCCGCTAGCGCGATCCGATCGCGGTCTAGGTCAACACCAATGACCCGACACCCGTTCGCACGCAGAATCTGAACGGTGAGCTGGCCAAGGATACCCAGGCCGATGACGACGAACGACTCGCCAAGCGTCGGCTTGGCTCGGCGCACCCCCTGCAAGGCGATTGCGCCAAGCGCCACCGATGACGCTGCGTCGAAACCCACATTGTCAGGAATGGGGGCAACCAGGTTCCTCGGAATGCGCACCACTTCTGCGTGGAAGGCACATTGTGCACCGGCGCACGCCACTCGGTCCCCTGGTGCAAACTCATCGATACCGGCGCCAACCTCCAAGACGACACCGGCACCCGAATACCCGGTCGGCAGTTCGATGGCCAGGCGTTCCTGAACAACCCGGCGGGTCTGCTTGATACCGTCGGAAAGCAGCATGTCGACGACCTTGCGGACATGTTGCGGCTGACGCAGCGCCCGCTTCCAAAGTGGCGTCCCCGAGGACTTGACGCCCGACATCTCGGTCCCGATGGAGATGCACGAGTGATCCATCCGGACAAGCACGGTGCCAGGCTCCACGACCGGTGCCGGAACACTCTCCAATCTGACGGCTCCACCGCTGATAAGTACCTGCTTCACACTTCCCCCCTCAAGAACCGCTGATGTAAGGCCGACCAACGGAGACGTCCTGTCGCCGAAGCCACTTGAACTGCCTTTGCGCGAGTACCAAAGCCCAGCATTTTATAGTGCAGAGTCATGAAATCTGCTTTCAAACAAGTTCGATGCATTTGTGAGGGCGGCCTGGAATCCGGATCGCACGACGTGTGCGTCATGGCTTCGGGCGGCGGTGGCGCGCGCGCGTCTGGAAAGCTCAACTCGCAATGACGTATCCGTAGAAAGTTGCCTGAATGCCCGCTTCAATCTTTCGATGTCCCGTGCGGTCACCACCAGCCCCCAGCCGGCCGCAGCAGCATAGGAGATTTGGGCGACCTCCTCCGGGCCGTAGGCCAGAATGGGTGTACCCACCGTCAGGTATGCCGGTATCTTGGTCGGCATGGAGTAACGGATAAAGTCGATCGTGTAACGGTCGAAATTGACCGGAAG
Organism: Rhodocyclaceae bacterium; assembly: GCA_041480065.1. Taxonomy (GTDB): domain Bacteria; phylum Pseudomonadota; class Gammaproteobacteria; order Burkholderiales; family Rhodocyclaceae; genus Fen-999. The sequence goes on from JBGOZF010000011.1 coordinate 38,497, forward strand.
CACAAGAATATCGACTTCCTGCAGCGTTGCGAAAAATGCCTCGTCGTCTGAAATCGTGTCATGCAACGAAATCGCTGTTCCGACGACCAATTGCTGCCGGTATTGCTCGGCAAGATGAGACGGACTATAGATTTCCAGCCGGATTGGAAGCCCCTCGTCACTGAGCGCCTGTATTGCCTTGCAGCAATCGACAAGGCTATCCAGTTGAGCGAAGGGCAATACGGACCCGATGTAGGCGACGCGAACCGGAGAGCCGACCACACGTGGGTCCTTTTCGAAGCGCCGCCACAATCCAACATCGATCGTATTCTGGAACGAGAGGAAAGGTTGCGCATACCTGCGCCGGTATGCCTCTGCCATGTCTTCGCAAATGGCAAAGCGGGCAACGGAAACATTCATCAGATGCCGGATCAATCGCTCTTTCTTTCTTCTTTGCCAGGAAGAAAGGAGCCCACCTCGATAGACCACGGATGCCCAGTCGTCCATGATGTGAACCACGAGTGGCAGGCGAAAACGAAGCCGCAGGCGTTCAGCCAGCTCCATCATCGCATTTGACCCGAGAATCGTGTAAAGCACCGAGGGGCGAAACGCTTCGATCCATTGATCGAGCTCGGCCGTAAGGCAGGTTTCTTCGGGAATGCCGTCACCGAAGACCCATGTCTTCACGGTCCTCAGGAATGACAATGCCCTACTACGGATTGGGGATCGCGAAGAACTTGCAGCAACTGCGTCGGAAGGTTTGCCGGCCGGGATGTGCCGCAACCAGCCCCAACGATGAATTTCCCGCTCCGTAAGACGGAAATATTGGTTGCATACGTCCCGGGTCACCGGAACCGGGTCATTATGGATAGTCGCGATATCCTCAATCGGCCAATCTGCGAACAAATTGCTGAAAGTGATGCCACCGCCGGTCACCTTGTTGAAAGCAGCCGGGGTGAGGAACAGGACGCGTATTGGAATGCTGTTCAAGCCGTCAGTAGAGACTAGGTGTCACGAAATGCAAGCCCGCAGGGACGTCTCCGTCACTTCTCGTTCATGCGGATTGCGAAAGATCGAATCGAACCAGATTTCGTCGCCTTCTAAGGATGTTCAGTCCGCGTGCAATAACGCCTCCAGGGGACCTTCTTTTGTCTATGAGGCCATCCTTGAATTCCCCATTAAGCATTCTGATCGCTGAATATGCGCGGCTGAGTTCAGCCACGTACGGCATATAGATGGCCTCGCGAAGATCGCTGGGAAGACGTCTATCCCCGATATAAAGCGAAGCGGTTCCGTCGTCAAACAACTGCAATCCTTGAAAGTGGTAGAGAAGAAGCGGCACGTCATCCACCCTGACCAGGCTTTCCTCGACGGAAATCCGGTAGTTCTCGATGTTCCACGGTGCCGCGTTGAGCCCTTTGTGGCTGGATGATTCGCCAAGCGGGAAGATCTCAGCGAATTGATCTAGATACTTTTGATCCGCGTAAGTTGACTCAGTAGGGGTCGAACTGCAACTCGCCAGGCATTGGTCCTTCCACCAAACAATGGCCTGTTGTCCGATCGATGAATGCCGTGCAGCAACATAACCGGCGTTGTGTTTTCCCGCGGATCTTTCAAAACCGGCGAATGCGCGGTGGAATCGATGGGGCGTCAACAAATAGTGGGCCGTCTGCCCAGGGAGCGCGGCATCGGGGTCGGAAAAAAACATCATATCGGTGTCGACGTAGACTATCCAGTCTGCCTCTGGAACGCGTGCCATCACATACAAGAGCGCGATGGGTTTGCATGTCCAGCAGTATTCGCCCTGGCTGCGCAGCGGCCGAATCTGCGCCAATTCCGTTGAGGAAAACTCTTCGTGGCGGACAACGATCGACCGTTCGAGTTGCAGCATGTCCAGCAGATCAGCTGAGCGCTCATCGATACAAAAGAAAGCAAAACGCGCATTGCGACTCACGCGGATTAGCGAGGAATATAGGACCAGCGCCCGCGCCAGGTAATTGCTGTCGAAGATGGTGCAATACACCGAAGTCACTTGCTCACGCGACATCACGCCTCTTTTCCCGCCTTAGGCGGCGTCCAAGTTCGAGGGAAAAATTCGCAACCCGATCTCGTCCGCAGTTCAACCCAAACTCTGATTTCAGGCGTTCCGTATCAAGCTGAAATTCATCATGTTCAACAGGGTTCTCCACTATCAGCCGTCCAGAGCCGAACCCCTCAATTAGCCACAAGGCAACCCTGCCAACCTCGACCGATTCCCCGGCACCAACGTTTATGATCCCTCCGGGCCTCCTGAGCACCACCTCACGAAGCACTTCGCAAAAATAGTCGACAGGTACGACATCTCGCCGGACGAACGGGCTAACGGTCAGCCGGATGGTTCCGGTATCGGCAAGTTGATTCAGGAGGTAAGCGCCAAATCTATTCCTTCCGGGCTGCCGTTCATAACCGAACACATTCCCGGGTCGCAGAATCGTTAGTCCGCTACCTAGTGCAGTCGTTAGCTCCTTCTCGATTCGCAGCTTATTTTGGCCATAAATATCGGCACCCGTCGCATGCGCGTCTTCCCGCGCGCCCCATCCAATTGCTTCCTGATAGACCCTGCGGGAACTGAGCATCACATAATGGATTCCTTTACTCGATGCAATACGCGCGAGTCGCGCGTCAATATCGAGTGTGTGCTCGTACGGTTGCAGGCACAGCACGGGAGGAAACGAAAAGTTGACGATGCACGTGACGTCTCGGAACACCTCCACATTATCAATCTCGGTGTGACTGATTGAACGCACGGAGAGCCCCATTGCCTCACCTAGGAATTCTCTTGCCAGAAAACTGTTCTTGCCCACAACGAGAAGCAATGGAGTGGCTCCAGTAACCAATTAGTTGATAATTGTAGCTAACATGCTTAGCCGCTGACCCAAATTGGCCACGGTATCTGGACAAACAAGAAAGTCCTCATCACTCGACCGCAGCCAATCCGCAATCGCGACGAGTTCTGGCGCTCTGCGCAATTCTGCGGTAGACCGCACTGTCCAACCAGACTCGAGGGTCGCCGCGGCGTCCTTCGAAAATTTGAAATCAAAACAGTTCAGCCGAACCGGGCGACACATGAACACGCCGTAACTGTAGCGCTCCGCTCGCTCCCGCATCACAGGAGTCGGCGGCCCAAGTTCCTCCAGGGTAGCAAGCCGAGCGAGGTAGTCCTCGCGGGAGTCGAAGTCTGTCGTAAAGCCGTGGCGGTCGTAGCGGCCAGTGCCAGCGGTAAGGACATTCCTGCCCAGCAACGCGGCCTCCATGCCAACCGTGCCACGCACAGTGAGGCAGTAGTCGGTAACCTCGAACAACGACAGCGTGGTGATGTCCGTATCGGCCGGAATCACCTGCACATGCGCAGGAAGGTGACCAATCCGGTCACGCAGGGCAAGGATCTCGGAAGGTTCGCCGCTGATGCCGTCACGAATGTCCTTGACCAGATTGGCCGGATGCACTTTGATCAGCCAGTTGAGGCGGTCGTTGGCGCAGGCGGCACGGACCGTCTCGACAAACCAGTCCTCATAGTCACGGAACAGGTCCTCGCCCCAGAAGAACGTGGCGTCCCAGAAGATGTGGGCGAATACGACCGCAGTCTTCTTGCCCCGATCCAGGCCCAGGCGAGCCGTGATTCCCTCCTTGGAGCACACTCTCTTGCCGAACTGGGTACCCACCTCGCCATACCACTCGCCGTTGTTATAGGACTCGGCGAGTTCCCGGTTCAGCAGCTCGCGCTCCCTTTCACCCCATGGCGCGGCCAGTAATCGCGCCCAGGACTCCGGCGACAGGGACGAAGGGTGCGCATCCCGATTGCCGGGGTGATAGCGCTTAAGCATCAGGGTATTGTCCCGGTGGGCAGCGTTCCATGTATAGACCGGGATGCCGCGGTTGACACAGACGTCGAATATTTCCCCGTATGGCGAATACCCGCGATCCACCTGAACCAGCACCGACGGCGCGAGCCGTGAAATCATCCGCTCGGCCCCCTCGACGTAAGCTATTGAGGCTGCCAGACCATCGATAACGCGTTCCCGTAGTGCCGGGTCGCCGAGATCGAGACTTCCCTTGCGGGTCTGTCGCATCAGGGTGGAACTGGCGTACTTGCCCACCGCGACACCGCCCCACCTCAGGTCGATCAGTTCCGCGAACGAAGACACGCCATTCAGGACTGCAGCCGCCCGTCGGCGATCCGGCGAGGAGCAATAGCGTGACAAAGGCTCCAAGCCGGTAACGCCCATGGCCCCATAGATGGCGCGACAGGCTGGCGTAGGTTCCATCAATACATGCACGCAGTAATCGGCCAACTCGAAGGCCTTGCGGATCACCGATTCGGCCAGCACGTGCCCGAAGAAGCTCCAGCCGAGCACAATTGCGGTTCCGCGGCTGCCATCGCCCAAGTCTTCAGCCAGTATGTCGCCGCTGCGGATGCGAAACTGCGCCAACTCTTCCAGCAGAGCGCGATGCTGGCGCCGGTAGGCCGGTTTCAGCAGCCAGCGGACACCGTGCAGAAACGAGTGGGCCGCAGGATAACGACGGAGTGCGACCTTAAGCCGCACGAGCACTTCGGCCAAACGAGACGGACTTTGCTGCGACCTCATACTTCGCTCCTGTAGAACCGAGGACTTGCGCTTCAGAGTTTTCGCCCTCGATAGAGGAGGTACTCAAGTCCCGGAAGGCCGCGGATAACGTAGTTGCCGTATCTTGGCGTACACATCATGTCGTTTGCGAAGCCGCTCAGGTCGTATCGATCAAAGGAATTGCCGGGAATCTCCCGGGAAACCTTCAGATTCTCCAACACCAGATGACCTCCCTGCCTGACAATGCGCTGCAACAGGGACAGGTACTCGTTGACGACCTCAATCCTCATTTCCTGAAACGACGACACGTTGAACGCATAGTCCATCGATTCACTGCCGATTGCATCGGACTGATAAGGCAGCAGGAAGATCACATCAAAATCCGCCAAGAGGGCGTCGAAATCTTTCCCTGCACGAACGTAGTCGTGCACGACATCGGGCAATGCAATGCGGAGCATCGGAAAAACGGACTTGAGGAACGCAAAGCCCACGGAAATGGTTTCCGGCAAATCGATAATCGCGTACTTGCAACCGTATGCGCCAATCATCAGAGCCGCATTTACGCAGGCGCCTCCGCCAATTTCAACCACCTTGGCGGGTGCTTGAGGCAGTTCGACCAGATTGAACACCTCCAGCATGCGTAGATAGACAAAGCCGTGCTTGTCCAGCAGAAAGTCGTGCTGTGGCGACTTGCGGAATCCGGGATAGATCCCGGCAAATACCTCAAGATGTCGGTCTAGGGAGTCTAGCTTAGCTACCTGACGGATCTTTGCAATGCATGTTCTGATGCGCCGGACAATCGACAGACCGCCAGCCTTGACCGGCAGATAGTCGATCGGCTCATACGAATCGATAAAACGATGCCCGCTCTTTAGCATGATCTGATCGCCGGAGAATGCCACGAAAGTGCCTGAGGCCCAGCGCCGCCAAGCACTCGACGGAGCAAATCTCTTATCGTCAATAACCCGGTCGTAAGCTCGCTCGGCAGCGAGATACCTCAGATAGCACAGCAGGGTCGACCGCTCTTCGGCGGAGGTCTCAAGGTGCACAAAGTAATTTGTGGGAATGCTTAGATCCGGATCGACGAAACGCATGGTAATTGGATGCTCAACTCAATACGTACACTCTTTGTCAAGCAAGCTCCGATCAAGCGGTATGTCCCTCAGCGTCTCACAGATGCGCCGACTGCTCCGGCCATCGCCGTAGGGATTGACGGCCGCGGCACAGCGCTGCCTGAACGCCGGGTCTCCGAGCGCGGTGCGAATGGCGCCCGCAATGTGGTCGGCGTCGTAGTCGCAATTGAGGATATTCTCCGCCTGGGGACGACCGCGCTGGCGATTGCCGATGTTGACCACGGGAACCCGGAATGACGGCGCCTCCAGGATGCCGCTGGACGAATTACCTACCAGGGCCGCACAATTGGCCAGCAGGGTCAGGTAGGCCTCGCGTTCGACGTTTTCCAGGACGGTAAAGGCGGCGCCGGTGGCACGGTCCTCGATTCGGCTAATGATCTGCTTGTAGCCGAGGTCCGAGTTCGGATAGATGATGTAGGTGGGCAGGCCAGATGCGGCACAGGCTTCGAGGGTCGCCGCGACCTGCTGTCCCGCTTCCCCCATTTCTGCCATGACCGAGTGTTGCACCATGAGGAGGTAGGGATGACCGAGGTCAAGGCCTTGGCCATTCACCTCGATGGTCTGCCGCCGGTAGTCGGTATTGACAATGTTGTCGAGTTGCGGCGCGCCGACGTTGAAGATGCGGAATTCCTGTTCGCCCATCCGCCGAAGGCGATTAACTGAATCCTCGCATGAAGCCAGATGGATGTGGGCGAACTTGCCGATCGCATGGCGTGCCGAATCGTCTATGTGTCCGGACTTGTCGCCGGCCTGGATGTGGGCAACCGGAATCCCCATGTAGGCGGCGGCAATGCAGCAGCCAAAGGTTTCGATCCGGTCGCCGGAAAGCAGAATGACATCGGGCTGCAGTCGTTCGTAAGTCTCGGCATACCCGGCGATGGCCTTCCCAAGCGCCATGGACCAGGCGCCGCGGCTGGCATCGCCGCCATGCATGGGCACAGTGGCGGATATCGGGAAACCGTCATGGCGAATCAGATCGATGCTGTTGCCCAGTTCGGGAACCAGATGCATGCCGGTGACCAGGGTCTGCAATTCGAGCTCGGGGAAGTCCCGCATTGCCAGCATGACGTTCTTGGAATAGCCATAGGTCGCCCGCGACTCCAGCGTAACCAGCATCCGTCTGGTCTTCATGCCAGCTCCTGCCACAGAATCTGGCGGTCGCGGGCTATGGGCGTGCGCGCAGTCCGCCCGATCACGTTGTCGAGGTCCTTGGCTGGAATCGCACCTTCGCCAGGGCTGGGACGCTTCACCCAGACCATGTCACGGGTGATCGCAGTGCCGGCCGGAATATCGACGATCGAGACCACGCTCTCGCGCGCCCAGGCGATGATGGGCTGCTCTTCCGGAAATATCTCGCGCTCGGCACCCCGGGCTTCGAACACGGCCCGGCAACCCTTGACCAGTTCGCCGAGTTCGTAGGGCTCCAGCGACACAGCATGGTCGGGGCCGGATTGCAACTTGTCCAGCGTGTAGTGCTTCTCGATGATGCAGGCGCCCAACGCCACGGCACCCAGCGACGTGTAGATGCCCAGCGAGTGGTCCGACAGGCCCACGGGCACGTCGAACAGGTCCCGATAGCGAGGGATATTGTGCAAATTGACGCGCTTGTATGGGCAGGGGTAGGCGGAGACGCAATGGGTCAGGGCAAACGGGGTGCCGATGGACTTGACGGCATCAACCGTCTCGCGGATTTCGTCCAGCAGCGCCATACCCGTCGAGATAATCATCGGTCGGCCCTTGCGCGCGATATGGGTGATCAGCGGAATGTTGGTCAGTTCGCCGGACCCGGTCTTGAAGGCCAGGACGCCCATTTCGTCGAGAATATCGGCGGCAGCGGCAGAAAAAGGCGTGCACAGATAGTCGATGCCCAAGGTCTCGCACAGGTTCTTGAGCGCCTCGTGCTCGTCGAGCGTGAGGTTGGTCTTGGCAAGCGTGTCGTAGAGCGGCTCGTCAAAGTTATTCGACGTCGGCACCTCCCGAAGCATTTCGTTTTCCAGGACATGCATCTGAAACTTGATGGCGTCGCAACCCATCGCATGGGCGATATAGACCATGCGTTTGGCGGTCTTCACATCACCCTGATGGCTGATCGCGGCCTCGGCGATCACGTAGGGAGCGTGTTGGTCCCCGATCATGCGGTTCCCGATCCTTATGGCATCAGGCATGTTGTGCTTGCCTCCGTTTAAGCATTAGAAACTCAACCAGTTGAAAGTCTTCTTCGGTATTGATATCGGCCGCCTCGGCTTCCGGCACCACCAGCGCGCCCCAGTCTTCGGCGACCAGAGTGCCAGTACGGCGAAGGTAATCCACACGACAGGCGTAGATGGTGCTGCTCTCGATGTACATGGGCTGGCGCTCCTGGCGGCGGCGCGGCGCGCCGGGAACGACGGGGCGAAAGCAGCCATCGCGGATAAAGCCGATGTTTTCGCGCGTCTCCCGTACCGCCAGGACGGACGGGGTCTTGCCAGCGACACACGTGGCGATCGCCCGGGCGATCGTTGCAGCCGAGCGGAACGGGGATGTGGGCTCGAGCACCAGTATGATGTCGAAGCGCTGCCCCTCCCCTTCCAGTACGTCCAGCACATGGAGCAGGGCAGCTTCGGTTGGTGACGTATCGCTCGCCAGACTGGCCGGCCGTTCGACTACGCGAACGTCGTAACTCCCTGACACCGAGGCGATTTCGACATCATCGGTCGACACCACCAGCAGATCGATCTCCGCAACCTGCCTGGCAGTACGCAGGGTATGGCCGATCAGTGGCTCGCCGGCCAGTGGCCGGACATTCTTTCGCGGCACGCCCTTCGAACCGCCGCGCGCCGGCACTACGCCTAGAACCCTTGCTCCTTGAAACATGTGGATCAGCAAATCGGCCAGTCGGCGTGGATCACCTCCTGGGCGGCAATGCGGCGAATTCCTTCATCCACCGTGATATGCGGCTCAAAACCCAGGTCGGCCTTGGCATGGCTGGTATCGCAATAGCGGACATGTATCTCGCGCTCCGATACCCGGTCCGAGCCTGCGAAGCCACCCAACACCTCCACCCGCAGCCCTTTGTCCGGATTGACCAGATCGATGACTCGCTGCGCCAGTTCGGTCAGGGTCATAACCTGGGTCGAGTTTCCCAGGTTGTACACCTGGCCGTTCGATACCGGGTTCTCGATGATCTGCTTCACGCCCTCTGTTACGTCATCCACGTGTCCGTAACTGCGAACCTGGTTGCCGTCGCCGTAGACCACCGGATTGCGACCCGCCAGCACTTCACGAACGAACTTGCAGAGAACGAATTGGGCGACCTGCCCCTCGCCGTAAGTGTTGAAGAAGCGGACGATCGTGTAGTCCATCGATGGATAGAGCTGATGGTAGCCTTTTACCAACTCTTCGCCGGCCAGCTTGGTAACGGCGTAAACCGTTTTGCCCTTGGTGTCGTCGGTCTCACGAATGGGATTCCGGTTAGGCTCGCCATACACCTCCGACGAGGAAGCCAGAATGAACTTCTTGACGCCCTGAGAAACCGCGGCGCTGAGAACGTTGTCCGTACCGTTGATGTTGATCTCGATACAGGACAACTTGTTGTCTTCGGTCTTCTTGACGCCAAGCATTGCCGCCAGGTGGAGCACCACCTCAACCCCGTTCACAGCCTGCCGGACGGCGTTGCGATCGAGCACCGAACCAGACACCAGTCTCAGGCTGCCCAGCGTGGCCATCTTGTCGAGGTACGGGCGGTGTCGGGCGATCTGCTCGGCAAGATCGAAGCAGATCACTTCATAGCCTGAGGTCACGAGTTTGCGAACGGACTCGCGACCGATAAATCCCGCGCCACCAGTAACCAACACACGTTTTGACATCGCGATCTTCCTTTTCAATTCTCGTTCAAAGACTGTATTGCTCATTGAGCAGGGCTTCAATTCCATCACGCAACCCGACCACGGGGACAAACCCCAAAGCCTGTGTCGCCAAACCGATGTCGCCAAGGGAGTGGACAATATCCCCTTCATGCCAAGGCTTGTGTTCAGGACCATCGAACGGCAGCTTGACACCACGACTACGCAGGGCATCGAGTACCGTAGCGCAAAGGGCGGAGAGGCTGGTAGCCTCGCCCGATGCCACGTTGTACACCCCCTGAGCCTCGCCCGCCTGACCCTTGCCGATCCGGATCACCAGATCGCAGACATTTCCGACATAGCAGAAATCGCGCGTTGCACTGCCGTCGCCAAAAACGATAGGTTGCTGGCCGGAGATGCAGCGGTCTATCCAGCGGGGAATCACGGCCGCGTAGGCTCCATGGGGATCCTGCCACGGTCCGAAGATGTTGAAAAAACGCAGGCCGGCGATCCGCGTCCGCGGGTAGAGATGCTGCAGGTTCCGCGCCAGGAGATCGTTCATCAGCTTGGAGCTGGCATAGGGACTCAGCGGTTGCGGACAGTGCGATTCACGGATCGGCAGATCCACGGTATCTCCGTAGACAGCGCAGGACGAGGCGTATATGAACCGCGAAACGCCTCGATCCCCTGCCGCGGTGAGCACCGAAACGAAGCCGTCGATATTCTGCCGATTGTTGTAGGCGACATCGGCAAAAGATTTCTGCACCGATCCCTGGGCCGCCAAGTGGACCACCGCATCAACGCCCTCAAGCAGACTGACTACCAGTTGCCGGTCGCAAACGTCGCCCTCGACGAAGCGATAACGGGCATGGGCGATTGCCATGACTCGGGCCACGTTCTCCCGCTTGCCGGTCGAATAGTTGTCCAGCCCGATGACTTTGCCGCCGCCGGCAAGAATGCGGGCGCACAGGTTCGAGCCGACGAATCCCGCACTGCCGGTGACTAACCAGATGCCTGTCACAATTACTCCTCCCTCATTTAGCCGAATGGCCAAGTCGCCGCCGCAAGAAAACACGCTTCAACTCTTGTAGCAGTCCGAAACGCATAACCAATGCTGGCACGAGTAGCACACAGACAAGGATTTCCCACCCCACCGTCCAAGCCAGCAGATAGTCAAGCAGCCACAGGGCGCCAAATACGGCCAAAGCCTCAATAAATCGCCGTTCCGCGATCCCTCGGTAACCCAATCGGTGCGCTGCCAAGTGCCGGCAAGCCTGGATTGTCACATTGGTGAGCAGGATCGCCCAAGCGGCGCCGAAGACACCGTACGCGTAGGCCCCCATTGCCACCAGGCCAATGCCGGCCAGCGTCGGAACCAGTTGAGTGTACATGAGCACCCGGCTGCGCTTCCTTGCCATCAGGAAGATGGCAGACGGAATGGCATGGGAGACGCTGAAAACGAGGAGGTACCAGATCAACACCAGTGGAGCCGAACCAGTGAATTTGTCATGGGTCAGGAGCGAGATCACATCATCGCTGAAGAGCGCGACGCCCACCCCCAGAACAGCCAGTACGCCATACCAAGCGGATAGTCTCCGCTCCAGAGGCGTCGGATCGAGTCCCTGAGAATAGATCTTCAGGGCGTCAGTGGTTAGGGTATTGCTAAAGGCCGAAGTGAGCATCTTGAAGATGGCTTGGTAATTCTGGGAGTGGCTGTAAAGGCCGAGGGTGCCAAGGCCAGCCCAGCGTTGAATAGCCATTTTGTCGACCATGTTGCTGACCACTTCGGCGAGCCCCCCTGGTGTGGCCCAGAAACCCGTCCGTGCCACTTCCCTCAACCATTTGCCCTCGATGGAAAGACCGACGAACTGGCGTACATAGAGCAACTCCAATACCAACGAAACGCAGGCCGAGATCAGCGTGGCCAGGAACAGCGACTCCACCCCCAATCCCAGGCCGGCCAGGCAGACTATGGTGGTCAGTGCACTGGTGAATGTCTGCACCAGCGAAAACAGGGCAAGAGACTGAGGTCGATTCTGCACTGTCATCAGGAACGAGATCGTCGGCCAGAGACTGCCGGCCAGCGACGCGGCCAGAACAAAGTCGAGATAGCGAATGTACTCGGGGCGGTAGTCCACCACCAGCCAGTGGAGAACCGGCTCCGCGGCAAGAAACAGCAGAAATATCAGTAAACTCCTCAGCAGCAACTCGAACGCCAGTACATTGAACAGCATCGCACGGCGCTCAGTTTCCGTCGCAGTGAAATAGTTGCCCCCAATCACCCAACGCGTTCCGGTTGGGGCCAAGGCTCGTACGGGCATGGCAATCGTCATAAGGAGGGCAACAACGCCGATGTCAGCCGGGTCCAGGAAGTACGTCGTTACCGGCACCATCAGTACTCCAACCCCGGCCTGAACAACCGAAGGCAGCAGGTAAAGAACATAGTTTCGTGCCGTAGCGGTGAGCAACACTCGACTCAACCCGCCGTTACTGGCCAAGGCAGCCGCGGCAGGAACAATCCCTACGCGAGCTTGAGAACCAAATCAAAGTCGCCCCCTGAACAAGGCTGCGCGCCGATAGACAAGCCCGATCAGGCCTCGCAGGAGATAGCGCGGACTACGGCCACAGTGCATTAACTCCCATTTGTCCAGAACCAGATACTGACGGCGCACCTCAGCCGAGGTCGCCTCGGATGGACTCCGGTAACTCAACCCCGGCAGCAGATCCCTGGTCTTCACCGCGATCAGATCGATCTCACGCTGAGTCAGCACCTCTTCATAGCGGTTTCGTTCCTGAAGATCGGCGACCACTTCGGTTGGGGAATCGACGCCCTTCTTGCTCGGATTGGCTCCCCAGTCAGTCTTGTCAAGATCGTGGAAAACAGTTTGCGTCGTGGGCCTCGGCGGCGGCGAGAGGCCCAGGCCATCCGCTATCTTGCCGATCTCGGTGACGGGCTGGGCCACTAGGTCCTCGTAGCGCACCAGGATGTGGCGAGGATCGCCACGGCGCGAAGCGACAAACTGCGCATGGGGCAACCAACGCTTGTCGAGCATGCAGGTTAGCCAGTCATAGCCCAGATAGCTCGCCGGGACGCCCTTGTTTTCCATTAGGGAGCGCTTCTGGGACGAACAGACGGCAACGGGATCGCGCACGATATGGACAAACTTCATGTCCGGGAAGCGCCGCTCGTAATCGGCCAGGTACGCCACTTCGATTGACTTGAACAGATGGTGCCGGAAGTTGATGTCAGGACGAACCCGCGCGGCGATGCCTTCCAGGTAGCCACGGGTAAACTCCTCCACGGTACAACTGGTCCGCGGCAATACCTCGTCAAGGGTCAGGGAACGCAATTCTTGCGGAGGTCCGACAGTCTCCGAGCAGTACTTCACCAGCAGGTCTAGGCTGGGGCGGTAATAGCGCGCCAAGAGGTCTTGCGATAACGCCTCACCCAGGTGGCTAAGAGGGCGAGTGGTGCAATTCTGTATGACCAGTCGCGTCAATCGCCCATGGTGGGCGAGGTCGTCAAAGGCAGTCAGGAATAGTTCCTCCACCGGATGCACATAGGTGTCCTGCAAGCCATCGAGCAGGCGCCCGATCAGGGAGCTACCATTCCGGCCGGTTCCGAATAACCCAATTAGCATATGTCAATTCCGTCCTTTGAAGTCTCGCACGGCTTGCTCAATCTCCGCCAGCATCTTCGGCACAACTGATTCCGACCGGTAGTACCTTTGGAAAGTGTCGTACCCGCCACGCCCGATGCGCTCCCTCAAGCCGGGATCCCGGATCGCTTGCACCACCAGATCGGCAATTTCATCGGCGGTCTCGCCGAGCAGGGCGTTCTCGCCATGAGCGAGCTCCGGCATTGAAAGCTTGCTTGACCTATGGGCGATGACGCAGGCGCCGAGAGACCAGGCCAACAGGACGCGGGTATTGCCCACATTGAAGCCGTATACGTTGGTCAACACCAGGAACGCAGCGGATCGAACGATCTCGGCATTCAGATCGGCCACCCAGCCACGCAGCCGGATACTGGGGTCGGTCAGCACCGTAGCGCACGAAGGCCGCAATGTCCCGCCGCCAAAGATATCCACGGCCAACTGATCGCCGCCAAGCTTGGCCTTCAGGCGCGGCATCAATTCGGTGCCAAGATAGTACAGCCCGAAAGTGTTGCCGGTCGCCGCAAGGTTGCCTACGCTGCCGCAAATGTGAACGAAGTCGTCTCGGGAGGGCTGGCCACCAAAGACGGGGCCTCCTGCCGCATCCGGCCACATGTTTTGCAGATAGATCGACCGCGGATGCCCCATTTCCGTGTAGTAACTGGCGTCGATCAGCGCATTATTTGCCGTCGTCTCGCATGCGGCCATCATCCGCAGATGCTGAGTCTCTACGGCGCGGTTGAGGAGCTTCAGAGCCGAGAACTTAAGTCGGGCGACCACGCCGCGAGTGGGCGTGCCGAACAAGGCTGGAAGGCGAAGCTGCGCCTCGGGAGGCTTGTGATTCGGGTTGCCGTAATAGACGAACTTGGGCACACCGGGAATATCGTAGCTGGCGGCAAGGGCCTCCCAACTCCAGATTGAGACAATGACGTCAGGCCGGACTGCTTTCACCTGGTCAGCAACCACTGGCTTGGCCGCAACGGCGGGGAATAGATAAGGATTGATCGCCCGCCTCAGCCCCGGCAGGCTTCTGAAGATCGTGGCCAGGTATGCAAGGCGGTTGCCGTTTCTGGATCGTGGGGGAATAAGGTCGCCCAAGTAGAGCGGGGGTAACAGTCGCACCGCGGCCTGAGGAGCAAACTTGCCGGCCGCGTAGTGCTCGCGCTCGGCACTCGCCGCAGACCAGCCTTCCCGGATGAGAGCCTGCGCATATACCTCATGCCCGGCAACCGCCATCAGGCGAACTACCTCATGGGATACGACCTCGATGGCCTCGCCCTGGTCATAGGGAATCGAGGAAAGCAACAGGAGGATCTTCATTGGTGTCCGCTTTGGGGTCTCTAACAGCGAGATTGGCAAGGCATCGTCTTGCCAAGAAGCAAGTAGTCCATTTCACCGCTCATGACGCCATCGCCGCTGGAACTCAAGGGACCCCCTCGTCGCCAATGCGTACGCAAACAAACGCTCGCGCAATATCTGTCGCGATCAGCTCCTCGAAACGCAGTTCGGGGTTGGCCGCAAGAAACTCGTGCCAGGCACGACGTTCTCCTCGTCGCGGATCGGCGTGAAAGCAATTCCAGTCGTCAAACACGACGACGGTGCCGGCCTGCAAGAATGGACGAATGAAGCGAAGCACTGGTACCGTGCTCATGTAGAGATCGCAATCCACATAGACGACCGCCGCCTTACGCGGCAGAAACTTCTCTTGCAGATCGGACGTCAGCGTCTGGTCATAGAAACCCTTGACCGTGGTCAGCCGACTTCGCGGCATGCCGCTGCCCGTGACGATACGGATGAAGTCCTCCTCCTTGGTTTCAAGTTTCCCCTTGCTCCAGATTTCCTGCTTGTCGATCGCTTCAATTTCAGGGAGCCCTTCGAACGAGTCGAAGGCGATAAAATCCCACTTGAAGAGATGCTGGAAGTGGCGCCACGCCAGCCTCATCGTGCGCGCCTCATGAGAACCGAACTCGAAGTAGTAGCCATCGATCGGACGGTTGATATGCGCGAATCTGGCAATGCTTAGGAACGTAAACTTCATCATTTCCTGGGTATGGCGGTTGTATTCATTCGTCACCCAGGCTCGATAACGATACTGCCTGGTAAACGGCAGCCTGCTGAGCAGCTTCCGTAGCACGCGCTTGATCGATTCCACTTCCTCATCCCCCTCGTTTTGACCGTCTACTCGAGCGCAATGCGATATATGTCGGGTTGTCCAGGGTCGATGGGTTGCGACAACACGTTGATCCAATCTGCGTCGTCGAGCACGTGGAACACGTGATTCACCATTCGGTCGACCATGAATATCGCGCCTTGACGGACAAGGAACTCGTCTTTGGGGCCAACCAGACAACCAGCCTCCACGCGTTGCACTTCCACTCTGATGCTTCCCTTGAGGACAAAGAACAGTTCGTCGGTATCCCGGTGGTAGTGATTGCCACGTTCCGTGTCCGCCACGGAACTTACAAAGTTGATCTCACGCCAGGCGCCAAAGTTGAGTACCCCCAAGATCTCCCCGCGATCATCACGGTGGGTAAAGTACGGATCTATCAGGCGATACACGGCTCTAGTTCCGAACGCAGATACGCTTTCAACACTTCCTCTCCGTTATCGCTGCCATGCGGGAATACGTTTGGGAGCAAGCTAAGATCCCGCGATTCTGGCAGGACCTCACGCTCTAGCCGGCAGCTTGAACCGGTCACCCCCAACTCCGAAAGAACCTCATTTGCCAGCACGCCGAAGTCATATCGGCTCATTCGAGTCGAACCACAGGCGTGAAAGATCCGATCGGTGGTCTCCACGCGTCCGGCAATGATTTCGATCACACAGTCAGCCAATAGCTCTATGGGCGTTGGCGAAAAATGCGAGTTGTCGAGCAACGCCAGAGAATCTCGGTTTTGACGTTCATGCAACAACCAGCCGAGAAAGCCCCCATGGCGCCCCATTACCGCGGCAGTACGAACTACCGCTCCGTCCACGTCGCCGAATAGCAGCCGCCTTTCCGCAAGTGCCTTTGAGCGACCATAGTTAGTGGTTGGCGAGGGCGGATCACTTGCCTTGTAGTTGCCCTTGACACCATCGAAAACATAGTCCGAGGAGATATATAGCAGGCGAGTTGTCAATTTGTTCTTGGCAATACAGTCGCAAAGCACGTCCACAGGCACCGTATTCAGTTGATAGGCGAAGTCTGGATCGCGCTCGCAGCGGCTCAAATCCTTGCTTCCGGCAACAAGGATCAAGGTATCGGGGCGCCGACGGAGGACGTAATCCCGCAGGCAATCTGGCTTGGTTAAGTCCAAGTGTTCAGTATCGCCAATTGCCGCCGCCTGGGAAAAATGGGTACCGGTTGTCGCGTAGTCCCCGCGTCCAGGCAAGACCTTATTGAGGGTGGCAAAAAGGCGCGAGCCGACAAAGCCGCTTACTCCGATTACCGATACCGTTTGCATCATACTTCTGCGTGCCTTGCCAACGCGGTCATATCCCCAGCCACTGCCTGGCTCGCGAGGCAGCAACATTGAACCTTGCGCCGTAACGATCGAAGGCCCGGCCGAATTCTCCATAATGTCTTGCATAGAACCGAACGATTGGTGCAGGAAGATTCCGACGACCGTTCATCAGCGCGGATGAGACCATGGCCTGAGACCCGAGCTGAGCGCCTAATTCCAGCGCGGCGGCAAGATCAGATACGGATTCGAATTGCGAAGACATGCCCCGCATCAGGTCGTCGAAATACGCGCGAAACTCCGTCTGCATGGCCGATTCCCGATAACCTGCCAAGAGAAACAGCAATCCTCCAGCCAAGCGGCCGTACAGCGGCATCTCTGCATCAAGAAGGCTAGGCACCTCGCGCATGACGCTGCGATCACCGTCAATGACCCGATGTTGCCACTTGCGCAATTGGGCTAGTGCGAGATGTATCTGAACCGCGGCGGGTGCCTGCTCATGTCCGTCGAAGACCACGCTTCGCTCCGGCGCTCCTGGATATCTCGTTGCCATCCGCGAAGCAATAGCCCCGTCAAAGTGCCTGGCGAATTCGGCAACGGACAGTGCCTTCCGTCCGTTCAGACTGAGCGTCCGCAGCACATGCACCGATTCTCGGACGCCCATAAATGGCGCTTTCGGAACGAGGGTGCAGTGCATCGGCTGATCGATGACTATGTCGTGTATCAGGCAGACCTTTGCCCGTGGCACCAACGACTGGAAATACCACGAGGCAAACCAAGCCTCATGAGCGCTGTCCAAGAAGAGGAAGTCGGGATCAGGGATGTCTGCCCTTGTGGCATCGCCGATATGTATATGAAGTCGGGTTTGGTCAAGCCAGGGAAGCTGATTGTCGCGAATGGCCTTCTCGGCCGGTTTACCATGAATTTGATCGACAATTTCGTAGCTGTGCAGCTCGCCCGCGCCGTTATGAGTAAGCGCCGCGAGAATATAGTTGGTGCTGTAGCCATGGCAGGGAGAAATCTCGACCACGGTCGCCGGTTGTAGGGCCCGTATTAGCAGGTACAGCAGTTCGCTCTCCCGATCGCTGAAGTCACAAGAGTAGCCGGCGTCTATTAGTGCCCTTCTGTGATCGGCCATCTCGGCCGTCAATGAGGCCACGTCTTCCAGGTATCTGCCGTACATATCCCATATGGAATCGTGGCCACTCGTCGTGAACATGAGCGTCGTCGGATCGAGGCCATATTCGATTCCACTGGACGTGGGTACTGCATCGATCAAGTGTGGCGCCAAAGCAGGCACGACTTAACTCCTTCTCACTGCCGGTATTTCCGTGCCACCGCTCTTACCCTCAGAGTCCAGGAATGCTTTGTATGTAAGTTCCAGGCCGTTCCGAAGTTGGGTTGTAGCTTGCCAACCGAGGGCGTTGAGCCGGGACACATCCAGTAGTTTCCGCGGCGTTCCATCAGGTTGGCTCAGGTCGTGGCAAATCCTGCCTTCAAAACCCACCACATCAGCGATGAGTGCTGTGAGTTCGCGAATAGTCAGGTCGGAACCCGTACCGATGTTGATCAGCCCACCAATGTCCTTGGCGCCGTATCGCTCCATCAGGAATACACATGCGTTCGCCAGATCTTCGCTGTACATGAACTCGCGGCGAACTGTACCGGTACCCCAGATTGTGACCGTTTCACTGTCAGCAATCTTTGCCTCATGTACCTTGCGCAGGATTGCTGGCAATGCGTGTGAAGTGACAAGATCGTAGTTGTCGCCGGGACCATAAAGGTTCGCCGGCATAACGGGCAGAAAGTCGCAACCATACTGCCGGTTAAAGGCATCGCAGGTCTCAATCCCGGCTATCTTGGCGATCGCATAGGCCCGATTGGTCTCTTCAAGCGGACCAGTCAGCAAGGCGTCCTCCCTGATCGGTTGTGGTGCGAACTTCGGGTAGATGCAACTGGATCCAAGAAATAGCAACTTCCTTACACTATAGCGATGGGCTGCCACGAGAACGTTGGTCTGAAGGAGAAGGTTCTCAACAATGAAATCGGCCCGATAAGCATCGTTGGCGTGAATTCCGCCAACTTTTGCCGCTGCAAGGAAGACATATTCGGGACGTTCGCTGGCGAAGTAATCGTCAACGGCGGGAGGGTCACTCAGGTCCAGTTGCCGGCGCGTGCGCGTTAGAAGATTCTCGTAGCCGCGTCTCAAGAGTTCACGCTCAACCGCCGAACCTACCAGTCCACGATGGCCGGCCACATAGATCTTGCTGTCAGGTCGCATTAGTTGCAATCCTTAGGTTGAACATGGAGGAGGTCCGGTACTTGATAGCGAGCAACCGCTCGATCTCCTCGGAGTGTTCGACTATCTACTTCCACGACAAATCCCCGCCACACCGATCTCTGATCGATGCCGTTCCGGGATCCGCCGGCGAAGCCGGTACCTGTTCGATATTGATGATACCGTGCAAGCGGGCGAATTGTTTCATCGACGAAATCGCTGAAGCCTTAGTCGAGTTTCAGGCAGCGCCTGCAATCCCTCGGTTTCGGAGAAGCTCCAACACCTGAGCAATACAGACTTCCAGCGCATCTTCACCGGTGTTCAATATCAGTTCCGGGTCTTCTGGGGGCTCGTATGGCGAGGAAATGCCTGTAAATTCCGGGATCTCCCCGGCCCTGGCACGACGGTACAGTCCTTTGACGTCTCGGCTCTCGCATATGTCGATCGACGAGTCGCAGAAGACCTCGATGAAATCCCCATGGGGCAAAAGGGACCGGACGCGCTCTCGGTCCCTTTTCAGTGGCGAAATGAAGGCCGTCAGTGCAATCAGCCCCGCTTCCACAAATAGCTTGACCATCTCTCCAATCCGTCGAAGGTTCTCCGCCCGATCTTCGAGCGAAAAACCCAGATCCGAGCACAAGCCGTGGCGAACATTGTCACCATCGAATACGAACGAACGGCACCGCATCCTGTAAAGCTCCTGCTCCACGGCATGAGCCACGGTCGACTTGCCAGCGCCTGACAGGCCAGTAAACCACACGACGATGCCCCGATGCCCGTTCGATGCTTCCCTATCCTGACGCGAAATCATCGAGTGATGCCAGATGATGTTGCGGGAATCACTCTCAACATGATTAGCCAAATTGCTCTCCTACTTCACCTGAAAGCACACTTTGTTTGCATTTGTTCAATCACTCTGGAGCAGCCACGACCACGCCCATTCGTTCGGCCCGCAAGGAAGTCTTTGTAGGTCACCCTAATGTAGTCCGGTCGGGCGGTAGACAGGAAGTCGAAGACAGCCTGCTGATTCAGAAGATCAAGTTCGGCATGAGTTCTCGTCAGGATGCCGCCATAGCCGCCGGCCTGCAGCCTGCGAACGAGCGCCGAGCCCACCATGCCGCGATGGCCGGCGACATAGATTCTGGCGTCCTTGTCCATCGGGTGGCTACTCGTGATAGTCCATGGCCTTATAGCCATGCTTCTTGACCAGTTCGTCGCGTTCGGCAGCCTTGAGATCCTCTCGCACCATCTCGGCGACCAGATCGGAAAACGTGGTGCGCGGCGTCCAGCCAAGCTTTTCCCTCGCCTTGGTTGGATCTCCCAGGAGCGTTTCAACTTCGGTGGGGCGAAAATAGCGAGGATCGACCTGAACGATGGTATTGCCGTTCTGGTCGGTGCCGGTTTCCCCAACGCCCTGCCCTCGCCAGGTAATCAGGATGCCAAGCTCCGCCGCAGCGGCATTGACGAAGTCGCGCACACTGTATTGCACGCCAGTGGCGATGACGAAGTCCTCGGGCTGTTCCTGCTGGAGCATGAGCCACTGCATTTCGACATAGTCTCGGGCATGACCCCAGTCACGCTTGGCATCCAGATTGCCTAGGTAGAGGCAGTCTTGCAGGCCGAGCTTGATGCGCGCCAAGGCACGCGTGATCTTGCGGGTAACGAAGGTTTCGCCGCGTACGGGGGACTCGTGATTGAAGAGGATGCCGTTGCATGCGTACATGCCGTAGGCTTCCCGGTAGTTCACCACGATCCAGTAGCCATAGAGTTTGGCCACGGCATAAGGACTGCGCGGGTAGAACGGCGTGGATTCCTTCTGCGGAGTCTCCTGGACCAAACCGTAGAGCTCCGAGGTCGACGCCTGGTAGAAGCGGGTTTTCTTTTCCAATCCGAGAATGCGAATAGCCTCCAGAAGCCGCAAAACGCCCACGGCATCCGAGTTTGCCGTGTATTCAGGCTCCTCGAAACTCACGGCGACGTGGCTTTGCGCTGCCAGGTTGTAGATTTCGTCCGGCTGCACTTGCTGGACGATGCGCAACAGGCTGGAAGAGTCTGTCATGTCGCCATGATGGAGAATGAAGCGGCGATTCTTTTCGTGTGGATCCTGGTAGAGGTGATCGATGCGGTCCGTGTTGAAGAGCGAGGTGCGGCGTTTGAGACCGTGAACCTCGTAACCCTTGGCCAGCAGAAATTCGGCCAGATACGCGCCGTCCTGACCGGTGACGCCGGTAATGAGGGCAATCTTCGTCATGTTCGGTCTATCCGCAATTCCTGCCGCAGGCGATTGATTTCGTCCCGCACCAGTTCATATTCTGCTTCCTTGTAGCGCAAGAAAGCCCGGGTCAGTTCCAGCTTGGCAGCGATTCCCGGCGGCGTGAGGAAGTATGCGTAGGCCAGCTTGTTGTCGCTGCGGCGAAAGTTGTTGGCCTTCACCAGCCCCTTCTGCAGCAGAGCCTTGAGAAGATAGTGCGTCTTGCCCAGGCTCACGCCCAGTTCACGGGCTAGTTCCCGCTGGCTGATCTCAGGGTGTTGTTCGATCACGCGAAGAATGCGCAAGTGACTGGTTTCGCTGGGACTCATCTCAGTGCGTTCATTCGTTGAACGGGCGCCACTCTAGCATAGGAGCATAGGCTTCGCAAGCATGGAATAGCAACGGCAACGGCAAGAATGCGCCCGCGCCGGGCGCACATGCAAAAAGGGCCGCATCCGCGGCCCTTTTGCTGGTACTGCGCTACAACCAAGGTCACTGCTCGGCGACGATCGAAACCGTGATGGTCGCCACCACGTCCGAATGCAACGCAACCTCGATCTGCGTGTCACCGATCTGCTTCAGCGGACCCAGGGGCAGGCGAATGGAAGCCTTCTCGATTTCGATCCCCTGCGCAGCCAAGGCTTCGGCGATGTCGATGTTGCCGACGGAACCGAACAGGCGCCCATCCACGCCGGCCTTGCGGGCCAGTTGCACGGTCAGTCCCTCGATCTTGGTTACCTTCTCCTGGGCGGCGGCAAGCTTTTCGCCCTGCGCAAGCTCAAGCTCTGCGCGCTTGGCTTCGAAGACCTTTCTGTTCTCTTCGGTGGCGCGCTTGGCCTTGCCTTGGGGAATCAGAAAGTTGCGGGCGTAGCCGTCCTTGACCTTGACGATGTCGCCGAGGCCGCCGAGGTTCACCACTTTTTCCATCAGAATCACTTGCATGGTGGCCTCTCCTTAGTGCAGGTCGGTGTAGGGCATCAGCGCCAGGAAACGGGCGCGCTTGATGGCCGTCGACAGTTGGCGCTGGTAGCCGGTCTTGGTACCGGTGATGCGAGCCGGCATGATCTTGCCGTTCTCGCTGATGAAGTCCTTGAGCAGTTCGACGTCCTTGTAGTCGATCTCCTCAATCTTCTCGGCGGAGAAGCGGCAGAATTTGCGGCGCTTGAACAGGCTGCGACCCTTGTCGTCCTTCTTCTTGCCCGCCATCTTGCTCTTAGGTTTGAATGCCATTTTCGTTTCCTTCCAAAAATTCGATTTCTTTCACATGCAGCACGAGGGAACGGGTCTTGAGGCTCTTAGCCGCCAGGAAGCCCTTCACTGTCAGGCGGTCACCCAGTTTCGCGGCATTCAGCAGGCCGGCGGGGGTTCCCAGCGCAACGCAAGTCACTTCACACTCGACCTTCCGCTTTACCGCCGCCTCTTCCTGCCTCGAAACGTGACCGAGACTGAATTCGACAACCGGGATACCAGCGGGCGTGTACCGCATTGCGCCTCTGGCCAGCAACTTCCCGGTCAATTCGACCCGGTTGATGCCCGTGCCTGCATCCTCAGATGTCAGTTACAGCCACCGCCTCCGGCTTCGTCTCAACGGTCTGGGGCGTCAGCGACCTGGATTTCTCTTCCTTCATCATCGGCGATGGCGCAGTCACGGCCTTGTTCATCTTGACCGTCAGATGCCTCAGGACGGCGTCGTTGAACTTGAAGGCATTTTCCAGTTCGGCCAAGATGGCGCCATCGGTTTCGATGTTCATGAGAACGTAGTGGGCCTTGTGCATCTTCTGGATCGGGTAGGCCATTTGCCTGCGGCCCCAGTCCTCGAGACGGTGGATGGCACCGCCGCCGCCGGTAACGAGCGCCTTGTAGCGTTCGATCATGGCCGGCACTTGCTCCGACTGGTCTGGATGGACGATGAATACGACTTCGTAATGGCGCATGCGATCTCCTTATGGGTAATGCCCTCCCGCATGCGAGTCGGGTGGGGCAAGGTGTAGAAGGGGTCGAATTTTATTCGATCTTCGGCGCAGCAGCAATAGCGGCGAGGCCTTCTTTTTGGCCATTCCACGCTTTGAAGGCGGTGGTACAGTTACGACAATCAATTGCATCCATCCACTCGATCCCAGCCAGCATACCGGAAGCCAACGTGACAATGGTCGACGCGCCCTACCCGGACCAGGAAGCCTGGGTAGCCTACTTCAGCCAGGCCCAGTTGCCGGTGCTTCGGCATACCTTGAATGAGCTCGACCAACTGCGGGGCAACGCCGAGCAGGTCAATGGGCGCGTGCTGTCCTCGATCATTCTTCAGGATCCCCTGATGACCTTGCGGGTATTGGCTTACATCCAGCAGCACCGCCGCAAGAGCCAGACCTCAGACATCACGACCATCGAGCGGGCGCTGATGATGATCGGGATCGAACCGTTCTTTCGGCACTTCGACAATCTGCCCTTGGTCGAAGAAAGCTTGAAACCCCATCCCAAGGCGCTGCTTGGACTGCTGAAAGTCATCGCCCGTGCTCGCCGGGCGGCCCACTGGGCGCGTGAATGGGCCCTGGTCCGCCATGATCTTGACATCGACGAGATCACTGTCGCCACGCTCCTGCATGATGTCGCCGAGATCCTGATGTGGTGTTTCGCGCCCAGACTGGCGCTCCAGGTCAGGGAGATGCAGAACCAGGACAAGACACTGCGCAGTTCGGTCGCCCAACAACAAGTCTATAACGTCGAGTTGCAGTCGCTGCACTTGGCACTCACCCACGCTTGGCATCTACCAGATCTGCTGGCAACGCTGATGGATCGAAACAATGCCAGCCATCCGCGGGTACGCAACGTCACCTTGGCTGTCGATTTGGCGCGGCACGCCGCCAATGGCTGGGACGATGCGGCGCTACCGGACGACTACGCGGCCATCGAGGATCTGCTGCACATCAGCCACGAATCGCTGATGCACAAACTCGGCCTCGAGGAAACCGGGGCTGATAGCCAGGAAGCCCCGCGGTTATAATCGCCGCCACGCCCTCGTAGCTCAGTGGATAGAGCGACCGCCTCCTAAGCGGTAGGTCTCAGGTTCGATTCCTGACTTGGGCGCCACCAAACGATCGCGGTCCCGATCGTCCAGGCAGGCGGCCAATCACTTGATGCGGGTCAGATGCGGGCGCCCGGCAGGAGAACTCGGCGGCGTATCCGGGGCACCGTTGTCGCCGCCAGCTTCCGGGCTTTCGCCTTCGTTACGCGCTGCGCCGGCGTTCAGGTTCGGCTCGAAGGCCATGCCTTGGCCGTTTTCCTTGGCGTAGATGGCGACCACGGCGTCGATGGGTACGGCAACAGGGAAGGCGACGCCGCTGAAACGCGCCTGGAAAGTGATTTCCTCATTGCCCATCAGCAACTGATGGGTAGCGTCGCGCCCGACGTTGAGGACGATCTGCCCATCGCGGACATACTCCCGCGGCACGCGGGTGCGGCCGTCGACGGCCACCGTCAGGTAAGGCGTGAACCCCTGGTCGACGCACCATTCGAAGACGGCACGCAGGAAATAAGGCTTGGTGGAAACCATCGGGCCCGTTCGGGCGACGCACGCTAGCGGCGCATCACCTTTTCAGAGGGCGTCAGCGCATCGATGAAGCCTTGCCGCGAGAACACGCGCTCGGCGTACTTCATGAGCAGAGCCGCCGCCTTCGGCAGTTCGATGCCGTAATGGTCTAAGCGCCAAAGCAACGGAGCAATGGCGACATCGAGCATCGAGAATTCGTCACCCAGCATGTACTTCTGCTTGCTGAACATCGGTGCCAGCTCGGTCAACCGATCACGCACGTGCGCGCGGGACTTGTCCGCCGACTTGAGATTCTTCTCGAGGGAGTCGATGTGGCTGAACAGTTCGTGTTCCATGGTGAACAGAAGCTGCCGCGCCCGCGCGCGCGTCTGCGGATCCGGCGGCATCAACTGCGGATGCGGGAAGCGCTCGTCGATGTACTCGTTGATGATGTTCGCTTCGTAGAGAACCAGATCGCGATCGACCAGCACCGGCACTCGGTTGTACGGGTTGATGACGGCGATGTCTTCCGGCTTGTTGAACAAGTCGACGTCGATCACCTGGAAATCCATCTGCTTCTCGTACAAAACGATCCGACAGCGATGGCTGAACGGGCAGGTGGTACCCGAGTACAGATTCATCATGGCACTCGTACCCCACGAATAGTCGGCATCGCGCACCACCTTGCGAACGAGTGGTGCGCTGACTTCACGATGCCCCATATGCAGCATATGTATTGACGGAGAGTTAATGGATGTCTTTCCAGAATTCACGTTTCAACGCGTAGGTGACGACGAACAGCATGGCCAGCGCAATCAGCACGGCAATGCCGAGGTTCTTGCGCAAACCGGCCACCGGTTCGCCCATGTACTTCAGGTAACCGACGAGGTCGCCAACCAAGGCATCGTACTCTTCCGGCTTCAGCTTGCCGGGCTTCGCCAGCTTCAGGTGATGGTCCTCGCCCACGACCTCCATGACCTGCTCGCCCTGCAGTTGCCAAAGAATGTGCGGCATGCCGACGTTGGCGAACACGACGTTGTTCCACCCGGTCGGCCGGGAATCATCCCGATAGAAGCTGCGCAGATAGGTATAAAGCCAGTCGGCACCGGAGCCGAATTCGGAGGCGCGGGCACGCGCGATCACCGTAAGATCCGGCGGCGCAACACCGAACCATTGCTTGGAGTCGGCACGCTGCATTGAAATACGCATCGGCTCGCCGACCTTGTCGGCGGTGAATAGCAGGTTGTCCTTGATCTGCAGGTCGGACAAGCCGATGTCGTGCAACCGGTTGTAGCGCATGTACGACGCCGAATGGCAGTTCAGGCAGTAGTTGACGAAGATCTTGGCGCCGCGCTGAAGCGCGGCAACATCGCCCGAACGATCAGGCGCCTTGTCCAGATGCAGTTCCGCCCCGGCAGCAAGAGCCAATACCGGAACCAGCAATAGAGAAAGAAGCAGCTTTTTCATTTGAACGTCACCCTATCCGGTTCCGGCCGGCACTTGTCCAGCTTGGTGTAGATCGGCATCAGGACGAAGAAGGCAAAGTAGATGATGGTGCAGACCTGCGACACGAGCGTACCAACGGGCGTCGGCGTGAGCATGCCGAGGTAGCCGAGGATGAAGAAGGCCACCACGAATATGGCCAAGGCGCCCTTGTACAGCGGGCCGCGGTAACGGATCGACTTCACCGGGCTGCGATCCAGCCAGGGCAGGAAGAAGAACACCATGACGCCCAGGCCCATGAAGATCACGCCCCACAGTTTGGCGTCGATCCAGAAGAAGTTCACCGTATTGGCGCGCAGGATCGAGTAGAAAGGTGTGAAATACCAGACCGGCGCGATATGCGGCGGCGTCACCATAGGATCGGCGGGGAAGAAGTTGTTGTACTCCAGGAAGTAACCGCCGCCCTCGGGCATGAAGAACATGATGACCGAGAAGGCCATCAGGAACACCACCGTGCCGACGATGTCCTTCACCGTGTAGTAGGGGTGGAAAGGAATGCCGTCGAGCGGAATGCCATGTTCGTCCTTCTTCTTCTTGATCTCGACGCCGTCGGGGTTGTTGGAACCCACTTCGTGCAAGGCCAGGATGTGCGCGACCACCAGTCCCAGCAGGGCCAGAGGGATGGCGATGACATGGAAGGAGAACATCCGGTTGAGCGTCGCATCGCCGATGACGAAATCGCCACGGATCCAGGTGGCGAGATCGTTGCCGACCAGCGGGATGGCGCTGAACAGGCTGAGAATCACCTGCGCGCCCCAGTAGGACATCTGTCCCCACGGCAGCAGGTAGCCGGCGAAGGCTTCGGCCATCAGGCACAGGTAGATCATGACGCCGAAAATCCAGATCAGTTCGCGCGGCTGGCGGTAGGAACCATAGAGCATGCCGCGGAACATGTGCATATAGACGACGATGAAGAACGCCGAGGCGCCGGTCGAATGCATGTAACGGATCAACCAGCCCCAGGGCACGTCGCGCATGATGTACTCGACGCTGGCGAACGCGACCGGCACGCCCGAGGCGTTGAGCGAGGCATCCGGCTTGTAGTGCATGACCAGGAAGATACCGGTGACGATCTGCATCACCAGGACCAGGATGGCCAGCGAGCCGAAGAAGTACCAGAAATTGAAATTCTTCGGCGCGTAATACTCGGACAAGTGCGCCTTCCACATCGACGTCATCGGGAATCGGGCATCGACCCACTCCACGACGTTGCCGACCAGCGTGCCGTCCGACTTGAATTTCTCGAAATTCGAACTGGCCATCGCTTACGCTCCCTTGGTGTTTTCGCCGATGAGAATCTTGGCATCGGACAGGTAGACGTGAGGCGGGATCGGCAGATTGGCCGGCGCCGGCTTGTTCTTGTAGACCCGCCCGGCGAGATCGAAGGTGGAACCGTGGCAGGGGCACAGGAAGCCGCCGGGCCAATCGGCGTCGATGCCGGACTCGGCTCCGGTCTTGAACTTGCTGGTCGGCGAGCAACCCAAGTGGGTGCAAATGCCCACCACAACCATGATTTCCGGCTTGACGGAACGGGTCTCGGGCTTGACATCGGCGGGCGGATCGAATTCGCTCTGCGCCTTCTCGGATTTCGGATCGACCAAGCTGGCATCGTGCTTCGCCAGATTGTCGATCATCTCTTTGGTTCTGTGGATGATCCAGACCGGCTTGCCGCGCCACTCGACGGTCATCATCTCGCCGGGGGCCAGCTTGCTGATGTCCGCCTCGACAGGCGCTCCCGCGGACTTGGCCCGCTCCGAGGGGGCCATGCTGGCAAGAAACGGCACGGCTGCGGCGACCGTCGCGACCCCACCGGCAGTTGCCGTGGCGACGAGCAGGCGACGACGACCGCAATCCACTTTTTCGTCACAACTCATTGTGTTATCCCGGAATAGAGAGAATGCAAACCCGTAAAACCCGCGGATTATACAGAAGTCGCAAACGCGATTAAAGCCCGGATTGGCAGAAGCTTATGGGCAAGGCGATGCACCAAGGCGGTGCGCGCGTTTAGTATTCGCGACGTTCGATCAGCGCCTGGGCGACCGTCGCGGCGTCCGAGTATTCCAGTTCCCCGCCGACCGGCAGCCCGCGTGCGATGCGGCTGACCTTGAGCCCGCGGGCGTGCAGCATCTCCGAGATGTAATGAGCCGTCGCCTCGCCCTCGTTGGTGAAGTTGGTGGCCAGGATCACCTCCCGCACGACGCCATCCGTCGCCCGCGCCAGCAGCCTGTCGAACGCCAACTCCTTCGGGCCGATACCGTCGAGCGGACTCAGGTGGCCCATCAGCACGTAGTAGAGCCCACTGAAAGCGTGGGTCTGCTCCATGGTATTGAGGTCGACCGGCATTTCGACGATACACAGTTGCGACGGGTCACGCTTCGTCGACCGGCAGCGATCGCAGATTTCGTCCTCGGTGAAGGTGTTGCAGCGGTCGCAGTGACGCAAGGTCTTCAAGGCCTGATCGATCGCCTGCGACAACCGCTCGCCACCACGAGGGTCGCGCTGCAGCAGGTGATAGGCCATGCGCTGAGCCGACTTGGGGCCCACCCCGGGCAGGCGGCGGAGGGACTCGATCAGTTCTTCGAGCCGGGAAGGCAGCGTCACGTGATCAGAACGGCAGCTTCATGCCCGGCGGCAGGTTCAGGCCCGACGTAAAGCCGCCCATCTTCTCCTGCGCCGTCTGCTCGGCACGGCGGTTGGCGTCATTCAGGGCCGCCGCAATCAGGTCCTCGAGCATCTCCTTGTCGTCCATCACCGTGGGATCGATGGTGACGCGCTTGACGTCGTGCTTGCAGGTCATGACGATCTTGACCATGCCGGCGCCGGACTGGCCTTCCACTTCGAGAGTGGCCAGTTCCTCCTGCGCCTTGAGCATGTTCTGCTGCATCTGCTGGGCCTGCTTCATCAGGTTGGCCATGCCGCCTTTGTTGAACATATTGCTATTCCTTAAACAGGTTTGATCGTGGATTCGTCGATATTGGCGTCGAACAGGTCGACAACGTCGCGCACGAAGGGGTCGCCCTCGATGGCCGCGATGGCCTTTTCCTGCCGCTCCCGCTTCTCGCTGCGGCTGCGCTCGGCGGGAGTCTGCCCTTCCGGCTCGGCGACAACGATGACCAGTTTCACGGGCCGGCCGAAGTAATTCTGCAACTCGGACTGAAGCTTGTCCTGCGGCGCCTTGGTATTGAGCAGCGACTTGTGTGCCGGCGGCAAACGCAAGCTGATCTGCGCATCCGTCGCCTCGGCAAGTTCGCAATGCTGGGCCAACTGCTTGGGCAGGCCGGCAAGCGGGAGGCTCGCCACCACGGCATGCCAGTCGGTCACGCCGCCCGCGGCCGCAGGCGGCGGCGCGAACTCGGTAGCCGCCGGGCTCGCAACGCGTGCCGGTGCCGAGGACGCGGCAATCCGCGGGGCCGCAGACGCAGCCGCCAGGGGCGCACCGGTTTCAGGCCGGAAAGCGTGCAGCCGCAACAAGGTCATGGTGAAACCGGCGTATTCGTCAGGCGCCAGCGCCAGGTCATCGCGGCCGTGGATGGCGATCTGGTAACAGAGCTGCAGCAATTCGGCGTCGAAGGCGCTGGCGTAAGGCGCCAGGCGCGCGCGTTCGGTGTCGTCGGCCAAGGCCTGCGGGGCCATCTGCAACAGCGCGATGCGGTGGAACAGGGTCGCAAGTTCCTGCAAGGCGGAGTCGAAGGCCAGGCTTCTGGCATCCATGGCATCGGCCACATCGAGCATCGCCTGTACGTTGCCGGCGGCAAGCCCATCCAGGATCGAGAACAGGTAATCGTCGCCGACCGTGCCGAGCATGTCCCGCACACCGGCCTCTTCGACCCGGCCGGCGCCATGGGCGATGGCCTGGTCGAGCAGGCTCAACGCGTCGCGCATGCTGCCCGCCGCCGCCTTGGCCAGATGGCGCAGCGCAGCGGGCTCGAACGTCACTTGCTCGGCTTCGAGTATCCGCGTCAGGTGATCGACGATGTACGCCGGCGGCATCTGCTTCAGGTTGAACTGGAGACAGCGGGACAGCACGGTCACCGGGATCTTCTGCGGATCTGTGGTCGCCAGGATGAACTTGACGTGCTCCGGCGGCTCTTCCAGCGTCTTCAGCATGGCGTTGAAGGCGTGGCCGGAAAGCTGATGCACTTCGTCGATGACATAGACCTTGAAGCGGCCGCGCGTCGGCGCGTAGGTCGCCTTCTCCAACAGGCTGGTCATGTCCTCGACGCCGCGATTGGACGCGGCATCGAGCTCGATGTAATCGACGAAGCGGCCGCCGTCGATCTCGACGCACGACGAACAGGTGCCGCAGGGCGTCGCGGTGATGCCGGTCTCGCAGTTCAGCGCCTTGGCGACGATGCGCGCCAGCGTGGTCTTGCCGACGCCGCGCGTGCCGGTGAACAGGTAGGCGTGATGGAGGCGCTGCTGCTCGAGGGCGTGGGTCAGCGCGCGGACGACATGCTCCTGCCCCACCAGGGTGGCGAAGGATTTGGGGCGCCACTTGCGGGCAAGGACCTGGTAACTCATCTGACGGATTCTACCAAACGAAAACGGGGCACCCCGCAAGAGGTGCCCCGTCCGGCGAACAACCGATCAGCCCTTGGGCGCGTCGGCCGGCGGCGCGCGGCGGCCCTTCGGTCCATGGTGACCCGTGCGTTCCATACCCATGCCACCCATCCGGGCCGCATGCTCGTCGGCAAGCTTGCGCTGCTCGGGCGTCAGACCCTGGTAAAGCCGATTGAAGGCATCATTGACAGATTCCATGGCCGTCACGCGCTGCTTCATCAAGTCGGTCATGCGCGCCATGCGCTCGGGGGCCGTCAGGCTGGCATCCTTAGCCTGTTCGCGCATCGCCTGTATACCCTTGCCGGCTTCGCCCTTGGCCTTCTCGGCAAACGCCTGCCACAGCGGCTCCTGCTCGGCAGTGATCTTGAGGTCGGCCTTCAGCCGTGACAGCCTCTCGTCGGCGCGCGCGGCCGGATCGAAACTCGCGCCGCGCATGCCGTCACGCATCATCCCCGGCCGACCGCCGCAATCCCCGGCGCCCGGCGCCGCGAGCGCCGTCGCGCCGATTGCCACAAGGCCGGCGGCCAGAACGGTGGCGATGATCTTCCTGCTGGATTTCATGGTGTTCTCCTGTGTGTGCCTCAATTGGCACGCCCATTTCAGCACCAGGCGGTAACGCCATTGTTTCCGCGCCCGGCTGATTTGTAAGGGAATATTGCCGGAGCACTGGAAAGGAGGGGGGTGGCGAGCCTGACCCCCGGCACTTGCAGACATCGGCTGTGGCTGCTTCCTTCCGGACCTGACCAGATTCACCGCGCCACAATGCGGGGAGACCCGCCACGCGGCATTCTAACCCAGAAGAAAGTCGCGCACGGTGGCGATCTGCGCCGCATCCATCAGCATCGGCGCATGGCCGACGCCGGGAATCTCGACCACTCGGGCCTGCGGCCCGCGCTCCGACATGCGCTGCGCCGTCTCGACGGTCAGCAGGTCGGAGTTCGCGCCGCGCAACACCAGCGTCGGGCACCGGATCGCATCGTAGGCGGGCCACAATTCAACGTCCTTGCCCTCGCCCATGTCGCGGCGAAAAGGCTCGGCGATGCCCGGATCGTAGGCCATCTCGAAACCGCCGTCGGGCGCCGGACGCAGCGTATGCACCGTCAGGTGCCGCCATTGCGCATCCGTCAGCGCCCCGAACGGCGCCGAGACGAAACGTACGTAGGCCTCCGCCTCCTCGATCGAACCAAAGCGCGGTGCCATGCCGAGGAACACGCCGATGCGGACGATCGACACCGCGGTGATCACCGGGCCGACATCGTTGAGCACCAGGCGCGCAATCGGCGACCGCTCCAGGGCAGCCAGCGCCATGCCGATGATGCCGCCCATCGAGGTACCGAGCCAATGCACGCTGCCGGCATCGGCCCGCGCCAGCAGCGTCACCATGTCCGAGCAATATTGCGCAAGGGCGTAGCGGGATTTGTCCGGCAGCCAGTCGCTGCGTCCGCGGCCGACCACATCGGGACAAATCACGCGTTATTGGTCGGCCAGGGCTTCCGCCAGGACATCGAAATCGCGGCCGCAACGGGTAAGGCCATGGACGCAGACGAGAACCCGAGGATTGGCCGGATCGCCCCATTCCACGTAGGCCATGTCGTGGAACCCCGCCGGATTCAGGCATTGAACGGTACGCAGGCGCATTTCATTGATCGTGTCGTTTACTTCATTTGCAGTCTAACGCTCATGGCTCCGATGGACCACCCCGCATCATGAAATACGCTGACTTCGTAGCGCCGCAAGCTGGCAAATGCGCCCGCCCCTCCCATCCTCCCCTCGCGAGGAGGCTACTGGTCAGCTCGCTGCGCTCGATCATCACCAAGCGCACTTACCCCCGTGTCTTTCACGCTAACCCAGTGGCGTGCAAGGGCGGATTGGAGAATAATCGCCCCATAGCGCCTGGTCATACTGGAACGTCCACTTTCCAACGGAGACTGCACAAATGCACGCCGAACTGACAAAGCTTCTGGGAGCGCAGGCAGACAAGCTCTATCCGGTGCAACTGGCGAAGGAGTATCCCCGCATCATCGACCGCATCGTCGAATTGTGGAGGCAGAGCAGCGCCCTGGAAGCCTACCTCGACGACCTGCTGATCGATCGCCGCGGCAACCGGGAAGGATTCTCATCGGGGATACTCATGGAGATCCTCACACTCAAGAACTACTGCCTGAGCCTGAGGCATCAGCCGGACCGGACCCCCAACACCTGGGGTGAACTGACCGACATCGACGAGTCGGTGCACAAGTCCCGATAACCGTCAGCGCCCGGACCAGTAACGGCGGCGCTGATCGCGTTCCGTGGTCGTGGCGATTCCTTCCCGGCTCAGCACAATTCTCACCGCCCCCTCGCGATCCGTACGATGCAAGTCGCTGCCCGCCAGCCGGTAGCGCTCCACCACCTCTTGCGCGGGATGACCGAAGCGGTTGCGATAGCCTGAAGAGAAGACTGCCTGGCGCGGCGATGCGGCAGCGATGAACTCGGCCGTCGACGAACTGCGACTGCCATGATGCGGCGGCACCACCACGTCGCTAGCGACGTCGGCGCCGTGACGCGCCAGCAGCGCCGCCTCATTGCGCGCCTCGATGTCACCCGTCAGCAGCACCGATCCGCCTGTCGCGCCGATCCTCAGGACGCAACTGACATCATTGGTCTTGGCGGCCAGATCGTAATCGTCCTCGGTCGGGTGCAACACCTCGAAGCGGACCCCGTCCCATTCCCAGCGGTCGCCATCCAGACAGATCCGCCGGGGCAGCGGCAACATGGCCAAAGGGTGATCGGCAGGCACGGAACTTAGCAGAACGCCGGTCGGTATTTGCGTTGCCACCGCCTCCGCGCCCCCCTCGTGATCCTTGTCCGCATGGCTGATGACCAGAGTGTCGAGCCGGCGGACGCCCTCGGCCCGCAAATAGGGCACGATGATGCGATTGCCGCTGTTGGCATCGGCCGAAAACGCCGGCCCGGCGTCGTAGAGCAGATCGTGAGTCGCTGTCTGGACGTGCACGGCCAGGCCCTGACCGACGTCAAGTACGGTCACGGTCGCCTCGCCGAGCAGCGGTCGTGGCGGCGCAACCAGCACCAGCGGCAGCAGCGCGAGCATTCCGAGCCAGCGGGCCGGGAAGCCTCGCGGCAACAGCAACCAGCCGGCACCTGCCACACCGAGAGCCACCGCCCAGGGCGGCGGCGCCTGCTGTTGCCAGACGGCCCAAGGCGAAGCCGCGAGCCAGTCCAGCAGCGCCATGACCGCCGCCATCACGCCATGAGCGAGCCAAAGCAAAGGGTCGGAGAGCGGCAGCGCCCCCACCAGCGCCAGCGGCGTCACCAGCAGGCTGACGACCGGAATCGCAACTGCGTTGGCCACGGGAGAGACGATCGAGAACTGCTGAAACAAGGCCAGCAACGCCGGAATCATGCCTATGGTCACCGCCCACTGGGCGCGCCCCCAGGCGGCCAGCCAGTGGCCTTCGCCGAGGCGTCCGCTACCGATATAGAACAGCAGCCCGACCGCGCCGAAGGAAAGCCAGAAACCCGCTGACAGCACCGCCCAGGGATCCAGCAGCAGGACCAGCAGCAGCGCCAGTGCCAGCACCCGGCTGACGACCGTGGTCCGCCCTGTCCACAGCGCGACAGCAACGACGGCAAGCATGTAGAGCGTGCGCTGGGCCGGCACGGCGTAGCCCGCCAACAGGCAGTAGGCCAGCGCAGCGAGGAATCCGGCCAGCGCCGCGGCCTTCTGCGCCGGCAGCCTCAGCGTGAGCCAGGACGAACGCCGCCAGCCCCAGCCGGCGAGCCATGCGGCCAGGCCGGCCATCATCGTGATATGCAGTCCGGATACACTGAGAAGATGCGTCACGCCCGTTCGGGCGAACGTCTGCCAAAGCCCCGGGGCGATCGCCTGCTGATCGCCGATGGCCAGCGCCACCAGGATGCCGGTATAGGGCGCGTCGCCAAGCACACGGTCGAAGCGGTCGCGAATCCTGCCGCGCATGCGTTCTACCAGATAGTCCGGCGCAATCACCAGATCGTCGAGCCTGGCGTTGCTTTCGGCCTGACGCACGTAACCGGTGGCGCGGATGTCCTGCTCGAGCAGCCAGGCTTCGAAATCGAAGCCGTGGGGATTCAGGCTGCCGTGCGGACGCTTGAGACGCACGGTCAGCCGCCAGCGCTCACCCGCCTTCAATGCCGGCAGGACGTGAAAATCATCGTCGTCCTGAGGCCGCCAGCCGCGGTACCAGGCCAGCGAAATCCTCGACGGCACCGACGCGGCGGCGCTTTCGACATCGAAGGCGAAACGAACCCCGCGCTCGAGGCGCTGAGGCAGCGCGGCAACAACGCCGACAATCTCGACGTCGCGCCCCTCGTTCGCCTCCGGCAGCGCGTCGGCCAGCCGGTGCTGGGCCATCGATCCCGCCCAGGCGAAACCGAGCAACAGTGCGCCCATCGGCCACAGCAGGCGCACCCGCGCCCTGCCTGGCAAAACGAACGACATCGCGCCAGCCGCGGTCAGCAGGCCGAGAACGGAAAGCGCCGGCAGTTCGGGGCACCATTGCAGCGCCATGACGCCGGCGGCGAAAGCAACAATTGCAAGCCGCATGTCGGAGGCATTCCTTGTCGGCATTAGACCAGAAGAACCCGGCTTTTCCGATAAAATCGCAGCATGCGCAAGCAACTGCGGAAGTACCTGCCGGACAACCAGGCCGTTCGCGATAACCGCTGGCTGGCGCCTTTCGCAAGCACGCTGCTGCATCCGCGTCTTTGGCACCTGAACCGGCATTCGGCGGCGGGCGCCGTCGCCACCGGGCTTTTCTGCGGCCTGATACCGGGGCCGCTGCAGATGCTGGGCGCAGCCTTCTGCGCCGTCGTGTTCCGCATCAATCTGCCGTTGGCGTTGTTCACCACCCTCTACACCAATCCGGTCACCATCGTGCCGCTCTACCTCGCGGCTTTCGGACTCGGTGAAGCTTCGCTGGCTTTGGTAGGAGATCGATCGGCCAGCCACTTCACGCCGCCGCCGGACTATGGCCCGGACGGTCTGCTGGCCTGGACCGAAGCGCTCGTCGAGTGGATGCTGCGGCTGGGCAAGCCGCTTGCGGTCGGCTTGCTGCTGCTTGCGTCCCTGCTGGCCTTCACGGGCTACGTGGTCGTGCGTCTCGGCTGGCGGATCTACCTGGTGCGGGCCTGGCGGCAGCGCCGGCAACGA
Organism: Rhodocyclaceae bacterium; assembly: GCA_041480065.1. Taxonomy (GTDB): domain Bacteria; phylum Pseudomonadota; class Gammaproteobacteria; order Burkholderiales; family Rhodocyclaceae; genus Fen-999. The sequence goes on from JBGOZF010000011.1 coordinate 74,436, forward strand.
CGGGCACGGGCATGAACTACGGCAATCACGGCAGCGATGCCTTCCGCCGCGCCCGCTTGACGATCGTCGCCGCACTGACGGCCTTTGCCGGCGTCATGGTGGTCGGCACCGTCGGCTACAAGCACCTGGGCGGCCCGAACATGGAGTGGCTGGACGCCCTCTACATGACCTTCCTGATGGTGGCCACGATCGGCTACGGCGCCGGCATCGAGATTTACCATCGACCGGCCACCGAGCTGTTCACCATGCTGATCGCGTTTTCCGGGATCGGCATCATGACCTACTTCTTTTCGAGCGTCACGGCACTTGTCCTGGCCAGCGACTTCGACAAATCAATGAGGAGCAGACGCATGGAGAAAGCGTTGAAGAAGCTGCGCGGTCACTACATCCTGTGCGGCTTCGGCCGCGTCGGCCAGAACGTCGCCCAGGAACTCGAAGCAACCCACCGGCAGTACATCGCGATCGACGAGGACCCCAAGGTCCTGGAGAACCAGTCGGAGAAGAAACCCGGCCTGCTGCTTCTCCAGGGCGACGCCGCCGACGAGGACACGCTGAGCAAAGCCAACATCGACGAGGCATGCGGCGTCTTTGCCATTACCGGCGACGACAGCCGCAACCTGATGATCAGCCTGACGGCCCGGCAGATGAATTCGTCGGTTCGCGTCGTCGCCCGCTGCAACGATCTGCGCAATGTCGAGAAGATGCGCAAAGCCGGCGCCGACGCCATCGTCTCGCCCAACTTCACCGGCGGCATGCGCATCGCGTCGGCGATGGTGCGTCCGCATGTCGTGTCCTTCCTCGACGAAATGCTGCGCTCGGAACACAAACTGCGCGTCGAGGAAGTCGTCGTGCCGGAAAACTTCTCGCCGCAACCGATCGGCAATCTCAGCCTGCACGGCGAGAACTACGTGGTGCTCGCGGTACGCACGCGCGGCGACTGGCAATTCAACCCGCCTGCCGATTTCCTTCTTCAGCCCGGCTTCACGGTCATCGCCATGGCCTCGCCCCACGGTCGCCTGGAACTGGAAGACGTGCTCGGTGTCGGCGCGGGAGATGCTCAGTGATACTGCCTTATTGCCTGGTCAGACCCTTCGCCTTCGCGCTTGATCCGGAAACGGCGCATGAACTGACGTTCGCCGGACTCAAGGTGCTGCAGCGCATGGGGCTGGTGCCGGCCTATCACCCACCGCGGGCGGCGCCGGTCACCGTCATGGGTCTCGACTTCCCCAACCGTGTCGGGCTCGCCGCCGGCCTCGACAAGAACGGCGACGCCATCGATGCGCTGGCCAGTTGGGGTTTCGGCTTCGTCGAGATCGGCACGGTGACGCCGCGTGCACAGCCGGGCAATCCGAAACCGCGCCTGTTTCGCCTGCCCGAAGCGGAAGGTATCGTCAACCGCATGGGCTTCAACAACCACGGTGTCGACGCCTTGATCGGGAACGTGCGGGCGGCGAAGTATCGCGGCATTCTCGGCATCAATATCGGCAAGAACTTCGACACGCCGATCGAGAACGCCGCCGACGACTACCTGCTCTGCCTGGACAAGGTATACGCCGACGCGAGTTACGTCACGGTCAATGTTTCGAGCCCGAACACCAAGAACCTGCGCCAGTTGCAGGGCGAATCCGAGCTCGATGCCCTGCTCGGCAGGCTCAAGGCGCGGCAGACGGGGCTGGCGCAGCAGCACGGCCGCTACGTACCGCTCGCCTTGAAGATCGCGCCCGATCTGGATGAAGCGCAGATCGTCAATATCGCCGAGGCGCTCCGCCGTCACCGCATCGATGCCGTCATCGCCACCAACACCACGCTGTCGCGGCAGGGCGTCGAGAATCTGCGCTACGGCAGCGAGGGCGGCGGCCTCTCCGGCGCGCCGCTGTTCGAGAAATCCACCGCCGTGGTGCGCACGCTCGCCAAGGCGCTGGCCGGCGAACTGCCAATCATCGCCGCCGGCGGCATCACCGACGGTGCCAAGGCACGTGCCAAGCTCGACGCCGGCGCGGCATTGGTGCAGGTGTATTCCGGGCTGATCTACCGCGGCCCTGGATTGGTCAGGGAATGCGTCAAGGCGTGTGCCGAGCCTGCCGCGGACAGCCGGCAGAACCAATAGCCGCGCGCATTTCAGTGTTGTCTAATGGACAGCAAGAAGCGATAATTGCGAGCTTTCCCGCCGGCACCGGCCGGCCGCATGATCGCGTCATCAGCCAATGACCAGCTACCTATTCATCGTCCTCGGCGCCGTTCTCGTCAATAACGTCGTCCTCGTCCGGATTCTCGGGCTGTGCCCGTTCATGGGCGTCTCAAAGAAACTGGAGACGGCCGTCGGCATGGGCGCCGCCACCACCTTCGTCCTGACGCTTGGCTGCGGCACCAGTTCCGTGCTCGATTCCTGGCTGTTGATACCCTACAACCTCGAATACCTGCGCACGCTCGCCTTCATCGTCACCATCGCCGCCATCGTCCAATTGACCGAACTGGTGATCCAGAAGACCAGTCCGGTGCTGCATCAGGTGCTCGGCATCTATCTGCCGCTGATCACCACCAACTGCGCGGTGCTCGGCATACCGCTGCTCAACATCACGCAGAAGCACAACCTGGTCGAATCGCTGCTGTTCGGCTTCGGCAGCTCGGTGGGTTTCACTCTCGCCTTGGTGCTGTTCGCCGGCCTGCGCGAGCGCCTGGAAGGTGCCGACGTGCCGAAACACTTCCGCGGCACGGCCATCGGTTTCATCACGGGCGGCATCATGAGTCTCGCTTTCATGGGCTTCGCCGGGTTGGACAAATACAAGTGATTTCGGCGCTTCTGGTCATGGCCCTGGGCGCAGTCATACTCGGCGCTGCGCTCGGCTTTGCCGCGGTCAAGTTCCGCGTCGAGGGCGATCCGCTGGTCGAGAAGATCGACAGCATCCTGCCGCAGACGCAATGCGGCCAATGCGGCTTCCCCGGCTGCCGGCCTTATGCCGAGGCTATCGCTGCTGGCTCCGCCGACATCAACCAGTGCCCGCCCGGCGGCGAGGAAGGCATCCGCAAGCTGGCCGACCTGCTCGGCCGCGAGGCGAAGCCCCTGTCCGGCGAGCATGGCGTCGAGAAGCCCAAGAGCACCGCGATCATCGATGAGAACATCTGCATCGGCTGCACGCTATGCATCCAGGCCTGCCCGGTCGACGCCATCGTCGGCGCCGCCAAGCAGATGCACACCGTCATCGCCGCGCAATGCACGGGTTGCGAACTCTGCCTCGAACCCTGCCCGGTCGACTGCATC
>JBGOZF010000012.1:0-77104 GCA_041480065.1 Rhodocyclaceae bacterium
GCCTCGCCGCCCGACAAGGTCGTTGCCGACTGGCCGAGCTGGACGTAGGAAAGACCGACGTCCACCAGTGTTTGCAGTTTCCGGGCCACCACGGGCACCGGCGCGAAGAACTCGTGCGCCTGCTCCACCGTCATCTGCAGGACTTCGTACACGGTCTTGCCCTTGTAGCGCACTTCCAGCGTTTCGCGGTTGTAGCGCTTGCCGTGGCAGACGTCGCAGGGCACGTAGATGTCGGGCAGGAAGTGCATCTCCACCTTGATCATGCCGTCGCCCTGGCAGGCCTCGCAGCGGCCGCCCTTGACGTTGAACGAGAAGCGGCCCGGCCCGTAACCGCGTTCGCGCGCTTCCGGCACGCCGGCGAACAGCTCGCGGATGGGCGTCAGCAGGCCTGTGTAGGTCGCCGGATTGGAGCGCGGCGTGCGGCCGATCGGCGACTGGTCGACGCTGATCACCTTGTCGAAGAACTCGAGGCCTTCGATCTCGCGGTGCGCGGCCGGCTCGACCGCCGAGCCATAAAGGTGGCGCGCCGCGGCGGCATAGAGCGTGTCGTTGATCAGCGTGCTCTTGCCCGAACCGGAGACGCCGGTGACGCAGGTGAACAGCCCGACCGGGATTTCGGCATCGACCTGCTTCAGGTTGTTGCCGCTGGCGCCACGGATCTTCAACTGCCGCAGCTTGTTCGGCGGCGTGCGCTTGCGCGGGATGGCGATGCTGCGCCGGCCGGACAGGTAGGCGCCGGTCAACGATTCGGGATCGGCGGCCACCTGCTTCGGCGTACCCTGGGAGACGATGCGGCCGCCGTGCTCGCCGGCGCCCGGACCCATGTCCACCACGTGGTCGGCGGATTCGATGGCTTCGAGGTCGTGCTCGACCACGATCACCGTGTTGCCGAGGTCGCGCAGGTTCTCCAGCGTTTGCAGCAGTCGGGCGTTGTCGCGCTGGTGCAGGCCGATCGAGGGCTCGTCGAGCACGTACATGACGCCGGTGAGGCCGGAGCCGATCTGCGACGCCAGGCGGATGCGCTGCGCTTCGCCGCCCGAGAGCGTTTCCGCCGAGCGGTCGAGCGACAGGTAGTCGAGGCCGACGTTGATCAGGAAAGTGAGCCGCGCGGTGATTTCCTTGACGATCTTCTCCGCCACCTGGGCCTTGTGGCCGGTCATCGAGAGCAGATTGAAGAAATCGCGGCACTGGATCAGCGAGAGACCGCTCACTTCAGGAAGAGTGCGTTCACCGATGAAGACGAAGCGCGCCTCCTTGCGCAGCCGCGTGCCGGCGCAATCCGGGCAGGGCTTGGCATTCAGGTATTTCGCCAGTTCCTCGCGCACCATCACCGAATCGGTCTCGCGGTAGCGGCGTTCGAGGTTGGGGATGATGCCCTCGAAGCTGTGGCTGCGGTCGAAGCGCGTGCCCTTCTCGTTGAGGTAGCGGAACTTGATCTGCTCGCGGCCGGAACCGTAGAGGATCATGCGCTGGACTTCTTCGGTCAGGTGCTCGAAGGGCACCGAGGTGTCGAAGCCGTAGTGCCCAGCCAGCGACTCCAGCATCTGGAAGTAGAACTGGTTGCGCTTGTCCCAGCCCTTGATGGCGCCGGCAGCGAGGCTCAAGTGCGGGTAGGCGACCACGCGCACGGGATCGAAGAACTGGATGCTGCCCAAGCCGTCGCACTTCTGGCAGGCGCCCATCGGGTTGTTGAAGGAGAACAGTCGCGGCTCCAGTTCCTGCAGCGCGTAGGAGCAGACCGGGCAGGCGAAGCGCGCCGAGAACAGGTGCTCGGCGCCAGTGTCCATTTCCACGGCCAGGGCGCGGCCCTCGGCGTGGGTGAGCGCAGTCTCGAAACTCTCGGCCAGGCGCTGGCGCACGTCCGGCCGCACCTTGATGCGGTCGACGACGATGTCGATCGAGTGCTTGCTGTTCTTGGCCAGTTTGGGCAGGGCGTCGATGTCGTAGACCTTGCCGTTGACCCGCAGGCGCACGAAGCCCTGGGCCTTGAGCTCGGCGAACAGGTCGAGCTGCTCGCCCTTGCGGTTGGCGACCACGGGCGCGAGGATCATCAGCTTGCTGTCCTCGGGCAGGGCAAGCACGTGATCGACCATCTGCGAGACGCTCATCGCTTCCAGCGGTTCACCGTGTTCCGGGCAATGCGGAGTGCCGGCGCGGGCGTAGAGCAGGCGCAGGTAGTCGTGGATCTCCGTGACGGTGCCGACGGTGGAGCGCGGGTTGTGGCTGGTGGCCTTCTGCTCGATGGAGATCGCCGGCGAGAGGCCCTCGATCAGATCGACGTCGGGCTTTTCCATCAGTTGCAGGAACTGGCGCGCGTAGGCCGAGAGACTCTCGACGTAGCGGCGCTGGCCCTCGGCATAGAGCGTGTCGAAGGCGAGCGAACTCTTGCCGGAACCGGACAGGCCGGTGATCACGGTCAGCTTGTTGCGCGGCAGATCCAGGTTGATGTTCTTGAGATTGTGGGTCCTGGCGCCGCGAATCTTGATTTCATCCATTGGGGTAGGGCGGATAGACGGGCAACCGATAAATATACGCGGCTTCGGTTGCCAAAGCCATGTCGGCAGGACCGTCCGCCGCTGGCCGTGACCCACATGGCATTGGGGGTATCGTGCAACTGGGCTAGTATGGCCAGGGTTTTCGAAAAGTCTCGATCAAGTCGCGATCGGTGGGGAGAACCAGCGATGATTCGTGGAAGCAGGTTTGGAGCGCTTGTCGCATTACTCGTCTTCGGCCTCGGCGCCGCTTGGGCCGCCGGTACGCCGCCGGCCCCGCCTTCGCCGGCACCCGAAGCCACCCGCAGTTGGGCCATGGGATTCAGTTTCATGCCACCGCGCCTGACCGCCGCGGCCGTGATCAAGGGCATCGACATGTGGAGCCAGCGTGCCGAGATTGCGGCCATCCACGAGGAATTGCCGTGGAAGGACCTGTTGGGCGGCATGACGGCCGACGCGATTCTCGATCGCGACAAGGCGGACCTGATCAAGTACCTGCGCAGCAAGGGCCTGAAGCTCTATTTCATGGCCGATCTGAACGACGGCCTGTCGCGCGGCGAAGAGGCGCCGCAACTGCGCGCACTGGGCCGCAGCATCGCGGAACCGGCCGTACGAGACGCGTATCGTCGCTATGTAACGGCCTTCGCGCGCCGATTCAAACCCGAATACATCGGCCTTGCCGCCGAAACCAACCTGGTTCGCGCGGCGGCACCGCCCGCCCTTTACGCCGCGATGGTGCGCGCCGCCTCCGATGCCGCGGCGGACTTGCGGGCGGCCGGCAGCACGGGACTACTCATGACAAGCGTGCAGGTCGATATCGCCTGGGGCATGCTGGGCGGCCGCGGCCCATATGCGGGCGCGGAAAGGGACTTCGCCGACTTTCCGTTCACCCAGGTATTGGGTTTGTCTTCCTATCCGTACTTTGCCTACGCGCGGCCGGAAGACATCCCGGACGACTATTTCAGCCGCCTGCTGAACGGCCGATCGCTGCCGGTGATGATCGTCGAGGGCGGCTGGACGAGCGTTTCGGTGAACACGGTGCATTCGTCGCCGGAACTCCAGGCGCGCTACCTCCGGCGCCTCGCGCAACTGGCCGATGGCGTCAGGGCGCGTGGCCTGATCCAGTTGCTGTTTGCCGATATCGACCTGGACAGCTTCCCCAAACCGCTGCCGGACATCCTGCCGCTATTCACGCACATCGGCGTCGTCAATGCCGACTTCGAGCCCAAGCCAGCGCTGGTGGTGTGGGACCAGTTGCACCGTCGGAGGCTGCTGCCTTAGCCTTCCGGGCGAGGACTACTTCTCGATGTTGTAGTCGATGGTGACGACGACGCGGGCGATCTTGTCCATCGTGCTCTTGTCGTAGGTGCCGCCGTAGTCGCTGGACTCGACGTTGGCGCCGGGGGCGAGGATGTAGAAGGCACCCTGGGAAGCGGAACGCATGGCGCCGACCTGCACGTTGCCGTTCTTGGCGAACTCCTCGGCGCGCTTCTGGGCGTTCTGGGTGGCGGCGCCGATCAGGGACATCTTGATCGTCTCGAGGTCTGAGACGAGGTAGAGCGGCTCTGAGTAGAACACCGGGCTGCCGTCGGCCTCCAGTTGCAGTGCGGCCTTGGCGGCGGCCGCGGCGCGTTCGAGATCCTTGGTATTGACGACGATCTCCTGGCTGGCGGTGTAGCCCTTCTGGACGCTGCGGACGCGCCCGTTGGCCAATTCCTCCTCGACCATGTTGGGGCCGACGGTTTCGGCCGATTCCTTGAGCGCATCCGCTTCGAAGCCCTGGCGTGCCAGGAAGTTCGACAGCGACGGCCGTTCCTTGCGCAATCGCGCCAGGGCCTCGGCGAAAGTTTGTCCGTGCACTTGGACGCCGATGCGCCATTCGGCGTGGTCGGCCTTCACCGGCTTTTCGGCGAGCCCCTTGACGGTAATGCTCTGGCGGCCCGAGCCGATGTGGCGGGCCTGGTTGCCGAGGAGGAAGGCGGCTGCCGACATACCCAGCGCCAGCAGCAGTCCAAGCACCATCACCGCGCGTGCAATACCTTTGTCCATGCTGCTTTCCCTCCGGTCCTTATGACAAAGTGCGCATGGTAACCCCAAACATCGATCGGCGCCGTTTACGCCCTTGCCCGATCAACAACGAGGAAATGAGCCATGAAGCTGACAAGAGCAAGCTGGATCGCCTGCGGCCTGATACTGCTGGCACCGTTACCGGCATGCGCCGTGGCCGGCACGTCGGCAAAGACTTTGACGGCGTTTGCGAGCGAACAGGAACTGACCGACGTGTTGAAGAAATACGTCGAGCATTTCAAGCGCCAGCAGGCGCGGCGTGCGAAGGCGGCGAGCGGCGCGGTCATGCAGGAGGCGGCGCCGGCCGCGCTGGCCGAGGCCAAGGCGGTGGCGGATAACGCGGAGTCGGTCACCAATACCCAGACTGCAGGAGTGGACGAGGGCGGCATCGTCAAGGTGCATGGCAAGCACCTGGTGATCCTGCGCCGCGGCCGCCTGTTCACCGTCGCGCTGGGCGAAGTCAAGCCGAAGCCGGTCGATGCCGTGGACGCTTTCGGCCCCGACATCGAGCCGGGCGGTACTTGGTACGACGAGATGCTGATCGCCGACGATACGGTGGTCGTGATCGGTTACAGCTATGCCCGCGGCGGCACGGAGATCGGCCTGTTCGACATCGATGGTCAGGGCAGGATCGCCTATCGTGCTACCTACCACCTGCGCTCGAACGACTATTACTCGTCGCGCAATTACGCCAGCCGGCTGATCGGCAACAAGCTGATCTTCTACACGCCCTTGCAGGTCTCGCCCTGGCTCGACGATCCCTTGTCCGCCTTGCCGGCCGTGCGCCAATGGAAAGGCAATGCCACCGCCAGGGACTTCACCCGCATCGCGCCGGCGACCCGCATCTATCGCACCGACGAACCGCTCGACCCCGACGCCGGACTCGCCCTGCATACGGTGACCACCTGCGACCTCGGCAAGCGCGAAATGGACTGCCAGGCCAGCGCCGTGCTCGGCCCGCCGGGGCGCGTGTTCTACGTTTCCACCGGCTCGGTCTACGTCTGGACCACGTCGTACCGCCCGGCAGGCACCGCCTCGGCCGTGTTCCGGCTTCCGCTCGACGGGTCGGCGCCGACGGCCTTGAAGACAGCCGGCAGTCCGATCGACCAGTTCTCGTTCCTGGAAAGCGGCGACGGATATTTGAACGTCCTCGTGCGCGCCGACGGGCGCGGCGAGGCGATGTGGGCCGCCGAGCGCGGCGCCGGCGACCTCGCCCTGATGCGCGTGAGCCTGGATCGGTTTTCCGACGGCCGCGACAGCGTTGCCGCGGAGAACTACCAGCCCTTGCCGAAACCTGCGGGTTACGACGTGCAGAACCGTTACGTTGGTTCCTTCCTGCTCTACGGCGCCGGCTCCGGTTGGGGATACCCGCAGGACACGCCTTCCGGGGATCTGTATTCCGTGCGCTGGGACAAGCCGTCGAAGCCTCAAGTCCTTGCGCTCGGGCATGCAGTGGACCGCATCGAGGCGCTCGGCAAGCAGGCGCTGGTGGTGGGTGCGGTCGGCAACGACTTGCACCTATCGACCGTGCGCCTTGGCAAACGTGCCGCCGTCGCCTCGCGCTTCGTCAGGGAGAACGCCGCCCAGGGCGAGACGCGCAGCCACGGTTTCTTCTACAAGCCGGACAACGCCTGGGAAGGCATCCTCGGGCTGCCCATCGTCAGCGGCGGCGAGCCCGGTTACAAACAACTGCGGCGAGCGTCGGCCGCCGTGCTGTTCCTGCGTAACTCGGGCCTCGAACTATCGGACCTCGGCCGTCTGCGGGCGCGGCCCAACGGCGCCTCGGACGATGGCTGCCGGGCTTCGTGCGTCGACTGGTACGGCAACTCGCGGCCGCTGTTCCTGCGCGGCCGACTATTCGCTCTGATGGGCTACGAACTGGTCGAAGGCAGGATCGGTCAGGACGACAGCATCTCGGAAGTCGGTCGCGTCGATTTCTCCCCGCTGCCGCGAGGGTTGTCGAAGCGCGGCGGCTAGCTTTCCGCGCAGACGTGCCGGGGCCGCCCTGCTAAGATACGCGGCCCCCTTCGTCTCAACCGCCACCCATGCTTTCCCCCGTTGCTGATTCCATGTCCCGCGAGGAGCGGCGCGCCGGCGTTGCCCTGGCAGCCATCTTCGGCCTGCGCATGCTCGGGCTGTTCCTGATCCTGCCCGTCTTCGCGGTGTTCGCGCGAACGTTTCCGGGCGGGAACGATTCGCGGCTGGTTGGGTTTGCCTTCAGCGCCTTCGGCATCACCCAGGCCTTGTTCCAGATTCCCTACGGCATGGCGTCGGATCGCTGGGGCCGCAAACCGGTCATCGTGGCCGGACTTCTGATCTTCGCCGCCGGCAGTTTCCTTGCGGCTGCAGCGCCTGATATTTACTGGATGATCGCCGGGCGCGTGCTTCAGGGCATGGGCGCGATGTCCGCCGCGGTGACCGCGCTTGCTGCCGACCTGACGCGCGAGCAACATCGCACCAAGGTCATGGCCATGATCGGCTCGACCATCGGCCTGGTGTTCGCAGTGTCGCTGGTCTGTGCCCCCATTCTGTACGCTGCCGTCGGCATGGGTGGAATCTTCACCTTGACCGGGGCGCTGGCGCTCTTGGCCATCGTCATGCTGGCCAAGGTCGTGCCCGCACCGCCGCCACTTCCAGCGACAGTCGTGAAGCCGCCCTTTAGCCAGGTCCTGCTTCACGGGCAACTGGCACGCATGAATTTCGGTGTTTTGGCGCTGCACCTGATGCAGACGGCAATGTGGGTGCTGGTGCCGCCCGCGCTCGTGGTTGCCGGCCTGCCACTGGCCGAGCACTGGAAGATCTATTTGCCGGCGGTGCTGGCCTCGTTTGCGGTCATGGTGCCGGTCATCATCGTCGCCGAGCGGCGCGGCTGGCTGAAGGCGGCTTTCCTGTCCGCCATCCTGCTGCTGATCCTGGTCCAGGTGGGGCTGGCGGTTGCCGTCAGCGACGTGTATGTCATTGGCTTGCTGCTGATGCTATTCTTCGTCGGCTTCAATTTGATGGAAGCCCTGCAGCCGTCGCTGATTTCGCGGTTGGCGCCGGCGGCGGCGAAGGGCGCGGCGATGGGCGTCTACAATACGACGCAATCCATCGGCGTCGCCATGGGTGGGATAGTGGGCGGCTGGCTGCTCCAGTATTTCGGCGCCGCCGCGGTACACTTCTTTTGCGTCGCCCTCTGCACGGTCTGGCTGGCACTGGCGGCAACCATGACGCCGCCGGCGCGGCGAGCAAGTTCTTAGAGGAGAATCGTATGGCATCGGTCAACAAGGTAATTCTGGTCGGCAACCTGGGCGCGGATCCCGAGATCCGCTATCTCCCGAGCGGTGAGGCGGTGGCGAATCTTCGCATCGCGACAACCGACACCTGGAAGGACAAGGACGGCAACAAGCAGGAGACCACGGAATGGCATCGGGTCTCCTATTTCGGCCGCCAGGCCGAGGTTTGCGGCCAGTACCTGAAGAAGGGAAGCCAGATCTACGTCGAAGGCTCGATCCGCACCCGCAAATGGCAGGACAAGGACGGACAGGAGCGCTTCTCGACCGAAATCCGCGGCGATCGCATGCAGATGCTCGGCCGCCGCGAGGGCGCCGGCGAAGCGCCTCCGCGCGAGAGCAGCGCTCCCGCCCGCGAAGGCCAAGCCGGCAAGCCGGCGGCGCCGGCCGGCAGCGGCTTCAACGATTTCGAGGACGATATTCCGTTCTGAACACAATGGCTGTTGGCAGTGTAAGTAAACGATGCCCAACTTGGATTGGGCATCGTTCTCTCACCTTCTCCAGCCGATACTTGCGGTGGCGCTCAAATGCTGCGGCCTTCTTTGCCCGGAGTCTTGCAATTCTCACGTGTTAAGTTTGCCGGTCCGCCTCCTGACGGCAAAGCCGATGATTAGATGCGGGAAACCCAAGGGCTTAGGCAGCAATAGCCGTCGTGCAACGGTCATTCAATAACGCCGGCCGCGTTGATCCGGACAATTCGGCCATCCCGTGCCAAGTCAATATCGATGGACGGTAAAGTGCTCCACTGAATCGTTACCATCCGCTTGCCGCCATCTATCGGTCGTATGCCGTAGCGATGTCCATAGAGCCGGCGAATGTCAGCAAGGCTGTTGCCGAGTTTAAGGCCGCGACCGGTCGTGCAGAATCCGTCGGGATCGCTTCCGCTGACCTCGATCCAAAGCGGCGGCCTGTTCAGGTAGTCGCCAAACTGATAGGTGTTCACCTGAATCGTCAGTGGGCCTCTTGACCACCAGTAGGTGACATTGGCTTTGTGGACCTCCCAAGGTTCGATGCGGTCGGGTTTGCCCAGCTTGGAGAGGACGTCCTTCATCGGCGTGGCATCGGAATCTAAGCCGCAGAGCAAGGTATCGGCCTTTCCGCCAGCGAGTTTGCTGTCCGGTAAGTGATCGGCGAAAACCGGCCCCGCGCATAGAAGCGCAAGGCCGATGACTAGATAGTGGAAACAACGGGGTCGCCTGTTACTGTTCATGATTGTTACGCACGGTGATTGAACGCAAGGCATCGGTGCGCATCGTCTGCGCGATGACGCCCATGGCCTCGTCGGTCGTCCGTATGCAGCCCTGGGTCGCGTGGTCCGGGCCCATGCGCCCCCAACCATCGGGAACGCCAGCGCGCCCGGAATGAACGCCGATGCCGTTGTGGCCATGTATCGGAGCCAAGCGCACGATGCCGTGGCTGCCATACGAGCCTCTCGACGAATCGAGCGGGATTCCATGCCCATCGTTTCCGGCATGTCTGTGAGGCATCGAGCGGTCGACGAGGATGTGCGTTCCGTTCGGCACGAAGCGCAGGAACTGACCCCTCCGATCGACGACGTTGTTGGCCTGCCAATTGCCAACAGTATTGCTGTTGCGGTCGATCAACGATACCTGGTGCGTTGCACCATCAAAGACGAGTTCTGACATGACCGTGGCCTATCACATGGACATACTTAATATTGTAGCGGCATGTCCTGAAGCGATGCAACCGACTTGGGGCTGATTGCAGCCTCCCCGTCACTGCTCTGCCTTGGAGAGGCATTCGAGGCAGAAACGGCCTTGCTTGCATCCGGTGCCCCAATTCCGCCAGCCCTTATGGTCGAATCCCACCAACACAATGCTGAAATGGCGCCACACATTAAGGTGTGGTTTCAGCACAACCGAAGTCACAGCGGCAGCAACCGGCCACTGGCAGTCGGAGTTGCTATTCCGTTTGGTTCTCGGCACGATGCTCCAATGGAAGGAAATGTCTTCGTGCGAGGACCGAATGTACCTACAACCGCAAGTTCAGACGTATATCAATAACTACCGCAGGCGAATTGCCCCGTTCCTTCGCCCCGGCATTGGATTGCGTTGCACTATTCATCCTGCCGACAGCGGTGGCGCCGTCCTAGTTTTCAGGGTAGGCCCCAATATTGAAAACGATGACGAATATCAAGCGGCATCTCCAACTCTCGGGAGCGCCCTCTCAAGAGTCGAGCAGCGAGCATTTAGTGGCAATTTGGAAGGCTTCACTTTCGGTGGCACAAACGTAATCCTCGAACAAGACAGGATTATCTTCATCAAGGATGGCTCGCAAAGCGAGTGGTCTGATTCAGCTGCGGATAGGGACGTTCAATCTGTACTCGCTCCTCACCGAAAGGGGCAGAAATGAAGGTCGGACCAATCGAAGGCACAAAGGAAGAAATTACGGGCTTCTTCCAAGACAATGGCTTGAAGGTCAGTGACTATTTTCAATTGCCCGAAGCCCCACTCAAGGCGGTGTGGCTCGTCTTGCCGGCATTCTTGATCATTGTTGCACTTGGGATACTGACGCTGGCGGAGCCTTTGAGTACCGGTCAGCGCATGTTTGTGTTTCTTGTCGGCGGCACAGCGACGATATGGCTAGCGGTGGGCGTCCAGTTGCGTTTCAAGAATTCATGGGCTACCGGTATCGTCGCAATCGGCGGCGTACTCGTGTTGCTAGTCGCGCATGGAGATCTCTCACCAATGCAGATGTTCAACGAAGTCAGGTCCTCCGTTCGAAAATGACGTACAGATCTATCAGAACGTCAAATATGTTTGTTGAACGGCCGGTTCGGAGAAACCTGACCGACTCCTTCGGGCACTGAGGTGCCTGATGCGACTCCAAAGTGAGCGCGCGAGGCCGTTCGACGTTGCTGAGCCCCGCGGGAATCCATAGTTCGATGTCAAGTAACTCAAGTTTGCAATTGGCACTGTACTATCGGCTCCTGGAGTACGCTGAAGCGCCCCCCTTATCATCCAGCCAAATCCACACCGCGATGCGGTGCCTGTTCTGGCCGGATTCGGACTGAATGTCAATAAACTGGTGGCGGGGGGGGTTAGTGACGGAAGTGGCTATGGAGGACCGACAGATGCTTCGCAATGAACTGATTGTCAATGGAATTGTGCATCTATTGACGCTCCACCTTTCCGCACAATCCATCTAGCGTAAAGACCATGAAACGCCGCGCCCTGCGTCGCCTGCGCGAGGTTTCGCTGCGCGACCTGCTGGTCGTCGGCTTGCCGCTATTGTTGATTCTGGTGGCCGGCTTCTGGGCGGCGTCGCGTTTCATCCAGCCGGCACCGCCCGATACGCTGGTGCTCAGCACCGGCGGCGACGGCGGCGCCTACCAGCGCTTTTCCGCCGCCTACAAGGATGTGCTGGCGCGCTACGGGGTCAACATTGTCGAGAAACCGTCGGCCGGATCGAACGAGAATCTGGCCCGCCTGCGCGACGACAAGCTCGAGATCGATGCCGGTTTCTACCAGGGCGGCACCGGCCAGGCAACCGAGGACGACGACCTCTATTCGCTGGGCGCCTTCTACTACGAGCCCTTGTGGATCTTCTACCGCGATGACCTGGCCCCGCGCGGCGGCGAACTGGACCGGGTGCTGCAACTGAAAGGCCGGCGCATCGCGGTCGGCGGCCAGGGCAGCGGCACTCGCTTTCTGGCGACCGAAGTGCTCGGGACCAACGGCATCGATGCGAGCAACGCGGCGCTGATCGACAAAGGTGGCGTCGAACTGGCCGAGGCCTTTCAAAACAAGGAAATCGACGCCGCTTTCGTCGTCGGACCGACGCAGTCGGCAACGGTCTGGCTGCTGCTGTTCACGCCGGGCGTGCGCGTGATGGGCCTTGCGCATGCCGAGGCGTATTCGCGGCATCTGCCCTACCTGTCGAAGATCGTGCTGCCGCGCGGCTCGGTGGATCTGGTGCGCGACATTCCGAGCCGGGATGTCACCATGGTCGCGGCGACCGCTACGATGCTGGTGCGCGGGGACACGCATCCGGCGCTGGTCGACCTGCTGATGCAGGCGGCGGTCGAAACCCATGGCGGTACGGGCATCTTTCATCGGCCGGGCGAATTTCCCAGGGCCGTCGCCGTCGACTTCCCGCTGTCGAAGGAGGCGGAGCGCTACTACAAATCGGGCAAGCCCTTCCTTCAGCGCTATCTGCCGTTCTGGGCTGCCACGTTGGTCGATCGCCTGGTGGTGATGCTGATCCCGATCGTTGCCCTGCTGGTGCCGATCGTCAAGTTCGCGCCCGCCCTCTACGGTTGGCGGGTCCGCTCGCGCATCTATCGGCGCTACGGCGAACTCAAGTTCCTGGAAGCGGATGTGGAAGAGGATCCCAAGCGCCACACCCGCGCCGAGTGGCTGGCGCGGCTCGATGCGATCGAGAACGACGTCAACCACATTCCTACGCCGCTGGCATTCTCCGACATGCTCTACACCCTGCGCAGCCACGTCGAACTGGTGCGCGAGAGGGTGCAGAAGCAGACCGCTACAGAGCCCTGATCTTCTCGACCAGTTCGGTGGTCGAGCGCAGGTGGATGAACGGAATCGAATGCACCTGGCCGCCCCAGGCCAGCACTTCGCGGCTGCCGACGATCTTGTCCGCCGGCCAGTCGCCGCCCTTGACGAGGATGTCGGGGCGGGTTTCGATGATGCGGGCGAGCGGCGTGTCCTCGTCGAACCAGGTGACCAGCGATACGCATTCGAGTGCCGCCAGCACCGCCATGCGGTCTTCCAGACAGTTCAGCGGCCGGTCGCCGCCCTTGCCGAGCCGCTTCACCGAGGCGTCGGTGTTGACCGCCACCAGCAGGCGGGCGCCGAGGGCGCGCGCCTGGGCAAGGTAGGTGACGTGGCCGCGGTGGAGGATGTCGAAACAGCCGTTGGTGAACACCAGCGGCCGCGGCAGGGTGGCCAGCCGGGCAGTGAGCTCGGCCGGCGCGCAGAGCTTGGCTTCGAACGACGGCCGTGCCGTCACTTCACCGGTGCCTTGGCCGGCTCGGCGCTCTCGTTCTTGCGCAGGTCGAGACGGCGGGCTTCCTCGTCGGAAATGATCTCGAAGACGCGCACGACCTTCTGCACGCCGCCCGTGGTGCGGGCGATGTCGACGGCATCATCGGCTTCGCGCTGCGTCACCAGGCCAAGCAGATAGACCGTGCCTCCCTCGGTCATCACTTTGACGTGGTTGGCCGAAAACTTGTTGGCGTCGATGAAGCGCGCCTTGACCTTCGACGTCAGGTAAGCGTCGTTGCTGCGTGCGCCAAGCGACGTGGGGCCGGCAACCTGCAATTCATTGACGGTGGACTTGACGTTCGGCACGGTGGTGACGACCTTCTCCACCTCGGCGCGGGTTGCCGCATCGGGTACTTCGCCGGCCAGCAGCACCATGCGGTTGTAGCTGGTGACGTCGACATGCACCTGGGAGCCGAATTTCTCGCCGATGCGGTTGCTGGTGCGCATCTCGATGCCTTCGTCGGCCAGATAGTTCTCGGCGATCCGGCGGTCGGTGATCATCAATGCGCCGGTACCGACGCCGACGACGGCGGCGCCGAAGCAACCGGCCAGCAGCATCGCGCATGCGGCCAGGAGCAGCGAGAGGCGGAAACGAATCAGGGACTTTGTCATTGGAGTTCTCCCAGCAAGAGCGCGTCGATGCCGTCGCACAGGCAGTGCAGGACCAGGAGATGAACCTCCTGGATGCGCGCCGTGCGATCGGCGGGGACGCAAAGGTGGATATCGTCGGCGGCAAGCGCGGCGGCCATCTTGCCGCCGCCCTTGCCGGTCAAGGCCACGACGCGCACGCCGCGTTCTCGGGCCGCGGCCATGGCGGCCAGAACATTGGGCGAGTTGCCCGAGGTGGAAATCGCCAGCAGTACGTCGCCCGACCGGCCGAGCGCGACCAACTGCTTGGCGAACACCTGCTCGTAGGCGTAGTCGTTGGCGATGGATGTCAGCGTCGACGTGTCGGTGGTGAGGGCGAGGGCCGCCAGCGGCGGGCGCTCTTTCTCGAAGCGGTTCAGCAGTTCGGCGGCAAAGTGCTGGGCATCCGCCGCCGAGCCACCGTTGCCGCAGGCCATGATCTTGCCGCCCAGGCGCAGGGATGTCACCATCACTTGAACGGCGGCGGCGATGGGTCCGGCCATGGTGCCGGCGGCTTGGAGTTTGGTTTGGGCGCTGTCGGAAAACTGCCTGGCGATGCGGTCGGTAAGGTTCATGGTGCGGACGGTTGCCGAGTCGGTCGATTCTAACATGGGGGTATCGGGCACCTGCCGTCGTCACAGGACGACATAGACCTCGATCAGCACGCGCAGCCAGGGATTGCGGTGCTCGCGCAGTTGTGCGACGCGTGCGACAACCGTAGTGCCGCGGTCCATCTCGGCCGCCACGGCCCGATTCTCGGCGCGCGGCAGGTAGCCGAGCATCTGGCCGCGCCATTCGACGCGCACGGCATTGGCGTCGTGCGGGTTGTCCGGTTCCCGCACCAGGGTCAGCGGATCGCCGACCTTCAGCTCGTTCCACACCGAAGCCGCCGCGTGGTATTGAAAACCCGCCAGCGGCGAACTCTGGACCAGTATCTTGACCGTCTGTGCCTGGACGGTCATGGCCAGCAGCAACAGACTAATCAGCAGAAAACGCATCGCGTAGCCATTCGATGTTGTCGCCGTCCATGAGCACGCAATCGAAGCGGCAGGGAGCTTCGCCGTGCCGCGCCAGCCAATGCTGGGCGGCCAGGATCAGCCGCGCCTGCTTGGCCGGGGTGATGCTCGCGGCAGCACCGCCGTAGTCGGCGCGTTTGCGCAGGCGCACCTCGACGAACACCACCGTCCCGCCGTCGCGGCAGATCAGATCGATCTCGCCGCCGCGTATGCGGTAGTTGCGATCGATGAGTTTCAGCTTCCGTTCGGCAAGAAAACGGGCGGCGAGATCTTCGGCAGCAGCGCCTTGGGCTTGCGTGGTGGCCATGGTGGCTGGACAATGGGCTCGATGAAAACGACCAATACGACGCCGGCATTGTATGTCGTCGCCACACCGATCGGCAATCTGGCTGACATCACCCTGCGCGCGCTCGAGGTGCTGCGGGCGGCGGACCTCATCGCCTGCGAGGATACCCGTCACGCCCGAAGGCTGCTCGATCATCACGGCATCCGGGCGGCAACGCTGTCCCTACACGAACACAACGAGGCGGCAGCGGCGCAAAGGCTGATCGCGGCGCTGGCCGGCGGCAAGCGGGTGGCACTTGTCTCGGATGCCGGCAGCCCGGGCATTTCCGACCCCGGCGCACGCGCCTGCGCGGCAGTGCGCGCGGCCGGTTTCGCGGTGGTGCCGCTGCCCGGACCGAACGCTGCCATCACGGCGCTGTCGGCGGCGGGCCTGGCCGATGCGCAGTTCCTGTTCGCCGGCTTCCTGCCGGCGAAGCCGACGGCGCGACGAAAGCAGATCGAGGTGCTGCGCGCCGTGCCGGCGGCGCTGGTGTTCTATGAAGCGCCCCATCGCATCGTCGAGACCGTAGCCGATCTTGCGGAACTGTTGGAACCGGAACGGCAGCTCGTCATCGCGCGCGAACTGACCAAGCTGTTCGAGCAGATCGCCGTGATCCCGCTGGTCGAGGGGCCCGCCTGGCTGGCAGCGGATGAGAACCGGCGCCGCGGCGAATTCGTGGTCGTCGTGTCGGGCCCGCCTGCGCGCCAGGGCCTGGATGTCGAAGCCGAGCGGGTGCTGAAGGCCTTGCTGGCGGAACTGCCGGTCAGGCAGGCGGCGAAGCTCGCGGCGGAGATCACCGGCGTGGCGAAGAACGCGCTCTATGAGCGCGCGCTGGAACTGAAGGCATAATTGGGTCATGCAAACGCTGACTATCACCCGTCCCGACGACTGGCATCTCCATTTGCGCGATGGCGCGACCCTTGCCGCTATCCTGTCCGACACCGCGCGCCGCTTCGGCCGGGCCATCGTCATGCCCAACCTGAGGCCGCCGGTGACGACAGTGGTACAAGCGGCGGCTTATCGGCAGCGGATACTGGACGCTCTGCCGGCCGGTTCGAAGTTCGAGCCGCTGATGACGCTTTACCTCACCGACAACACGAAGCCGGAGGAGGTCGACCAAGCGATCGCGAGCGGTTTCGTGCACGCCGTGAAGCTCTATCCGGCCGGCGCTACCACCAATTCCGATGCCGGCGTCAGCGACCTCGGCCGCTGTCGTGCCACGCTCGCCCGCATGGAAATGCTGGGCCTGCCGCTCCTGGTGCACGGCGAAGTGACCGATCCGGAGGTGGACGTGTTCGACCGTGAGGCGGTGTTCATCGATCGGGTGCTGACGCCGTTGATGAAGGAGTTTCCAGCGCTGAAAGTCGTCCTGGAGCACGTGACGACCGGGGAAGGCGTGGACTTCGTGCGCGAGTCCGGTGCCAACGTGGCCGCGACTTTCACCGCCCACCACCTGCTGCTCAACCGCAATGCGATCTTTCAGGGCGGCATCCGGCCGCACCACTACTGCCTGCCGGTGCTGAAACGCGAAACGCACCGGCGTGCGCTGCTTGCCGCCGCGACATCCGGCAACCCGAAGTTCTTCCTCGGCACCGACTCGGCGCCTCACGGCAGGCGCGCCAAGGAGGCGGCCTGCGGCTGCGCCGGCTGCTACACGGCCCACGCGGGCATCGAACTCTATGCCGAGGCTTTCGAGGCCGCCGGCGCCCTGGATCGGCTCGAAGGATTCGCGAGCCATTTCGGACCCGAGTTCTACGGGCTGCCCAGGAATGCGGACACCATCACGCTGGTGAAACAGGCGTGGACTGCGCCGGCAACGTTGCCTTACGCCGATGACGACGTGCTGGTGCCCTTGCGCGCCGGCGAAACCGTGAGTTGGAACCTGAAATGAAGCGCTGGATTCTGTTGCCTCTCGTGGTCCTGCTGGCGGCATGCAGCGCCGAGCCGGCGTCTTACCTGATCATGGGCAGCGAGGTTGCCCTGACGGTCGAGCGCACCAAGCCCTACTTCTGGAGCGACGGCTGGGACCTGAGCGTCGTGGTTCGCCGCAATCCCGAATGCCAGCGCCGCTACGCGCTCAAGCCGGCCGGAAGCGGCGTCAGGGTCGAGGTCTACAGCCCGGAGACCGGCGTATACATCCTGCGGCAGAACAAGCGCTGGTACGTGACCGAACTGAAGACCTGTGGCTTCCAGGCTTTCAAGGAGCCGCCGCCGGAGCCGGGCGAACTGCTGGGGACGTTCCAGGAGAAAGGCGGAGTTTTCAAGTTCGTCGAGAACCAGGGCAAGGCCGCCGCGAAGGCCGAGGGTAAGTGAGTCACACTGCTACAATGAGCGCGGGAAGTTCGCTAGGCAGCCGCTGTGAGCGTGAGTTCATGGAGGAAAGTCCGGGCCCCGTAGAGCAGGATGCCGGCTAACGGCCGGGCGCCGTGAGGCGACGGAAAGTGCAACAGAAAGATACCGCCTAAGTTCGACTTTGACGCCGCAAGGCGGCAAAGTCTCTTCCTGAAGAGCGGGAATGAAAGTTCCTGCGCTGAAGGAGAAGAACCGGCAAGGGTGAAATGGTGGTGTAAGAGACCCCCGCGTTTCCAGTAATGGCAACGGCATGGCAAACCCCATCCGGGGCAAGGCCAAATAGGGAAGCATTGGCGTGGCTCGCGCCGCTTCCGGGTAGGCTGCTAGAGCCTGTCGGCAACGGCAGGCCCAGAGGAATGGCTGCCCACGACAGAACCCGGCTTATCGGCGGACTTCCCATCCCCGCTGCCCTTGCATCCTCATGTTTCACTTTCAGTGATTGTGCTATCCCTATTGATTTTTATCTGGAATTCTTTCTCGTGTCGTCCCGAGGAAAGATATCCTAAGTCATTGTCGGCACAGTAATTTCCTCTTGACCATTCCTTCATTCTTCCGTAAAGTGGGAGGAAGTGGGAGGAAGTGGGAAATTCTGTGTTTCCCGCCTCTGACAAGGGGATCGGATGTTCCAAGGCGCGACATCGCTGACGCTGGATGCCAAAGGCCGAATGGCCGTGCCGGCACGCCACCGCGATGCCCTGGTTCAGATGGGCGAGGGCCGCCTGGTCCTGACGGCTCACCCCCACCGCTGTCTGCTGCTCTATCCCACCCCCGCGTGGGAGCCCATTCGCGACAAGATTCTTGCCGCACCCAGCCTCGAGGCGCAGTCCGCAAAGCTGCGTCGCCTATTGGTGGGGTTTGCGGTGGACCTGGAAATGGACTCGTCCGGTCGCGTTCTGGTGACGCCGGAACTACGCCAATACGCCGGTCTGGAGAAGAACGTCTGGCTGGTCGGCCAGGGCAGTCATTTCGAGCTTTGGTCCGACGCGGGCTGGAAGCAGCAACAGGAGGAGATCTTCGCGCTCGGCGACAAGCTGTTGCCGCCGGGGCTTGAGAATCTGGCGCTGTGAGCGCCGACGCGCACGTCAGCGTATTGCTGCATGAGGCAGTCGAAGCGCTGGCGATCAAGTCCGACGGCTGCTACGTCGATGCGACTTTCGGTCGCGGTGGGCACAGCCGGGAGATCCTGGCGCAGTTGGGCGACGGCGGGCGGCTGGTGGCGTTGGACCGCGATCCAGCGGCAGTCGAGGCCGGACGCGGAATCGCCGATCCCCGCTTTACGCTGGCCCATTCCGCCTTCGGCCGGCTGGCGGAAGTGCTGGACGGACTGGGTGTGGGGGTGGTCGACGGTGTGCTGCTGGACCTTGGCGTCTCGTCGCCGCAGTTGGATACCCCCGCGCGGGGCATGAGTTTTCGTTTCGATGCGCCGCTCGACATGCGCATGGATACGACGCAGGGAGAGACCGCCGCCGAGTGGCTGGCGCGGGCCGAACAACGTGAAATCGAAAGGGTGCTCAGGGACTATGGCGAAGAACGGTTTGCTCATGCGATTGCAAAGGCGCTTGTTGCTGCTCGGGGCCAATTCGATATTACAACCACAGGCCAACTTGCCACGCTCGTGGAGAAGGCCGTCCGCACGCGCGAACCGGGCCAGCACCCGGCGACGCGCAGCTTTCAGGCTTTACGGATTCACGTCAATCGGGAGCTTGAGGAGCTGTCGCTAGTCCTGCCGCAATGCGTCGATCGCCTGACTCATGGAGGACGCCTGGTGGTGATCAGTTTTCATTCGCTGGAAGACAGGATCGTCAAGCGCTTCCTGCGCGAACAATCGCAGCCGCCGAAACTGCCGGCGCGGCTGCCGGTGCGCGCCGCCGAACTGGCGGAACCGAAACTGCGGCTGGTCGGCAAGGCGGTCGGTCCCGGCCCGGCCGAGCTCGCCGTCAATCCGCGGGCGCGCAGTGCCGTGATGCGCGTCGCCGAGCGCCGCTGACATGCGCGTGAATCTCGCCCTGCTTGCCGTCGCCGTGGTCTGCGCCCTGGCGGTCGTCACCTCCAGCCACCGGGCGCGCAACCTGTTCGTCGAACTTGAACGGGAACAGAACCGCATGCACGACCTCGAGGTCGAATGGGGACAGCTCCAGCTCGAGCAGAGCACCTGGGCCAACCATGCGCGGATCGAGAAGATCGCCCGCGACAAGCTCGGCATGAGGCCGCCGGCCGCGGCGAGGATCATTTCTCTCGATGCCGGTTCGGCCGCGCAAGGGAACAAGCCGTGAAGTTCGCCAAGAGTCCGATCCTGTTGCAGCGCCTGCCCTTCGGCCGGGCCCGGTTCGTGGTCGGCCTTTTGCTGGCCGGGTTTGTCGCGCTGATCGGACGTTCTCTCTACCTCCAGGTGTTCCAGAACGACTTCCTGCAGAAGAAGGGCGAGTCGCGCTACGAACGTGTCATCGAGATCTCCGCCACGCGCGGTCGCATTCTCGATCGTCATGGCGACGTGCTGGCCGTGTCTGCGCCGGTGAAGGCGATCTGGGCCATTCCCGAGGATGCCGAGTTGTCGCCGGCCCAGGCCCGGCAACTGGGTCGCTTGCTGGAAATGGATGTGCGCGAGTTGAACCGCAAGCTCGCCGCCGACAAAGGCTTCGTCTTCGTCAAGCGCCAGGTCTCGCCCGACGTCGCCGAGAAAGTGGCGGCATTGCGGCTGCCCGGCATCCATCAGAACGACGAGTATCACCGCTACTATCCCTCGGGCGACGTCATGGCCCACGTGCTCGGCTTCACCGGTGTCGAAGACGCCGGCCAGGAGGGCGTCGAACTGGCGATGAACGACCTGCTTACCGGCAAGCCCGGTTCGCGCCGTGTGATCAAGGACCGTCGCGGCCAGATCGTCGAGGACGTCGAATCGATCCGCAAGCCCAGGGATGGCAAGGACGTGACTCTGGCGCTCGACGCCAAGATCCAGTACCTGGCCTACAGCCAGTTGAAGCAGGCGATGGCAGAACACAGGGCCAAGGCCGGCGGCATCGTGGTGCTGGACGCCAAGACCGGCGAAGTGCTGGCCCTGGTCAACGCGCCCACCTACAACCCGAACAACCGCATCAAGCTGGCCGGTGCACAGTTGCGCAACCGTGCCTTCACCGACACCTTCGAACCCGGCTCGACCATGAAGCCCTTCACGGCGGCCATGGTGCTGGAGAAGGGTAAATTCCATTTCAATACCCAGATCGACACCGCTCCCGGCCGCCTGACCATCGGCAGCGCTACCATTCACGATGCCCATCCGCACGGCGTGCTGACCGTTGCCGAAGTCATCCAGAAGTCGTCCAACGTCGGCGCCGCGAAGATGGCGCTGTCGCTGCGGCCCGAAGAAATGTGGCAGACCTTCGACAACCTGGGTTTCGGTTCGCCGCTGAAGCTGGGCTTTCCCGGCGAAGTCGGCGGCCGCCTGCGCCCCGCCGCCAGTTGGCGGCCGATCGAGCAGGCGACCATGGCCTATGGTCATGGCATATCGGTGACGTTGATGCAGTTGGCCCGCGCCTACCTTGCCTTTGCCCGCGACGGCGATCTGATTCCCGTGACCCTGACGCGCGCCGAGACGCCGCCGCTGGCCGGCAAGCCTGTGTTCTCGGCCCAGACCGCGCGTGAAGTGCGGACGATGCTGGAAATGGCGGTACAGCCCGGCGGCACCGCGCCCAAGGCGCAGATTCCCGGCTACCGGGTTGCCGGCAAGACCGGCACTGCGCACAAGCTGGAAGGCGGGGCCTATGCCAACAAGTACGTCGCCGCCTTCGTCGGTTTCGCGCCGGCCTCCGATCCGCGCCTGATCGTCGCGGTCATGATCGATGAACCCTCGGGGGAACAGTACTACGGCGGCGACGTGGCGGCGCCGGTGTTCTCGCAAGTCATGGCCGGCGCGCTGCGCACGCTGGGCGTGCCCCAGGATATTCCGCTGCGGCCGCTGCTGATGGCCGAAGCGGTCAAGGAGGGCGTGTGAGCGCGATGGCGATCCTCGCCGAACTCGAACGACGAGGGGTGAAGGCGACCCGCCTTGCCATCGACTCGCGCGCGGTGGCCCCGGGCGACGTCTTCGTCGGCATGCCAGGGCATCGGGTCGATGGCCGTGCCTACGCCGCCGACGCCGTCGCGCGCGGGGCGGCGGCAGTGCTGTACGAGGCGGGCGCGCCGATGGCGCTGAACGTGCCTGCGGTGGCCGTTTCCGGGTTGGCCGGACTTGCCGGCGAACTCGCTCATCTCGTCTACGGCCGGCCCTCAGAGCGACTCTGGGTTGCCGGCGTTACCGGCACCAACGGCAAGACTTCGGTGTCGCAATGGATCGCCCAGGCGATGAGCTTCCTCGAGTGCAAGTGCGCGGCGGTGGGCACGCTGGGCAGCGGCTTTCCGGGTCGGATGATCGAGAGCGTCAACACGACGCCGGACGCCATCAGCCTGCATCGAACACTGGCCGGCTTCATCGAGCAGGGAGCTGTGGCCTGCGCCATGGAAGTGTCCTCGATCGGCATCGACGAGGGCCGCGTGAATGGCGTCGACTTCGATGTCGCGGTGTTCACCAACCTGACCCGCGATCACCTCGAGTACCACGGCAGCATGGAAGCCTACGCCGCCGCCAAGGAGAAGCTGTTCGATTGGCCCGGTCTGGGCGCCGCCGTGCTCAATCTCGACGATCCGCTCGGCGAGTGGCTGGCACGCAAGCTCGCCGGCCGCGTTCCGACCACCGGCTACACGCTGTGCGGCCGTGTCGGCGGCGATCGGGTGCTGGTCGCGCGCGACATCGCCATGAGCGGAACCGGCCTCGCATTCACGCTGGACGGTGTGCGTATCGAAGCGCCGGTCGTCGGCCGCTTCAACGTCGCCAATCTGCTGGCGGTGATCGGTGCGCTGCTGACCAGGGACGAAACGCTGGCGGACATCGCGGCCGTGCTGCGCCGGCTCGAACCACCGCCGGGCCGCATGCAGCCGGTGGGCGGCGTCGGCCGTCCGCTGGTGGTGGTGGATTACGCGCACACGCCCGATGCGCTCGAGAAGGCCCTTGGCACCTTGCGCGACACGGCGACCGCCCGGGGCGGCCGGCTGGTCTGCGTCTTCGGTTGCGGCGGCGATCGCGATTCCGGCAAGCGGCCGCTGATGGGCGCGATGGCCGAGCGGCTGGCCGACCGCGTGCTGCTGACGAGCGACAACCCGCGCAACGAAGCCCCCGTGGCCATCATCGAGGCCATCGCCGAAGGCATGACGCGCCGGCCCAGCATCGAGCCGGATCGCGCCACCGCGATCCGCCAGGCGCTGCGGGAGGCCGCAGCAGGCGACGTCATCCTGCTCGCCGGCAAGGGCCATGAGCCCTACCAGGAAATCGCCGGCCTGCGGCGGCCTTTCTCCGATCTCGAACAGGCGCGCATGGGCCTGGAGACCTGGTCATGATGGATTTGTTCGAAGCTGCCCAAGCCACCGGCGGTACTGCAAGCGTCGGCGGCCATACCTTCGTCGGCGTGTCGACCGACTCGCGCAGCATCGCCGCCGGCGAACTGTTCGTCGCCCTGCGCGGCGAACGCTTCGATGGCCATGATTTCGTGCGCGACGTGCTGGCGCACGGAGCCGCGGCGGCCATGGTCGATGATGCCTGGGCCAATGAACATGGCACCGGTCTGCCGCTGCTGAGCGTTGTCGACACCCGCCTTGCGCTCGGCAGCCTGGGCGGCTACTGGCGCAGCCGCTTCGCCATCCCGCTGATCGGCATCACCGGCAGCAACGGCAAGACCACGGTGAAGGAGATGTGCGCTGCCATCATGCGCGAGCATGAGCGGCGCGACGATTTCGATCCGGCCGAAACCGTGTTGGCGACGACCGGCAACCTCAACAACGACATCGGTTTGCCGCTGATGCTGCTGCGGCTGCACGCGGGCCATAGGGCTGCCGTGATCGAAATGGGCATGAACCATGTCGGCGAGGTTTCCTACCTTACGCATCTGGCGCGGCCGACCGTCGCCGTGGTGAACAACGCCCAGCGCGCCCACCTGGAAGGCCTGGGCACGCTGGCCGACGTGGCCCGCGCCAAAGGCGAGATTTTCGAAGGCCTGTTCGACGACGGTATTGCCGTGATCAACGCCGACGATCCGCAGGCGGGCTTGTGGCGACAATTGGCGGGCGCCAGAAGCGTCGTCAGTTTCGGGCTGGACGCCGATGCCGACGTCCGGGCCAGCGCCAGAGCGCGCGGCTTCGCCAGCGAAGTCAGGCTGACGGCCGCGCAAGGCAGCGTCGAGTTCGAATTGCCGGCCCCCGGCCGCCACAACGTGCGCAACGCGGTCGCCGCCGCGGCGGCCGCATTGGCGGCCGGAGTTTCGCTCGGAACCGTCGCCGAAGCCCTGAGCCGCTACGCCGGCATCAAGGGGCGCCTGCAGCGCCGGCCCGGCATCGAGGGTTCTCTGATCATCGACGACACCTATAATGCCAATCCTGATTCGATGCGCGCCGCCATCGATGTGTTGGCCAGCGTTCCCGGACGGCGTTTCTTCGTCATGGGCGACATGGGCGAGGTCGGCGAGGCGGCCGGCCAGTTCCACGATGAGATCGGCGGCTACGCCAAGAGCCAGGGCATCGACCGGCTGTTTGCACTTGGTGACCTGTCGGTTGCGGCGGCCCACAACTTCGGCGGCGGCGGCCAGCACTTCAAGCGGGTTGAGGATCTGACCGCCGCGGTTCGCGGCGACGTCGGTGCCGACACAACGGTGCTGGTCAAGGGGTCGCGCTTCATGCGCATGGAGCGGGTAGTCGACGCGCTTATGGAGAACAACAATGCTTCTTGAGTTGGCCCAGTGGCTGGGCAAGGACATCCGCGCCTTCAACGTCTTCAACTACATCACGCTGCGCGCGGTGCTGGCTACCATGACGGCGCTGACGATTTCCTTCGTCCTCGGTCCGGGATTGATTCGCTGGCTGACGGAAAAGAAGATCGGCCAGTCGGTGCGCGACGACGGTCCGCAGACGCATCTGATCAAGGCCGGCACGCCGACCATGGGCGGCGCGCTGATCCTGATTTCGCTCGGTATTGCCACGCTGCTCTGGGGCGACCTGTCCAATCGTTTCATCTGGATCGTGCTCATCGTCACCTTCGGCTACGGGGCGGTCGGCTGGGTGGACGACTGGCGCAAGGTGGTCTACCGCAATCCGGACGGCCTCTCGGCGAGGTCCAAGTTCTTCTGGCAGTCGGCGATCGGCATCGTCGCCGCCATCTACATCGCTTTTTCGATCTCCGCGCCCAATAATGAGAAAGTGGTCCAGTTGTTCTTCCAGTGGGTGGGCAGCGGCTTTACGCTGGAGTTGCCGGCCAAGGCCAACCTCATCGTGCCCTTCTTCAAGGAGGTATCCTATCCGGTGGGCATGTTCGGCTTCATCCTGCTGACC
This sequence comes from Rhodocyclaceae bacterium, assembly GCA_041480065.1. Classification (GTDB taxonomy): domain Bacteria; phylum Pseudomonadota; class Gammaproteobacteria; order Burkholderiales; family Rhodocyclaceae; genus Fen-999. The sequence goes on from JBGOZF010000012.1 coordinate 24,586, forward strand.
TACCTCGTCATCGTCGGCGCCAGCAATGCCGTCAATCTGACCGACGGTCTCGACGGCCTGGCCATCATGCCGACGGTCCTGGTAGGCGCGGCCCTGGGCATCTTCGCCTACGTCACCGGCAACGCGGTCTATTCGAAGTACCTGTTCATTCCCTATATCCCGGGTGCCGGCGAACTCGGCGTTTTTTGCGGTGCGCTGGCCGGCGCCGGGCTGGGTTTCCTGTGGTTCAACGCCTATCCGGCCGAGGTGTTCATGGGCGACGTCGGCGCGCTCGCCCTCGGTGCCGCCCTGGGTGCGGTGGCAGTCATCGTGCGCCAGGAGATCGTGCTCTTCATCATGGGCGGCGTCTTCGTCGCCGAGACGCTCTCGGTAATGGTGCAGGTGAGCTACTTCAAGTACACCAAGAAACGCTACGGCCAGGGCCGCCGCATCTTCCTCATGGCACCACTGCATCACCATTTCGAGAAGGGCGGCTGGAAAGAAACGCAGGTCGTGGTGCGCTTCTGGATCATCACCATCCTGCTGGTGCTGTTCGGATTGTCGACGTTGAAGATACGATAGGAAGGACATGAAAAGCCTTTACCGCAAAGGACGCAAAGGACGCCTAGGAAATCAAATGCGGTTCCTGGGTTCCTTTGCGTCCTTTGCGTCCTTTGCGGTGAAGCCATGCAGTTGAACGGCAAACACGCGCTCGTCTTCGGCCTGGGTGAATCGGGGCTGGCCTGCGCGCGCTGGTGCGTGCGCCAGGGTGCTCGGGTGCGCGTGCTCGATACGCGCAGTGAGCCGCCTTACCTCGCCGAACTGCGACGCTCGGTGTCTTCGGCCGAGTTCGTTTCCGGGCCGATGAACGAAGGTTTCGACAAGCACCTGCTGGCCGGCGTCGATCTGCTGGTACTGTCGCCCGGCCTTTCGGCAGGGCTGATGGCGGTGCTGCATGCCCGCGCCGAGGGTATTCCCGTCGTCGGCGAAATCGAGCTGTTCGCCTGGGGACTGGAAGATCTCGGTGTGCGTCGGCAGAGCAAGGTGATCGCCATCACCGGTACCAACGGCAAGACCACCACCACGGCGCTCACCGGCCATCTGTGCCGTGCCGCTGGACGGGTCACCGGCGTGGCCGGCAACATTTCGCCGGCGGCGTTGACGGCGCTGATGGCCTGCCAGGACGAAGGCAGGCTGCCCGGCGCCTGGGTGCTCGAGCTTTCCAGTTTCCAGCTTGAGACGCTCGAGTCGTTGAACGCCGATGCGGCAACCGTGCTCAATATCAGCGACGATCACCTCGACCGCTACATCGACCTCGACGACTATGCCGCCGCCAAGGCGCGCGTGTTCCAGGGCGAGGGCGTGCAGGTGCTGAACCGCCAGGATGCGCGGGTGAAGCGCATGGCGATTCCCGGCCGGCAACTGATTACGTTCGGCCTCGATGCGCCCGGCGACGAGGATGACTTCGGCCTCAGGGAGAATCGGGGCGAAGCGTGGATCGTCCATGGCGATCGCCCGCTGATGTCCGTGCGCGAACTGCCGATCGCCGGCCTGCACAATGCCGCCAACGCGATGGCCGCCTTGGCGCTGTGCGCCGGCATCGGACTCGATGCGGCCGCGTTGCTGCCGGCGCTGCGCCAGTTCAATGGGCTGCCGCACCGAGTCGAGCGCGTCGCCGATGTCGGCGGCGTCACCTATTACGACGATTCCAAGGGCACCAACGTCGGGGCCACCGTGGCCGCGTTGGAAGGCATTGGCGGCCAACTGGCCGCCCTGGATAGTCGCCTCCCTCCCAGTGGGAGGGAGGTTGGGAGGGAGGGCTCTTCAGTTGTCGCTTGCGATCGGGGCGATCGCAAGATCGTCGTGATTCTCGGCGGCGACGGCAAGGGGCAGGACTTTTCGCCGCTCAGGGAAGCTGTTGCGCGCCACGCACGCTCCGCTGTCCTGATCGGCCGTGACGGGCCGAAGATCGGCGCGGCGATCAAAGGCTGTGGCGTGCCGGTGGTGACGGCCGGCGATCTCGACGAGGCCGTACGTCAGTCGGCGGCGATGGCTCAGCCCGGCGACGCCGTCCTGCTCTCGCCGGCCTGCGCCAGCTTCGACATGTTCCGCAACTACGAGCACCGGGCGCAGGTCTTCATCGAAGCCGTGCGTCGCCTTGGAGTGCCCGCGTGAACACCGCAGTCTTTTCTTCCAATCGCCGCGGTCAGCCGGCAGCGCAGGCCGAACTGGATCCGCTGCTGCTCTGGCCGGCGCTGTTCCTGTTGCTGTTCGGTTTGGTGATGGTCTACTCGGCCTCTATCGCCACGTCCGAGGGCAGTCAATATACCGGCCATCAGGCGACCTATTTCCTGGTCAGGCACGGCATCTTCCTGGCCGTCGGCCTGGTCGTGGGCGTGGTTGCCTTCCAGGTGCCGCTGCGCTTCTGGCAGGAGTTGGCGCCCTGGGCCTTCCTGGGCGGCGTCGTGCTGTTGGCGCTGGTGATCATTCCTCACGTCGGTCGCTCGGTGAATGGTGCCCAGCGCTGGATTCCACTGGGGCCGATCAACCTGCAGCCTTCCGAACTCATGAAGCTCTTCGTCGTCCTCTACGCGGCCGACTACACGACGCGCAAGCTCGACGCGATGGGCAGCTTCCGGCATGGATTCCTGCCCATGGCAGCGGTCATCCTCGGCGTCGGTTTCCTGTTGCTGCGCGAGCCGGACTTCGGCGCCTTCGTCGTGATCGCGGCCATCGCCTTCGGCATCCTGTTCCTCGGCGGCATCAATGTGCGCCTGTTCTCGCTGCTGACAGTGGTGGCCATCGTCGGTTTCGTGCTGCTGATCTGGCTTTCGCCCTACCGGCGCGAGCGCATCCTTGGCTTCATGGATCCCTGGCAGGATGCCCTGGGCAAGGGCTACCAGTTGTCCCACGCCCTGATCGCCTTCGGTCGCGGCGAGTGGATCGGCGTCGGTCTGGGCGGCAGCGTCGAGAAGCTCTTCTATCTGCCGGAGGCGCACACCGACTTCCTGCTCGCCGTCGTCGCCGAAGAACTCGGGCTTTTCGGCGTCGCCGCGGTGGTCGTGCTGTTCGCGCTGCTGATCCAGCGCGCCTTCGCCATCGGCCGCCAGGCGCTGCTGCTCGACCGTGTCTACAACGGACTGGTCGCGCAGGGTGTCGGCATCTGGCTGGGCGTGCAGTCCTTCATCAACATGGGCGTCAATATGGGCCTGCTGCCGACCAAGGGCCTGACGCTGCCGCTGATGAGCTTCGGCGGTTCGGGCATCGTCGCCAACTGCCTTGCGCTGGCAATCCTCATGCGGGCTGATTATGAGAATCGTCGCTTGATGCGGGGGCAGCCCGCATGAAGACCCTCATGGTCATGGCCGGCGGCACGGGTGGGCACATCATGCCGGGCCTGTCTGTTGCCGACTACCTGCGCAGCCTGGGCTGGCGCGTCGTCTGGATGGGCAACCCCGATGGAATGGAGGCGAAGCTCGTTCCCGGCCATGGTTACGAGACCTCCTGGGTGCGCTTTTCCGCGCTGCGCGGCAAGGGGCTGATACGCAAGCTGCTGCTGCCGATCAACCTGCTGCGCGGCTTCTGGCAGGCCTGGCAGGAGATCAGGCGGGTGAGGCCCGATGTCGTGCTCGGCATGGGCGGTTTCATTTCGTTCCCGGGCGGCATGATGGCGGCGCTGACGGGCGTTCCGGTCGTGCTGCACGAGCAGAACTCGATCCCCGGTCTCGCCAACAAGGTGCTGGCCGGCGTCGCAGATCGCGTTCTGACCGGGTTCCCCGATGTACTGAAAAAGAAGGGCGAGTGGATCGGTAACCCGGTGCGGGCGGAGATCGCACACCTGCCGCCGCCGAGCGAACGTTATGGCGAGCGCCAGGGGCGGATGCGGATTCTGGTCGTCGGCGGCAGTCTCGGCGCCGCCGTTCTCAACGAGACGGTGCCCAAAGCCATCGCGCTGCTGCCCGAAGACGAGCGGCCCGAGATCGTCCATCAGTCCGGCGAGAAACACCTTGCCGCCTTGCAGCAGGCCTACGATCAGGCCGGCGTCAAGGCGCACCTGGTGCCCTTCATCGAGGACATGGCCGGCGCCTATGGCTGGGCCGATCTGGTGATCTGCCGGGCAGGCGCACTGACGGTGGCCGAACTGGCGGCGGCGGGCGTTGCCAGCCTGCTGGTGCCGTTCCCGCATGCCGTGGACGACCACCAGACCAGCAACGCCAGGTTCCTATCCTCGGCCGGCGCCGCGATCCTGCTGCCGCAGAGCGAATTGACGCCGGAGCGGCTGGCCGAGTTTCGCCGCGTGCCGCGCGAACAGTTGTTGCAGATGGCGGAGAAGGCCCGGGCGCTGGCACGGCCCGACGCGACCCTGGTCGTCGCCAAGGCCTGCGAGAAGTTGGCGAAATGAAGTCGACAAGTGCTGTTTTACCGCAAAGGACGCAAAGGACGCCAAGGAAAACAAGGTGCCGGATTTTCGGGATGCTCCAGCTTCATGGCGGTCGACACGTTGCCTCGAGATTTGATTCCTTTGCGTCCTTGGCGTCCTTTGCGGTGAATGAATTGAGGTTTCTCGCATGAAACACAAAGTCAAACGCATCCACTTCGTCGGCATCGGTGGTGCCGGCATGAGCGGCATTGCCGAGGTGCTGGCCAACCAGGGCTTCGAGGTCAGCGGCTCCGATCTGGCCGAGAGCGGCACCACCAGGCGCCTGGCGGCCATGGGCGTGCGGGTGTCGCTCGGCCATGCGGCGGTGAACGTCGCCGGCGCGGACGCGGTCGTGGTGTCGACGGCGGTGAAGGACGACAACCCGGAGGTGGTGGCAGCGCGCGAACGCCACGTACCCATCGTGCCGCGGGCGCAGATGCTGGCCGAACTCATGCGCCTCAAGCAGGGTGTCGCCATCGCCGGCACCCACGGCAAGACGACGACCACCAGCCTGGTGGCCAGTTGCCTGGCCGAGGGCAAGCTCGATCCCACTTTCGTCATCGGCGGCCGCCTGGTCTCTGCCGGTGCCAATGCCCGCCTCGGCCAAGGCGAATTCCTGGTCGCCGAGGCCGACGAGTCGGACGCCTCCTTCCTGTTCCTGTCGCCCGTGATTTCGGTCGTCACCAACATCGACGCCGACCACATGGAGACCTACGGCCACGACTTCGGCCGCCTGAAGCAGGCCTTCGTCGATTTCATCCATCGCCTGCCCTTCTACGGCGTGGCCGTGCTCTGCCTGGACGATCCGAACGTGCGCGAGATCCTGCCGCGCATCGCCAAGCAGGTGGTGACCTACGGCCTCGACGCCAATGCCAACGTGCGCGCCGAGGACGTGGTGGCCGCCGAGGGCGGTCAGATGCGTTTCACCTGCGTCCGCCGCAATGGCAGCTCGGCGCGCTTTCCAGTCACGCTGAATCTTGCCGGCATGCACAACGTGCTGAACGCCCTGGCGGCAATCGCCGTCGCCACCGAGGTCGGCGTGCCGGATGCAGACATTGCCAAGGCGCTCGCCGACTTCAAGGGCGTCGGCCGGCGTTTTCAGCGCTATGGCGAGATTCCGCTTGCCGCCGGAGGCGCCTTCACCTTGATCGACGACTACGGCCATCACCCGGTCGAAATGGCCGCGACCCTGGCGGCTGCCCGCGGCGCCTTTCCCGGCCGGCGCATCCTGCTGGCCTTCCAGCCGCACCGCTACACGCGGACGCGCGATTGTTTCGAGGATTTCGTCAAGGTGCTGTCGGGCGTCGACGGCCTGTTGCTGACCGAGATCTACCCGGCCGGCGAGCAACCCATCGTCGCTGCCGACGGCCGCACGCTGGCGCGCGCCATTCGCGTCGCCGGCAAGGTGGAGCCGGTGTTCGTCGAGGACATCGCCAGCCTGCCGGCCGCCATCCTCGAAACCGCGAAGGACGGCGACGTCGTCATCACCATGGGTGCCGGTTCCATAGGTGGCGTTCCCGGAAAGCTGACCAATGGCTGAAGCCCTGCGCGGCAGACTGTGTGCTGACGAGCCGATGGCCGCCCATGTTTCATGGCGGGCCGGCGGAACGGTGGCTAAAGCCTACTTCCCCGCCGATCTCGACGATCTGGCCGAGTTCCTGCGCCGGCTGCGGCCGGACGAACCGATGATGATGGTCGGGCTCGGCAGCAACCTGCTGGTGCGCGACGGCGGTTTCGACGGCACGATGATATTCACCCACGGCGCGCTCAACGTATTGCGTCGGGAAGAAGACGGCAGCGTCTATGTCGAAGCCGGGGTCGCCAGTCCCAAGGTGGCCCGTTTTGCCGCCAGCAACGGCATGGTCGGGGCGGAGTTCCTGGCCGGCATTCCCGGCACCTTCGGCGGCGCGCTGGCGATGAACGCCGGCTGCTATGGCGGCGAGACATGGAATTACGTCGAGCGGGTATCGATGTTGACCCGCCGCGGTGTCTTCGTCGAACGGACAAAGGAAGATTTTCAGATCGGCTATCGCCATGTCGGCTTGAAGAACGCCACCGACGAACTCTTCGCCGGCGCCTGGCTGCGCTTCCCGGCCGGCGATGTAGAGGCGGCTCGCCAGCGGATTGCCGAACTGCTGGAGAAGCGCATTGCGAGCCAGCCTCTGGATCTTCCCAATGCCGGATCGGTATTCCGCAATCCTGCTGGCGACCATGCGGCGCGGCTGATCGAGGCGGCCGGATTGAAGGGCATCACGGAAGGCGGCGCGCGGGTCTCCGAAAAGCATGCGAATTTCATCGTTAATCCGGGAGGTGTTGCGACTGCCGGTGAGATAGAAAGGTTAATCGGCCGGATTCAGGCCGAAGTGCGCGAAAAATTCGGCGTCGAACTGGTGCGTGAAGTGAGGATCGTGGGGGAAACGGCGTGACCGGCAGTGGCAATCTGGGCAAGGTGGCAGTGCTGATGGGCGGCACATCGGCAGAGCGGGATATTTCCCTGCTTTCAGGCAAGGCCGTGCTGGCGGCGCTGCTGGAGCGTGGCGTGGATGCCCATGCCTTCGACCCGGCGATGAATCCGATCTGGAACATCCGGCAGGAGGGCTTCGATCGCGCCTTCATCATCCTGCACGGTCGCCACGGCGAGGATGGTACGGTGCAGGGTGCCCTGGAACTGATGGGCGTGCCCTACACCGGCAGCGGCGTCATGGCCTCGGCCCTGGCCATGGACAAGTGGCGCACCAAGCTGGTCTGGCAGGCGGCCGGTGTGCCGACGCCCAAGTACCGGATCCTGACGCCGCAAACGGACCTGCAGGTCGTGCTCGCCGAACTGGGACTGCCGTTGATCGTCAAGCCGGCGCGCGAAGGCTCGTCCATCGGCGTCACCAAGGTGAATTCTCCCGCCGACATCGGCACCGCCTTCGATCTGGCCTATCGCCTCGACCCGTTGGTGATCGCCGAGGAATTCGTCGTCGGCCAGGAGCTGACTTCGGCGATTCTCAACGACGTCGCGCTGCCGCTGGTGCGCATCGAGGCGCCCGAAGGCAAGTACGACTACCAGAACAAGTACTTCACCGACGAAGTACGCTATCGCTGCCCGGCCGGGGTCCGCGCGGACGTGGAGGCGGAGATCGGCCGCGCCGTGCTGCGCGCCTTCCAGGTGCTGGGCTGCCGCAGTTGGGGTCGCGGCGACGTGATCCTGCGCCCCGACGGCAGCTTCACGCTGCTGGAGATGAACACCGCCCCGGGCATGACCGGGCATTCGCTGGTGCCGATGGCGGCCAAGGCCGCCGGCATCGGCTTCGCCGACCTGGTGCTGAAAGTTCTCGAGGGGGCGGCCCTTGGCTAGGCGAAGCGCTCTCTCCGGCAATCCCCGCCAGCAAATGGCGCCGGAAGCGGCCGGCTTCTGGGACAGGCCGGTGCTCATCAATCTGGTCGCCGACCTGCTGATCGTGTTTGCCGTCGCCATGCTCGCCTGGGCGGCCAGCGCTGCGATCCAGCGCCTGCCGGTCTTCCCGTTGCGCGAAGTGGTGGTGATGACGCCCGTGCGGCAGGTGACGCCGGCTCAGATCGAGCAGGCGGCGCGCGTGGCGCTGGTCGGCAATTTCTTCACCGTGGATCTCGACGGCGTGCGCGCCACCTTCGAGAAGCTGCCCTGGGTGCGTCACGCCGAGGTACGGCGCCGCTGGCCGGATGCGGTGGAGCTCGATCTTGAAGAGCACGTGGCGGTGGCGCGCTGGCGGCAGGCCGACGGCGAGTCACGCCTGGTGAATAGCGAGGGCGAGGTCTTCGCAGCGGCCAGCGAAAAGGTCCTGCCGACGTTTGCCGGCCCCGAGGGCTCGGCGCCCGAAGTGCTCGCCCGCTACCAGGAATTCGAACAGGCCCTGGCGAAGTTGGGCCGCCGTCCCGAAACCCTGGTCCTGTCCCGGCGCGAGGCTTGGCAGGTGAAGCTGGACGACGGCCTGCTGGTGGAACTGGGGCGCGACGAAGCCAAGCATCCGCTGTCGGAGCGCATGGCCCGCTTTACCGCTTTCTACCGGGTGGCGGTCGACCGGACCCAGGTCGCGGCCGGTGGTGTCGTCGATATGCGTTATCCCAACGGCTTCGCGATGCGCGTGGCCAAACAGAGCTGAATGGCATGAGACAGGAACAGAAAGATCTGATCGTCGGGCTGGACATCGGCACCTCCAAGATCGTTTCGGTGGTGGCCGAACTGACTCCGGAGGGGCAGTTGGCATTGCTCGGGCTCGGCAGCCACCAGTTCGAGGAGAACAAGGACAAGGGGCTCAAGAAGGGCGTCGTCGTTAGCATCGAGGCGACGGTCGACGCAATCTCGCGCGCCATCCAGGAAGTCGAGCTGATGGCCGGCTGCAAGGTCAAGGAGGTCTATACCGGCATCGCCGGTGCCCACATCAAGAGCAAAGATTCCAACGGCATGACCGTGGTGCGCGAAAAGGAGGTCACCCAGTTCGACGTCGAGCGGGCGATCGAAGCCGCCAACGCGACGCCGATCTCGGCCGACGACCAGATCCTGCACACGCTGGTCCAGGAATTCATCGTCGATGGCCAGGATGGCGTCAAGGAGCCGATCGGCATGGATGCCAAGCGGCTCGAGGTCAAGGTGCATCTGGTCACGGGCGCCGTCACGGCAGTGCAGAACATCGTCAAGTGCGTGCACCGCTGCGGCCTCGAAGTGGTCGACCTGGTGCTGCAGCCGCTGGCCTCCGGCATGGCCGTGCTGACCGACGACGAGAAGGACGTCGGCGTCTGCCTGGTCGATATCGGCGGCGGCACCACCGACCTCGCGGTATTCACCCAGGGCGCCATCCGCCACACGGCGGTGATCCCGATCGCCGGCGACCAGATTACTTCGGACATCGGCATCGCCCTGCGTACCTCGACCCCCGATGCCGAGGAAATCAAGATCCGCTACGGCGTCGCCCTGCAGCAATTGGCCGATCCGGAAGAGATGATCGAAGTGCCCGGCGTCGGCGACCGCCCCGCCAGCCATTTGTCGCGCCAGACGCTGGCCGGCTTCATCCAGCCGCGCATCGAGGAGATCTACCAGAAGGTGCGCGAGGAACTGGTCCGCAGCGGCTACGAACGCCTGTTACGCGCCGGCGTCGTGCTCACTGGCGGCGCGGCGGCCATGCCCGGCATGGTCGAGCTGGGCGAGGAAGTCTTTCACAACACGGTGAAGCTCGGCATGCCTGCGTACGACGGCAGCCTGCGCGACATCGTGCGCAATCCGCGCTATTCCACGGCGATGGGCCTGTTGCTGGAAGGAATGGCGCAGAAGAAGAGGGGCCTCAAAGTCCACGGGCCGACGACATTCAGGCAAGTCCTGGCCCGCATGCGGGCCTGGTTCAGCAAGAATTTCTAGTTAAGCAATACGTCACAACAGGAGGCGAAAATGTTCGAGATCATAGATATCGTGGAACCCAACGCGACGGTCATAAAAGTCATCGGCGTCGGCGGCGCCGGCGGCAATGCCGTCGAACACATGATTCGCGAGGGCGTCCAGGGCGTCGAGTTCATCTGCTGCAATACCGACGCTCAGGCGCTCAAGCAATCCGCGGCCGACGTCAAACTCCAGCTTGGTCCCGGCCAGGGCGCCGGCGGCAAGCCGGAGCGGGCGCGCGAACTGGCGATGAAGGAACGCGAGGCGATCGCCGACGCGCTCGACGGCGCCCACATGGTGTTCATCACCGCCGGCATGGGCGGCGGCACCGGCACCGGCGCTGCGCCCGTGATCGCCGAGGTGGCCCGCGAAAAGGACATCCTGACCGTCGCCGTCGTCACCAAGCCCTTCGAGTTCGAGGGCAAGCGCATGCGCCTGGCCGAGGAAGGCCTGTGCGAACTGCAGCAATACGTCGATGCGCTGATCGTCATCCTCAACGAGAAACTGATGGAAGTGCTCGGCGACGATGTCAGCATGCAGGATGCCTTCAAGGCGGCCGACAACGTACTGCGCAACGCCGTCGGCGGCATTGCCGAAATCATCAACGTGCCGGGCCTGGTCAACGTCGACTTCCAGGACGTGCGCACGGTGATGGGTGAGATGGGCAAGGCCATGATGGGCTCCGCCACCTCCGCCGGTGTCGACCGGGCGCGCATCGCTGCCGAACAGGCGGTGGCCAGCCCGCTGCTGGAAGGCATCGAACTGTCCGGCGCGCGCGGTGTCCTGGTCAACATTACAGCCAGCCGGCAACTGGGCATGCGCGAGGTCAAGGAAGTCATGAAGACCATCCAGGCCTATACGCACGAGGAAGCCACCGTGATCTTCGGTACCGTCTTCGACGACACCATGGAAGATCAACTGCGCGTCACCGTCGTCGCGACCGGGCTGGGCGGCAGGATCGCCAAGCCGCGCCTGGAGACCGTGCCGACCTACAACGTCCGTACCGGCACCGACGATTGGCCTTATGCCGAAACGACCGCCGCGACGCCCGAACCGGGGCTGCCGCCGGTGTTCACCTCCGGTCGCACCCGCAATGCCGCGGTCGATGCCATGGCCGCGAGCGGGGTGGACAAGTACGACATTCCGGCTTTCCTGCGCCGGCAGGCCGACTGAGGATTGCGGTAATGACGTACTGGCGGAGTGCCCCGGCTAATCGAACATAGCCGGCGCAACGCGACAGTACGCCAGCTTCACCCTTGGCCGCTCCGGAAGAATTCGCCTCCTTCCGGAGCGGCATTTCGTTTAACATTGTGCCTCGCAGCATCGCCCGCTTTCGCGCCACCATGCTCAAGCAACGCACCCTGAAGTCCATCGTACGCGCCACCGGCGTCGGCCTCCATTCCGGCGTCAAGGTGAGACTCGTACTGCGCCCGGCGGCGCCCGGGACCGGCATCGTCTTCCGTCGCGTGGACCTCGATCCGCCGGTTGACCTGAAGGCCGATCCTTATGCGGTTGGCGACACCCGCATGGCCTCCTGCCTGGAGAAGGACGGCGTCAAACTCGGCACCGTCGAACACTTGATGTCGGCCCTCGCCGGACTTGGCATCGACAACCTCTACGTCGATGTCGACGCGCCGGAATTGCCGATCATGGACGGCTCGGCCGGTCCTTTCGTGTTTCTGCTCCAGTCGGCCGGCATCGAGGAGCAGAAGGCCAGCAAGAAATTCCTGCGGGTCAGGAAGGCGGTCGAAGTGACCGATGGCGACAAGTGGGCGCGCCTGGAACCCTACGACGGTTTCCGTCTCACGTTCTCCATCCGCTTCAATCACCCGGCGATCGATCAGTCCGGCACCCGGGTCGAGACCGATTTCGCCGACGATTCCTACATCCGCGACATCTCCCGCGCCCGTACTTTCGGTTTCACCCAGGACGTCGAGGCGCTTCAGGCCCAGGGCCTGGCCCTCGGCGGCAGCCTCGAGAACGCCATTGTCATGGACGAGTATCGCGTGCTCAATGCCGAGGGTCTGCGTTTGCCGGACGAGTTCGTCCGCCATAAGGTGCTGGACGCCATCGGCGACCTCTACCTGGTCGGCCACCCCCTATTGGGCGCATTCTCCGCCCACAAGTCCGGCCACGCGATGAACAACCAGTTGCTGAGGACCCTGCTGGCCGACGCCACGGCCTGGGAACTGGTTTCCTTCGACCGCCAGGACGACGCGCCGGCGGCGGTCCTCCATCTCTACCCGCAACTCGCCTAATGTTCCTGTTGCGCATCGTCGGCGTCCTGACGGCGATCGCTATCGGTTCGGGCATCGTCGCCTACCTGTTCTCCGGCGACAAGCGTTACCTGCGCCTGGCGGGGCGCATTACCAAGTACGCCTTGCTCTTCGTCCTGATCGTGCTCGCGCTGATGTTTCTTGAGCGAGTGGTCGTCCTCCTTTAGTCAGGATCGATCCACCAGCCTTTTCAGCGCCAGCCGGAGGGCAGACCCTTCCGGCAGGCCGTCCGCAAACGATGTGAGTCCACGCTTCTGCTTATCGCCAATATTGGTGCTGCTGGTGGTTCTGCGCGGCGTCGGGTTTTGGCGACCGGGTTGCACACGGATATCTATTCCGGTAACCTCCGCCGCCTCGAGTTGAAAAACTTTAGCCAGACGAGGCTCCATCTGCCGGAGCTTGGCACCGACCGCACTATTGGCGGCGTAAATAACGATTTTCCCCAACTTGAAGTTGGCAACCCGTGCCTGCCGCGCAAGCGGCGTCGCGGACTCGAAAATGCGTTGAAGGCGCACCAGGCGCCAAGCGTGACTGGAAAGCCGGGCGAGACCGGCGTCGGCCATCAAACAGTCTTCCAGGCTGCGGGCTTGACGTCGCATGGTTCGGCCGGATCGAGAGGAGCAGGGAAGTGCATATTATTCTCGTTTCAGACCGCCTGACAACGGCGAAAACCATCGTCCTGACCCGGCGTCATCTGGCGTTCGCGGTGAGCGGTTTTGCGTTTCTGGTGCTCGGGCTGTCCTCGCTCTTCTCCTATATGACGGTTCGCCACGCGGCGGATATTCGCCTGCCCTTCCTCCAGGAAGTCGTGCAGGCGGCAAATGCCGAGCAGACCCGTGCCAGCCGCGAATTCGTGCGCGAGAATCTCAATGCCATGGCCGTCCGGCTCGGGCAGATGCAGGCGCAGTTGCTCCGGCTGGATTCCATGGGTGAGCGGCTTGCTGCGCTCGCCGGCGTCAAGCCGCAGGAACTGAAAGTCATCGAATCGGCGAAGAACGACGGCCGGGGCGGCCCCTTGATCCAGGCGACACCCCTTTCAACCGATGATCTGCAGCGGGCGTTGGATTCACTTTCCAGCCAGGTCGACTATAAGGGAGACGCCCTGTCGCTGCTCGAAACCCAGATGCTCGACGATCGCATTCGCAAGAGCGCCCTGCCCAGTACGCTCCCGATCGACACGTCCTGGAATGCCTCCAGCTTCGGCTGGCGCATCGATCCGATCACCGGGCAGCGGGCCATGCACGAAGGCGTCGATTTTCCCGCCGATATCGGTACGCCGATCAGGGCGGCAGCGGCGGGCATCGTGGTCAATGTCGAACACCATCCCGCATATGGCAACGTGGTCGAGATCGATCACGGCAACGATCTGATCACCCGTTATGCCCATACGCTGCGCGTCCTGGTGCAGCCGGGCGCGTTGGTCAAACGCGGCCAGGTGGTTGCCGAGGTCGGCAACACCGGCCGCACGACCGGCCCCCATCTGCATTTCGAGGTTCGCATCAAGGGTGTGGCGCACAATCCCAACCGCTTCCTCGAGATGGCGCGAGCCAACGGTTCCAGGCTCGCCAGCCGTCGTTAAGCCTTTGTTACGCCTGCGGGGTCTGGCCGACCCCGCATGCTAAAATCGCCGTTTGCCTAATTAGGGCGGCTTGTCCATGATTTCCGGCCTACTCAAAAAGATATTCGGCAGCCGCAACGACCGGCTGATCAAGCAGTACTCGCAGACCGTCACCCGCATCAACGCGCTCGAGCCCGCCATCCAGGCGCTCTCGGACGACCAGTTGCGCGCGAAGACCGACGAGTTCAAACAGCGTCTGGCCGCGGGTGAAAAACTCGATGACCTTCTGCCCGAGGCCTTCGCCGTCGTGCGCGAGGCGGGCAAGCGAGCGCTGGGCATGCGCCATTTCGACGTCCAGATGATCGGCGGCATGGTTCTGCACCACGGCAAGATCGCCGAAATGCGCACCGGCGAGGGCAAGACCCTGGTCGCCACCTTGCCCGCTTATCTCAACGCCCTGACCGGCAAGGGCGTTCATATCGTCACCGTCAACGACTACCTGGCCAGCCGCGATGCCGAGTGGATGGGGCGTCTGCATCGCTTCCTCGGCCTGACTGTCGGCTGTAACCTGTCGCAGATGGACCACGGCGCCAAGCAGGCCGCCTATGCCGCGGACATTACCTACGGCACCAACAACGAATTCGGCTTCGACTACCTGCGCGACAACATGGTGTATAGCCCTGGCGAACGCGTCCAGCGCGGCGTGGCCTATGGCATCGTGGACGAAGTCGACTCGATCCTGATCGACGAGGCGAGAACGCCGCTGATCATTTCCGGCCAGGCCGAAGATCACACCGATCTCTATGTCAAGATGAACGCCGTGCCGCCGCTGCTGGACAAGGGCGAGGCGGCCAAGAGCCAGGAAGAACAGGACACCGGCGACTATACGGTGGACCTGAAGTCGCACCAGGTGCTGCTGACGGAAGAAGGCCACGAGAAGGGCGAGCAGATCCTCACCCGCATTGGCCTGCTGCCCGAGGGCGCCAGCCTTTACGAGCCGGCCAACATCCTGCTGGTGCACCACCTGTATGCCGCGCTGCGTGCGCACAACCTCTTCCATCGCGATCAGCAGTATGTGGTGCAGGATGGCGAGGTCGTCATCGTCGACGAATTCACCGGCCGGCTGATGCCGGGCCGTCGCTGGTCCGAGGGTTTGCACCAGGCCGTCGAGGCGAAGGAAGGCGTTGCCATCCAGTCCGAGAACCAGACGCTCGCCTCGATCACCTTTCAGAACTACTTCCGCATGTACGGCAAGTTGTCGGGAATGACCGGCACCGCCGATACCGAGGCTTACGAATTCCACCAGATCTACGGGCTGGAGACCGTGGTCATTCCGACCAACCAGCCGATGATCCGCAAAGATGCCAACGACCAGATCTTCCGCACTGCCGGGGAGAAGTACGGGGCCATCATTGCCGACATCAAGGACTGTCACGGCCGTGGCCAGCCGGTACTGGTCGGCACCACTTCGATCGAGAATTCCGAGCTGCTTTCGGGGCTGCTCGACAAGGAGAAGCTGCCGCATCAGGTGCTCAACGCCAAGCAGCACGCCAAGGAAGCCGAGATCGTCGTCCAGGCCGGCAGTCCGGGCGTGATCACCATCGCCACCAACATGGCCGGCCGCGGTACCGACATCGTCCTGGGCGGCAGCATCGAGAAGCAGGTTTCTGCGATCAGGGACGACGAGAGCCTGCCGGCAGAAGAAAGAGATAAGGGTATTGCCGCGCTCAGAAGCGACTGGCAGAAACTGCACGACCGGGTGCTTGCTGCCGGCGGTCTGCATATCATCGGTTCCGAGCGCCACGAGTCGCGCCGGATCGACAACCAGTTGCGCGGCCGCGCCGGCCGCCAGGGCGATCCGGGCTCCTCGCGCTTCTACCTGTCGGCCGAAGACCCGCTGATGAAGATCTTCGGCGGCGACCGGCTGAAGGCGATCATGAGCTCGAAGCTGGTGGCGCTGCCCGAGGGCGAACCGATCGAACATCCGCTGGTGACGCGTCAACTGGAATCGGCCCAGCGCAAGGTCGAGCAGCGCAACTTCGACATCCGCAAACAACTGCTCGAATACGACGACGTCGCCAACGACCAGCGCAAGGTCATCTACCAGCAGCGCAACGAGTTGCTCGATGTCGAGGACATCTCGGAGACGCTCACCGCCATGCGCCAGGGGCTGGTGCATGACACTTTCCGCCTCTACGTGCCGGCCGAGAGCGTCGAGGAGCAGTGGGATATCGCCGGCCTCGAAGCGGCGCTTGCCGCCGAGTTGCAACTCAAGCTGCCGGTGGCCGAGTGGCTGAAGGCCGAGCCGAATCTCAGCGCCGACGACATGCTCCGGCGCGTCATCGATGCCGCCGACAACGCCTATGCCGACAAGAAGGCCAGGGTGGACGCCACTGCCTGGGCCGGCTTCGAGCGCAGCGTCATGCTGCAGAACCTCGACATCCACTGGCGCGAGCATCTGGCCGCGCTCGATCACCTGCGCCAGGGCATCCACCTGCGCGGCTACGCCCAGAAGAACCCGAAACAGGAATACAAGCGCGAGTCGTTCGAGCTGTTCGAAGGACTGCTGCAAATCATCCGTACCGAAGTCACCAAGCTGCTGGTGACGGTCGAGATCCGCTCGCAGGAGCAGATCGAAGAGGCCGAGCAGCATCACCCGCAGGTCGAAAACGTCCAGTACCACCATGCTGACTACGACGAGGTGCTCGGCCAAAATGCCGACACGCCGAAGGCCCAGCAGCCGGTCGAGCGCGCGACACCCAAAGTCGGCCGCAATGATCCCTGTCCCTGCGGCAGCGGCAAGAAGTACAAGCACTGCCACGGCAAGCTAAATTGAACACCCGCCTCCCCCGGCCCCTCCTCGCGGAGGGGAGCCTGCAAGCGCGCTTCGCGCGGCTATTACGGGGTGGTCCGGCTGAGTCATGCGCGGGTGCGCCTCCGGCGCGTGCCGTCTCGCCTTGGGACGGCCCGGCGGCGCGACTAAGCTGATGGAACTACGCACCATCTGCGAGGATGGTGATGCAGTCGTAATCCTCGATCAGACGCGGCTACCGAGCGAGGTTGCTTTCGTTCGCCTGACCACGCTCGATCAGGCGGCCAATGCCATCCGCGTCATGCAGGTGCGCGGCGCGCCGTTGATCGGTGCCACCGCTGCCTATGGCGTCGCGCTGGCGCTCCAGGAAGGCATCGGCCTCGACGAAGCGCTGGCAGTGCTGGCGGCCACCCGACCGACGGCCGTGAATCTTCGCTGGGCGCTCGAACGCATGAAGAGCCGCCTGTCAGGCGTCCCGGCCGATCGCCGCATTGAAATGGCCTGGGCCGAGGCGCGGGCAATTGCGGGCGAGGATGTGCGTGCCAACGCCGCCATCGGGCAATACGGATTGCCTCTGCTGGCTGGAATGCAGAGGCGACCGGTGCAGGTCATGACGCATTGCAATGCCGGCTGGCTGGCCACCGTGGCGCACGGCACCGCGATGGCGCCGGTCTACGCCGCGCACGCCGATGGGCTTCCCGTTCACGTCTGGGTATCGGAAACCCGGCCGCGCAACCAGGGCCGGCTGACGGCCTGGGAACTCGAACAGGCCGGCATCGACCACACGCTGATCGCCGACAACGCAGCGGGTTTGCTGATGATGCAGGGCAAGGTCGATTGCGTCATCGTCGGCGCCGATCGCATCGCCGCTAACGGCGATACTGCGAACAAGGTGGGTACGTATCTGAAAGCGCTGGCGGCGCGCGCGCATGGCGTGCCGTTCTACGTTGCCGCGCCGGTCTCCACCATCGACTTCGGTTGCCCGCAGGGCGCCGCCATTCCCATCGAGGAGCGTGCGGGCGACGAGTTGGGCGCGGGGTGCACTCCAGTCGCCAATCCGGCTTTCGACGTGACGCCGGCCGCGTTGATCACCGGCATCATCACCGAGCAGGGCGTCTTCCCGGCGGACGGGCTGTCGGCGATCGCGCGATGAATGAGATCGAAATCAAGGCCAAGGTGCTGGCGACGGCGCGCGCCATGAACGCCGCGGGCATCAACCGCGGCAGCGCCGGCAACGTCAGCGTTCGCCACGGCGACGGCTTTCTCGTCACGCCGACCGGAATGGCCTACGACGCCTGTGTGGCCGAGGACATCGTTTTCGTCGGGCTCGACGGTCGTGTCGAAGGGCGCCGCAAGCCCTCGTCGGAATGGCGTTTCCATCGCGACATCTATGCGGCCCGGCCGGAAGCCGGCGCCGTCGTCCATGCCCACTCGCCGTTTGCCGTCAGCCTGGCCTGCATGGGCTGCGACATTCCGCCGTTTCACTACATGATCGCCCGTTTCGGCGGACGCGATGTGCGCTGTGCGCGCTATGCCACCTTCGGCAGCCAGGAACTCTCTGACGCCATCGTGGCCGCGCTGGCGGACCGCCGCGGCTGTCTGATGGCCCATCACGGCATGGTCGTACTCGGCGCCAACCTCGATGAAGCGCTCGCGCTGGGGGTGGAACTCGAGACCCTCTGCGAGCAGTACTGGCGCGTGATCCAGATCGGCGGTCCGCGCCTGCTTTCCGACGATGAGATGGCGCGGGTGCTGACCGAATTCGGTCACTACGGCCGGCAGGACGACTAGTTCAGGCCGCCGAAGGTCTGATACCATTTTGCCATCGAGACTGAGGACACGGTCCATGGCGGAGGCGCAAGGGGCGGTTGAACTAGACCCCGACCAATTCATCAACACCTTGCGCGAGAGCGAGCTGTTCTACCGCCACGTTGTCGACAACGCGGTGGACGGCTTCTTCGTCATCGACAGAGATCGCCGTTTCGTCGAGGTGAACGACACCCTGTGCGTCCTGTTCGGTTATCGCCGCGACGAGGTGATCGGCAAATCGCCCTTCGAGTTCGTTGCCGGCGAGAGCAAGGCCGTGCTGCTCGCGCAGATGCAGCGCATCGAAGTTACGGATCATCGGCATTACCGCTTGATCGGCCGCCGCGAGGATGGTTCGAATTTCCCGATCCTTCTCAACAGCACCACCTACCGCAACGCAGCCGGCGAGATCGAGGGGGCGTTCGGCTTCGTCACCGACCTCACTCCGTTCGTCGAGGCCGAACAGGCGGTTGCCGCCTCGGAGCGCGAACTCCAGCGCATTCTCGATCACATGCAGGACACCTACTACCGCACCGACGTCGACGGCCGCGTGGTGCGGGCCTCGCGTTCGGTGAGTGGTCTGCTCGGGTATTCGCCGGAGGAGATGTTCGGTAAACCGCTGGCGGATTTCTACTATCATCCGCAGGACCGGCAGGACTTTCTGCGCAGCCTGACCGCGAGCGATGGCTGGCTCGCCGGCTACCAGTCCCGACTGCGGCACCGGGACGGCCGCGAGGTGTGGGTTCTGACCAACGCCCACTACCTGCGCGATGCCGATGGCCGTATCGTCGGCGTCGAAGGGACCACGCGCGACAACACCGAGCGTCGCCGCATGCTGGAGGCGTTGAAGAACAGCGAGGCAACGCTGGTCGGGCTGATCGAAGCTCTGCCTGACGCAGTCTTTCTCAAGGACGGCGAAGGCCACTGGCAGATCGTCAACCCGGCGGGTCTGGGGCTGTTCAGGTTGAAGGGCGAGGACTGGCAGGGCAAGGACTCGCAGCAGATTGCCGGCATCCGGCCCGATCTCAAGCCGGAGATGGTCGAATGCCGCGTCAGCGACCAGGCTGCATGGCAGAACGGTCGGCTTACGCGCAGCGAGGAAACGATCATCGGCGAGGATGGCCAGGCGCACCACTGGGAGTTCGTCAAGCTGCCGCAGTTCAACCCCGACGGCAGCCGCCGCGGTCTGGTCGTGGTGGCGCGCGATTTGACCGAACGGCGTCGCGCCGAGGAGGATCTGCGCCTGGCCGCGCAGGTCTTCGAGAACAGCGGCGAGGCCATCATGATCATGGATGCCGGTAACCGGGTCGTCTCGGTGAACCGCGCCTTCTCTGAAATGACCGGTTACCAGGCGGTAGAAGTGCTCGGCAGGACGCCGACCATGCTGCGGTCGGATCTTCATGACGAGGATTTCTACCAGCGTCTCTGGCACAGCGTGGCAGAGACCGGGTATTGGCAGGGCGAGATCTGGAATCGGCGCAAGAGCGGCGAGGCCTATCCCGAGTGGCTGGGCATTTCGACCCTGCACAGTGCGGACGGCAAGGTGACACATTACGTCGCGATTTCATCCGACATCAGCGAACGCAAGGCGGCGGAAGCGCGCATCGAATTCCTGGCGCACCACGACCCGCTCACCGACCTGCCGAATCGCCTGCTGCTCAAGGACCGGCTGGAGCGGGCGATCGCGCACGGCGAGCGCACGGGCACCAAGGTCGCGCTGCTGTTCATCGACCTCGACCGGTTCAAGACCGTCAACGATTCGCTCGGCCACCCGGTCGGCGACCGCCTGCTGCGCGAGGCGGCGCAACGCCTGCGCGCCTGCATTCGCGATATGGATACCGTCAGCCGCCAGGGTGGCGACGAGTTCCTGGTCGTGCTGACGGAACTCGACGATGCCGATGCGGTGACCGGTGTGGCCGAGAACATCCTCTCGGCGCTGGCGGTGCCCTTTTCGCTCGATGGCCACGACGTGGCGATCTCCTGCTCGGTCGGCATCGCCGTCTGCCCGGAAGACGGCAGCGATTTCGATGGCCTGCTGAAGAAGGCCGACATCGCCATGTATCACGCCAAGGAGGCGGGCCGCAACGCCTTCCGCTACTACTCCGAGCGCATGAACATCGACGCCCTCGAACGCCTCGACCTGCAAAACCGCTTGCGGCGCGGCCTGGAGCAGCGCGAGTTTGTCCTCTACTACCAGCCGTTGATCGAACTGGCGTCGAACCGCATCGTCGGCGCCGAGGCTCTGGTGCGCTGGAACAGCGACGACCTGGGGCTGGTGATGCCGGGCCGCTTCATCAACGTCGCCGAGGAGAGTGGCCTGATCGTGCCGCTCGGCGAGTGGGTGCTGCACGAAGCCTGCCACGAACTGCGCCGATGGCACGATGCCGGCCACACGCACCTGTCGATGGCAGTGAACCTCTCCGCCATTCAGTTCCGGCGCGGTAGCGTCGAGGAGAGCGTCATGCGCGCATTGCGCGAAGCGGGTGCCGATCCAGCGGCGCTCGAACTGGAACTGACGGAATCCATCCTGCTCCAGGGCGCCGAGCATGTGCTGGCGACCGTTCGGCGTCTGAAGGGCCTGGGCATCCGGCTGTCGATCGACGACTTCGGCACCGGCTATTCGAGCCTGGCCTATCTCAAGCGCTTTGCCGTGGACAAGCTCAAGATCGACCAGTCGTTCGTGCGCGATCTGCCGACCGATCCCGACAGCGCCGCCATCGTGCGCGCCGTCATCCAGATGGCCAAGAGCCTCAACCTGCTTGTCTTGGCCGAGGGCGTCGAGACGGCCGCCACGGCCGAAACCCTGCGCCTGTTGCGTTGCGACTACGTCCAGGGCTTCTTCTTCGACCGCCCGATGCCGGCGGAACAGTTCCGCGCCCTGATCGAGTCGGGGCAGCGCTAGGCCGGCGCGCTAGACCTGCCCGGCGTCCCGCAGTTCGTCCTTCAGGTAGGCGTAGTAGATCGGTGCCGCGATGACGCCCGGCAGACCGAAGGCGGCTTCCATCGTCAGCATGGCCAGCAGCAGTTCCCAGGCGCGGGAGGCGATCTGCGAGCCGACGATGCGCGCGTTGAGGAAGTACTCCAGCTTGTGGATCACCACCAGGAAGGCGAGCGAGGCCAGGCCCATCTCGGGCGAATGGGACAGGCTGACGATGACGATGACGCTGTTGGAGATCAGATTCCCGATCACCGGCAGCAGGCCGACGACGAAGGTGACGGCGATCATCGTCTTGGTTAGCGGCAGGTTGACGCCGAACAGGGGTAGCAGAACGACGAGATAGATGCCGGTCAGCGTCGTGTTGATCGCGGAAATGCGCACCTGGGCGAAGACGATGCGCCGGAAGGCGTCGGCCAGGCGACGCGCGCGCTCGGCGAGTGCCATCGCCAGGGGCGCCTGGGCGTGCGCTGCCGTTGCCTCGCGCAGTGCCAGCATGGCGCCGATGACGAGGCCGATCAGCACGTGGGCGAAGCCCCGTGCCGCCTCCTTGCCGGCCAGTTGCAGCTCGCTGGCGTGCTCGCGCAGCCAGTTCACCAGTGCATCCTTGAGGGCATCGGCATTGGCCGGCAGCGAGATGCTCGCCCATTCCGGCAGGGAGGTGCGCGACTTCTCGAGGATTTCGGCCAGCTTGCCCATCAAGCCGGCCATGCTGCCGGCGTCACTGCGGAATATCGCCACGATGCCCATGCCGGCCAGCACGACGACGCCGATCATGGTCATCGCCAGCAGGGCCACGGCCACCAGCTTGGCGCGCTGGTTGGTCAGGCGTCGTTGCAGCAGCGGTGCCGTCAGGTGCACCAACTCGAAGACCAGCAATCCGGCCAGCAGCGCCGGCAGCAGATGGATCTCGAGGATAAGCACGAGTGCCAGACCGGCAAGCAGCCAGGCGGCGATGTTGATGCGGTTGGCGGGCATGATGGCCTTGGTGATGTCGAAAACCCCGTATTCTCTCCCGCCGGCATCGCCACTACAACGTCAACATGCGTTTCGCCGCCCGGCATGCAGGGGCGCCCGGGCGCCATTGTTCGCACCCGGTGCAGTCAGAGAGCAAAGCGGAGTCAGAGTATCGGCAGGCCGTGCTTCTCGCCGCGCTCGAAGACAACGTTGGCGCGGCCGACGATCAGCGAATCGAGCGCGCCGATGCGTTCGCGGTCCTTGTTGCCGTAGGGCAGGCGGTGCAGGATGTAGCGCATGGCATTCAGGCGCGCGCGCTTCTTGCAATCCGACTTGATCACCGTCCACGGGGCGTCGGCGGTGTCGGTGTAGAAGAACATCGCCTCCTTGGCCTTGGTATAGCCCTCCCACTTGTTGAGCGACGCCAGGTCGATCGGCGAAAGCTTCCACTGCTTGAGCGGGTGCACGCGCCGCTCCTTGAAGCGCCGGCGCTGCTCGTCGCGGCTGACCGAGAACCAGAACTTGATCAGGTGTATGCCCTGCCGCACCAGCATGCGCTCGAACTCGGGCGCCTGGCGCATGAACTCCTCGTAATCCTTTTCGGTGCAGAAACGCATGACCTGTTCGACGCCGGCGCGGTTGTACCAGGAACGGTCGAACATCACGATCTCGCCGGCCGTCGGCAGGTGCTGAACGTAACGCTGGAAATACCACTGGCCATGCTCGTTCTCGGTCGGCTTCTCGAGTGCGACGACGCGGGCGCCGCGCGGGTTCAGGTGTTCCATGAAGCGCTTGATGGCGCCACCCTTGCCGGCGGCATCGCGCCCTTCGAACAGGACGACCACGCGCTGACCGGTCTCCTTGACCCAGGCCTGGAGTTTCAGCAGTTCGACCTGCAGGCGGAACTTCTCGCGTTCGTAGGTCCGGCGGGACATCAGGTTCTTGTAGGGATAGCCGCCGTCGCGCCAGTCGGGATTCAGCTCGTTGTCGGGGTTGATGCCGGCCGCTTCCACCAGCGCGCGCTGCTCCTTGAGCACGCTGCGCAGAAGGGTGATGGCTTCCTTGGCGGGCAGGCCGGAGAGCAGGTCGCGAACGGCATTTTGGCGCCGGCTGCGCGCGGCGTCCGTAGCTTCAATGACGGCATGGGCCTCGACGCGCGCCGGCGGCGAAGTCGGGCCGATATCGCCCGCTTTGGTGGGGCGAGGACGTGGTCGGCGCGGTGGCGCCGATGGTTCCGTGGCGGCTTCGGTCGCGGGCTTTCTCATGATCAGGACTTCCCGAAAAGGTCGTCGAGCGGGTTCTTCTCCGACCCGCTATCGGCCGACGATGACACCGGCTGGCCGGCAAATTCCTCCTCGATATTGTCGCGGAACACGCTCCAGGCCGAGGCGGCCGTGGACAGTCGGCGCCAGATCTCCTGGCCGATGCCGCTGTACTCGATCAGGGTGCCGTCATCGAACTGCACCCGCAGCTTTCGTGACCCGGCATCGTAGCCGATGGCGCGCAGCCTGCCGGAACTGATCCGTCTCATCTCCATGGCTGGCCGCACTGTTTCATGAATGATCGTCGGCCTTGCACTCCGGCGCCTGTGCGGCCGCCTGTTGCGATGCCAGCTTCTGCCGCAGGCGCAGGTTCTTGTCCTCGTCGGCGAAGACGAAACGGCCATAGAGGACGCAGCCCTTCATGCCCGGATCGCAGGGCAGATTGCTGACCTTGGTGCAGTTATCATCGACTTCGTGGGGGCAGCCCCAACCGCCAGCCATGAACGTTCTCCGGTCCGCCGGCCATCGATAGCCGACACTCCATTGTTGCCAATCTTGGGAGTAAAGTCGACTACCGGCTCTCAGAACAATATGATTTTTCCGCTCGACATACCCGGCCTGGTCGATACGCTGGCGCGCAAGGTTCTCTATTCCTGGGTGCGCCCCCATGTTTTTCCGGCGACCGCCGCCGAACTCGGCCTCGATCCGGCAAAACCCGTCTGCTACGTGCTCCAGGACCGGCGCTACTCGAACATCCTGGTGCTGCTCGAACAGACGCTGCAGGCCGGCTTGCCGCCGGCGCAATCGCCTTTCGTCGCCGGCACGGTCACGGCGCCGCGCTCCTTCTTCTTTCTCACGCGCGCCCAGTCGATCACCGCCCCCGCCCGGCATCGCTACGGCCATTCGCCGCTCCTGATCCGGATGGTCAAGACAGCCATGGCGGATCCAGCCATGGATGTGCAACTGGTGCCGGTCACCATCCTCTGGGGGCGATCGCCCGGCTCACAGGATTCCATCCTGAAGGCCTTGTTCGCCGAGACCTGGCGGCCGCCCGGCCACCTGCGTCAGATGATTGCCGTGCTGCTGCATGGACGGGGTTTGCAGGTGCGCTTCAATGCCCCACTCTCGTTGCGTGAGTTCGTACAGGAAGGCCTCGACGAGGCACGCACGCTACGCAAGCTGTCGCGTACCCTGCGCGTGCATTTCCGCCGCCAGCGCCAGATAGCCATCGGGCCGGATCTCTCGCATCGCCACAACCAGGTCGAAACCCTGCTGGCGACGCCGGCCGTGCGCCAGGCGATCGTCGCCGAGGCGGCCGAGGCGGGCATTTCCGAAGCCGAGGCGGAAACCCGTGCCCGCAAGCTGGCGCTGGAGATTCCGTCCGACTATTCGTATGGCGTCGTACGCGCGCTCGAATTGTTTCTCAACTGGCTATGGACGCGTCTCTACGACGGCATCGAGGTTCACAACTTCGAGGTCGTCAACCGCATCGCGCCCGGTCACGGCATCGTCTACCTGCCCTGTCATCGCAGTCACATCGACTACCTGTTGCTGTCGTTCCTCATCTTCCAGCGCGGGCTGACGCCGCCGCACATCGCCGCCGGCGCCAACCTCAACATGCCGCTGATCGGGCCCCTGTTGCGGCGCGGCGGCGCCTTCTTCCTGCGCCGCAGCTTCAAGGGCGAGCCGCTATACGCGGCGATCTTTCACGAGTATCTGCATCTGATGCTGTCGCGCGGCTTCCCGATCGAATATTTCATCGAAGGCGGCCGCAGCCGTAGCGGCCGCATGCTGGCGCCGAGAACGGGCATACTCGGCATGACCGTGCGCAGCTACCTGCGCGATCACGCCCATCCGCTGGTCTTCATCCCCGTCTATGTCGGCTATGAGAAGCTGCTCGAAGGGCGCAGCTTCGTCGCCGAGCTGGAGGGCAAGCCGAAACGGCGCGAATCGCTCTGGAACCTCGTGGCGACCGCGGGACAGATCCGGCGCGAATTCGGCAAGGTGCATGTCAATTTCGGCCGACCGCTGGCGCTCGGCGAGTTTCTGGACCACCTGCGCCCGGGCTGGGCGGACCGCGACGACATCGATCCCCGCGCCGACTGGGTGCGCCAGGCGATTCACGATGCCGGGGATGAACTGGCGCGCCGGATCAACGAGGCCGCGGTGGTGAATCCGATCAACCTGATGGCGCTCGCGCTGCTGGCGACGCCGAAACACAGCATCGACGAATACAGCCTGCAACGGATGATCGGGCACTACCAGGCCCTGCAGGCGGAAGCGCCCTATGGCCCGAGCACGGTGCCATGCGCGGAAGGCACGGCGGATATCGTCGCCAAAGCCTTGCGGCTTGGTGCTGTCGAGCGGATTTCCCATCCGCTTGGCGATCTCATCCGGGTGCCGGATTCGCAGGCCGCCCTGCTGGCCTATTTCCGCAACAATGTGCTGCATCTGTTCGCGCTGCCGGCCGTGGTCGCCTGCCTGGTCGGCCAGAACCCCTGCCTGGAGACCCGGCGTTTCGAAGCGGCAGTCACCGACATCTGCCTGCTTTTGCGTGCCGAGCTGTTTCTGCGCTGGCGCCCGCAGGACTTGCCGGTCGTCCTCGAGGGGGCGCTCGCAGTTCTCATCGCGCGCGGACTGGTTCGCAGAAGCGGAGAACAACTCATTGCGCCCGAAGCCAACAGCCAGGAACTTGCCGAGTTGCGACTGCTGGGCGAAACGATCCGGCCGACGCTGGAACGGCATTTCCTGACCCTGGCGCTCTTGCAGCGTCACGGTTCCGGTCGCCTTACGCGCAAGGCGCTTGAGCAGTCGGGCCACCTGCTGGCACAGCGCCTGGCGATGCTCTACGAGTTCAATTCGCCGGAATTCTCGGAGAAGTCGCTGTTCGCCGGTGTCGTCGGCAATCTTCTTGGCGCCGGTTTGCTGGCCGAAGACAAGGATGGCCATCTTCTGTTCGACGAGCGCATCAGCGCGCCGGCCGAACACACCGAACTGCTGTTGCCGGCGGAGGTGCGTCAGGCTGTCCGCCGGATGGCGGCCACGGAGGAGCAAACCGGCTAGCCGGTTGCGACAAACGCCCATTCGCAAGGCGGCTGTGGTAGAAACCACATGTCCTATGACGCAGTGCGCCAAGCGGAGGTTCGATGTCGTCCGAGAGCACGCAGGAAATCAACGGTTCGTCCTTCGGCGATCAAGCGACCGAGGACAACATCGAACTCGAGAAGACCAGCCTGCTGTTCCGCAACGTGGGTCTGGCGCAGGCGGTCACGGTCATCAACGCCACCGTGCTGCTGTACGTTCTCGGTGCAATGTCGCCGCCGGCGTGGGCGATCGCATGGTGGCTGGCGGCACTGGCGTTGGCGGCGGCTCGCTTTGGTCTTGCGCGCCGGTTCTTCGCCCGCAACCCCGGCCCACCGGAGGCGCGCATCTGGAAGCGGCGCGCGTTATCGGGCGCCTTGCTTGCCGGGCTGCTTTGGGGGGGCGGCGCCAGTGCCATGATGCTCGCCGATCCGACCGCCACGCGCCTGTTCGTCGCGTTGGTGATGTCAGGCATGGCTGCCGGCGCTGTGGCGATCCTGTCGGCAGTGCCGGCGGCGTTTCGAGCCTACGCCTTGCCGGTCATGCTGTCGGTCATCGCGACCGCAGCCTTTGACGCGCACGGGCAAACCGACTGGATCCTCGCCTTTCTCGGCGCGCTGTTCATGTATGCCTTGCTGCGCAGTGCGCGCTATTTTCACGACAGCCTGGACAGCTCGATCCGGCTGGCGATGCGCATGAAACGAATGGCAGGGCAACTGGAGGAAGCCCGGGTGGCCGCCGAGGCGGCGTCCATCGCCAAGAGCCAGTTTCTTGCCACCATGTCGCACGAGATCCGCACGCCGATGAACGGCATCCTGGGCATGGCGCAACTGTTGCTGATGCCCGGTCTCGAGGAGACCGAAACGCGCGACTATGCGCGCACGATCCTGAACTCCGGGCAGACGCTGCTCACCCTTCTGAACGACATCCTCGACTTGTCCAAGGTTGAGGCCGGCAAGTTCGAGCTGAATCGGGCGGTCTTCGATCCCGGACAGGTGGTCGCCGAGACGGCGGCCTTGTTTGCCGAAATGGCCGGCAACAAGGATGTCACCATCGAAGCAGTCTGGAAGGGGCCCGAATCGACCCGTTACTGGGGTGATCCGATCCGGCTGCGGCAAATGCTGTCGAATTTCGTCAACAATGCGATCAAGTTCACCTGGCGGGGATTGGTTCGCATCGAAGCCGCGCAGGTCATGTCGGCCGACCAGGTGCCGATGCTCGAGTTTGCCGTCAGCGACACCGGCATTGGCATTCCGGAAGCCAAGCAGGCGCTGCTGTTCCAGCCCTTCTCGCAGGTCGATGCTTCGATCACGCGCGAATTCGGCGGCACCGGCCTGGGGCTCTCGATCACAAAGAGCCTCGCGCAACTGATGGGCGGCGATGTCGGAATTGACAGCGAGGTTGGCAAGGGAGCCCGGTTCTGGTTTCGCATCCCGGCCAGCGTCGTATCCCCCGGGGAAGATGGGCGTCAGATCGGCAGGGACGAGGACTCGGGGCGCTCGCTAACGACCGCCCTGTCGATCGCGGGCAGCCGCATCCTGCTGGTCGAGGACAATCCGGTCAGCCGGAAGGTCATGGAAGCCATCTTGTTGCGGGCAGGGGCCAGCATCGACAGGGCGGAGAACGGCCGACAGGCCGTCGACACGATCAGACAGGGCGTGATCCCGGACCTTGTCCTGATGGACTGCCAGATGCCGGTTATGGACGGTTTTGAGGCGACCCGGGAAATCCGGCGCTGGGAACAGACGACCGGCAGGCAGAGGCTGCCGATCATCGCGCTGACGGCACGGGCATTCGACGACGACCGCAAGCGTTGCCTTGATGCAGGAATGGACGATTTTCTGGCCAAGCCCGTCGACCTGGCAGAGCTGCACGCGGTACTCGGGAGGTGGCTGGCGCCGGCTTGATCCCAGAAACAGCAGTTACACCGCCAAGGACGCAAAGGACGCCAAGGAAAACAAGGCCTTTGATATCTGGGGGCCTTCACCTTCCCTGCGACACATGCATCGTCTCAAGATCGCCTTCCTTTGCGTCCTTGGCGTCCTTTGCGGTGAATGAACTGAGGTTTTCGGGTCTTGATTACTTGACGCCGGGAGCGCGATGGGTGGCGGTCAGGCCTTCGCGACCTCGTTGAGCGCGAACTTGCCGGTTCCCAATTCGGTCCGCACCAGCAGCGGGAAGCGTTCGCCCGGGTAGCGGCCGTCGCGCGCAATGTTGTAGCCGATGATGATGCCGCGCACGATGCCGATCTTGACGTTGCGGCCGACATAAAGTCCCCTGCGCGAGGCGCTCCGGACAAGCTCGATGATGTTCTCGGCGTTTGCTGCCTGAGGGGTGTTGCGCCTTGTCCGGGTGGCCACGTCGATCTCCATGATTCGCTGTGTCTGCAATACCGTTTACGGCACCCAGGATATATGACTTTAGGCATGCTGACCAGGGCCGGCTGGCGGCTGCGCTTGCGGCGGGGAGTGGACTTGGGGCATTCAAGCGCCGCCCGTTAAGATTCGTTAAGACGTTAAGAGGTTCTTAATGTTCGAACTCCCAGAATCCACAACAAAGAAACGGGTAAATCCGACAGATTCAGGAGGAGATCGATCATGGGGGAGAAGGCAACGGTGGCCGGCGATTTCGCGCAAGACGAAACGCCGGCATGCTTTGGAGTGGCCGGATCGGCGCGTCGTTCTGTCGCTGCGGGTGCGAGGGAGCTGCTGGTCCAGATTCACCAGCACGACGGCGGCCATTCGCGTAGCGCAGCAGACCAGGAAGGCGCGTCCGCCGCCGCGCGGTATTTTCTGCTTCTGATCGACACCGGCGAAACCGCCGGCCAGACCGGGCGAACCATGCCCAGCCAGACCAGCGCGACGCTCGACAAGACGGCGCTGGCCGAACAATGTCCGCGCTGGCGGCAGTTCGCGTTCCGGCCGATTGCCGCTGATCAGGGGCTGGCGGCGGTCGTCAGGAGCCACGTCGCCATGCTGGCCGAGCAGTCCGCCAACATCGATCCGGCCGCCGCGGCCTCGATGGCTCCCGTCACGATCGGGCTGGTCGCCGCCCTGCTCAATTCCCTTGATGCGCGCGTGGCGGCCGAGCCGGCCAACCTGCCCGCCTATCACCGGAGGCGGATCAAGGACTTCGTCCTCAACAACCTGTGCAATCCGATGCTCGACGTCGACATGGTCGCCGAAGCCGTCGGCTTGTCCGCCCGCTACATTCACCAACTGTTCGAGGACGAGCCCGCCAGCCTGATGCAATGGATCATCACCAAGCGCCTGGTGCATTGCCGCGGACTGCTGATCGATCAGAAGCGCCGGCACTGGAAGATCAGCCAGATTGCATATGATTCAGGGTTCAACGATCTCGCGCACTTCTCGCGCAGCTTCCGCAAGTTTTTCAACCTATCGCCGTCGCAGGCACGCGCCGGGGCGCTCTGATTTCGCATCGTCCGCCGCCGAAATCGGCATCAAGGCACGGGCTCGCCCGCGCGCCGCGTCCTGTGCAGTGCAGCAGCACTTTTCGACAACAAATCGCGCATTCCTGGGCAAGACAAGAGCATCCGCGGCACTTAACCTTGGACATAACAGGCAGGCGTCATCGAAAAGACCGCCGACCGACTGAAAGTTGAAGCTATCTAGTGATTGCACGGCTGTCGTACCGGCACCAACGGTGCATGAATACGAAGGTGGGACCCACGGGAGGAAGAACATTCATGAAAGTCAATCCAGGAAGCAGCCTCTCTGCATTGCGCCTTGGTCTGGCGGGCATTTTGCTCGTTCTGGGCCTCTGTAGCGGGCGCGCCGCATTTGCCGAAGCCGACCCCATGGCCGGCGCAAGATATGTGGGCGAAAAGAAATGCGTCAGCTGCCACGACGTCGAGAAGGCCTTCTTTGGCCACACGCAGCACTCAAGGGCGTTTCGCGAGAACCCGCGCAATGACGTCGAAAAGGCGGTCTGCGAGGCCTGCCACGGCCCCGGTTCGCTGCACGTCGAAGATACCAAGGACAAGACCCTGATCATCGGCTTCGACAAGGAGTGGGGCACGCCCATCGACAAGCAGAACGGCCAATGCCTGACCTGCCATTCCGGCGGCCAGCGCATGCACTGGCCCGGCTCCATCCACGCCACCAACAAGCTCGGCTGTTCGGATTGCCATAACCCGATGGCACGCTTCTCGGCCAACGGCCTGATGAAGAAGGCCGGCATTACCGAAACCTGCCAAAGCTGCCACCAGCAGCAGCGCGCCGAGTTCCGCAAGAAGTCGCACATGCCGGTCCCGGAAGGCAAGATGACCTGCGAGGACTGCCACAATCCGCACGGCAGCAGTGGCAAGCGGCTGCTCAAGGCCGACAGCGTCAATGAACTCTGCTACACCTGCCACGCAGAAAAGCGCGGCCCCTTCCTCTGGGAGCATGCACCGGTGCGGGAGAACTGCCTGAACTGCCACGCCGCCCATGGCTCCAACGCCGACAAGCTGCTGGTCCAGCCCCGTCCGTTCCTGTGCTCAGGATGCCACAGCACGACCGGCTCGATGGGACATTTGGTTTGGGGCAACAACACGCTGGGTTCCGTCGTGAATGGCGACCCGACCTCGCTCGGCCGAAACAATGCGGGCCAGCAGGTCAATGCCGGGGCGACGATTGTTTCCAGCAAGCGCATGACCGGCCGCTCCTGCCAGAACTGCCACTCGACGATCCATGGCAGTAACAGTCCTTCCGGCGCCCGCTTCCAGCGCTGAGCCGAAACCGGAGAAGACACATGAGCCAACAGAAGACAAAAGCTTTCGGGAGATGCGGCATGAGGATTCGTCTGCACCTTAAGGTCATGACCTGCTGTGTCGCGGCAGCCGTCGCGCAACTCGGTGCCGAGCAGGCATTCGCCGACTCCGGTGTCGGAGTCGATACGGCACTCGGCAATGCTCTCAACCCTCCCGGCCGATCGGCAATGCCCCGGACGCTGGATACGGAGGGCTTCGACAGCGTGCGGCGCTCGCCCACGGGCCAACTCTATGGCGTTCCTTACGATGTCAGCGAGGAGCCGACCAAGACCGAGGGCGGCTGGGAATATACCGGTGGCGTCGAGGCCGGCGTGCTCGGCGGCGATGCCGGCAAGAAGAACGCGATATTCCGCAAGTACAAGGACCTGAAGAATGGGCCCTACCTCGACTACTTTGAAGTCGAGGCCGACAAGCCAGGGGACGCCCGTTACATCCAGGCTTTCGGCGGAGGCGCCGGAAGGAATGACCAGTTCTACGGCTTCCAGTTCGGCCGCTACAACGACTGGAAGGTGAAGCTGTTCTACAACGAGACCATCCACGTCTTCACCGATACATGGAAGTCGCTGTTCAGTGGTGAGGGTACTGGCAATCTGACGACCGGATTGCCTCAGGCGACCATGGATACAACCACCGCACTCGTCGCCGTGAATGTCAAGAACGCAGCGTCGGTTGCGTGCTCAATGGCCGCACCATGCTGGAGGTATGGCGGGCAAATTTACGCTAGCAACGTGGCACAAAACGCCATTAACGGTATGTCCGGGACCTACAACAACGGCTCCAACCCGGCTACCTACAGTGGCCCGCAGACCAACATCGCGTCCGCCATCAGCGCAAGGTTGGCTGCAACCGATGCCAGCGAGCTGAGTCTAGTTCGGAAAAAGGGTGGCGCCCGGATCGATGCGACGCTTACCAATTTCTGGAAGGGCTACGCCAGCTACACCCAGGAGGATCGCAAGGGCGCACGTCCGTTCGCCATGAACGAGGGCAATATATCCTACGAAATTGCCGAGCCGATCGATTACACGACCCACGAGCTACTTGCCGGCTTGCAGTATGCCGACTCCCTGACCCAAGCGAATCTGCGAGCATCTCTGTCGATGTTCCGCAATCACATCGATGTTCTGAATGTTCGGGACCCCTTGATGTCCGAAGCGACATCGAATGGCGGGGTGCAGACGGCCACTTACGACCTGTACCCAGACAACAATGCTTTCAACCTGAAGGGCGAATTTGCGCGCAATCTGCCGGACTTGTTCAAGGGTCGGTTTACCGCTGTGATGTCGTGGGGTACCAACCGGCAAAACGACGACTTGCTGGCCCCGATTTCGGCAGCCCAGAGCGCCGATCTCGCGGCCGCCGGGGTTACCACGTTGAGTGGCAACAGCGCAGGTTACGCGGTCGGCAGCGCCGCCTACAACAATGCCATGCTGGTGAGTAACTGGAACACCACTGCTGCACTGAGCCAGCCGACCGCCAAGCAGCGCATCGACAACAAGCTGCTTGATCTGGGCTTGTCTCTGAAGCCCATCGATGACCTGAGCGTCAAGGGCAGCTTCCGCATGTACGAAACAGTCAACAAGGGCGGCTACATGGCTTACAACCCGCTCACCGGTCAGTTCGGCAGGGGATTCGCCGACGGTAACAACCTCACCAACCTGGATGCGGTGGTGGGGCTGAGGCCTGGAGCGACGCCCGGAACGGCCAACAGTTGCTATATTCCGGCAGGATATCCGGCAGTTCCCGGTTGCATATTCGTCGGCACAGCCGCTGCCGCCACCGCTGGCAGCGCCAACGGCGCCAACGTCCCAGTCTTCGGCCAGGCGCGATCGACCAAGCAGACCAACTACGGCTTGGCCGCCGACTACGACCTGACCCGGACCAGCAGTGTCAATGCCTCCTTGGAGCGTGAGGACTTCAAGCGCAACTTCAGGGAACGCGACAATACCTGGGAAGACAAACTCAAGCTGGGCTAT
Source organism: Rhodocyclaceae bacterium (assembly GCA_041480065.1). Classification (GTDB taxonomy): domain Bacteria; phylum Pseudomonadota; class Gammaproteobacteria; order Burkholderiales; family Rhodocyclaceae; genus Fen-999. Next base: position 57,811 of record JBGOZF010000012.1, read on the forward strand.
GTCAACCGTGCCTTGGGTGATGCCACGCTGCGTACGTCTTTTGAGGCCGACCGTAAGCGAGGTGGGGATTACCGGTATCGAACCTTCGAGGATCTTGGCACCGGGCTTCCGGGGCTTGACCCGGCAACACAGATCAGACTAGCAGGAACACTGGGCTACCTAGCCTTTAGTCCCGCTGGAGGAACAGTCGTCAATAACGCCAACCTCTTCAACCGGTATTCGTACTATTTCCGCAAGTACGATCAGGCAGATCGGGACCAATTGATACTCAACGGTCGCCTGAACTACCTGGCCCGCGACAATCTCGACCTGGGAGCGACGGTTCAGTTCAAGAACGTCAAGTATCCCGATTCCTTCTATGGTCTGGAGAAGGACAACCAGGATTCACTGACCCTCGACCTCAATTACCAGCCGTCGGCCGGCGAGCAACTCTATGCCTTCTACTCCTTCCAGAAGGCGAAAAAGTCGATGAACCTGAACGCTGGCACCGCGTTGGTTCCGGTCATCAATACGTGTACGGCTGCAAATATCGCCTTGTACGGCTATTCAGCCTGTTCCGACAACGTGAACGGCCTTGGCGGTTCGCGTCCGGCGTCGGACGCCTGGACGTCGGATACGAACGACCGCAACGATGTGTTCGGCTTGGGATTCCAGAAGGATCTCGGCAGGGTGAAGCTTGGAATCGACTATACCTATTCGAGCAGTAAGACCGATATCAGCTATGCATACGGCAGCACCGCGCTTTCGGGCACTGCTGCAACGCAGCTTGCGATGGCCGCGATTGCCGGCAGTGCGCTGCCGAGCATGACCTTCGTCCAGCACACCCTGAGCGTCAACGTCATCATCCCGATCGACAAGCGCATGTCGGTGCGGCTGTTCGACCGCTTCGAGATCGGTAGGGTCAAGGACTGGCACTACGACGGCGTGATCAAGAATGCCGTTGCCGCGTACGACAGCGGCACCTTGCTGCTCGATTCCGGTCCGCAGAACTACCACGCCAACATTGTCGGCGTCTTTCTTCAGTACAAGTTGTGAGAACTACATCGCAACACCCTGCCGGAGGAGTTGAAAATTGAAAAACGCTGATCGAGACTACAGTCAAAAGGGCAGGCCGGGCCGGGGCGTATTCTGGTTTGCGGCCGCACTGGCCGTGGCGGCAGCGTTTGCCACACCGGCAAACGCCGAGGACGCCAAGACCCTCGCCACCACCGTCTGCGTTGCCTGTCACGGCGATGACGGCAACAGTGCGATTCCGATGTTCCCCAAGATTGCCGGCCTGCAGGAGACCTACATCATCAAGCAGTTGAAGGAGTTCATCTCCGGCCAGCGCAAGAGCGATGTCATGGCGCCTATCGTCGCCAATCTGAAGCCCGAGGATCTTGCCCCGCTGGCGACGCACTTCAGCAGCCAGAAGCCGAAAGCCGGCGATGCGCGCGATGCGGCCCTGGTGGAGACGGGCAAGAACTTCTACCTCGATGGCAACGAAGATACCGGCGTACCTGCCTGCGTCGGCTGCCACCAACCGCAGGCGGTCGGTCACACCGTCTACCCGCGGCTTGCGGGCCAGCACCCCGAGTACCTGGTGCAGCAGTTGAAGAACTTCGCCAGCGGCGATCGCAGCAACGATGTCAGCCGGTACATGCGCGTGATCGCCAAGCGCATGACCGAGCAGGAAATGAAGGCGGTGGCCGAGTACATCGCCAGCCTTGGGGCAAAATAACGCATGCTGCGGGAACAGGAGGAAATGACGTGACCAGGCTTCTGAACGTAATCATTGTCTTGTTGATTTGGCCGATGTCGGCTTCGGCGCAGTTGCTCGCGGTAGCCGATGATTCCGGTACGCCGGTGTGGAACGAGATGAGGGGCGAGAAGCTGATTGCCCTCAAGGCGAAGGGCGATCCCCTGCGCGGTGAAATCTCCTTCGAGCCGTGCCAGGGCTGCCATCGTGCCGGCGCGGTCGGCCGCACCAGCGGTTCGTACCCGCGACTGGCGGGGCAGCACGCCACGGTGCTGATCAAGCAGATGACCGATATCCGCGCCGGCCGTCGCAACAACCCGAAGATGGACCCGTTCATCGGCGACCATGCGATATCGGCGATGGAAATCGCCGATATCGCGGCGTACATATCGGCGCTGCCGATCCCGGACGCAAACGGCAAGGGGCCGGGTACCAGCCTCGCTCGCGGCAAGGAACTGTACGTCAAGGATTGCGTGACCTGCCACGGCGACAAAGGTGAGGGCAAGTCCGAGAAGTTCTACCCCATGGTCGCTGCCCAGCATTACCGTTACCTGCTGCGCGAAGTACAGTTCATTCGCGACGGCGACCGGCGTAATTCGAATCCGGACATGGTCAAGGTCATCAAGTCCTATACGGATACGGATATGGAAGCGGTTGCCGACTACATGTCGCAGTTGGCGCCGCCGAAGCAGTAGCGCCGGGCATGACGACTTGAGCGGATGGCCGGCCGCCGATATGATGGCGACCGACCATGTCCCCTTCATCACGAAAGCGAACCGCTCTGCGCATCGCCGTGGTCAGCGTGCTGACGGCCTCGGTCGCCAGCCCGCTGGCGTGGTTCGTCGCCCTCAAGACCACCGAAAAGAACATCGTCGCCCTGGCGGTGGAGGAATCGAGGCGATTGTTCCGTCATCAGGATTCCGCCAGCCTGGTGGGGCCGGATGCTTCGGAACATGCGGCGGCTGCCGCGACGATGATTTCCGGAGGCCTGTTCGACATCGCCGAGATCTACGACGGTGAGGGCCGCAAGCTGGCCGAAGCGTCGACGCCGGCCGGCGTGGCGGTGGAGGCGATGTTGCCGGCGCATCGGGCGCCGGGGAATCGGGATTCGGCCTACGAGAGCCTTCATGTCGATGGCGATCGCTGGGTGCTCAGGGTCTTCGTGCCCCTGCGCGATGTCGACAACGGCGCCAACGGCCCGGTCGCCGGCTACTTCGAGGGCGTGCGGGTCGTGCCCGACTGGCAGAAGTCCCAGATCGTCGGCAACTCGCTGCAAGTGGCGGTGATGGTCTGCCTGGCTTCGGTCTTGTGCGGACTGGCGCTCTACCCGGTGGTCGTGCGTCTGTCGGCGGACAACGAACGCAAGGCGCGCGAGGTACTCGACTCGCAGATCTCGATGATGGAAGCCCTCGGCCGCGCCATCGCCAAGCGGGATTCCGATACCGGCGCCCACAACTACCGCGTGGCATGGATTGCGGCGCGCATCGGCGAAGAGATGGGCCTGGCCAGTACGGCGATGCAGGCCCTGATTGCGGGAAGCTTCCTGCACGACGTCGGCAAGATCGGCATCACCGACGCGATCCTGCTGAAGCCCGGCAAGCTGGATGACGAGGAGTTCTCGATCATGCGCGGCCACGTGCGGCAGGGCGAGGAAATCGTCACCGGCGTCGGCTGGCTCGATGGCGCCAATGCGGTGGTCGCGGGGCATCACGAGAAATGGGACGGCTCCGGCTATCCGCGCCGGCTGTCGGGCAACGACATCACGCTCGAGGCCAGGATATTCGCCGTCGCCGACGTCTTCGACGCCCTGTGCTCGAAGCGGCCGTACAAGGAGGCGATGAGCCTCGATGCGGCGATGTCGGTCCTGGTCAGGGAGACGGGGACGCATTTCGATCCGGCGGTGATGGATGTGTTCCTGCCCATGGCGCGCGATATCTTCGACCGTCTGGAACACTGCACGGAAGACGATATCCGGGAGCTTCTCGACGAATGCGTGCGCCGACACTTCGGGACGGAGACCGGCGCGTCGTCCGCCGCCGCTAAGGCTCCCTTAAGGGATAGGCAGTACCTTAGCTAGATATCGCGAGTCCGAACGATGGCAAGAGTCACCTGGATACCCGTTTTGCTGCTGGTCTTGGCAGCGACGCCGGCCATCGGCCACGATGACCTTTGGCGCATTGCCGAAGACAACGCCGCCTGGCGCAGCGAATGCGGTGTCTGTCACATGGCTTTCCCGCCCGGCATGCTGCCGGCCGAAGACTGGCAACTGATCATGCGCAAGCTGGACCGGCATTACGGCGCCGACGCCAGCCTCGACGAGCGGGTGCGTTCGGAAATCTCGGCTTTTCTCGAGCGCAATGGCAGCAAGGCGATGTTCTTCGGCAGCGGCGACGAGTTGCCGCGCATCACGGCCACCGGCTGGTTCGAGCGCAAGCACCAAGGTGCCATCCGCATGTGGCGCAAGGGCCGCGTCAAGTCGCTGGCCGATTGCCAGGCGTGTCACCCGGGGTCTGGCTAGGCTTGAACGGCCTTCAGGCGGGTATCGGCGTGAATCGCACCCGCACGCACAGCCCCGGCCCATCGGGGTTGTCGGCGAGTTCCAGTTTGGCGGCGGCCAGTTCGACGATGCGGGCGACGATGGCCAGCCCGAGTCCGGAGCCGGATTCGGTGCTGCCGGGAATGCGGTAGAAGCGGTCGAGCACGCGCTGGCGTTTCTCGGGCGCAATGCCCGGCCCCTCGTCGGTCACTTCGATTAGGGCTTCGCCGGTCGGCGATGCGCCGGCGCGCACCCGCACGCGCCCGCCGGCCGGGCTGTAGCGGACCGCGTTGTCGACCAGGTTGCGCAGCATGACTGCCAGCAATGTCGGCTCGAAGTGAACCTCGGCCGTCGGTCCATCGACAAGTTCCAGACTCACCGATTTCGCGAGGGCGGCATTGGCTTCGACCGCCAGTATGTCGACGGCATGGTGGTGCAGATCGCAGGCGCTGAAGCGTCCGGCCAGGTTTTCGGCGTCGAGCCGGGCGAGGGTCAGCAACTGGTCGATCAGGTGGCTGGTGCGGTCGATCGCCACGACGACGCTGTCGAGAGCGACGGTCCGTTCGTCGTAGTTCTGACTGGCGCGGGCGACCTGGGCGTGAACCCGCATGGCTGCAAGCGGATTGCGCAGTTCGTGCGCTGCATCGGCAGTGAAGCGCCGCTCGCGCCACAGGGAATCGCCGACGCGCGACAGCAGGAGGTTGAGGCGGTCGAGAATCGGCACCAGTTCGCTCGGTGCCTCCGCGACCGGTATGTGCTCCAGCCGCTCCGGCGAACGGCTGCCGATGGAATCGGCCAGATGCGACAAAGGAGCCAGGGACGACTTGATCAGAAACACCAAAGCCAGTGCCAGCATCGGCAGGGCAATGGCGATCGGCGTCATCAAGTGCCGCGCGAGCACGCGGCTGACGGCGAACCGTGCCTGGCGCGATTCGGCGACCTGAATCAGGTTCTGCTCGTCGTCGTCCCAGAGACTGTATACCCGCCAGTCGCCCTGGTCGGAGAAGCCCTTGTCGACCGGGGACAGCCGTGTTGTCGGCGCCGTTTCGGACCGCAGGGCGAGGCGCGAGCCGTTCTCCCAGATCTGGAATGCCACGTCGGCGACGTAGGGTGGCTTGGGCAGGTCGGCTTCCAGTTCGTGGGACTCGTGGCCGGCGAGCCCGGCCAGAAGGCTTGCGGTCTGGGCCAGTTCGTCGTCGAACAGTTGCTCGGCCTCGGATACGGCCGACTGCCAGGCCACAAGCGACAGGATCAGCCAGAAGATGCCAACCAGTGCCAGGGTGCCCGCCAGCAGCCGGGCATGCAGACTGGCCGGCCGCCTCATTTCGGGATCAGGTAGCCGACGCCGCGCACGGTGCGGATCAGGTCGGGGGCCAGCTTGCGGCGCAGGTGATGGATGTGCACATCGAGGGCGTTCGACTCGATTTCGGCGCCCCAGGGATACAGCGTCTCTTCCAGTCGGCTGCGGGTCAGCGCGCGGCCGGCGTTGAGCAGGAGCTGTTCCAGCAGCGCGAACTCGCGCGGCGACAAGTCGACCGGCTTGCCCTGGTATTCCACCGTCCGGGCAGCCTGATCGAGCGCCAATTCGCCGTGTTCGAAGCGGGAACTGGTGATGCCCACCGAGCGGCGGACCAGCGCGCGCAGCCGGGCCGCCAACTCGCCGAGATCGCAGGGTTTGACCAGGTAGTCGTCGGCGCCGCTGTCGAGCCCGCTGATGACATCCTGTTGGCTGTCGCGGGCCGTCAAAATCAGCACCGGCACCGCTTGCTTCTCGCGCCGCAGGTGACGCAGCAGATCGAGGCCGGACATGCGCGGCAGGCCCAGGTCGAGCACGACGGCCGAAAACTGTTCGGCGCGAAGCGCGTCCAGGGCGGGTTGGCCGTCGCGCACCCATTCCGCCGAGAAGCCCGCAAGTCGCAATCCGGCCAGCAGTCCTTCGCCGAGCAAGGGGTCATCCTCGACGATCATGATGCGCATGGTGGTCGCGGGAGTAGGGTTCAGGCGCCGCCGGCGTCGGGCCAGGGGATGACGTAGAACAGCACGGCGAAGAAGTGCAGCGCGCTGCCGAGCAGCACGAAGCCATGCCATATCGCGTGGTGGTAAGGCAGCCGTCGCCACCGGTAGAAGATGACGCCGGCCGTGTAGACGAGGCCGCCGCCCGCCAGCAACGCGAGGCCGCCGGGCGCGAGATGCTCCATCAGCGGCCGTGTTGCCACGACCATGGTCCAGCCCATGGCGACGTAGAGGCCGACGACCACGCCGTGCAGGCGTCCCTTCAGCAGCAGTCGCAGCGCGATGCCGACGACCGCCAGGCCCCAGATGACGCCGAACAGCGACCAGCCCCATGCCCCGTGCAGGCTGACCAGCGTGAAGGGCGTGTAAGTGCCGGCGATGAGCAGAAAGATCGCCGAGTGGTCGAGTGCGCGCAGGACACGCTTCACCCGCTCGATCTGGATGCTGTGGTAGAGCGTCGACGTCGTGTAGCAGAGAACCAGGGCAGCGCCGAAGATGCTGCATGCGACGACATGCCAGGCATTGCCGTTGTGGGCGGCGAAAGCCGTCAGCACCGCAAGGCCGGCGACGGCCAACACGATGCCCGTGCCATGGGTGACGCTGTTGGCGATTTCCTCGCCGATGGAGTAGCGGGGCAGGGCGGGCAGATGGGCCACGGCGAATCCCGGAAGTGCAACGAAGGTAATAGTCTAATCGAATGGCGCTACATCTGCCTGAACTGGTGGGCATGGCTGCGGCTCACCGCCACCGGCGTGTCGCCGCCGCGCAGATCGAGCCAGAGCCGGCCCATGAGATCGCGGCGTACCTGGTGGATCGCGGCCACGCGGACCAGCGTGCCGCGATGCACGCGCCAGAAGGCCTCCGGGTCGAGTTGCTGCTCGAGTTCCTTGAGCGGCACTCGGATCAGCCACTGGCGCTCGCCGGCGAATACGGTCGTGTACTTGTCCATCGCCTCGAAGCGGTCCACGTGGGCAACGTCGATCAACTGCACCGCATCGGCGTCGCCCACGCGCAGCCAGCGCAGCGCCCTTGGCTGGTCGGGCTTGTCCAGTCGGTCGATCAGTTGACGCAGCAGGTCGGTCTGATCGACGCGCGATGGGCTGCTGCCCAATCTGGCCATCGCCTTCGCCAGCCGTTCGGCGGTGACCGGCTTCAGCAGGTAATCGACGGCGGCCTGCTCGAAGGCCTGCACCGCGAATTCGTCGTAGGCGGTGATGAAGACGACGCGACAGGGCTGCGTCAGGCGCGCCGCCACTTCGAGGCCCGAAAGGCCCGGCATGCGGATGTCGAGCAGCGCCGCGTCGGGCCTTCGGCGTTCGATTTCCGCGAGCGCCGTCTCGCCGTCGGCCGCCTCGGCGATGATCTCGGCATCGGGTGCGACTTCGGCCAGCAGCCGCCGCAGCCAGGCACGCAGCGGCGGTTCGTCGTCAGCGATGATCAGGCGCAGGCTCATGGAGTTTGAAGGGTAACCGAATCCTGGCCGTCAGGCCGCCGCCTTCGCGCGGTTCCAGCTCGAGCGCCGCTCCCTCGCCATGGCAGGCGCGCAGCCGCTCGCGCACGTTGGCGAGGCCGATGCCCTCTTGTGCGCCGGGGGCGAAGACGCAGCCTGAGTTCTCCACTTCGACGACCAGCATGTCGCTGCCCCGGCAGCGGATGCTCAGTTCGCCGCCCGCCGGCGCCGGCTCGATGCCGTGGCGGATGGCGTTCTCCACCAGCGGCTGCACCAGCAGCGGCGGCAGGCGCGTGTCCAGCGTGTCCGGCTCTGCGTCGACGTGCCAGCGCAGCCGCTCGCCCATGCGCACGGCCATGATGCCGAGATAGGCGCGCAGCAATTCCAGTTCCTCGCCGAGCGTGACCTCGGACTGGCGAGTGCGCGCCAGCGATACGCGCAAAAGCGCGGTGAGGTCGAGAAGCATGCCGCGCGCCGCGGCCGGGTCGGTGTCGATGAGGCCGACAACGTTCGATAGCGTATTGAACAGGAAGTGCGGCTCGATCTGCGCCTGCAACAGTGCCAGTTCCGTGCGCGTTGTCAGAGCCTCCTGTTCGCTGCGGCGCAGCCGTTCCGCCCGCGCTTCCGCCTGGGCTTCGAGCATGCACGCTTCGTCGTGGAAGTGCCAGACGGCAAGGATGCCGAAGATCAGTACTGTGGCGGTTGTGATCAATGCAACATCGGGGTAGGCCTGCAGCACCTCGTCGAGCGTGAGGCCCTTGACCCAGGTGGCAAGCGCGAAACCGACGAAGCCCCCCAGTGGAATGCTGAGTGCGGCGTTGCCCCAGCCTGGCCGCGGCTGGTCAAAGAGCTGGCAGGAACCGCGCATGGCGGCGTAGATGGCAAGACCAACGAACTGCGTGTAGATGAGATTGGTCGACAGGCTGTAGCTGGTCACGGCCGTCAGGTACAGCCCGACGGCCGTGTTGTACGCCAGCGCCAACCCCAGTTCCTGTAGCAATTTGGCCAGCGGCATCCGGGTCATAGCGTGAACAGGCCCTAGAACATTGCCAAGCGCCATTCGGCCCAGAGCGAGCGCCGGATCGGCGCCTGGGCGTAAGCGGAATCGGCGGCGCCGCCGAGCTGGCGCAGGCCGAAGGATACACGCTGGCGATTGCCTTCGAGGCTGGCACCGACCGTTGTTGCCAGACCGCGGTCGCGTGGCGTGATCAGAAGTTCCGCGTAGGGCTTAAAGCCATCGCGATCGTCATAGGAGAGGCGAGCCAACAGGTTCTCGCGCAAGAGATTGGTCGTCAGGTAGGCCTGGCTGGACCATGCGATGTTGCCGTCGATGGCAGTGCTTGGCGCGAATGCGGCCGCAGCGCGCTGGCGCGCCGTGAGGGCATCGAGGCGCTGCCAGTCGGCGCGGCGCCAGGCGTCGCCGTCGTACCAGGCCTCGACGAGCATGCTCCAGCCGGACTCGCCGGTCCATTGCGCGCCGGCAACGGCCTTGAGGCTGTTGCGCCTGAGTGTTTCGGCGGTCGGGTCCGCGCTCGCGAGCAGGCTGTTGTTGTCGACCAGTGGGTTGAGGCGTAGCCGGTAGCGTTGCGAGTACAGCGCTGCCGCGTAGATCGACCACTCGTCGCCGATCACGTGTGTGGCGCCGGCGCCCACTTCCACACCACGACGGCTCGATAGCCGCGCGACAGCGTGCAGGTCGTCACCGCCGGCGAGCCGGTACCAGTGCAGCGCCAGGGCCGAGTCGTCGGCGTCGGTGTCACCGCGCCCCCGGCCGGGGCGTACCCAGGCCAAGGTCAGAGCATCGGTGGCGGTGAAGCGCTCGACGACCATGAGCGGCTGGCCGACCAGCGGCGGCGGATTGATGCTGCGGCGGTTCTCCCGTTGGACGACGTCGAGCGGCTTGAAGCCGAAGCCGACGCCCCAGGACAGCACCTTCTTGCCCGCCGTCCAGCCGAGGCCGGGCGCGAGTTCGCCATCGTAGTAGAACTGGTTGGCGATGCCGTGGTACTCCGGTCGCGCAGCCTCGGCCACCTGCTGGCGCAGGATGCCCTGAGCATTGAAGCCACCTTCCTGCACGCGCAGCTCGATGTCCTGGCGCGAAGCGCGATGGGGCAGCGCGACCGTCGGCGGGCCGACGAAGTAAGGGCTCGCCGCGTTGTCGCTCAGCAACTCGGGCGCCACGCTGACCGCGCCATGGAACTCCCAGGCACCGGCGGCGCCAGCCCAGGCGCAGAGCAGCAAGGCGGCGCCTGTCCTGGCTACCATCCCGTAAGCGTATTGCGCACCAGAGCCGCCGGGTTGAAGAACTCGTCGGGCGCCTCCTTGGCGACGATGCTGCGGTAGCGGATCACCGTGCGCCGGTTCGGCTGGATGTCGTCGAGCAAAAGCATGGCCATGATGCGCGGCTGGCCATCGACCGACTTCGGCGCGTACCAGGCTTCCTTGGCGCGCTTGCCCGAGCCGACGTAGAGGTCGGCCTTGACCGGCATGCGGCTCGTCTTCTCCAGCAGCAGATCGACGCGGGCGTAGGTGACGCCGTTGCGGGCGGCGGCGAGATCCAGGCGCAGGCAGCGGCGCGGTTTTGTGGCCGCCGCGAGTTCCGGGAAATCGGCCGGCGGCGCCGGGCAGTCGACTTCGCCGACCATCTGGCCGTCGTAGTCTTCGCTCCAGGTCATGTTGGCGATGTCGCCGGTGGAAGCCTCGCCGAGCAGCTTCTGCGTCGCGGTGATGCGCAGCGGGCGCTGGCTCTCAGGCATCAAGAGCCAGAACTGGTCGGCCAGCATCAGCACCTTCTGGCCGATCTCGCTGGGCGACTTCATCAGCACCAGCGAACGCCGGCCGGGCTTCACATACACCGTGTAGAGCCGCTCCTTGTCGAGCGCGTTGTTCTTGTAGAGCTCGACATGGGTTTCCACGCGCACCGATTCGGCCGGCAGGCGGAAGGCGTCCGCCTGCTTGAGCAGGGGTGCGATGCTGTCGGCGGCCATGGCATTCCTGGCGGCCAGGACGACGAGGGCCACGAAAATGAACCTACACATGGGCGAGTGCCTCCACGATTGGCTTGCGAGCCGCCTTGCGGCTGACTACCCAGGCTGCGACGGCGCAGAGGACGATGATGGCGGCATCGACGATCAGGTATAGCGGCAGCGAGGCATTCACCAGCAGAGGATAGCCGATCGAGCGTCCCGGCGGCGGCGGCATCTGCAGGCCCATGTGTGGCGAGGCCAGCACCACGGCGCCGGCCAGCAAGGTGCCGGCGGCGGCGCCGATGACGCCGATCAGCGCGCCTTCGCGCAGGAACTGGCCGACGATCTCCTCGGGCAGGGCGCCTAGCGCCCGCAGCGTGCCGATCTCGCGCGTGCGTTCGACCACGGCCATGGCCAGCGTGTTGGCCACGGAGAAAAGCACCAGCGTGGCGATGATCAGGCCGAGCAGGCCGAAGACGCGGTCGTAGAGGCCGCGCACCGAATCGTAGTAGAACGCCTGCTCCCACCACGGCTTGTAGGCATGGGCGGCATCGGCTGCGGCAAGCTTCTCGTAGGCCGCAGGCACGGCGTCGATGCTGTCGAGGTAGACGGAAAGCGTGCTGACGCGCTCGCTCATCAAGAGGTGCTGGGCGGCGGCGACCGGCGTGTAGACCAGACGCTTGTCCACTTCGCGCCAGCCGGTGGAGACGATGCCGGTCACCATCACGTCGACGGCGTTGATGCCGCCCGAGGTGGTGGTGGCGAGCAGTGTCAGGCCGCTGCCGGGCTTGGCGTTGAGGCTCTTGGCAAGGTCGGCGCCGAGCAGCACGGCGGGCAGCGTGCCCTCCGGAGCGGCGAAGGTGCCCTCCACCAGCTTCAGAAACTGTCCGCGCACCTGGGCTTCGGCCACCACATCGGCACCGATACCGAGGAAGATCACCGACTTGTCGCCGTTGGAGATGAGCCCCGACAGTGATACGCGCGGCAGCACGCGGCGCACGTGTGGATCGGACTTCAGCTTGGCGGCGAGTTGCTGGTAGTCGTCGATGCCGTATTGCATCGGCGTTTCCTCGTCGCGCGTGAAATACTCCTTGCCGGCGATCGTGATATGGCCGAACTCACGAGCGGAGCTGTCGCGCAGCATATCGTAGGTGTAGAGCGCGAAGCCGCTGGCGACCAGCACCGACATGCAGCCGACGGTGGCGATCAGAATGGTGACCAGCGAACGGCGCCGGTTGCGCAGCACGTTGCGCCAGGCAAGACGCAGGGCCATCATTGGAGTACCCCGTCGGTCATCGCGCGCACTTCGTCGCACTGCGCTGTCATGCGATCATCATGGGTGGCGATCAGGAAGGTGGCGCCGTGCTGCTTGCCGAGGGCCTTCATCAAGCCGATGACCTGGCTGGCGGTGGTTGTGTCGAGGTTGGCGGTCGGCTCGTCGGCGATCACCAGCGTCGGTGACTTCACCAGGGCGCGGGCGATCGCCACGCGCTGGCGCTGGCCGCCTGAAAGCCGGTCGGGCCGGCGCTCGGCCAGACCGGTGAGGCCTACCTGTTCGAGGATGGCGTCGACCCGCGCGCGCCGCTCGGCGGCCGGCAGTTCGGCCAGCAGCAGCGGGTACTCGACGTTGTCGCGTACGCTCATTACCGGAACGAGGTTGTAGCTCTGGAAGACGAAACCGATGCGCCGGCGCCGGATCAGCGTGAGGGCGCGCTCATCGAGCGTGCCGACGTCCTCGCCGGCGAGTCGGTAGCTGCCGGCGTCGAAGCCGTCGATGAGGCCGCAGATATTGAGCAGCGTGCTCTTGCCGCTGCCCGAGGGGCCGCGCACGGCGACGAAGGCGCCCGTCGGCACCGTGAGATCGATGCCCTTCAGGGCCGGGACATCTTCCTCGCCCATCCGGTAGTGCTTGACGATGCCGGCGAGCGCAATGGCCGGCGGACTCGTTGTATTCATCGCCTTCTCCCGTGATGAGGAGCCTTTATGGCAACAGCCCGAATTCATTCACCGCAAAGGACGCAAAGGACGCAAAGGAAGGCGATCTTGAAATCCCGGGGAATTACTCCACAGGTGAAGATGTCCAGAAGTCAAACGCCTTGTCTTTCTTGGCGTCCTTTGCGTCCTTGGCGGTGAACTGCTCTTTCCAGGTTCATCCTACGCATCCGGCGGCGCGGCGGGACATTTTGCGACGAATCGCGCCTGGCGGACGCGAACGGCGCCAGGCGTGCGCTACTTGCCCTTGGTCCAGGAGTCCTTCAGCGTCACCGCACGATTGAACATCGGCGCGCCGGGCTTCGAGTCCACCCGGTCGGCGACGAAGTAGCCGTGCCGTTCGAACTGGAAGCGCTCTTCGGCCAGGGCGTTCTTCACTGCCGGTTCGACGTAGGCGCTGATGATCTTCTTCGAGTTGGGATTCAGGTCGGCCAGAAAGTCGCGGCCGCCGGCGCCGGGATTCTCGGCGGAGAACAAGCGGTCGTAGAGCCGCACCTCGGTACGGTAGGCGTGCTTGGCCGACACCCAGTGGATGTTGCCCTTGACTTTGACGCTGTCGGAGCCGGGGGTGCCGGATTTGGTTTCCGGCAGGTATTCGCAATGCACAGCCGTCACGTTGCCGGCGGCATCCTTGTCGCAGCCGATGCACTTGACGACGAAGCCGTAACGCAGCCGCACCATGTTGCCCGGGAAGAGCCGGAAGTAACCCTTGGGCGGCGTCTCGGCGAAGTCTTCGCGTTCGATCCACAGCTCCTTCGAGAACGGCACCGGCCGCTTGCCCCATTCCGGCTTCTGTGGATGGTTGGGCGCCTCGCAAAGCTCTTCCTGCCCTTCGGGGTAGTTGTCGATGACCAGCGTCAGCGGGTCGAGCACGGCGATGCGGCGCGGCGCGGTTTCGTTTAGGTGCTCGCGCATGCACTCTTCGAGCACGCTCATGTCGATCCAGGAATCCGCCTTCGAGACGCCGATGCGCTCGGCGAAATGGCGGAAGCCTTCGGGCGTGAAGCCGCGCCGGCGCGCGCCGACCAGCGTCGGCATGCGCGGATCGTCCCAGCCGTCGGTGTGCTTCTCTTCGACGAGCTGGATCAGCTTGCGCTTCGAGAGCACGACATAGGAAAGGTTGAGGCGCGCGAACTCGATCTGCTGCGGCAGCGGCCGCGCCAGCAAGCCGCCTTCGGCGAGCTTGTCGAGCAGCCAGTCGTAGAAGGGGCGCTGGTCTTCGAATTCGAGCGTGCAGATCGAATGGGTGATGTTCTCCAGCGCATCCTCGATCGGATGGGCGTAGGTGTACATCGGGTAGATGCACCACTTGTCGCCGGTGTTGTGGTGGGTCGCGCGCTTGATGCGATAGATGGCCGGGTCGCGCAGGTTGATGTTGGGCGAGGCCATGTCGATCTTCGCGCGCAGCACATGGGCACCATCGGCGAACTCGCCGGCGCGCATAGAGCGGAACACATCGAGGTTCTCCGCCGGGCTGCGCTCGCGGTTCGGGCTGTTGCGGCCGGGCTCGGTCAGCGTGCCGCGGCTGGCGCGCATTTCATCGGCGCTCTGCGAGTCGACATAGGCATGGCCGGCGGTGATCAGGTATTCGGCCGCCTCGTACATGAAGTCGAAGTAGTTGGAGGCGTAATAGAGATTGTCGTTCCAGTCGAAGCCGAGCCACTTGACGGCGTCGACGATGGAATCGACGTATTCCTGCTCTTCCTTCTCCGGGTTGGTGTCGTCGAAGCGCAGGTGGCACTGGCCATCGTAGTCGAGCGCAAGGCCGAAGTTGAGACAGATCGACTTGGCGTGGCCGTAGTGCAGGTAACCGTTGGGCTCGGGCGGGAAGCGGGTGCGTATCCTTGCCGGATCGGGCGCGCCGGCTAGTTGCTGCGGACCCGGACCCGGCCGGCCGGACCAGCGGCGCGGCGCGTACTTGCCGCCGGCGAGGTCGGCGTCGATGATGTTGCGGATGAAATTGGAGGCTTTGACTTCGATGTCGGCCATGACGAATCCAGGGCTACGATGCAAAACAGCGATTCTAACGGGTTGCCGTCGACCTGCCTTCGCAAACCTCGATCGCGACGACGTGCGAGCCGACACGTCGAATACGGGCACAAAGTCTGCAATACCGTAGCCCATAGTTTGCTACGGCTGAAATAGCCTTGCTTCTGCACCCTGCTCAGTTGTCCGCCAATCGCTCCTCGAATTTCGCCACGACCTCAGGCGGGGCTAACCAGAGGTGCAAACCCGTTACCTGTTCGAGTTGCCTCGCCCGTTCCTCGATCGCCCGTTGCTTGGCTTGCTCGGAGCCAAGAATGTCGACTCTGAACCGCCGGCACATCTTGCGCCCGTCCGCGAATCGCGTTTCTGCGATCCAGTAGTGAATCGCGGTACGCCGATCCAGGCGTACGCCGGCGACCCCAGACTTGTTGTTCGACTGCAGGATCGACCGCCGATCGCGCTTGGTCATCGGCGGATAGCGCTCGACGATTTCGTCTCGCCAAGCCTGGGCTTTCCGTAGCGCTCCGGCCTCTCCGCCATGGGCGCCATGGCCGAAATACTTCCGGTGGTACTTGCCCCAGCGACGGACGATAACCTCCCAGCACGGAAGCCCTCGCTTTACGCACGGGTGAATACAGTACATGGCCGGATCGGTGTTCGGTATGCCGCGGGGCATGTGTCGGCTCTAACGTAGCCCGCAGTCTGTTCTCAGTCCGTCAGGACTGATCGGGTGACCACTGCCAGATCGTTTCGCCGTAGTCGCCGTCGAAGCGGGGCATGACCTCCCCTTCCTTGAAGAGGCGGCGGGAGTCCGCTTTCGCCGGAGTGAGCCAGTAGCCTTCCTTCGGGCAAGCATCGCCACCGGGACAGCGCAGGCGCGGGCCAGCAGGCGCGTCGGGCGCCGTCTTGACGAGCTTCGGGCGCTGCCGCTCCGTTGGTGGCGGCGGCGGGTTGTCGAAACGGCGCAACCACTCGTTGCTGGTGCGCGGGTTGAAACGTATCTCGCCGGCGATGGAACCGTAGTGCAGCGATTGCAGTTCGGGCACGCGCACGGGCTTGAGCGCCTGATTGACCTTGACGTAAAGCTCGGGGTACGGATTCTTCTTGATCCAGCCGAGTTCCGGCCAGTCGCCAGCCCGGACCGCGAGGCCATGGCTGTAAGGTAGAAGGGCGATACGCGGGTCGGACAGTTGCGCGCGAACGGCATCCGCGCCGCCTAGTTTGTCGACCCATTGCTGGTCGAGAACCGTGTACCAATTGACGGTCTTGAACCCGGCGCGGAGTTCGTCGCGGCCGAGTGGGTGGCCAACATCGACGGCGCGGAACTCCTCCGCCAGTTCGTATTCCATGTGCTGATAGTCTTCGTGCTCGTAGCAGTTCTGGAAGCCCAACCCGAAGTAACCATGCAGCGGCTGCAGAAGGTCGCACATGCGTAGCAACAGCGAGGTCTCTATTTCGACTGCGCCCGGCTTCAGTTCCTCGACCGGGAGATAGAAGCGCAGGTATGTTAGGGTCTTATGAACGTCCTCGAACCAGCCGGCGGGAGAAACGGCGTCGAGGGCGTAATCACCCACGTAGCCGAATCCGATGTGGGACGAGGACCAAAGGAAGTTCGCATACTCCATGGGGCTTTCGGTGCGAATGTAGTCCAAGCATTGGGCCAACATGCTGGTGTCCCATATCCGCTTCTTCATATTCTCGCCAAAGTAACCCCATTTCAACTTGTCGCCGTATCGCTCGGCGTAAAGTTCCAGCGCCTGCGCAATAACGTCCCGCCGCTGGTAGCCCTTGTCGAGAAAGAAGACTCCCACCAAACCGACCTGAAGCACGTTGAGTTCCGGCTTCTTGGCGTCGCCGATGGTGAATTGGTGGCGCGCCTCGTCGAAATCGTCAAAGAAACTCATGGGCAATCTCAGTCGGGCCAGTAGACGTAGGTGGTCGGAAGAGCATATACGGTTTGCTCTTGCTGAGGCGGATCGGCCGGCTGCGCGGCCAGCTTCTCGACCGTGGCGGCAGCGCCCGTGGCCGCCGCTACCGGGCGCAGTACGCGGGCGAAGGGGATCACCTTCGCCCCTGTTCTCGCGATAATCAGCGGCTCAGCCGCCGAACCGCCGCCCAACACGATCGGGGCGCCGATCGCGATCGTAGCGCCAGCAGCGACGACGAATGGAGCCATCAAGGTCAATTCCAGCCCCGCGACTCTTCTCTCGTTTTCGCGACGGCGGCGTGCTTCCTCCTCGACACTGGGGCCGGCGCTCAGATAGGTGGTGGTCTCCTCCTTGGGCGGATCGACCGAGCAGCGCCACGGAGGGGCCTTCTTCGGCAGATCCCCGCCGGGAGTGATGACCCGGCGCACTTCCTGATGCTCCCGGTCGATCGCGTCGACCAGCAGTTCGTATTCGGGGATGATCGCCATGCCGTTGCGCCGGCGGGCCGCACGTTCCATGGCCTTGCCGACCGGCATGTAGACCGGCTCCTTCGCCGCGGCCCGCACCCATTCGCGCGTGCGGCGCTCGCTGCCGTCGCACATGTTGGTTTGCAGCAGGCGGAAGTTGTTCCGGTTGCCTGCAATCTTTCGGTAGTCTCGGACTTGTTCTTCCCTCAACCTATCCCCCGCAAACTTGATCTCGATGACGTTGTAGATGTTCGGCTGGCTGAACTGCGGCTTGCCGGACAGTGTGAAGTTGATCATGCGGATCACGTCGGGAATGCGGAACATGCCCTTTCCGCCCTGGAAGGGGCGCGGCTGATCAGCGCGATCCTCCGGAGTCAGACCTTCCTCCAGTTCGCCCAGACTCAGCAGTTCCTTGTCGACCTCGAGCCAGGGCGCAAAAGGCTTCTGGAGGAATCCCTCCTTGATCGCCCGGTATTGCGAAAGCGGGAACTGGCTGGGGCGATGCGACTCCTTCCGGCTCATGATCGGTGCCGGCGGCGCCTGCGTCATGTCGTAGCCCACTTCACCAGCATAAGGAAACGCGTAGTTGAAGAAATCGCAGTCAAGCCGGATCAATTGCGTCACCACGCGCTGGTACATCACCACTCCGTCGGCACGCGACAGTGGGTTGGCGTTGGCGTAGGTCACCTTCTCGCACAAGTACCAGAGATCGATGGGATCGGTCACCGGCATGACGACGTCGGTGGCCTCCGGTTTGGTGGTGGTGCGCTTGGTCGCGTCGGCAGGGGTGGCGGTACGTTTGTCGTCGGCCATGGTCAGGCTTCGTCAATGTTGCGCTTGGGGCGCTTGAGGAAATCGAGTGTCAGCGGATCGGCACCGCGCTTGTCCCAGTATTGACCCTGGAAGAGCGCCAGCAGCGATTCGTCAGGCAGAGGCGCGGCCGAGACGGGCTGGGCGGCAGGCGTGACGACGCGCTGGGTCTTGCCGTCGGCATCGGACCGGTCGCGGAATTTGGCGCCATCAGCCATCGTGACCTCGTAGGGTCGCGTGGGAAGGATGGCGCCGGTCTCGTGATCGCGCGCAACGAAGCGCTCTTGGAACATGCCTTGTACACGGTCCTGCGGCAGCATGGGCAGTTGCGCCGCATCACTTGCCGGCCCGGTAAACGCATGGCTGCTCCCCTTCACCGACCAGGTATTGGGACACCTGAAGGTGATGTTGCCGCCGTCGAGCACCACTTCGGCTTTCGCGGCAACCAGGCGGATCTTCTCCTGGGCGAGGATCTCGATTTCGTCATTGACGCTGGTCACCGTGACGCTCTTGTCTGCCAGCACTTCGAGCCTGTCGGTGTGCGCCTCCAGACTGATGGGGCCGTTGGCGGCGATGGTCTGGATGCCGCCTGAATGGGTGTAGAGGCTGGTCGTCTGGCCCGAGACATTCGAGAAGGTATGCGCGACCGAAATCTGCGCGTCGTTCCGAAACACCCCGATCAGGGTTCGCCCTGCAAAGAGTGTGCTGGCGGCCGGAGTGGCGAAGAGCATGCTGGCCGGCGTGTCGGCCAGGACGATCGGGGTGGCGAAGCGCTCGACCGGATCGCCGCCGCTTCGGGCACCGCCGGTGGGTTTGGTGGCCCCCTGCCCGCCGATGGCGCCGTCGTACTTGCCCTCCTGGGCAGGATCGAGGGTCTTGATCAGCGACTCGACCGCCTTGCCCGGATCGTGGGCAGCAAGCTTCAAGGCTTTCTGTGTGCTGGCAGAGTCAGATAAGGCCTTGCCCAACTCCTGCGCGGCCTTCAGTTGCGATTTCGCTTCGGCGGTATCCAGTTGCGTCGAGGCACCATTGGGCCGCGCGCAGGAACTCAGTAGCAGGCCCTGGGCGCCCCGCAGGCACGACCAGCCGTCGGTGGCGAGCTCAAACCCTTCGCCGCGCCAGGCGCCGCGGTTGGCGGAGTTGGCGGACTGCTGGATCAGGTAGCCGAGGTTGAGTTGCGTCGATGCGGTGCTGGACATGACCCGCTGTCGGAGTTGTCCGCCGGCATCGTCGGTCAGCCACTGGTTGTAGCCGGAGTTGTCCAGCGTGGGCGTGTGGTAGCCGGAGATGACGCCCGGATGATTGACGCCGGAGTCGATGCCGGCGGCAAAGGGCTGGTCGTCCTGGCCGTTGTAGAGGCTGGCGACGATGATCGGGCGGTCGGGATCGCCCTCGATGAATTCCACCA